>NZ_JFYD01000001.1:0-963164 GCF_000588515.1 Acinetobacter sp. 826659 | reverse complement strand
TTGGGCAACTTGGGTACAGGCGATGTACTTGACGGTACAGACGGCTTTATCGTTGACCTTGTTGCACCGGTGGTGACTTTCCCAGATGTATCGACGAACGATACAACGCCTGCATTGACCGGTACGATCGATGATCCTACTGCGACTGTGGTGGTGACTGTGGATGGTGTGGATTATCCAGCGACTAACAATGGTGACGGTACCTGGACGCTTGCAGACAATACACTTCCAGTGTTGGCAGACGGTCCACATACAGTGAGCGTGACTGCAACAGATGTGGCAGGCAACGTTTCAACACCAGTAACCGGTACAGTGACTGTTGATGCGACAGCACCAAGCCTTGCGATTAGCACAGATGACTTTGCACTTGCGGCAGGTGAAACAGCGAACATTAGCTTCACGTTCAGTGAGGCGGTAGCAGGCTTTGATGCAAGCGACATCACGGTTGTAGGCGGTACATTGACTGGCCTGACTACGACTGACAACATCACCTGGACAGCGGTGTTCACACCAGATGGCACAGGCACAGCACCAAGCATTGCGGTGACTGATGGTAGTTACACAGATGTCTTGGGCAACTTGGGTACAGGCGATGTATTGGATGCTACGGATGGTTTCGTTGTAGACATTGTTCCACCAACACTTGCAATTACTACTGATGATCTAGCTCTTGCGGCAGGTGAAACAGCGAACATTAGCTTCACGTTCAGTGAGGCAGTAGCAGGCTTTGATGCAAGCGACATCACGGTTGTAGGCGGTACATTGACTGGCCTGACTACGACTGACAACATCACCTGGACAGCGGTGTTCACACCGGACGGCACAGGCACAGCACCAAGCATTAGTGTTGCTGATAATACTTACACAGACCTTGCAGGTAACTTGGGTACAGGTGATGTACTTGATGGTACAGACGGTTTTGTTGTAGACATTGTTCCACCAACACTTGCAATTACTACTGATGATCTAGCTCTTGCGGCAGGTGAAACAGCGAACATTAGCTTCACGTTCAGTGAGGCAGTAACAGGCTTTGATGCAAGTGATATCACACTTATTGGTGGTACATTGAGTGCGTTGGTTACAACTGACAATATCACCTGGACAGCGGTGTTTACACCGGACGGCACAGGCACAGCACCAAGCATTAGTGTTGCTGATAGTACATATACAGACCTTGCTGGTAACTTGGGTACAGGCGATGTACTTGATGGTACAGATGGCTTTATCGTTGATCTTGTTGCACCAGTGGTTGGTTTCACAGATGTAACTACTAATGATGATACGCCTCCATTGACCGGTACGATCGATGATCCTACTGCAACAGTTGTCGTGACTGTGGATGGTGTGGATTATCCAGCGACTAACAATGGCGATGGTACTTGGACGCTTGCAGACAATACTTTGCCAACACTCGCAGATGGTCCACACACAGTGAGCGTAACCGCAACAGATGTGGCAGGTAATATATCGAATCCGGCAAATGGTACGGTAACGATTAGTTCTTCCAGTATCTTGGCCTTTGATAACACTGATACAGCTGTACTTGCTCCTCAACCATTGCTTGTACAAGATGATGCAGCACTAGGAAGCAACACTTATCTAGCACTTGTATCGCTTGCTGGACTTGATTTGCAGTTAGGATCAGAGTCAATTGGCTTTACAGTGGGTGCTGGTCAAGAAGGCAATGCGACCTTTACTTATAGTGCTTTAATTGGAGTGGATGCATTATCTGATTACTCTCTAGTTGTTCAGAAATTTGATACAGCAACAGGTCAATGGACTGCGATTTATGGTGGTGGCCAAGCGGATATTCTTGATCTTACTTTACTAGGTTCAACACCTGGTGTAGTGATTGATGGGTTAGAAGAAGGTCAATACCGTGCATTTATGACTTATAACGGTCTTCTAGGTATTGGTTTACTTGGCACCTTAACAGGCACAATGGATGTTTATGACACAACACAAGTAGGTGGATACTACACCGAAGTTGCCGATGGTAATGTTATTACTGATATCAATACCAGTGGTGAAATAGACATCGTAACTCCTACGACTGTAGTTACAGCGGTAAATGGTCAGCCTGTTACAGCGGTAGATACTGTGATCAACGGGTTGTATGGTACTTTGGTAATCGATCCAGACGGTACATACACTTATACTCCTACTGCAAGTGCAGCAGGCGTAGGTCAAACAGATGTATTTGTCTACACATTAACTGATCCTGTAACTGGTGATACGGCTCAAGCAAATCTCAATATTCAATTGAGCTCTGTGAACGCGGTGGATAATGTTGTAACCGCAGAAATTAATCCAGAGCCATTGCTTGTTGCTGATGATGTAGCGTTAGGTAGTGCGAATTATCTTGTAGCTGTATCGTTAGCTGGTCTGGATTTACAATTACTCGCTGATGAAGCAATTGAATTTACTGTTGATCCGAACCGTGAAGGTACAGCAACGTTCACATTCGATGCCATAATCACAGCAGATTTACTCAGCGATTATGCGATTGTTGTTCAGAAATTTGATGAAGTAACAGGTGAATGGGTATCGATTGGTGGTACTAACCCAGAAGCATCACTCATTGATCTATCACTTATCGGTGGTACGCCAACAGCTGTTCTTGAAGGATTGGATGCTGGTCAGTACCGTGCATTCATTGGATATGAAGGTTTAGTCGGTGTAGGTTTAGGCGGAACATTAACTGGTACGATGGATGTCTATAATCCATACATCGTGGCAGGTTACTCTGTTGAACCGATCTCTGGTAATGTCATCAAAGATGCAAGTCTCACTGGTGAAGTTGATGCAGCAAGCAGCAGTGCTGTGATTTCTCAAGTGAATGGTGTTGCGGTTGATCCAGTTGCTGGTGCAACAATCACCGGTACATACGGTACATTGGTGATCGACCAAGATGGTAACTACACCTATACTCCAACTGTAGACGGAGCAAACCTAGGTCAGGTAGATCAATTTACCTACACCTTGCTTGATCCTGTAACAGGTAACACTTCTGAGGCAACACTTTACGTTCGTCTCGATAGTAACAGTGTAGATATGACTTGGAACGATGCAGATCCATCTCAACCAGCTGTAATTACTAGCCCGCTTCCAGTAGATGCAATGGATAACGTTGCTTCGGCTGAAATAGACATGGTTTATCCTGTAACAACTGAGGTACTTGATAATGCGATCAGCTATAACTGGTTACTCGGTGTAGGTGGAATTGTTATCGGTTCTAGAGAAGGTACAGCGACATTTACAGTTGATCCAGGTAATCTGACTGACGCCATCATTGCAGTGAACTTTGGTTCGGTTGCTACGGTTGTCGACGGTTTACATGTGGTATTAACACGAGTAAATCCAGATGGCACTCGTACTGTAGTTGCGGATAGTTCTGATACTGGCGTAATTGACTTGTTAGGTATCTTTGGTTCCGAAGTTCAATTCAAGATTGATAACTTAAGTGCCGGTACTTATGAGTTGTTCATGGAAAGCAACACATTACTTACAGCTCTAGGTAGTGTTACTGCGGATATCACACTGAATCACGGTGATATCACTCAACCGCCTGTACTGGTTGTTGACCCTGTAACTGGTAATGTACTTGCTGATGATAACTCTGCGGTTTACGGTACAAACTATGTGCCGGACTACATTACGACAACTTCAGTAGTAACTGCTGTTACAGCTGAAAATGGTAATACAACTACAGTTGTAGCGGGTACTCCAGCAACGGTTATTGGGGTATACGGAACTCTGACTATTAATGCAGATGGTACTTATAGTTATCAGGCAACTGCGGATATGGCGAATGTAGGTAAAGTTGATAGCTTCACTTACACAGTGACAGATCCAGTGACTGGCAGAACTGATACCGCGACATTACATGTTCAAGTTGGTTCGCCAGATGTTGATGTCACTTGGAATACAGCAGATCCTTCGGCAGATGCTACTCTTCCAACGCCATCAGTAACACCTGATACAGATGATGCAACAATCAGTATGGAACCAGTGGTAGATCCTGCTGTAGACGTGTTAAGTGGTAATGTGACCATTGGTAACTTAGTCGGTTTCCCAATTCCACTTCCTGTGCTCAGTAGTACTGTAACCTCAGACCAGTTTGTGATTGCTGCTAATACAGTAAGCGATGTACATGTACAGTTAAATTACACTGCAACGTTGAGTCTTTCTGCTTTCCCAACAACTGGATATACAATTCAGCAGTTCGTTGGTGGAACATGGGTAGATACAGCATACTCTGGTTCTGCAACAGCATTAGCAGGTGTTTTGGGTGCTCCGGCATTCTCGGCAGATGTTCCTCATTTAACAGCAGGTACTTATCGAGTTGTATTCAGTTTATCAAGTGTGCTTTCATTAGGTGTAGTAACTCTAGATTCTGTAGTAACAACTACAGCGACTCATCTAGATCAATACACACCAGATGGTCAAACAGACTGGATTACTGGCAACGTTCTTACTAATGATGTGGTAGAAGGTACTCAGCTCTATGTAATGAACTCAACAACTGGCACTTATGAGCTAGCTGCTGGTCAAGGAGTGAATACAGGTGAAGGCACATTGTATCTATACAATGATGGTTCTTACTTCTATAAACCATTAGATAGTGCGGCAAATGCGACTGTTGATGTGATTGATTACAAGTTGGTTTCAGTGATCGATGGTAGTGAATATGCCTCTACATTGACGATTAACTTGAGTCAAGAGTTGAATAGCCTTGCGATAAGTACTGCGGCAAATGATACATTTGCTCTCGGTAATGGCTCTGATACCTTGATCTACAACACATTAACAGCTGCAAGTGTCACTGACGCAACTGGTGGTAATACAACAGGTGGTGGTGTAGATGTATGGACTGACTTCCATGTAGGTGATACTGCAACAGATGATCAAGCTGATAAGATTGACTTAAGTAACTTGTTAATTGGTTCTCAAACTAACTTAACAATCGGTCAATATGTGACAGTAAGTTATGATGCTGGTACTCAAACTGCGACAATCAGCGTAGACCGTGATGGCGGATTACTCATCGAAGGTACTTACACTGAAACGCCATTGCTTCAATTGACTAACCTTACTGGTCCAGTCACATTGAATGACTTGATCAACAATGGTCAAATCATTTTCTAATCTAACAATCGACTTATAGAAAAAGAGCCTTCGGGCTCTTTTTCTATGTTTAAACAATACGTTAACTTAGCGTTTCACATGTTCATGTTATGATGTATTGAAAACTTTATAGAACAACAAATAACGGATAGGGACTGATTTCGAGTGACGGCTTTTTTAAACTTCCAAAGACAACTGAACCTTTGGTTAGAACATATCGCTCCACATGCTTCCGCTTTTCAGGATGAAACAATTTTATTTATATCTTATGGGCCTAAAGACCAAAGATGTAACGTATGGCATAGTGAGAAAACAAACTTTTCTCAAGCAAAAATACAATTCTTAGCCTTCATTAATGACCAGTTTGCACATGAGTCACTTGTTGATTATATAAAAATTGATGTTGCATATAATTTAATGAAGCAAGCTTGGAAAGTAGTAGAGCAACAGGTCCATCATCAATTTCACAACAACCACTACCGTAAAGGTATTGGGTTTGATGAACAATGTTCAGTTGCTTTTCTTGAGCAAGAGATTTATGGAAAGGCAATTATACGAGGTTTGAGCTATGACAAACCCAACTTTTTTGATGAAACAAATCTGAATTATGCAATTAAGCAAAAATATAACGCTACTAAACCACAGATTAAACTACAAGAGCTACAAGACATTTGGACTTTTGATACCTACGCAGCATTTTATGAAAATGGGAAATTGATTAATTTAGCGAGCGGTTATGATGCGAATGGTATTAGGGCGATTTCGAGCAATAAGAAACAGCATTTTCAGTCGTTAATTGAAAAAAATTCGGCATTTTTGCATGATCAAATTCAAGAAAATGGCAAATTTATCTATGGCTATTTTTCTGCCTATGATCGCAATATTCGTAACTACAATACGGTACGCCACTGTACTTCAGTGTATGCATTGCTAGAAACATTTGAAGTGCAGAGTAAGCCAGAATATTGGCCCAAAATACATGCTGCTATCCAATATGCACTGACCAACTTTTATAAAGAAAAAGATTCAGAAACTGCTTTTATGATTGATGGTAAAGAAGGGGAGTTTGAAATTAAATTAGGAGCCAATGCGGCTGCTATTTTAATGTTTACTAAATATCAGGAAATTACTCAAAAAACTGATTATCAAAAATATGCAGAGAAATTATCAAATGGTATTTTAAAATTAGTAAATTCAAATGGCTCAACAACTCACGTATTAAATTATCCAGATTATGATTTAAAAGAAAAATTCAGAATTATTTATTATGATGGTGAAGCTGCTTTAGCTTTATTAAGGTTATATCAAATTAATCAGGATAAAAAATTATTAGAAACTGTTAAATTAATGTTTGAATATTTTATTGAAAATAGATACGAAAAATATCATGACCATTGGTTAAGTTATTGTACCAATGAGCTTACAAAAATATGCCCTGAAGATAAATATTTTATTTTTGGTTTAAATAATTATTTAAAACATTTTATTTTTATTCGTAACCGAAAAACAACGTATGCGACCTTATTAGAAATGTTAATGGCTGCTTATAAAATGGTTAGCCGCTTAAAAGAGCAGGGACGTACAGCACTTTTTGAACAGGCTTACATGCCAGAGCTTCAAAAATTAATTGAGTTTAGAACTGATTTTCAAACAACAGGATTTTTTTATCCGGAAGTGGCTATGTATATGGCACGACCAGATAAAATTTTACATGCATTTTATATTCGTCATGACCGTTTTCGAGTAAGGATTGATGACCAAGAGCATAACTTATCGGGTTACATCGCTTACGTTAAAGATTACAAAGGTGATGAGCTATGAAGTATCAACCCGTTGAAATCAAGTTATTAGCACATATCGACACTACAAATTTTGATGAAGCTATATGGCAATTCGAATTTGATGAGGATGTTTCAACGCTCTTACTCATCGACTATGCACTAGAACAATTTCAACAAAAAAAAGTAAAGGCTCAAGACGTCTATGTTGTGCCACAAAAAATGAGTGAGCAAATTGGACAGCAAAATTTAGGTTTAAAAGCATCTGAAAGTTATACATTTACCGAGCTATTGCAGTTCTTAATTTTTACTCAAGCAGTAGATGTAAAAGATGCTTTAAGTAAGATGCTCTGCGGTACAAATGAGCAAGCATCTTTAATTTTCTCTAAAAGAGCTGCTACCTATAACTTAACCCTAAAAAATGCAGGTGTCCAAAATCAGTTAAAGCATTTGTTTTTATTGCTTAGAAAAATTTTTAGTTACCCCGTTGAAATAAAAAAACTTTTTTTTATTAAGGAACTTATTTTTAAAGGAAAGTCTTATCTTCCTCAGACCTCATTAATGGCACAGAACGTAGTAGAGGTCTTATATCTTACAAACTCATTTAGAAAAATTTATCTTACTTTCTTTGAAGAAAACCAAACGATTGGTTTCTTTTTATTTTTAGATGATATTCATCGCGCTGAGCACTTGATTCCTTATTATCATTGTTTTCAAGCACAGAAGGTACAACCTAGAGTTTGCTCAGCCCCAAGTGGCATTATCAACATTTTGGGAGATACTTATTTTGGGGAGATCTATACAGAAAAGCGCAAGTCAAAGGGTCAAAAAGATGCTCTACAACAATATGGATATGACTATTCATTTGAAAAAATAAAAACTTTTTTAGGTGAACATGACTTAAATATTGCTAACTTTGAAGCGGTATTTTCTTTAGAAAACCAATCTCCTTTAGGTCATAAAAAGCCTTTTATTCTTAAAGCTGATGCTGAAAAAACATTAGCAGAATTCAAAAATATTCACCTTAATCATGTTGTGTTGGCAAATAACCATCTAAAAGACTATGGGGATCGTGGGCTGACCTATACATTACAACAGTTGGATCAAGCTAACATTTCTTATATCGGGGCAGGTGTAAACCAAAAAGATGCTCATAACTACTTTCAACTCTCTTTTGAAAATAAGCGTTATGCTATTTTTAACGGATACTGGCACAGAGACACTGCCTATCTCGATTATGATTTTTATGCTTTAGGTCATAAGAGTGGGGTCGCGTGTTTAAATGGTGTTTTGCTTGAACAAATAGGTCGCTATAGACTGATTCATCCTGAACATAAAATTATTGTTATTTGCCATTGGGGTGTCGACTTTAAGCCAATTACAAAAGAACAGACTAAGCTTGCTACCATTCTAATCCAAGCTGGCGCTGACCTGATCATTGGTCATGGTGCCCATACTATTCAACCTGTCCAGATTATCAACCAAAAGCCAGTCGTATTTGGTATTGGCAATGCTGTGTTTAATAGCAATGGCGAATATGAAAAACACAATGCTTTACCATTTGGCTGTATAGCAAGGTTAGATTTATCAAAAGACTTACTTTGCCTTTATCCAATTTACACCAATAATTTGAAAACATTTTGGCAGCCGTATCCAGTCGATGCTGAAGATTTCTTAAAGGCGAGTACTTACATGACATCTTTACTGACCCCTGAAAATTACATCGCTACCCAAGATAACTTAGGAGCATATATTGAAATTAAATTTTAGGGATATTGTTTGTACGTTGATAAAATCGTTTGAAGTTGTACTGGCGTAAATCCTAAATTTCTTAAGCCACCACTGCCTAATTTACATTCGGCGCTTGCCATGATGTTAGTTGGAGTACGTTTTGTAGCTTTTGGTGCACAAACATGTTTTAGACCAAACACATGTCCCATTTCATGCACGCTACCAGCCTGAATATTATAATTGAGGCGGTTCCAGTCTAATAAAATAAAGGGTTTGCCATTATTACGAAAGGCTCTACTCGTTACATCTTCAAATTTCCATTTCGTTGAATAGGCATCATAAATAAAAACAATCACTTCTTTACTTGCAGTTCGTTTTGGAAAACACGTATTTACACTGGCAGGAATAGTTTCAATCGTAATTGGGTAGGGCTGATTAATCTGTTGTTTTAAATCACAATGTAATTTTGAAAACTCTTCATAAGGAATATAACGATGTAATTTAAATTTAAAAATTTTATTATTTTTATCATCCACATAGTATCTATTTAATATCTTAATTTCCTTACGCATCTGTTGATAATTATCAAACTTTGTTGCTTCTGGAGAATTAGTTGTAAAAACAAAAGTGACTGGAATAATAGGGCGGCCATCTGTGGAGACTTTAGGTGCTTCTCCTAAAGGAAGAGGGGGACGTGTTGTACAGGACACGCAAAGTAAAGTCCCAGTAACTACCAGTAATGTTTTTTTCATGCAGATTTCCCTCAAGCCCACCTTGGATTGCATTTAGTTTTATTCAAAAAATTTTTATATGATATGAATTATGTCAATTTTTATGGAGTCCACTTTGACAACTCAGTATGAACTACATCGGCAAATTTTAGAAGTCATTGCTTTGATTCCTTACGGAAAAGTTGCAACGTATGGACAAGTGGCTCGTATGGCAGGGTTACCAAAACATGCGAGATTAGTGGGCTATGTTTTGAAACATCTTGAAGCTGATCATCAAGTTCCTTGGTATCGTGTGATTAATTCTCAAGGCAAAATTAGCCTAAGTAAATTTAATGAAAAAGGTGAAAATATTCAGCAATTAAAATTGGAAGCTGAAGGTGTTTATTTGTTAAATGGTAAAGTTGACTTAAAGCAGTTTGCTTGGCAGCCTTAAATCTATTGAAAAAAGTTTATTTCTCAAAAAATTGCCTAAATTATTAAGATTAACAAGATAGGCAATATTGAAAATTATCGAACAATTAACACGGGAATATGGCTTTCCCCTAAAACTTTTTGTGCCACACTTCCTAAAACGAGTTTTCGTACCCCCGTGCGTCCATGAGAGCCCATGATAATCAGATCTGTATTTAAGTCTTGGGCAGCCTGAATGATTTCCTCATGAACGACAAAACCTTCCAGCAGTTTAGTCTCAACGGTAATGCCTTCATTGGCAAACTCTTGTTTTGCGTGTTCTAAAATATCGAGTAAATAAGTTCTTGTGCGTTCAATCAAATCATTAGTTTGACCAGTTTTTACGTAGACATCAGCAATAAAAGGATCAAGTGCCATCACTTGTACAACTGTAATTTTGCTATTTAATGCTTTTCCCAGTTTAATGGCCTCTTTCATGGCGACCATAGAAGTTTCAGAACCATCAATTGGTACTAGAATATGTTGATATAACATGAGTATTTTCCTTATTGTAATGATGCTTATTTATTAATACTTTATACCTATTTTTTGACGATTTAAATTCAAGCACGTAATCATTTGTGATTTTATAACGACAAATTTTGGAGATAAATTTTTATAAATTGCGCAAATTTTCTATATGTGTAGATAAAGCATCAATATCGTCAGTTTGAAGATATTCACGTATTTTCAAAATTTGCTTCTCATCTAAATCATAAAGTTTTAAAGCAAGTAGTTTGTCAATTTGTTCTTGAGGAAAGCGATATTTAATAATTTTCGCAGGTACTCCACCTACAATTGCATAGGGGGGCACATCTTTAGTGACTACAGCTCCGGTTGCGACCACTGCGCCTTCACCAAGTTTTACACCTTGCATAATCATTGCACGGCTTCCAATCCAGCAACCATCTGCAATTATAGTGTCCCCAGCCGCTAAAAAACTTCGGGTATCAAAAGGGAAAGTCGAAATCCAATCTGGCCTATGAAGTTGATTGCCACCCATCATGATCACACACTCAGCGCCAAAACAAACAAAATTGCCAATATAAAGTTGATCAATCGGTTTCTCTGGCGTTGAAGCTTTGTCATGTAAATAACGTACTACACAACGTTCAAAGCCTTGATCCCAATAAGCTGAATAATAAGAATAATTTCCTTTAACATGGATATTTGGATTTTTCACAGTTTTGGAAATAAACTCAAATTCGCACCAATGACGAACAGGGGAGTTAATTAACTTTTCAGCCATAAGGGAGATATAAAAAAGGGAATACACCATTATACCGAATTGCGATTCAAGCTAAACCAATAATCTCAGCTCAGCCAATGAATCTAAAGTACGTGCTAATTTGAATTAATTATTATGAGGAATACGTGCAATAACTTTAATCTCAAAATCAAAACCAGCTAACCAAGTTACGCCCACAGCGGTCCAGTTGGGATAAGGATTTTGTGTAAAGATTTGATTTTTAACTTTCATAATGCTTTCAAACTGCCGTTCAGGATCAGTATGAAAGGTGGTGACATCAATAATATCATCGAAAGTGCAACCAGCTGCTTTCAGTGTCTCTGCTAAGTTTTTAAAAGCTTGGATTACCTGTTTTTCAAAATCAGATACAGGTGAGCCATCTTCAAGGCTACCAACCTGCCCTGAAACAAAGAGTAAATCTTTCGATTGAATTGCGGCTGAATAACCATGCTGTTCATATAAGGCATGGCGGTCTTTAGGAAATATTGCAGTTCTCATCAGTTTTGTTCTCCATCAGTATTTAAATACCAATCAGTAAATGTCGCTCAGATTTCACATACGGTTCGTATGTAAACATAATTGACATAGGAGCCGTATGTCAATTAAAATTTTTTGTGATGATTAGGTGGTAAAAGACATGTCTGTTCGTGAACAAAAGATGGCGGAAACCCGCAAGAAACTGATTGAAGTAGCACGTCGTGCATTTGCTGAATATGGTTATGCAGATACTTCAATGGATAAACTCACGGCAGAAGCAGGGTTGACTCGTGGGGCGCTTTACCATCATTTTGGTGATAAGCGTGGTTTATTTGCTGCAGTGGTCGATCAAATTGATTCACAAATGGCAGAATATGCCCAGCAGCATTTAGAGCAGCCTGATGATCTTTGGGAAGGATTGTTACTTGAAGGGCAGACCTATATTCAAAATGCTTTGAATCCTGAGTTTCAGCGTATTGTGTTGCGTGACGGACCTGCAGTGCTAGGTGATCCAGCGCATTGGCCTAGTCAAAACAGATGCTTGCAGTCTACCCGTAGGTGCGTTGAACAACTATTAGCAACGGATCGAATTAAAATTGTAGACCCAGAAGCGGCGGCAGTGCTTTTAAATGGCGCCGCCATGAATGCCGCATTATGGGTAGCCTCTAGTGAATATCCTGAACAGGTACTCCCTGAAGCATTAAATGCTTTTCAAATCTTTGCATCAGGTTTTTTTAAAAAACTATATTAAATTATTTTTAGTAATTGTATGAAATATAAAAAACCCCTCAATTGAGGGGTCTTATAGACAAAGCATATCTATTTAAAATTAAAGATATTCTACACTTACGATTTCATATTCCACTTCGCCTTGAGGAGTAATGATTTTTACTTCATCACCTTCACTCTTGCTCAAAAGGCCACGTGCGATTGGTGAGTTCACTGAGATTTTATTGATTTTAAAATCAGCTTCATCATCACCAACAATTTTATAAGTCTTGCGTTCTTCAGTATCAAGGTTTTCAATCGTTACCGTAACACCGAATACAACACGACCGTTTTGTTCTAAGTCCTTAACATCGATGACTTGTGAAGCACCCAATTTTCCTTCGATATCTTGGATGCGTCCTTCACAGAAACCTTGCTGTTCACGAGCAGCATGGTATTCTGCATTTTCTTTTAAGTCCCCATGTTCACGTGCTTCAGCAATTGCTTGAGTAATACGTGGACGTTCAACAGATTTCAGATGTTGTAATTCTTTCTCTAAGGCGATTTTACCTTCAGGGGTCATTGGATAACGTTGCATTTCGGTCCCTCTTAAGTTGAGAAAACACAGTTAAAAAAATGAAAAAATCCCGCCACCGATAAGGTGACGGGACTTATCGGTAAAAAAATTAACCTACAGTTAAATCTTGCAAGCGGTATACATCCATTGGCAATTTCACAGCAAAGGCTTGGCAAACAGCTTCTGCACCATTGATAGTCGTTGTGTAATACACTTTGCCTTGTAGGGCAGCACGACGAATCATTGCAGAGTCATATTGAGCCTGTTTACCTTCAGTGGTATTGACAATAAGGTGTATTTCACCATTTTTCAAGCGGTCAACAATATGTGGACGACCTTCAGTAACTTTATTTACAGATTCGCATTCTAAACCTGCTTCTTTAAGCACTTGGTAAGTACCACCTGTTGCAACAAGCTTGAAGCCATATTCAACTAATTTCTTAGCGATATCAGCGATGTATTTCTTGTCAGATTCACGTACTGATAAGAAAGCATGTTTTACTTCGCCTTCAGTTGGTAAACCAGGTAAGCGTTCATTCGAGCCTAAAACAGCTTTATAGAATGCTTCACCAAATGTTTTACCTACGCCCATCACTTCACCTGTAGATTTCATCTCAGGTCCAAGCATAGGGTCTACACCTTGGAATTTAGCGAATGGGAAAACGGCTTCCTTCACAGCAAAATGCGTTGGAATGATTTCTTTAGTAAATCCTTGAGACTCAAGAGATTGACCTGCCATACAGCGCGCAGCAACTTTCGCTAAAGAATCACCAATACACTTCGATACGAATGGAACTGTACGTGAAGCACGTGGGTTAACTTCTAGAACGTAAATATCGTCACCTTTTACAGCGAACTGAACGTTCATCAAGCCAACAACGCCAAGTTCTTTTGCCATCGCAATCGTTTGACGACGCATTTCATCCTGAATTTCTTTAGATAAAGAATAAGGAGGAATCGAACATGCAGAGTCACCTGAGTGAATACCAGCTTGTTCAATATGCTGCATGATACCGCCGATCACAACGTCTTTACCGTCAGATACACAGTCAACATCAACTTCAGTTGCGTCATCTAGGAAACGGTCAAGAAGAACAGGGGCTTCATTAGATGCCTGAACTGCTTCACGAAGGTAACGTTTAAGTTCTTCTTCGTTATATACGATTTCCATTGCACGACCACCTAATACATAAGATGGGCGAACAACAAGCGGATAACCTACTTTTGCAGCTTCAGAGATACCTTCTTCAGCAGATTTTACAATGCTGTTGTTTGGTTGACGAAGCTGTAAACGTTGGATCATTTGTTGGAAACGTTCACGGTCTTCAGCACGGTCAATCGCATCTGGTGATGTACCGATAATTGGAGTACCTGCTTCTTCTAAAGCACGTGCCAATTTAAGTGGAGTCTGGCCACCATACTGTACGATTACGCCTTTAGGCTTCTCTGTACGTACGATTTCAAGTACATCTTCAAGTGTTACAGGCTCGAAGTATAGACGGTCAGACGTGTCATAGTCGGTAGAAACAGTTTCAGGGTTACAGTTCACCATGATTGTTTCGTAACCGTCTTCACGCATAGCTAATGCAGCGTGTACACAGCAGTAGTCAAATTCGATACCTTGACCAATACGGTTTGGACCACCACCAATCACCATGATCTTGTCACGGTTTGATGGATTTGCTTCACATTCTTCATCGTAAGTTGAATACATGTATGCAGTACCAGATTCAAACTCTGCTGCACATGTATCAACGCGTTTGTAAACTGGATAAACACCCAAATTCCAACGTTGCTTACGGAATTGCTTTTGTGAAATGCCCATAAGGTGAGCAATACGAAGGTCAGATAAACCTTTACGCTTGAACGAACGGATATTGTCAGCGTTTAAGTCACCAAAACCTAAAGTTTTCACTTGAGCTTCAGTTTTAACGATATCTTGAATTTGGATAAGGAACCAGCGGTCAATCTTAGTCGCTTCAAAAACTTCATCTAAAGAGAAACCATGACGGAAAGCGTCCGCTACATACCAGATACGCTCAGGACCTGGAACTTTAAGTTCTTTTAGAATAATTTCTTTTGCATTTGTTGCACCAGCTTCGATTTTTTCATCAAAACCGCTTACACCAACCTCAAGACCACGTAATGCTTTTTGTACAGATTCTTGGAAGTTACGGCCAATAGCCATCACTTCACCAACAGATTTCATCTGAGTAGTAAGAACTGGTTCAGCTTGCGGGAATTTCTCGAAGTTAAAACGAGGAATCTTCGTTACAACATAGTCAATTGATGGTTCGAAGCTTGCAGGAGTTACGCCACCAGTGATGTCATTTTTCAATTCATCAAGGGTATAACCAACAGCAAGTTTTGCTGCGATTTTAGCAATCGGGAAACCTGTTGCCTTAGAAGCAAGCGCAGATGAACGAGATACACGAGGGTTCATCTCGATAACAACCATACGGCCGTCTTTCGGGTTAATACCGAACTGAACGTTAGAACCGCCTGTCTCAACACCAATTTCACGAAGAACCGCAACCGAAGCGTTACGCATCAATTGGTATTCTTTGTCAGTTAATGTCTGAGCTGGTGCTACAGTGATTGAGTCACCAGTGTGTACGCCCATTGGGTCAAAGTTTTCGATCGCACATACGATAATACAGTTGTCGTTTTTGTCACGAACAACTTCCATTTCGTATTCTTTCCAACCAATTAAAGATTCATCAATCAATAACTGGTGAGTAGGAGAGAGGTCAAAACCACGTTCACAAATCTCAAGGAATTCTTCGCGGTTATATGCGATACCACCACCCGAACCACCCATTGTGAATGATGGACGGATAATTACCGGGAAACCAAAGCGTGACTGGATTTCTAAAGCTTCTTCCATCGTTTCGGCAATGGCAGCTTTTGGACATTCCAAGCCAATTTTACGCATAGCGATATCGAAGAGTTTACGGTCTTCGGCTTTCTCAATTGCGTCTTTAGTTGCACCAATTAATTCAACATTATATTTTTCAAGAACGCCGTGCTCATCAAGTGCAAGAGCACAGTTCAACGCAGTTTGGCCACCCATAGTTGGCAATACTGCATCTGGACGTTCTTTTTCAATAATCTGTGCAACTGTTTGCCAAGTAATTGGCTCAATATAAGTTGCATCAGCCATTGAAGGGTCTGTCATAATGGTTGCTGGGTTAGAGTTAACCAAAATAACACGGTAGCCTTCTTCACGAAGCGCTTTACACGCTTGAGCACCTGAGTAGTCAAACTCACATGCCTGACCAATCACAATCGGGCCAGCACCAATAATTAAGATGCTTTTAATATCCGTACGTTTAGGCATTATTCGCTCCTTAATTACTGTTTAGATGCTTCGATAAGTTCGATGAAGTGATCGAACAATGGGGCACAATCATGCGGGCCTGGGCTTGCTTCAGGGTGACCTTGGAAGCTGAAAGCTGGTTTGTCTGTACGGTGAATCCCTTGTAAGGTGCCATCGAACAATGATTTATGCGTTGCTTTTAAGTTAGCCGGTAAAGTTTCAGCATCTACAGCGAAACCATGGTTTTGTGAAGTAATCATCACTGTACCATCTTCAAGATTTTGTACAGGGTGGTTAGCACCGTGGTGACCATGGTTCATTTTTACAGTTTTTGCACCAGAAGCGAGTGCCAAGATTTGGTGGCCTAAGCAGATACCAAATACAGGTAATGTTGTGGTTTCAACAATAGTTTTTACAGCTTCGATTGCATAATCACAAGCAGCTGGATCGCCAGGGCCATTTGAAAGGAATACGCCATCCGGATTAAGTGCCAATACTTTTTCAGCCGGAGTTTCTGCAGGTACAACGGTTAATTTGCAACCGCGGTCTGCAAGCATACGCAAGATGTTGGTTTTGACACCGTAATCGTATGCAACTACATGATATTTTAATTCAGGTTGAGAGAAGCCTTGGCCTAGAGTCCATGAACCTTCAGACCATTCAAAACCAGTTGGATCGCAACATTCTTTTGCAAGGTCTAAACCGTTTAAGCCACCAAAAGCACGAGCTTTGGCTATAGCTTCTTCTTCAGTAATATTTTCGCCAGCAAGGATGCAACCATTTTGTGCACCTTTGTCACGCAAAATACGTGTTAATTTACGTGTATCAATATCCGCGATTGCAACAACATTGTGTTCTTGCAAATATTCACTCAATGACTGTTCAGCACGGAAGTTGCTGTGTAGTAGTGGAAGGTCACGAATAATTAAACCATTCGCCCATACTTTATGGATACGACCAGATTCAACGTCTTCCGCGTTGCAGCCAGTGTTTCCGATATGTGGGTAAGTTAATGTCACAATTTGTTGTGCATAACTTGGGTCAGTCAAAATTTCTTGATAGCCTGTCATGGCTGTGTTAAAAACGACTTCTCCAGTCGTACTTCCCGTTGCGCCGATTGACGTTCCTTTAAAGATCGTTCCATCTGCGAGGGCTAAAATGGCGGGGGTGCTCAAACCAAAGCTCCTGAATTTCGGCTGTAAAAAAGCGAGTAGACCCAAAAAAGATAGGCGATGTTGTGATAAAACATGCCCCTCCCTATCGGTCTGCTCGCTTGTAACTTAACAGCGCATTATACGCATGGAACCTCAAAAAGTCTATTTATTTTCTGCTAAAAAACATAATTCATTGCTTGATTTTTACAAAAAAATTATCCGCTCATCCGAATCAGTTACTTTTGATAAATTGTCTAACAATTTGCTGGCTGAATTTTTAGAACTGGATTTATTGTATTGCTAGTTAAAAAATAAACAATATGAGGAAATAGCATGAGTAATGATCAAGTTTCAAAAGATGTGAGCGAGAAAGCTCAAGCAGTAGTTGATTCAGTAAAAGCTGAGGTGAATGAAGTGAAAGAAACCGTAGCTGCTACTACAACTAAAGCGAAAAGAACAGTAACTGCTAAAACTGCGCAAGTAAAAGAAAGTGTTGCCGAGAAAACTGAGCAGATTAAAGAAGTTGCTACAGAAGCGAAAACTCAGGTGAAAGAAGCTATCACTGAAACTCAAGAGCAGGTCAAAGAAGTTTTAAGTGAAACTCAAGAAAAAATTGAAGCTGAAACTCATGAGTTAAACAAGAATATTCAAAATCAATTTATTCAAATTAAACAAGATATTTTACAACGTCTTGATGTGATTAAAGCTCAGTTTAGCACTTCACAAGAAGGACTATCTGAACTTAAAAATGCTTTGAAAGCAGAAATTAATGCACTTATTGAAGATTTGACGAAAGTCAGTAAAGAACTTAAAGGTGATATTAGCCAGATTTCTTTGAAGCACAAAGATTCTTTAAGTGAAAGCATTAAACGTACTAAAAACAATGCAGTCGAAGCATGGAATAAAGCACGAGATAACTAATGATCTTAGCTTTTACCCAGCTATAAAAAAGCGAGAATTAATTTCTCGCTTTTTTATTTTTAAAACTGATGTAACCAGTCACGCTTATTATGGAAATCTGCACTTTTTCCACTATGCTGCATTGCATAGTACTGCATACCTTCTTTGGTTTTTAAAACTGCAGTTAAACCTAAATAAAGGTTTGCCCATTTCAAGCGATGCTGTTGCATAAATTGTCCCAAATCAAGACTAACATTTAAGCCATAATGAGTACGCTTGAGATGGTTCAGTTCGATATCGTAAGCAGCAAGGGGAGGCATACTTTCTGGATAGCGATATTCTTCAAACTGATAAGACTGCCATGCTTGAGAAGGGGAAAGGTTAATTTCCCGATAATAATCTTCATCATGCACGCCAACAAAAATTTCGAAACAAGTTTCTTCCCACAAAAAATCCTGACGAGGATTAGCCGTGACTTCTTGGGGCCAGACAATGAATTGATTTGGATCACGAATCCAAAAACCGACATTTAAGGTGTGCGGTGCTTGCTGTTCAATTGCGCCAACAACAGAAACAGCATGAAAACGATCAAAAGCTGAAAGTTCGTAACTTGCCATAGTTTGTCAAATCAAATTAGTTTGCTAAATGAGCGTGGCGAACAAGATTAGACAAATGCTGGTTTTGCTTAGCTGCTTTTTTGTAAAGTAAAACAATTTTACCAATCTTTTGCACAGCTTCTGCGCCAGTCGCTTCTACAATTGCATCAATTACAGCAGTACGTGCTTCACGGTCTTCACCAGCAACTTTAACTTTGATAAGTTCGTGGTCGTTTAAAGCACGAAGAGTTTCTTCGATAACAGCATCTGTTAAGCCTTGTCCACCAATCATGACAACCGGATTAAGCACATGACCAATTTGACGTAAACGTTTACGTTCATGGATAGATAAAGCGGCCATTAAAAATACCTGATTTTAAAAACGACTTAGTATAGCAAAAAACTTAAATTCAGATGTACGAAAAACTGTATAAATAATCGATCAACATTATTGGAAAAAAACTGTAAAACTTGGTGAGATTACGCTACATCCGTACTGTAATGAGAGTAATTTTCACGTACAATGAACGATCAGAAGTTTTTTTGATATTTAGTGAGTTATGGCAACACGCATTACAAACCAGAAATTGTCGAAAAGTAGTCGTGCGTGGATGAGGGAACATCTAGACGATCCTTTTGTAAAAAAAGCACAAAAGGAAGGGTATCGTGCGCGAGCAGCATATAAACTTCTTGAAATCCAAGAAAAATATAAGTTGATCAAGCCAGGCATGACGGTAGTCGATTTGGGTGCAGCTCCTGGTAGCTGGTCTCAAATTGCTGGAAAACTTGTGGGTAGCAAAGGTTTAGTGATTGCTTCCGATATTTTGCCCATGGATGCTTTGCCTGATGTCACTTTCTTACAAGGCGACTTTAGAGAAGAAGCTGTATTTGAAAAATTGTTAAATATTTTAAATGGACGACAAGTAGACATTGTAATTTCTGATATGGCCCCCAATACATCAGGTAATAGGGCTGTTGATCAACCTAGACAGATTTACTTATGTGAACTGGCTTTAGATTTTGCTCAAAAGGTTCTTGGTCCTAATGGACAGTTTGTGGTTAAAGTGTTCCAAGGCGCAGGATTTGATGAGTTTCGTAAACAAGTGGTTGATAGTTTTGATGTGTTAAAGACAGCAAAACCAGCAGCTTCTCGGGCGCGCTCTAAAGAAGTTTTTTTGGTTGGACAAGGGCGTAAGAAAGCATTGCAATAAAGTTTACTTGCCAAGCTCCTAAAAATTGTGCATTTTGTACTTTTAGGTTATCCGCAAGCAATACAGTTGCTGTTTTTATGACGATCAGCCAAGATTGGGCATGATCAAATTAGATCGATATGGGAATAAAGCTTTGAGCGATTACTTCAAGAATGCCGTATTGTGGCTAATAATACTTGGTGTTCTGATTTTAATTTTCAGTAATATCAGTGACCGCAATAAGCCTACTGCGATGAAATACTCAGATTTCGTTGCAGCGGTGAATGCTGGCCAAATTAAGCAAGTCACAATTGACGGTTTAAATATTAATGGTGAAAAAACTAACGGATCACAGTTTGAAACTGTTCGTCCGCAAGTTGAAGACACTGAGCTTATGCCGAGCTTAAATAAGCAAAATGTTGTTGTAGAGGGAACAGCTCCTCAACGTCAAGGCATTTTGATGCAACTTCTCATTGCTAGTTTCCCTGTACTGTTAATCATTCTGTTATTCATGTTCTTTATGCGTAACATGGGTGGTGGTGCAGGCGGAAAAAATGGGCCGATGAGTTTTGGTAAGTCGAAAGCAAAAATGCTTTCTGAAGATCAAATCAAAGTCAATTTTTCTGACGTTGCTGGTTGTGATGAAGCAAAACAAGAAGTTGTTGAAATTGTAGATTTCTTAAAAGACCCTGCAAAATTCAAACGTTTGGGCGCTACTATTCCTCGTGGCGTACTTATGGTTGGTCCTCCGGGTACTGGTAAAACGTTATTAGCCAAAGCAATTGCTGGTGAAGCTAAAGTTCCTTTCTTCAGCATTTCAGGTTCTGACTTTGTCGAAATGTTCGTGGGTGTGGGTGCGTCCCGTGTCCGTGATATGTTCGAGCAAGCTAAACGTCATGCGCCTTGTATTATCTTTATTGACGAGATTGATGCAGTAGGACGTCATCGTGGTTCAGGTACAGGTGGTGGTCATGATGAGCGTGAACAAACCTTAAACCAAATGCTTGTAGAGATGGATGGTTTTGAAGGTAATGAAGGTGTGATCGTAATTGCTGCGACGAACCGTGTTGATGTCTTGGATAAAGCATTATTACGTCCAGGTCGTTTTGACCGTCAAGTAATGGTAGGTTTACCTGACATTCGTGGTCGTGAGCAGATTCTGAATGTACATTTGAAAAAATTACCTTCAGTTACGGGTGTGGATGTTAAAGTTCTATCTCGTGGTACTCCAGGTTTCTCTGGTGCACAGTTGGCAAACCTCGTTAACGAAGCTGCATTATTTGCTGCACGCCGTAATAAGAACACTGTTGACATGCATGACTTTGAAGATGCAAAAGACAAAATCTACATGGGACCAGAGCGTAAATCGATGGTTTTACGTGAAGAAGAACGTCGTGCAACTGCTTATCATGAAGCTGGTCATGCGATTGTTGCCGAGATTTTACCGGGTACAGATCCTGTTCATAAAGTAACGATTATGCCGCGTGGTTGGGCTTTAGGTGTAACTTGGCAGTTACCTGAACAAGACCAAATTAGCCACTATAAAGACAAGATGCTAAACGAAATTGCAATTTTGTTTGGTGGTCGTATTGCTGAAGAAGTATTTATCCAACAGCAATCTACTGGTGCTTCAAATGACTTTGAGCGAGCTACTAAAATGGCACGTGCAATGGTTACGAAGTACGGTATGTCTGACAAAATGGGTGTAATGGTTTACGAAGATGAAAACCAAAATGGTTTCTTTGGTAATGTAGGAAGCCGTACGATTTCTGAAGCAACTCAACAGTTAGTAGATGAAGAAGTACGCCGTATTCTTGATGAGCAATATAAAGTTGCACGTAATATCTTGGAAAGTAATAAAGATATTGCACACGCGATGGTAAAAGCTTTGATGGAATGGGAAACTATTGATCGTGATCAAATCCGTGACATTATGGAAGGTCGTGAGCCACAACCACCTAAAGTATATGTTGCTGAAAACCCAGTGGCTGCATTTGAACCACCAAAAGATGGTCCATCTACACCGCCACCATTGCCAGCAATGAACTAATTAGTTAATTAAAAAAGCCACAGTCATGTGGCTTTTTTTATGGGTTTGATTTTGTTAAAAGCTGAAAACAAATCAACACCATACATAGATGATAATTGCTAAAATACAGCCTGATTTTAAACTGGAGCTTTTTATGCAACTAATGCCTTTGCCTCAACAAATTTTACAGTGTGGACAGCTTCAGTTAGATCTATCACAGCCTCACGTTATGGGTATATTAAATGTCACACCAGATTCTTTTAGTGATGGCGGAAAGCATAATCAAATAGATCAAGCGATTGCTCATGCGCTAGCCATGATAGAGCAAGGTGCCACCATTATTGATATTGGTGGAGAGTCTACCCGTCCAGGGGCATCTGAAGTAAGCATAGAAGAAGAAATACGAAGAGTTGTGCCCGTAGTTGAGGCTTTAGCTAAACATAATATTGTTCTATCAATTGATACGAGTCAGCCTGATGTTATTCGTGCTGCGAAAGAAGCAGGAGCACATATTTGGAATGATGTACGTGCGCTTACTCGTCCCCATGCTTTAAAAACGGCAGCAGAACTGGATATACCCGTAGTGATCATGCATATGCGTGGTGAGCCGACTACAATGAATCAGTTAGACCAATATACGGACGTAACCTTAGATGTTATAGCGGAGCTCCAGCAGCGCGTGAATGAAGCTTTAAATGCGGGTGTGAAAAAACATAATATTATTATTGATCCTGGGTTTGGTTTTGCAAAAAATGCGCAGCAAAATTTAAGACTGTTAAATGAATTCTGGAAGCTCGGTGAAATGGGTTATCCAATTTTATCTGGCCTTTCTCGTAAACGTTTTATTGGTGAAGCATTAAAAGGTGTAACTGCAGATCAGCGTGCGGTAGGAAGCGTTGCGGGGCATTTACTTAGTATTCAGCAAGGAGCATCCATTGTCAGAGCACATGACGTAAAAGCAATGACTGATGCAATTCTAGTTTGGAAGGCGATGATACAAGCTTAACAAAGTAGGCTTTATAAAATCAGAGCGTGGCTCATTAAATTAATGGGCTAGATGATTGAGTCAGTGAAAAATATCGTTATTCTTTTGAAAATGTGTTATAAGCGGCAAGTTTTTGCTGTTGTGTAAACTTTTGTATGTTCGAAGACTTACTTCTCCCGATGTTTGATGATGAATATTATCCAGATATTTTGGTCGCTGAACTCAAGCAGCTCATTGAACAATTTGCTAAAAAAGTTCAGAAGCCTGCTTTAGCTGAGCAGGATATCTATCGGTATGCTCATCAAACTGTAATTGAAATCAATGAAATGAAACCTCAGTTCGAAGATCTAGATTCTTCCTTGGATGATAGTGCAGCTGACTATATTGCTGAAGCAATGATGATGGTGGCACAGGATGCAGGATATTTAGACCTTGAAATGGAAGAGCTGGTGATGAATCGAGAGTGGTGATTACTCTCGATTCTCAATATCTTCAAATGCATCTAATAAATGAAAAGATGCTTTTAAATGAATTTCATCTATTTCCTTAATTTAAAAACTCAAACACCATTCTTTTGAGAGTCGGCCTCTGCTAATAAATTGACCCAATAAGTTTCTATTTTTCGTTCTAATGCTTTGAATTTATCTATTATCTGTTCGGATGCTTTAATTAAATAATTATCTTTGTTGATAGAGTAACCTGAAAAATACTAATGGTTATCTCTGAAATAAACAGTGCTAGAGAAAAGATCTGTAGCATGAACCTTTGTTAAGAGAAGGATGCTAAATAGAAGTAATACTATTCTTATCATACAATTCATTTTAATTAGGCATAAAAAAACCAGCTTACGCTGGATTCTTTGTAGCACCAAATTCAATATTTGAAAATGGTGCCCGGGGCCGGACTCGAACCGGCACGCTTTGTGGGCGGGGGATTTTAAATCCCCTGTGTCTACCTATTTCACCACCCGGGCATGTGCGCAATAATAGAGGACAAGTACGCGATTGGCAAGAGAAAATCAGATAGTTTGCTTTATTTTCAATCAGTTCTTGTTCGTATTTATATAAATTAACCAATTTATGTCATGATTTGTTCATTAAACTGAGATCAGTTGTTCATCTTATCTACTTAACTTTAAGACACTCATTGCTTAAAACTTAGGTAATTTTATGTCAGAGAAAATTTCACGCCGAGAATTAATTCAAAAAAGTCTGTTCGGTTTTGGGGCGCTATCTTTGCCGGTAGCTTTTTCGGGTTGTAATGATGGTTCCGATGAAGAAAGTTCGGAGGCACAAGCAGATTTTTTACATGGAGTTGCGAGCGGCGACCCTTTGCAGGATAAAGTAATTTTATGGACGCGTTTAACACCGGTAGATCTTAGTGCGCGCCTTAAGGTTACTTGGGAAGTTGCTACCGATGACCAGTTTAAGCTGAATTTAAAGACTGGTGTGGTTCAAACGACTAAGACAGATGATTTCACCGTGAAAGTAGATGCAACAGGTCTACAGGCGGATACCATTTATTATTACCGTTTCCATTTTGGTAATAAAACTTCACCTGTTGGTCAAACTAAAACTTTGCCTGTAAGTACCAATAAGGTCAGCTTTGCGGTATGTTCTTGTTCTAACTATCCTGCGGGTTACTTCTACGTTTATCGTGAAATAGCAAAACAGAGTGTGGATGTAGTCATCCATTTGGGAGATTACATTTATGAATATGGCTCTGATGGATATGCGACAGAAGATGCAGAAAAATTGGGTCGTACTTTGCCATCTGATAATAATAAAGAAATTATTAAATTAGATGATTATCGCAAACGTTATGCGCTATATCGTCAGGATAAAGACTTGCAGGCAGTTCATCAACGTCATCCTTTCATTGTAATTTGGGATGACCATGAGTTAGCAAATGATACTTGGCGTGATGGTGCGGAAAACCATCAAGATAATGAAGGATCTTTTTCTGATCGTAAGTTAGCTGCTCTACAGGCTTATTTTGAATGGATGCCAATTCGCCCTGTTTCTAACACAGATCATCTAAATATTTATCGTCAGTTTAATTTTGGGGGGCTTGTTAATTTAATAATGTTAGATACTCGTATTATTGCCCGTGACAAGCAGTTGGATTATGGCAAATATATAACAGCGAATGGCTTAGATATTGAAAAATTCCAAGCGGATTTAACTAATCCAATGCGGACCTTAATGGGGCAAACTCAGCGTGAGTGGTTATTGGGTAGTAAAGAGAAAAATATAGTAGGTGTCTTACAAAGTTCAACTGCAACATGGAATGTGATTGGGCAGCAAGTCTTAATGAGTAAAATGTGGATTCCAGCTGAGTTGTTGGCATCGTTAGGGCAAATTACTTCAGGCGGAACTTCGCCGGATACGTTAGCTAAAATGAATGCGCAAATTACAGAATTAGTCACATTAAAATTACGATTAGAGCAAGGTGATCCAACTTTAACCGTTCAAGAAAAAGCGCGAGTCACAACATTAGTTCCCTATAACCTCGATGCTTGGGATGGTTATCATGCTGAACGAGAGTTTTTGTACGCTAAATTGGCAGAGTTTAATAAGAAAATTATTGTTTTGGCAGGCGACACCCACAATGCGTGGACATCTTACTTATATAGTCAAAAGGGCGAATATGTTGGTGTTGAACTGGCGACAAGTTCGGTTTCTTCCCCGGGGCTTGAAAAATATTTAAGTATTCCACTAGCTCAGCTACAACAGTTTGAATTTGCCTTTACTACGCTTATCGATGAATTGGCATATTGTAATTTAAATCAGCGTGGTTATTTGATGGTTACACTTGATGATAAGCAGGCGCAGTCGGATTGGATTTTTGTAGATTCAATTAAAAATCCAGAATATAAAGTAGCTTCTAGCCGAAGCTATCAATTGGTGTTGGATGCGAGTTTAACACCTGAAAAAGACAAGCAAAAAACTGCTTAAATATATGGGGCGAGAAAGGATGCTAATAAGCATCCTTTTTTTTAGACATAAAAAAACCAGCTTTCGCTGGATTCTTTATGACACCAATTTCTGTACTAGAAAATGGTGCCCGGGGCCGGACTCGAACCGGCACGCTTTGTGGGCGGGGGATTTTAAATCCCCTGTGTCTACCTATTTCACCACCCGGGCTTTACCAAATTTGGAGGCGGAGGTCGGAATCGAACCGGCGTCCACGGAGTTGCAGTCCGCTGCATGACCACTCTGCCACCCCGCCTACATTTGGTGATGCACATATTAGCAACCTTTACAAAAAAAACAATACTGTTTTGAGATAAGATGAACATAAAAGCAACATCTAGAATAAATTTGTCCAAATAATCATGTATTATTGGCACATTAAATTCATGTCTACCTTGGAGATGTGCTGTGGCATTGGTTTTAGACGGTCGCGCATTAGCAAAGCAAATTGAAGAAAATTTGTCAGTACGTGTTGAAGCTTTAAAAGCTAAAACAGGTCGTACCCCAATTTTGGCGACTATTTTAGTTGGGGATGATGGCGCATCTGCAACTTATGTACGCATGAAAGGAAATGCTTGCCGTCGAGTAGGCATGGACTCTTTAAAAATTGAATTGCCACAAGAAACGACAACAGAACAATTATTAGCTGAAATTGAAAAACTTAATGCTAATCCAGATGTACATGGCATTCTTTTACAACATCCAGTTCCTGAGCAAATTGATGAGCGCGCATGTTTCGATGCAATCTCATTAGCTAAAGATGTTGATGGTGTAACTTGTCTTGGTTTTGGCCGTATGGCTATGGGCGAAGCTGCATATGGTTCAGCAACTCCTGCGGGCATTATGACTATTTTAAAAGAAAACAATATCGAAATTGCTGGTAAACATGCGGTTGTAGTCGGTCGTTCTGCAATTTTAGGTAAACCAATGGCAATGATGCTTTTGCAAGCGAATGCAACAGTAACAATTTGCCATTCACGCACACAAAACTTACCTGAGCTTGTGAAGCAAGCTGACATTATTGTGGGTGCAGTTGGTAAAGCTGAACTTATCCAAAAAGATTGGATTAAACAAGGTGCAGTGGTTGTAGATGCTGGTTTCCATCCTCGTGATGGTGGTGGCGTAGGTGATATTCAATTACAGGGTATTGAAGAAATTGCTTCTGCTTACACACCAGTACCGGGTGGTGTTGGTCCAATGACCATTACAACTTTGATTCGTCAAACTGTAGAAGCTGCTGAAAAAGCTTTAGGTTAATTTAATTTATTCACGACGGCGTCCTAACGTTTAACGCAAATGTTAGGAGCTTGTATGTTACTTTTCTTTCGGGATGAGTAGCGAAGCTACGCAAGACCAAAACGGTTGCTGTAATTAATACATTGGAATTGAACTAACGTATTTTTTAGTAACTAAACGCTATCATGTTATAAGCCGCTGTTTTAGTCTTGCTCGCGATGTAGATGATCAAATAGTAATTATAAATTTTTGAGCTTATTTATGAGCTGCACCTTTCAATTTGCCAAAGCCCCTCAACATTTACTTCAAGCACTAAATGAAGTTATTCCCAATTGTGAGTTGATGGTACAACAGTTGCCTGAAACGCCTATTTCTTTATGGTTGATTCCACCAGTTTTTCCAACTGATCGATTGGATGATGAAGTTATTCGCCGTATTTGGAATGATACGCCGTATTGGATTTTTTGTTGGGCATCTGGTTTAGCAATGGCACAGTGGTTACTTGCAGAGCCGCAACATGTTAAAGATAAAGTTGTTTTGGATTTCGGAGCTGGTTCTGGTGTAGTGGCAATTGCTGCAAAAATGGCAGGAGCGAAACGAGTCATCTGCTGTGATATCGATCAAGTTAGTTTGAATGCTTGCCATGAAAATGCTTTACTTAATAATGTTGAGCTAGAATATTTAGATGATTTATATAAGGCTGAGCATGTTGATATTTTATTGGCAGCTGATGTTTTATACGATCAATGTAACCGCTTTTTCTTAGATGAATTTTTAAAGTTTGCGCCAGAGGTTTGGGTCGCAGATAGCCGTGTTAAGAACTTTAGTCATCCCAAATATCAAAAGATTGATGAAAGAAGTGCTTCTACATGGCCTGATCTGGATGAAGCTAAAGAGTTTAGAAATGTAAGTTTTTATAAGACGCTGTAAAAGAACAGCGTCTTTTTTTCTTTTATGAACAAGTATAACGAACAACTTTTAATGTGCTTGGACGTGCTTCAAGCGCTTGGCGAGTTGCATAGTCTTCACCATTATTTAAGCTAGGTGTGTTTGATAAACCAAAAGAAGCACGAGTTTCGCCGAGTTGAATTCCATAATGCTCATCTTTCGCTGGATTAGGAATTTCGTTGATACTCAAAATTGATAATTTATAAACTTTCTGAGCACCTAGTACATTCTGACAAGCACGTTGTAATTTACGTTCATCGAGTTGCTGGTTACTACGACCCGCTAAAGTGTAAGCTAAAGTCGCTGAAGTTTTTGTTTGGTTTTCAATCTGATATCCAGTTGAACCATTATATTGTCGAGGGGTAGTCTGACAAGCAGTTAAAATAAACATACTACTTAATGCCAAGCATAAAATACTTCTATTCATCAGTATCGTCCTTATTTTCTTATAGCTAGTATCTCATAAAATACAAAGGTTGTTGGGCTTAATCTCATGATTTGAGCTAACATCGGCGAACGATATTAGCCCTTATTGGTAACGTATTAATGTTCTTTGATTTTTGAGTGATGCTTGGTGTCTTTCATAAAAATATAAATAATGAGAGAAATGAAGATCATGATACTTACATAAATAAAGTACCAGGATTCATGCCCAGCTTCTTTAAAACTTAAAGCAAAGAACTCTGCTGTTCCGCCAAATAACGTATTGGCAATCGCGTAAGGTAATGCAACTCCTAAAGCGCGAATGTGCGCAGGGAAAAGTTCGGCTTTCACTACAGCATTAATTGAAGTGTAGCCAGTCACCATTACGAGACCTCCAAAACATAACCAGAAAGCTGTCCAATAGTTATGTGTATTTGCGAGTGCATCAAATAAAACGTATGTGAATAAAACACCTGTTATTCCGAAGAAAATCATAAGCGGTTTTCGACCAATGCGATCTGATAAAGCACCTGCTACAGGCTGTAGACACATAAAAATAAATAGCGCTAAAGTTGTAATTTGAGTGGCTTCAGGTTTGGTAAATCCAGAAGTATTGACTAAATATTTTTGCAGATAAGTCGTATAAGTATAAAAAGCTAAAGTCCCGCCAGCTGTTAAAAACAATACTGTGAAAGCTTCTTTAGGGTAATGTTTAAATAAAGCAAACATGCCTGATTTTGGCTGGTCTGTCTCTGCCTGAGCATTTTTAAAAGATTGAGTTTCTAGTAGGCCACGTCGAATACGGAAAACTACAATCGCAAGTAAAGCCCCGATAAAGAATGGGATACGCCATCCCCAATCATGTAGTTGTTCTTCGCTTAATACCATTTGTAATATTAATAGAACGCATAGAGCTGTGAGCTGCCCAGCAATCAAGGTGACATATTGGAAACTAGAGAAAAAACCACGTCGATTTCTTTCAGCCATTTCACTTAAATAGGTAGCACTAGCACCATATTCACCGCCTACACTTAAGCCTTGAATTAAACGAGCGATAACTAAAAGAAGAGGGGCAAATACACCAATACTTTCATAACTTGGTGTCACGGCAATAAGCAGCGAACCTATACACATTAAAGTGACGGAAAGGGTCAGACCCGCTTTACGACCTTTACGGTCTGAATAGATTCCCATAATCCATGCACCGATTGGGCGCATTAAAAAGCCTACAGCAAAAATTGCGGCCGCTTGAAGGAGCTGAGCTGTCTGGCTACCTTTCGGGAAAAAAGCATGAGCAAAATAGAGCGTAAATGCTGCATATACATACCAGTCATACCATTCAACAAGGTTACCGGCAGAACCGCCCAAAATGGATTTTAGACGAGTTTTTGTATCTAAATTAGAATGTGGAGTTGTTGCGGTAGAAGGTTGATCAACCATGAGTCGCTCCATGTTTCGCTTGGGTTGAATGCTAAAAAAGAGAAGATTTATTCCGTTTTTACATATTTTCTAGAGGAGTATTTCACTTTATTTTTTTTATGTCTGTAAAACAATGTTTATTATTTAAGCAAAGGAATAAGTTGAATATTTATATGATTTCAAATTAGCCGATTAGTCCATTTTTATGATCTTATTCGGTTATTTAGCCTATTATTTTTTTCCAAATAGTAAAAACTAATAAAGAATGAGTAGAGTTTGGGCGAAGAAAACCTATATGCCTTAAAAATAATGATATATTCCAAAGAAAATTTTAAATAAATACAGTTAGGCATGATGTTTTGGCATTGTGGACTAGATGTGTGTGGATAATGAAAGGGACATTCAGATGTCAAATTGCCTGAAAAAATATATTGTTGCTTTTGATCAGGGAACAACGAGTTCAAGAGCAATTGTTTTAGACCATGATGCTAACGTTGTAAGTATTGCTCAGAAAGAATTTACCCAGATTTATCCGCAGCCTGGCTGGGTCGAGCATGACCCTATGGAAATTTGGGCTACGCAAAGTGCTGTGTGGGTAGAGGCTCTAGCTCAAGCAGGCATTAAGAGTGAGCAAGTTGCAGCAATTGGGATTACAAATCAACGTGAAACCACAATTGTTTGGGATAAAAAAACAGGCAAGCCTATTTACAATGCGATTGTTTGGCAAAGTCGACAAACGACTGAGATATGCAATCAATTGCATAAAGCAGGATGGCAAGAATACATACGTAAAACAACGGGTTTGGTGATTGATCCCTATTTTTCGGCCACAAAAATTAAATGGATTTTAGACCATGTTGAAGGAAGCCGTGAACGTGCTGAGCGAGGAGAGTTGTTGTTCGGTACGGTGGATACTTGGTTAATCTGGAAACTAACCAATGGTACAGTCCATGTCACTGATTTTACCAATGCTTCACGAACTATGCTGTTTGATATCGAAAAGCTAGAATGGGATGAAAAACTTTTACAAGTTTTAGGTATTCCTCGAGCAATGTTACCCGAAGTACGTAGCTCATCTGAGGTTTATGGATATACACATACCATTAGTGGGCAAGAAGTTGGTATCCCCATTGCAGGAATCGCAGGTGATCAACAAGCCGCACTGTTCGGTCAAATGTGTGTTGAGTCTGGCCAGGCAAAAAATACCTATGGCACAGGCTGTTTTCTATTAATGAACACAGGTAAAAAGATTGTCCGTTCAGAACATGGGTTACTAACTACTATTGCATGTGGTGCGAGTGGTGAGGTGAACTATGCCTTAGAGGGTGCCGTGTTTAATGGGGGTTCTTGCGTGCAGTGGTTACGCGATGAATTAAAAGTCATTAAGAATGCTAAAGATTCTGAACTTTATGCAACACGTGTGAAAGACAGTAACGGTGTATATGTTGTACCTGCTTTTACAGGGTTAGGTGCACCGTATTGGGACCCAACTGCTCGAGGAGCAATTTTTGGTCTCACACGTGGAGCCAGTATTGAACATATTATTCGTGCAACTTTAGAGTCTATTGCTTTTCAAACCCGAGATGTTTTGGATGCAATGCAGCAAGATGCAGAAGAAAAGCTCCGTACACTCCGTGTTGATGGGGGAGTGACGGAAAATAATTTCTTAATGCAATTTCAGGCCGATATTTTAGCAACACCAGTAGAACGTCCAATAATGAAAGAAACCACAGCTTTGGGTGCAGCTTTCCTTGCTGGACTGGCGACGGGTTTCTGGCAAGATCTACATGAGTTAAGAAATAAATCTGCCATAGAAAAGGTATTTGAGCCAAAAATGTCTTCTGAACAATCAGAAATTATTTATAAGGGGTGGCTCAAGGCAGTTAAGCGTAGTCAAAGTTGGGCTGAGGATTAATTCGTTCTTTAATTGTTTGAATTCAATAGTAGGGTAATCAATTAACGGTTAAACACTTAGTTATTTAAAATTGATTATTCTACTTTTTTGATTGTTGTTTCTTCCATTTGGTGTTTTAATTTTTATAAGATCAACAATAAAAAGAAAATGAGAAATGAAAATACAGCCTAATGATTATTCAAAAATATATGACATTGCCATGATCGGTGGCGGTATTAATGGTGTTGGTATTGCTAATGATGCTGCAGGCCGTGGACTATCGGTATTTTTATGTGAAAAAGATGATTTAGCTAGTCACACCTCATCTGCTAGCAGCAAATTAATCCATGGTGGTCTGCGCTATTTAGAGCATAAAGAATTTCGACTGGTTAGAGAAGCTTTAGCAGAGCGTGAAGTGTTGTTGGCTAAAGCTCCACATATTATTAAACCAATGCGCTTTATTATGCCTCATCGACCACATTTACGTCCTGCATGGTTAATTCGGGCGGGCTTGTTTTTTTATGATCATTTGGGAAAACGAGAAAAATTATTAGGCTCAAATCTTATTTATTTCAAAGAAGATAGTCCTTTAAAACCGGCTATAACGCGTGGTTTTGAATATTCTGACTGTACTGTAGATGATGCACGTCTTGTAGTGTTAAATGCATTACAGGCCAAAGAGAAAGGTGCCAAAGTCGTAACGCGTACGCGTTGTATTAAAGCTTATCGGGAACAAGAGCTGTGGCATCTGGAGTTACAAAGCGGAGCAGAGTTTTATCAGGTACGTGCAAGAGCTTTAGTGAATGCAGCTGGTCCTTGGGTTGAAGAAATTATTAGTGAAAATCTGAAGCTAAAATCGCCCTATCGAATTCGGCTGATCCAAGGAAGTCATATTGTTGTGCCAAAATTATATGACTGTCATAAAGCCTTCATTATGCAAAACGAAGATCGACGCATCGTGTTTGCCATTCCTTATTTAGAAAAATATACACTGATTGGTACGACAGATCAGGAATATATAGGTGATCCACAAGAGGTAGAGATCACAGAGGTAGAAATTGATTACCTCTTAACAGTGGCCAATTCACATTTTAAAAAGCAGTTAACTCGAGCTGATATTGTAAGCCAGTACTCGGGTGTACGTGCTTTATGTGATGATGAATCTGATAATCCTTCAGCGATTACACGTGACTATACCTTGGCATTACAGGCTGAACATAAAAAAGCACCTTTGTTATCTATATTTGGCGGCAAGATCACGACTTATCGGAAACTGGCAGAGACTGCTTTAGAAGATCTATCCCCGTTTTTTAGTAATATGGCAGAGGAGTGGACTGCAGATGAGCCATTACCTGGCGCTGAAAACTGGACAACACTAGATGATTTAACGCATCAGATTTATTCACGTGTAAGTGGAGTGTCTGAATCACTTGCTAACCGTTGGGCACATGCATATGGCACAAGAGTCTGGAATATGCTCCAAGAGAGAAATGCAATAGAGCAATTAGGCCAGAATTTTGGACATGATTTATTTGAATGCGAAGTCAAATACTTATGTGAATATGAATGGGCAACTACTGCTGAGGATATATTGTGGCGTAGAACAAAACTAGGTCTGGCATTTGATGAAAAACAAATAAAAGTATTAGAAGTTTATTTATCTGAGCGTCGACAAAAAGATGATGCCGCATAATAAAAAAGGTCGCATATAGCGACCTTTTTTATATATAGCAATTAGAAGCCAGTTTTTACAGCTTCAAGTAAAGCTGCTTGACGTTCTTTTAATGCTTTCGGTAAGCGATCACCGAGTTTATTAAATAAATCAGTGTGGCTTTCAATTTCAGTAATCCACTGATCTTTATCTTGAGCTGTGATTAGGTCAAATTCTTCTTTAGAGAATTCAGTACCTTCCCAGTTCAAGTCGTCATATGTTGGAACAAGACCAATTGGTGTTTCAACAGCGTTTGCACGACCTTCACAACGATCAATGATCCACTCAAGAACACGCATGTTTTGACCGAAACCAGGCCATACGAAGTTGCCTTCAGCATCACGACGGAACCAGTTTACATTGAAGATTTTTGGTAATTTATTACCAGCTGCTTCAGCTTTTGTGCTTACTTGTTGACCAAGGTTTAACCAGTGATCAAAGTAGTCAGCCATGTTATAGCCAGCAAATGGAAGCATCGCGAATGGGTCACGACGAACGATACCTTGTTGACCAACAGCAGCAGCAGTAGTTTCAGAACCCATAGTTGCCGCTTTATATACACCGTCAACCCAGTCGAAAGCTTCAGAAACTAAAGGAACTGTATCTGCACGGCGACCGCCAAAGATAAATGCAGAAATTGGAACACCTGCTGGATTTTCCCAGTCAGCATCGATAGAAGGGCATTGACCAGCTGCAACAGTGAAGCGAGCATTTGGATGGGCTGCTTTTTCACCATTTACGTGAGGTTGACCTTTCCAGTTAGTTAAGTTTGTTGGAACTTCTTTAGAAAGACCTTCCCACCATACTTGACCGTCTTCAGTTACTGCTACGTTTGTATAGATAACATCTTTATGAAGAGTTGCCATACAGTTCGGGTTAGTCTTGGTGTTTGTACCAGGAGCTACACCGAAGAAACCAGCTTCAGGGTTAATCGCATATAAACGACCATCTTCACCTGGTTTGATCCAAGCAATATCGTCACCTACAGTTTCGATTTTCCAACCTTCATAACCTGCTGGTGGAATTAACATTGCAAAGTTTGTTTTACCACATGCAGACGGGAATGCTGCAGCGATGTAGTGTTTTTCACCTTGAGGGTTAGTTACACCAAGAATAAGCATGTGTTCAGCTAACCAACCTTGTTCGCGTCCCATGACAGAAGCGATACGAAGAGCTAAACATTTTTTGCCAAGTAATGCGTTACCGCCGTAACCAGAACCGAAAGACCAGATTTCACGAGTTTCTGGGTAATGAACGATATATTTTTCAGGGTTACATGGCCAAGCAACATCTTGTTGACCTTCAGTAAGTGGAGCACCTACTGTATGTACGCAAGGAACAAACTCGCCGTCTGTACCTAATACGTCATAAACTGCTTTACCCATACGTGCCATTTTACGCATGCTAACAGCAACGTAAGGAGAGTCAGTTAACTCAATACCGATATGAGCAATATGGCTACCTAAAGGACCCATTGAGAAAGGAACAACGTACATGGTACGGCCTTCCATTGAGCCTTCAAATAAACCATTTAATTTTTCACGCATAACAGCTGGGTTTTCCCAGTTGTTTGTCGCACCAGCATCTTCTTTATTTTGAGAGCAGATGTAAGTACGGTCTTCAACACGTGCAACGTCAGATGGGTCAGAATTTGCAAGATAAGAACCAGGATGTTTTTCTTGGTTTAATTTCTGCATGGTGCCGTTAGCGATCATCAAGTCGATTAGACGTTGATACTCTTCTTCGCTTCCGTCACACCATTCGATTTTTGCTGGTTTGGTTAAGTTTGCAATTTCTTCAACCCATGCGATAAGCTTAGGATGACGAACGAATTCTGGTGCGTTCACTGTGGTCATGGTGAGGCCTATTCAAAATATGTACAACGTACAAGTCATTCATTGAGAGGTACAATGAAAGATCAAATAAAAAAGTGGCTGTATTAAAGCACAAAATCATAAAAAAAATAAGACTAAAGACTAAGAAATAGATATTTTACTTTTTTATATTTTTCTCATTTAAATCATTAACTTGTAGTTTTTTACAATATCTTATTCTCAATATTTTTATGTTGTATGTGTGTTATTTATATTATTTATTTCCTTAAAAATCAATATCTTGATTCTTGTTTTTTTTCTTGAGAATTATTATTGATTAAACAAATGATCTTCATTCAAAATTTACATAAAGAGACTTTTATTAGGCGTTTTTATATACAATATTCAGGACGAATCCCCTAAGATAATAAAAATGCGGACTTTAAAACCTCTCTCTATCATTTATAACCAAAAGTCGGGTTTTCATGCATCAAAACATGAAGATATGTATGAACAGTTAATGACTGTGTTCACCGAATTTGGTTTTGAAATACAAGTTTTTGAATTAGCGGAAGATGTTTCTTTTGATGATTTGATGAGTCAAGTGATACATCGGCATAGTCAAAATGCAAATTTAGGTGTTGTTGTTGCAGCGGGTGGGGATGGAACGTTAAATGCGGTAGCATCAAAACTTAGACATACTCATATTCCAATGGGAATATTACCTTTGGGAACTTTTAATTATGTCGCTAAAGTTTTAGATATTCCTTTGGATTTGTTAGAAGCTGCTGAAGTCATCGCTACAGGTACACCACGCTCTGTACATATTGCGACAATTAATGACCATGTTTATTTAAATAATGCGAGTTTAGGACTTTATCCATTATTTATAAAGAAACGTGAGCTTTATAATAAATATTTAGGACGCTTACCTTTACATGCCTATACCTCAGCGCTGGATGTTTTATTAAGAGAAAATAAATCCATGAAACTTTCCGTCACAGTTGATGGGAAGAAATATCCAGTCAAAACCCCTCTAATTTTCTTTGGTAATAATCAGTTGCAGTTGTGTGATATGAAACTAAGAATTGCCGAATGTGCTGCACAAGGTCGGGTCGCTGGAGTGGTCATTACGAAAAGTGATAGGCTTAGTTTATTAAACATGTTGTGGCAGTGGATTCAAGGTAAAGTAGAAGAGACACAAGATGTTTATAGTTTTTGTGCAGATCATGTGGTGGTAGATTGTGCAAAAAGATCAAAACTTACAGTAGCTTTAGATGGTGAAATATTAGAGATGAAAGCACCTTTAAATTTCTCTGTAGAAAAGAATGCTTTAAATATTATGGTGCCAAATGTTGTTACATCTGTCTGATCTGCATTTTGGAACAGAAGTTGAGGCATGTTTAGATGCAATCCGACTTTTTTGCACTCAACATAAACCTGAAGTCATTGTGGTGAGTGGTGATATTACTCAACGTGCCCGATATCAACAGTTTTATAAATGCCGTCAGTTTTTAGATAGCCTTAATATTCCTTATCTTGTTGTGCCTGGTAATCACGATATTCCGTTGTACCATATCTGGAACCGTTTTTTCTCACCATTTACTCGCTACCAATATTTTTTTGGCCAGCTTGAACCAACTATAGAAACTGAACATTTTTATATTGTTGGGGTGAATAGTATTCGCCGTCGTTATCATACTCGTGGACATATTTCGATTGAGCAAATTCAAACTACATATGAGCGATTACAGCAAGCGCCAGCGGATAAAATCAAATTAGTTGTTTTCCATCAACCTTTTTATACTCCACCTGATGATGAGCATGGTATTAAAGATTGTCCTGTATTAGGAAAAATGGCACTCGAAAAATGGAGTACAACGGGGCTATTTGGAATGTTACACGGGCATTTACATAAAACTGCTGTATATGATTTAACGCAAATTTATCAATTAAAGATAGATCATCCTATTTATGATATTCATGCAGGAACAGCAACTTCTAGCCGTTTGCATTATCATGTTCCAAATAGTTTTAATGTCATTTCAAATGAAGGAAAAATTAATCATTATTGGTTTAATGCACAGTTGGCTGAATTCACTTCTGATTGATTTGGTTTAGATGAGTTTAAATATTTGATTGTTTAAAAAATATTCAAAAAATAGAAAAATTTTTCTTATTTCCCCTTGAAGCCTTTTTTTTCATCCCCACAAAAGTGACATCTAAATATTTTGTTATTGCTCTGGATTAAAGCAATAACGATTAATCAAAAAGACTTAGTCTGATGGAGTTAATTATGAGCAACATTCGTCCATTACATGATCGCGTTGTAATTCGTCGCGTAGAAGAAGAAACCAAAACTGCTGGTGGTATTTTACTTCCAGGTTCTGCTGCTGAAAAACCATCTCAAGGTGAAGTAATTGCAGTAGGTAATGGTCAAATCACTGAGAATGGCGTACGTGCTTTGGATGTTAAAGTTGGTGACAAAGTATTGTTTGGTACTTATGCAGGTACAACAGTGAAAGTAAGTGGTGAAGAACTCTTAATCATGAAAGAGTCAGACATTTTAGCTGTGTTGGAAGGCTAATCAATCCATAACTCAATTCATTATCAGATTCAGTATTTAAAAAGATTCGGAGTTTAATATGTCAGCTAAAGACGTAAAATTTGGTGATTCAGCTCGCTCAAAAATGATTGCAGGTGTAAACGTACTTGCAGATGCGGTTAAAGTGACTTTAGGCCCTAAAGGACGTAACGTTGTTATCGATCGTTCTTTCGGTGCTCCGCACATCACTAAAGACGGCGTAACTGTTGCCAAAGAAATTTCATTAAAAGACAAGTTTGAAAACATGGGTGCTCAACTTGTTCGTGAAGTTTCTAGCAAAACTAACGATATCGCTGGTGACGGTACGACAACTGCAACTGTACTTGCTCAAGCAATTTTAAATGAAGGGATCAAATCTGTAACTGCAGGTATGAACCCAATGGATTTAAAACGTGGTATCGATATCGCAGTAAAAACTGTAGTTGAAAATATCCGTTCAAATGCAAAACCAGCTGACGATTTCAAAGCGATCGAGCAAGTAGGTTCTATCTCTGCTAACTCTGATACTACTGTTGGTAAACTTATCGCTCAAGCGATGGAAAAAGTAGGTAAAGAAGGCGTAATTACTGTAGAAGAAGGTTCTGGCTTCGAAGACGCGTTAGACGTTGTGGAAGGTATGCAGTTTGATCGTGGTTATATCTCTCCATACTTTGCAAACAAACAAGATACTTTAACTGCTGAACTTGAAAACCCGTTCATTCTTCTTGTAGACAAGAAAATCAGCAACATTCGTGAATTGATTTCTGTTTTAGAAGCAGTTGCAAAAACTGGTAAACCACTTCTTATCATCGCTGAAGATGTTGAAGGTGAAGCGCTTGCTACACTTGTAGTAAACAACATGCGCGGTATTATCAAAGTATGTGCTGTTAAAGCTCCTGGTTTCGGTGACCGCCGTAAAGCAATGCTTCAAGACATCGCAATCTTGACTGGTGCAACTGTTATTTCTGAAGAAGTTGGTATGTCTTTAGAGCAAGCAACTCTTCAAGATTTAGGTACTGCGCACAAGATCACTGTGTCTAAAGAAAACACTGTTATTGTTGATGGTGCTGGTGATGCTGCTGGTATTGCTGAGCGCGTTCAACAAATCCGTGCTCAAATTGAAGAATCTACTTCAGAATATGACCGTGAAAAATTACAAGAACGCGTTGCTAAATTAGCAGGCGGTGTTGCTGTAATTAAAATCGGTGCAGCGACTGAAGTTGAAATGAAAGAGAAGAAAGACCGTGTAGACGACGCGCTTCATGCAACTCGTGCTGCGGTTGAAGAAGGTGTTGTTGCTGGTGGTGGTGTTGCTCTAGTACGTGCGGTTAATGTATTAGATGGCTTAAAAGGCGCTAATGAAGATCAAACAGCAGGTATCAACATTTTACGCCGTGCGATCGAAGCTCCACTTCGTCAAATCGTTGCAAACGCTGGTGATGAGCCATCTGTAGTGATCAATGCAGTTAAAGGTGGTGAAGGTAACTTTGGTTACAACGCTGCAACTGGTGAATATGGCGATATGTTAGAAATGGGTATTCTTGACCCGGCTAAAGTAACTCGTTCTGCACTTGAGCATGCTGCTTCTGTTGCTGGCTTAATGTTAACTACAGAATGTATGATTACTGATATTCCTGAAGATAAACCAGCTGTTCCAGATATGGGCGGCATGGGTGGTATGGGCGGAATGATGTAATAACGCATCAACGCTTTAACCAAAAAAAATCCCTGCTTATGCAGGGATTTTTTTATTTTTCACGTAATTTTAAGAAATAATTAAGTTCCATTATTTATATTAAAAACAGGAACAGCAGCTAGAAGTTCCTCTTTTGTTACAACCATGCTTATTTACTTGTAGGCATGGTTTTTTTTAGCCTAATAAAATAATTAACCATGTAATAGCAATGATAGAGAGTGCAACAAATTGGGCAGCACTTCCCATATCTTTTGCATTTTTAGAAAGCTGATGTTTTTCAAGAGAAACTCGGTCAACCACAGCCTCAATAGCAGAGTTGAATAGCTCAACGATCATTGCAAAAAGACATACAATAATCAGTAATACATGTTCACTACGGCTCACATCAAGAAAAAAACTAACCGGAATCAAAATAATATTAATCAAAACAATTTGGCGAAAAGCTGCCTCATTTTTATAAGCTGCTTTAAATCCTGAAATAGAGTAGCCCGTTGCATTTAATATGCGCTTAAGACCGCTTTTACCCTTATAGGGAGAATAGCTATTCATATACTTATATTTCTGACACTTTTCATGCATTATATAATTTGGGTCTTAAAAAATTATTAAATCTTTTTTAAAGATTTCGACTTTATAACTCAATAGAGAAGAAAAGATGAAAAAATTATGTGTAGCGTTGGGCCTTGCAATTGGAAGCATCCATGCAAGTTATGCTGAGCCAACAGCAACCCCGCAAGTACCAGGATATTATCACCATCAATTTGGAAACTACCGCGTAACTTCTTTGCTTGATGGTACGATTTATTTAAATCCTGATTTATTCAAAAACTTAAATCAGGCTCAGAAAACTAAAATCTTAACGAAATATGCTGCTGTTAATGAGAAAGGGATTCAAACCTCGGTAAATGCATTTTTAGTTGATGATGGAAAAAGCTTAACGCTTGTAGACAGTGGTGCAGCAAGTTGTTTTGGCCCGCAACTTGGCTCGATTGCAAAAAATATTGAATTAGCAGGTTATAAGCTTGCTGATGTAAAAACTGTTTTACTTACTCATCTACACCCAGACCATGTGTGTGGTATTGCTCAAAATGGAAAAGCTGTATTTCCAAATGCAACTGTATATGCACATGAGCGTGAAGCTGATTACTGGTTAAATCCAGCTTCTGAAAAAACAGTACCAGCAGACAAAAAAGAAAATTATTTGGGCACTGTTAAAAACGTAAAAACTGCTCTTGCTCCATACCAAGCAAAAAAAGCATTCAAGACATTTAAAGACGGTAATGTCATTCAAGGTTTTGAGGTGATTGATACTCGTGGTCATACACCAGGTCATCATAGCTTCCGCTTAAAAAGTAATGATCAGCAAATCATTTTTGTTGGAGACATTGTCCACTCACATTCATTGCAATTTGATGCTCCAAAAACTGGGGTAGATTTTGATGTGAATTCTGAGCAGGCAATTAATACCCGTCTAAAAATGTTTGCTGAAATTTCAAATAAGCAACAATGGGTTGCCGCACCACATTTACCATTCCCGGGTATTGGCCATGTTTATAAAGTAAATGCTGAGCAATATCAGTGGATCCCACTTTATTTTGATAATGTTGTAGAGAAATAAAAAAACAGGGCATTTATTGCCCTGTTTTTTATTAAAAACTTTAATTATTTTGTGGCTTTTTCAAAATTAATAACGGCTTCACGGCCAAGTGCAGGGTCATCTGTAAAGACTCCATCAACACCAGCTTTAAAATAGGCTTCAAACTCTTTTAAAGCACCAGATGGGCAGCGCTCAGCTGGCTTATCTTGACTACATTTTAAAGGCGTTGGTAAATAATTATTTTCTGGGCGGAAAGTATAAGGATGTACTTTCAAGCCAGCTGTATGTGCATCAGTAATAAACGAAGTCGTTTGAACCGAGCCATTGTCATTAAAGTTAAGAATATAGCCTTTGCTTGGTCCTACACCGTTTGCATATTTAGCCACGTCTTTTAAGCCTTGTGCTGTGGCTAAATCGGCATAAGTTTTAGTTTCGCCAGATTCAACGAAGTCGGCTGGTTGAGAGGTTTTAGCATCATATAATTGAATGATTTGTGCATGTTTAATCGTTTTATGAAGGTCGAGCTGATCTTTTAAATATTTTAAATTACTCACTTCAAAAGACTGTAAATAGACAGGTGCAATATCACGTGTATATTCGTATTTGGCTAAGGTTTTAAGAAGGGTATCTTCCATTGCCAGTTTCTGGTTTTTAAAGTAAGTCGGATGTTTAGTTTCAATATATAAACCAATAATTTTTCCCGTTTTCTTATAATTTGCTTCAGCCAGTTCAATCACTTGCTCTAGAGTTGGGACAGGGTAGAGGTCATTATAGGCTGTGTTTGCTGGACGGAACTCTGGAATGCGTTCACGCGCTTTAAGCTGCTGTAATTCACTTAAAGTGAAGTCTTCTGTAAACCAGCCTGTTAAGTCTTTACCATCAATATTTTTTGTTGTTTTACGATCTGCAAACTGGCTTAAAGTGCTTACATTGGTTGTTCCACCAATCTCATTTTCATGGCGAGTAACCAATACGCCATCTTTTGTAGAGACTAGATCAGGTTCAATGAAATCTGCGCCATCATCAATCGCTTTTTGATATGAAGCTAATGTGTGTTCAGGACGTAAAGCACTCGCGCCGCGGTGTCCTACCACTAAAATTTTAGGAAGTTGATATTCTGGTGTGGTTGGTGAGTTTTCAGTTTTATCGTCATCATTACAACCAACCAAGCTAATTAAACTTAAGCATAAAAGTGCTCTTTTAAACATAATTCTACTCATATTGTTTTAGTCGAAACGTATTTAGTCTGATGATTGAACTTGACGTGATCATGAAGAATTCATGAATTTTCAGTGACACTTGTTAAAACCTTGTTTATGGGTTTGTAGGAAATGCCAGTTCTTGCTTTGTTTTTGTTCTAATTGCATTTATTGTGTTAATTCTACTTGTCTTTTTTATATCGCTCGTTGATGATCAAGAGGGCAAATTTGGTATTGCCATCTGTTAATTGACGACCTAATTCTGAGCAGCCATGCTATCTAAATTTTTTATTCAGCGTCCCATTTTTGCCAGTGTACTCGCAATTATTGTTATGGCATTTGGTATTTTCTCGGTGCTGAATTTACCCGTAGAGCGCTATCCTGATATTGCCCCTCCTAAAATTACAGTATCGGCAAGTTATAGTGGTGCGGATGCGCAAACGGTTGAGCAAAGTGTTACTCAGATTTTAGAACAACAAATACAAGGTATTGATAATTTACTTTATTTCAGCTCTACCAGTGATTCATCAGGACGTAGCCGAATTACCATTAGTTTTGATAATGGAACAAATCCAGATACAGCACAGGTCCAAGTACAAAATAGTATTAGTGGCGTCATAAGACGTTTACCCGATGAAGTACAACGCCAAGGGGTGACCGTGAGTAAGTCACTCGGCGATACTTTTATGGTGGTAGGCTTATATGACTCTACAGGTAAATCGGGCAATATTGAGCTATCGGACTATCTAACTACGCATGTGGTAGATGACCTGAACCGTATTGAAGGGGTGGGTGAGTCTGATGTTTTCGGTTCGCAATATGCGATGCGAATCTGGCTAAATCCAGAGAAATTAAAACAATATAATTTAATGCCAAGTGATGTAGCGAATGCAATCACTGCTCAAAATACACAAGTTGCCGCAGGTGCAATCGGTGATTTACCTGTCATTGATGGACAATATTTAAATACGAAAGTCACCGCAGGATCTCGACTAAAAACAGTCGAAGATTTTAAAAATATTGTAGTGAAAGCAAATCAAACAGCGAGCTATGTCTACTTAAAAGATATTGCTAGAGTCGAGTTGGGTGCAGAAAATTATCAGTCTTTTAACACCATTAATGGTTATCCGGCCGCTGGTTTAGGCATTTCACTATCTTCTGGTGCAAACGCGATTCAGACCTCTAAACTCATCCATCAAACTCTAGATCAGCTTACAACCAAGCTACCTGCTGGCTATAAAATTGTTTATCCACGAGATAATACGCCGTTTGTTCAAGAGTCTATTAAAGAAGTTGTAAAGACGCTTATTGAAGCCATTATTTTAGTTATTTTGGTGATGTTCCTATTCTTGCAAAGCTGGCGCGCTACACTCATTCCGAGTATTACCGTTCCAGTTGTTATTTTGGGAACTTTTGCTGTTTTATATGTGCTCGGTTTTAGTATTAACACCTTGACGCTGTTTGCATTGGTGCTCGCGATTGGTTTGCTAGTAGATGATGCGATTGTGGTGGTTGAGAATGTTGAACGGCTCATGCATGAACAGCATTTAACGCCGAAAGAAGCAGCCATTGAGTCGATGGGAGAAATTAGTGGTGCCTTAGTCGGAATTACATTGGTTTTAACCGCTGTTTTTATTCCAATGTCGTTTTTAGGTGGCTCAATTGGCGTGATTTACCGTCAGTTTTCTATTACTTTAGTTGCCGCTATGGCGTTATCACTCGTCGTGGCATTAGTGTTAACACCTGCGTTATGCGCTTTAATTTTAAAACCCAATCCAGAGCCTATGCGCTGGGCAGTTTGGTTTAACAAAAAAATTGATCAACTTAAAAATCAATATATCAAGATTGTCCAAACAAGCATTCGCTACAGTAAATCGGTTATCGTGATTTTTGTGGCTTTGATTGCTGTTTTTGCACTGTTCTATAGTGGTTTAAAAAGTGGATTTATTCCTAAAGAAGACCAAGGCATTTTAAGTGTTCAAATTAAGCTTGTTGATAGTGCTCCGATATCGCAAAGTCAGAAAATTGGAGAACAAGTCCGCCAATATTTCTTAACTCAAGAAGATAAGAATGTGGATTTGGTTTTAATCCGCTATGGCCGGAATTATTCTGGTACAGGCCAGAACTTGGCACAGGGATTTATTGCCTTAAAACCTTGGGATGTACGGACAGGTAAGGAAAACTCAGCTGACGCTATACAAAAGCGTGCGATGAAATATTTTAATCAGTTCAATAATGCACAAATTAATGTGACATTACCCGCTTCAGTCAATGGTTTAGGACAAACCGATGGTCTGGATTTATGGATTCAAGATTTGAATGGGCAAGGGCAAGATTTTCTAGATAACACCTTCCGTCAGTTGCAAACGCAGAGCAAAAGCTATTCAAGTTTTGAAAACTTTGATAAGCAATCTACTAATAGTAAAGCAAACCTCAATATCAAAATTGACCAGAAGCAAGCACTAGCAAATGGATTAGAGCTCCCCGCGATTAACAACACTTTGTCGAGTGCGTGGGGTGGAACGTATGTGAATGACTTTATTGACCGTGGTCGTATCAAGCGCGTTATGATTCAAGGTGATGCCCAGTTCAGATCAAAACCGGAAGATTTATATAATTGGTCTGTACGTAATAACCAAAATGAAATGGTACCTTTTAGCTCATTTGCTAACTTCAGTTGGGGCGGTGCTCCTGAAATTGTAAAACGTTATATGGGGTATAGTGCCTTACAGCTTCAAGCAGATGTTGCAAGTGGCAGCAGTTCAGGTCAGGCAATGAAAGATGTTGAACAACTCGTAAATCAGCAAAAAGACGTTGGCTTGGCATGGACCGGTCTATCTTTTGAAGAACAGAAGTCGACAAATCAGGCCGTCTGGTTATATTTAATTTCGGCAGGCTTTATTTTCCTATGTTTAGCCGCACTCTATGAAAGCTTAAGCATTCCTGCAGCCGTGATGACCTCTATTCCGCTAGGGGTCGGAGGAAGTGTCATATTCTCTTATCTTTTTGGACTGCCCAATGATGTGTATTTCCAAATTGCGCTATTAACTACAATTGGATTGTCTTGTAAAAATGCAATTTTAATTGTTGAGTTTGCTGCCTTGGCGCAAGAAAAAGGTAAGAGTGCAAATGAAGCAGCTTTAGAAGGCGCGAGCTTACGTTTAAGACCGATTTTAATGACTTCTTTGGCTTTTGGTGCAGGTGTGATTCCTCTTGTTTTTGCGCAAGGGGCAGGGGCTGTAAGCCGTCAAGAAATCGGTATTAGTATTTTAGGTGGCGTTATGTTTGGTACAGTACTAGTTCTGTTCTTTATTCCAGTCATGTACGTGTTATTGCGTTCATTGTTTAGATCGAAAGCTACTAGTTAAAAGTAAACAATTTAAAAACAGGTATTAAATCAAGTATATTAAGATTAACTACTCTTCATATATTTGATTTAAATGCCTCAAGAAAAAAAATTAACAGAGCAACAGGTCATCGCACTAGAACGAGATCTGGCTAAGTTTGCAACCATGATGGATAGTGCGGTTCGCATTCCCTTTACAAAACAGGGTATTGGTGCCGATGCTGCACTGAGTACTATTCCGATTGCCGGTGATGTCGCTGGTTTTGCATTGACGTGTTATGCGATTTATAAAGCCAAACAAATTGGTGTACCTCAGCATAAGTTGACTCCAGTCATCAAACTAGCAGTTGTAGATGCTGTAGTCGGATTTGTTCCTGTGGCTGGGACTATTTTTGATATTTTTATAAGACCGAGTCGAAAAGCACTAGATGTAGTTCATACGCATATACGGCAAGAATATGCGATTCAGAGTGATATTCATGTCGTTCATCCATATTTACATGAAAAGCTCGAAAAGAAGCAGCAGCATTCAGCTTTCTGGCGAAATCCTGTTGTCAGTTGGTTATGGTTGCATATTCCCGATTTAGTAGGTGCGTTTGTACTGCTTTTAATTGGCTTAGCTGTTTGGTGGGGCGCAAGTTATCTTTGGAGTCTCTATCAAACAATGTAATAAAAAATAAAGCCTCCATTTGGAGGCTTTATTTTTTATTACACGTTTTATGGGCAATCTAATTGATGTAAAGCTGCCACACGTTGTTCAATTGTTGGGTGGGTTTGGAACAAAGCAGCTAAGCTGAAACCTTGTTCTTTACCTTCCGCAATTGCGAAGGCTTTCATTTCTTTTGGCATTTGATCTGGCATTTCTGTTTCAGCTTGGAGACGTAATAATGCAGAAATCATTGCTTGTTTACCTGCTAAACGTGCACCTGCTTCATCAGCACGGTATTCACGATAACGAGAGAACCACATCACAATGGCAGAAGCGAGAATACCAAAGACGATATCCAATACCATGGTAATAATGAAGTAACCCATACCCGGGGCTTCATCGTCTTGACGACCAAAGACATTACGGTCGATAAAGTCACCAACGACACGAGCAAAGAACATAACAAAGGCGTTCACAACACCTTGGATGAGCGCTAGGGTAACCATGTCACCATTCGCAACGTGACCAATCTCGTGCGCAAGCACTGCACGTAGCTCATCTTTGTTCATACGTTCAAGTAGACCAGATGAAACGGCAACTAAGGCATCATTTTTGTTCCAGCCTGTTGCAAAGGCATTGGATTGATATGATGGAAAAATACCAACCTCTGGCATATTAATACCAGCACGTTGAGAAAGTTCAGCGACTGTTTGCAATAACCAGCTTTCAGCTTGGTTACGAGGAGCATTCGGGTCGATCAGTTCTGTACCGGTCGTTTTCTTAGCCATCCATTTTGACATGAATAACGAGATTAAAGATCCCACCATACCAAACACAAAACAGATCACTAAAAGGTTGCCTAGATTCAAGCCACCCGCGCCATGGTAACTACCGACACCGAAGAGTGACAAAATAATGCCAGCTACAACCAGTACCGCGAGGTTGGTAAGCAAAAACAAACCAATCCGCATCATTGAGAAAATCCTCTTATAAATAAAATGTTATCTGATTTACAAATTCGAAATCATGAAGCTAATATGCGGGGCTTGGGGGAAAAATTCAAGAAAAAAATAAGGAATTGATACATTCTTTCACGTAGCAGAATGTACCTAAATTTAAAGAATAATTGGCTAAATTCGTCAAAATGGTAAAGATCAGGTAATAGATCATTACAATTTAAAACATCTGAACTTACCTAAATAGAACTGCGAGCCGCCGTTCTTCTTTACTGTTTATTCAATTCGTATATGGGCAATTGCGGTGGCATTATTGGTGACATATGTGCCTGTTGGTGCATCGGTATAGGTACCGTCAGATAAAGTCACGATTTGACGAGAAGATGAATATTTAGGTGATTGAGTCGTGATTTGAGCTGTCGTGTTTTCTGCCAAATTAGAAGGATGTGAAACGGTTTGTACTGAAGCATTGGTAAAAGATGAAAAACCTGAACCCGATGCATATAGGTTTTGGTATCGACTTGTTACACGGCGCACATAATCTTGTGTTTCACGGAAAGGGGGGATACCGCCATATTTGTCGACATTACCTTCACCAGCATTGTAAGCCGCAAGCGCCATTTGCGTATTTCCATTAAAACGCTTGAGTAACCAGCTTAAATATTTTGCACCAGCAAAAATATTTTGTTGCGGGTCATAAGCGTTGGAGACATTAAAACGACGGGCCGTCGCAGGCATAAGCTGCATTAAGCCTTGAGCACCTACTGGCGAACGAGCTCTTACGTTAAATCCTGATTCGGTGTGCATAACGGCTTTAATTAAACCTTCGGATACACCATGTTGCTGTGCAGCTTGTCTAATAATGTGGTCGAAAGCGTTCTTATTTTTATTGTAGCTTGGCAGAACAGAAGCTTCTGATGCTCCCCAGTTTGTATAACTATGAATATTACTATCAGGGTAATAGGTCACTTTTACTTTTTTAAGAGAGTGGTCATAGCTTTTTCGGTTGGTGAGCAATGTACTACCGTTTTTATCTTGGTAAATATACATTTGACCTGCTGAACTTGAAGTTATACCGACCGTAAAAGTGGTCATCCCCAGCAAACAAGAAACAAGAAATTGAACCGAATTTTTCATTTTATGTTATTCACAATTTTTAGGTACTCAAAACTTGGAAAAGAGTTTATCAAAAAATATTACTTAAAGAAGATTTGTGTAATTTTTTTTATTTCGACTCTTTCAAAAAATCAAGCTGATTTGTTCGAATGCTCATCAAAAAAAATTAAAAAATTTTTTTAAAATGATTCTATTGACATGGTTAACTTATTGATTGTTAATAATAAAAAACATTGGTTAAAAAATGATCAATTTAAAGAAAACCCTTAACAGAAGGCCAAAACAGTTTGTCAAGTACGAAGAAATCCACAATTTTATCCACAGGTTTTGTGGAAAACTGTGGAAAAGTCCAAAAAGTAAGCATTTTGCACAAAATTTGAACGCTTGAGTCAAAAATAAAGCATGTGTTTTGCATCATGCACGAGCAATGTGACGACTTCAAGAATTGAAACTATTCTTTTGATGCGATTCTCTTCTGAATCATATAAAATTGCGCGGTATTTTTATTTATGGGTATACCTCGTCTATGTACGCGCCAGTTGAGTCCAATCAGGGATTTAATTTTAAGCCTGAACTTCCAACAAGCTCGGCCTATTACCGTTTGCTCAAGAAGCTTCGCCGTCAAGTTGGGCATGCTATTCGTGACTTCAATATGATTGAAGATGGCGATAAGGTCATGGTGTGTGTGTCTGGTGGTAAAGACAGTTATACCTTGCTCGATATTTTGTTGCAGTTTAAGCGTATCGCACCGATTAATTTTGATGTGGTTGCGGTTAACCTTGACCAAAAACAACCAGGCTTTCCGGAAGATGTTTTGCCTCGTTATATGGAAGAGAACAACATTCCATATTACATTTTAGAAAAAGACACCTATACCATTACTAAACGTTTAACGCCGGAAGGTAAAACTTACTGCGCAGTATGTTCACGTTTACGCCGTGGTTCTTTATATGGCTTTGCACAAGAGATCGGTGCGACTAAAGTTGCTTTAGGTCACCACCGTGATGACATCATTGCAACGTTCTTCTTGAATTTGTTCCATGGGGGTAGCTTAAAGGCGATGCCGCCAAAGCTTTTATCGTCAGATAAAAAGAACATTTTGATTCGTCCTTTGGCATATGTTGAAGAAAAAGACATTATTAAATATGCCGAGTTGCGTCAGTTCCCAATCATTCCATGTAACCTTTGTGGTTCACAGGAAAACCTACAGCGTGCCATGCTTAATGAAATGCTACGTGAATGGGATAAACAATATCCGAAGCGCTTACACAGCATTTTCGGTGCGTTGCAGAACGTATCTCCATCTCAGTTAGCGGACCGTGAACTGTTCGATTTTGAAGCTCTAGACTCTCAGCGTGAGTTGGATATTAAAGATCCGGAAGAGCTTAAGAAACGTTTAGATGTAGTGAACTTAAGCTTCGCTGCTGAATAAACGCTAGCATAAAGAATGTTAAAGGCACTTTATAAACAAGTGCCTTTAATGTATCAAAATACTAAAAAATGAATGTTCCGTACAAAAAGTCATAGCCCAAAATTTAAATTACATGCTATAACAAGCCACAAGCAGAATTGCTTCACATGATGTTGTCTGGATAGACAACCAGAGAAATTGAACAAATAAATTTGAGGAAGAATCATGCCTGCATTTTTAACTGAAGATTGGTTTGCGACTGTCGAAAAATTAACTGCTGAAGCAGGTGATCTTAATTTGCCGCCCGCTCTTGCGAACTTGGCAATTAATTTAGTAGTGACAGATGCTTCTGGAAATACCGAATTAGCTTTAGATGGGGGTAAAATCCAAAAAGGTTTGTCTTCAAATGCCAAAACAACTTTAAATATGGATGCTGAGACTTTACGTAAAGTATTCTTAGAGTTTGATATGGCTGCTGCTATGCAGGCATTCATGACTGGTAAAATTAAAGTTCAAGGCGACATGTCTCAATTAATGGCTTTACAAACAGCTAAGCCAAGCCAAGAACAAAAAGATTTGTTTAAGAAAGTATTAGAGCATACTGCTTAAATCTAAAAGAATTCATATAAAAAGCTTACCCAAAGAGGTAAGCTTTTTATTTGTACAAACAATGAATTTATCAACTTTTAAAAATAAAAATTAGATATTGATTCGTGTTTGCGCCGTTTTGATATGTTCAAGATAAGCACGGATACGAGTGACATATTGAACTGCTTGCTTATATCGACCATTTCGCGTTTTATTGCTTTGCAAATAGTCATAGAGATTGACCCATTTGTTCGGATCTTTCCCTTGAGACTGCAAGCGTTTTTGAATCTGACTTACCGCACCCGGTCCCATGTTATAGGCCACAAGCGCATACCAGTTCCGATCAGGGAACGGAATATTATCAAATTCAGTTAGCATCAGATCGTAATACTTCGCGCCGCCCTGAATACTCTGAGCAGGATCGCTACGATTACTTACACCCATTGCTCGAGCAGTGCTATTGGTTAACATCATTAAGCCGCGAACACCTGTGGGAGAAACAGATTCTGGCTTTAAATATGATTCTTGATAACCAATTGCGGCAAGTAAATGCCAATCTAGATCATACTTCGCTGCGCTTTGCTTAAAGCTCGCTTTGTAAATCGGTAAACGTGTGCTTAAGTCACGTTGAATGGTTGACCATGCTTCTGGTTTCACCACATTGCGGTTATAAAAAGAGGCAAGTTGTTGGGTCACACCATTTTGCTTACTTTGGCATACAAAGCCGCTGGCGGTCTGTGTGAGTGGGTCATCAGCCTGTTTAAATACCCAACTCAACTCAGGATTTAAGCCATTTTTTTGCAAATTCGCTGTGTCACCACAAGTTGCAGAAAACGACATTAAACCTTTGTTTTCGATTGTGCTTAAACCTGCTGTAGTCATCGCAAAGTTTGCTTTACCTTGCTGAACCCATCTAAGTGCAGTGGCATTGTCTGCCACGATTTTAAAGTCCAGCTTTACATTTAGGTTCTGTGCATAGTTACGTGCTAAGTCGTAACCAAAACCGTGTAAAAACTGATCTTCTTTGAAAACGGTTGTCGGGCTTTCTACCGCAACAACAGTTAAAGTATTTGTGTTAACTACAGTATTGTACTGTAGGGTTTTTCCTGCATTAAGACTATGAAATGGGAGAAGTATAGTACTGAGTGCAAGAGCTTTTAACGGGAGAGAAGAAAATAAAGAGTTAAGGCAAAGCCTCGACCCAGAACTTGAATTACTGTGCATGTTGTCTCCGCTACAGATAATTTATGCCCTAAAAGTCAGACAAAAAGCTGCCATAACTTCTAAAAGTTGATAAATTCAATAAGGGGTGGGCAGTCATGACGTCATTCAAAATGACATGAAATGAAAAAAACAAACTGTGTAGAAAATCTACATAGTTTTCGAATGGGTTAAAAAATGCTCAACATTTAAACTGCGCGCATCATAATATTGAAAAAAAGTAATGTCAAATTTTGTACAATTAAAACTTCGATATATCATCATAAACACATGAATTTGTTAAGGAAGAAAATTTATACACTTCTGATGTGAGAAAATAGGGTATAAAATGCTACATCTTGTAAGCGATATGTTGTTGAACAGTGGTTTTTTATCATGAAATCTAACTTAATCACTCGGTCAGGGCATGACAAATTAGTTGCTGAATTAAAACAACTTTGGCATGAAGAACGACCGGAAATCACCAAAAAAGTAAACTGGGCTGCAAGCTTAGGTGACCGCAGTGAAAACGCGGATTATCAATATAATAAGCAGCTCCTTCGAAAAATTGATCGACGTGTACGTTATTTAGGAAAACGCTTAGAAGAATTAAAAATTGTTGATTACTCTCCTGAGCAAGACGGCAAAGTTTACTTTGGCGCTTGGGTCGAGATTGAAAACGAAGAGGGTGAGCAAAAAACTTTACGTATTGTTGGAATTGATGAAATTTATGATCATCACCCTCAACATATCTCGATTGAGTCACCTATGGCTCCCGCATTGCTCGGCAAAGAAGTTGACGATGAGATTGAAGTACACACGCCATCAGGAAAAAAGCTGTGGTATATCAATACAATTCGCTATGAAAAGACAGAAAACTCAGAAATTTAAACGGATTTGTGTTTATTTTGATCGGTTGAATTAAAAATTAAATAAAAGATTTGCCAACTTCAATTTTTATTTATATTATAGCGCTCGTTGGAAGCGTGGCAGAGCGGTTTAATGCACCGGTCTTGAAAACCGACGAGGGTGTGAGTCCTCCGTGAGTTCGAATCTCACCGCTTCCGCCAGATTCTTAAAAAGCCCTTGTTAATGACAAGGGCTTTTTTTATACCTAGTGTCTACATTACAGTAAGATTTAGCTTAAATACTGCTAATAAATCCTGAAAATTTCATATAAATCAAACAAGTATATATTTTAATCAAAATTACTATATTTATATAATATATTTTTTATTTTCAATATCTTACCTATTAAGCTTCTATATATCAGAATTGAACAAGTTATTTGTAGAATATTCATTTATTGATATATGATGAGCCAATATTTAGAAACTGTTTCAAAACATAATTCTATTGTTCAGCGAGCAAGTTCAAGGAAGGAATGATGCTGAATTCAGTTTTCTAAACCCGATATCTGGAAATTATTTCCGCCCCAAAATTGTATTTTGACCCATTGGTTGGCAATGCCTGACTCTTTTGTAAGATAGGCATTTCCTATTTTAGGATGTATCTATGAAAAAATTATTTAGTGTTCTGTTCAGCGCATCTGTTCTAACACTGACTGCATGTAATAAAGAACCTGCAAAAACTGAAAACACCGCATCAGCTAAAGATAAAACTGAGTCAGTTCGAACTATTAAACTGGTTTCTACAGGTTCAGACACTGACGTATGGAAATATGTTGCAACACTTCCTGAAACTGCTCAAGCGGGCATTAAACTCGAAGTTACTAACCTGACTGACTATGTTGTATTGAATACATCTGTAGCAAGTGGCGAACAAGACGTAAATGCGTTCCAGTCATTTAACTATTTGGCAGCTTATAACTCTTCAAATACCGCTAAAGTTGCTGCTGTTGCGACAACTTACCTAGAGCCAATGGGTATTTATGCAAATAAAGTTAAATCTGTTGAAGAGTTCCCACAAGGCGCAACTATTGCGATTCCAAACGATACTGCCAACGAAGCGCGCGCTTTAACATTATTACAGTCTGCTAAACTGATTAAACTCAAACCAGACTTTGACCCTGTAAAAGGGACGACCAATGACGTCGTTGAAAACCCGAAAAATTTACAATTAAAACCAATTCAAATGACTACAGCAGTTCGTGTTAAAAACGATGTAGACGCGATTGTGTTGGGTAATACATTGGCGCTTGAAGGCGGCTTAAATGTAATGAAAGATGCGATCTTCCGTGAGCCTATTGATCAGTCTACCAAGCTTTATGTGAATTTGTTAGGTGTTGCTGAAGCAAACAAAAACGACCCGATCTATACAAAACTTGGCGAACTTTACCACTTACCTAAAGTTCAAAAGTTTGTGAGCGAAAAATTCGGTGGAACAAAAGTTGAAGTGAACAAACCTGTTTCTGAATTTGCAGACATCAAATAAGTAATTTTTTAATTTAAAATTATTTTTAAAAGCTAAGTCTCGGTGATGGGGCTTAGCTTTTTTATTTAGAGCTTTGGAAGTTCTAATAGTCCTTATAAAACAGGTCCTCTTATATATTCTTTATCATATAATGAATAGAGATTATAACTTTATATATTTAATAAAATATTATGCGCAATTTAGATGGCTTACTCAGCCGAATTCAAGCCGAGACATTGAGTTTAGTTACTGATAGAGAAGGGGTTACTGTATACAAAGCACAAACTACTCAAGGATATGTCTTTGTAAAAATGTATACACGTAAAATGGAGCATGAAAGATATTGTGAAATATTGGACGAGCTTAGAGCATTTTCATTGGCACCGCGACTATTAAATCAATTTGAATGGGAAAATTATTTTGTTGTTGTAATGAGTGCTTTAGAAGGGCAGCCAGTAAATAACATTTTAAAAAATTGTTCGAGAACAGAAAAATTATCCTTACTAAAAGAGGCAGGCGCATCTTTAGGACGTTTTCATCGAGCTATTAGTTCTTCTCGTTTATTTGAGATGAAATTCTGGAAGGGGCGAGATGACTCTTCAAAAGATCCAACTTTATGGAATGAGCATCTAAAATTAATGACAACAAAATGGATGTCACGTATTGATCCAACTAAAGCCGACTACAAAGAATTTAGTTATGAGTTGAGTGAGTTACTTTTATATTGTAAAGACTTGCGGGAACCAACCCAATTTAGTCTTTTGCATTGTGATTATATTGGTCGAAACCTTCTTGCAACTAGCTGTAATGAAATCTCTGGTGTTTTAGATTATGAAGCGGCTCGTATTGGTGATGCTGTTTATGATTTAGCAAAGATCGTTTGGTTAGATATAGATTTCTCTGATTTAGAATTAAGAAATTCATTTATACGAGGTTGGGAAATGACTTATGAGGAAAAAGTTCCTCAAAGGGAATTTTTGTGCTATGTCGGTATTCAATGCCTTGCTGCAATAGCTTGGACAGATAAAAATAAGCATATGGACGGTAATACTATCTTTAGAACTTCAGCAATTAAAACATTAAAAATAGTATTAGAAGAGTTGCAGATATAGTTTTAGTAGATTTTTAGTTTCATTCATAAATATTGCTGAGGATTGTTAAGTGATTTTATTTTCATTTAATACCTATTATTTTGATTTTAGAAAAATATCTATCTAACAAATTACTATAAAGTCTAACCTATTGTCTCTTTATCTGAAAAATTTCTAAACCTTAAACTTTTACCATACAATCAAAAATCACAATAAAATTAAGGTGAAATAATGAGAAAAAATATATTGATTCTTAGCTTATTAATTGTCAGTGCACAGAGCTGGGCTGAATGTAAAATTGGTGATTTAGAGATTGATCCAAGCGCTTCACAAACACCAGAAGGGACACCAAATCCAAGCAACTATATAACAATAACTGGACAGAAAGTGTTAACTAAGGCTTTGGCTAATATAAACATAGGAACACTGATAAAAACTAAAACTGATACCAATATTGCTCAGTCTAATGTGATTGCTTTTGAATATATTTTCAAGAAACCAATAAATCTAAACTCCAATGAACTAGCTTCAGGATTTATCACAGGAACAAGTAATTATGACGGTATTGTTTTTGCCGCGCCAAGTTTTGGAAGTGCGTATGGTTCACAGCAAAATTTGTTCATGAGCTCTATTTCTGGAAACATAACCCCAAATCAGACACAAAAAGAAGTTTTAGCAAATGAAACAGTTAGAGTGGGGATTTATTACAATCAAATCAGCAAGAAAATTGGTTATATTGTAAATGGTGTAGATAGGGGATATACATGGAGTTATACAACCCCATTAAGCAAAATGAAATTTGGTATTGCTATTGAAGAAGGATTTTATACTTCCAACTCTAGTGCTTTAGGTAAAGAAATATCATATGAAATAGTATCTGATCATTCGAAACTACAATTTACTTATCCAGTAGGCACCACAGATATTTGTGGCACACCTCTTTAAAATAAATTACATATTAAATATGCTGCCTTACTACTTCGGTTAGGCAGTTTTAAGGGGCTATTGAGTAATCTATTTTTTTTCAATAAGCATCCATTCAAGCTCTACGGTCATCCATATTGGTATTACCATTTATACTCAATAAATAGTTAAACTCTTGCAAATATTCATAGATTTCAGGAGTGAGATTATATTTTTAGAGTAGTGGTGCTGATGTCTGCTGTGTTCGTAAATCTGAAAATATCTCGGCTAAATCTACTTAGATTGGTTCACTGGTCGTGCCTTGGGTTTATAAATAATTTAATTGAAAATGCTTCTATAGAACAGGGGCTTTTTATAGCTAAACTATAATAATTTATACATTCATTAATATCTAATATATTAAATACATAATAAGATATTGTTATAAAATTATGAAAATTGGAAAGCTTTAGGAAAAATTTTAAGAATGTATTTAATGCATATTTGGACATTTAAGTCTATGAAAGAAGGGGAATCTTTATTCGCCTACCAAATACAAAAAGAATTTGCAGATATTTTAGTTTCAATTTTTGATCAGGAAACACTTCCATTTATTTCTGATCTTTCATATGTAGATTACGATTTATATAGTGACAGACAGCTTTATCAATTAATTAACGAATTTAAAAAACTAATTGAAATTTATACAGCTTTTATAGATGAAATTTCTAAAATAATAAGCTTTTTAGAAAAAGCTATTGAGTGTAATGAAAAAATTCTTTTTGATCCCTTTAGAGAATCTATCTTGGGCCTAAATATTTTTGAATTTTCCTAAAAAATCAATACACCTCGTATGAAATGAATTAAGTATCTATAATAATGGGTGCATATAAAAATATATGAAGTTAAAGATTTAAAAATTATGATACCAGTACAGCCATTCTCTTTTTTCGCAATTTTTCTGTTATTTATTATTCCATTGATTGGAATTGTATTAACACTAGGCTTGTTGGTGAAAGTAATACTCTTTTGGCTAAAGACGGCTGAAAAGCCTGTTAGGTTTTTTTCTCGAAAGACATTATTCATTACGCTGTTGGCATTGATTTGTGATCTGTGGGCTGCTTATCTATTTTATATGATTGCATCGGTAAAGTATGAGTTCGCACTTGAGCAACATTATAAAGAAAGTCGCAGCCATTTCGTTTTATCTCAAGATGCCCAATATGGAGAACTGTTGATTCCCAAAGGGAGCTTAATTAGTCGTTACGATGCTTTTGATAATGGTGAGCCACAATTACTCTTGAGTTTACGGGGATTACAAGCTGTACGTTTCCCTCATCCTGTACAAGTCGCAGGAATGTGGGTAACTGCGATAGAACCTCCTCGAATGGAATTGGCATGGGATCAGCAAATAGGTCCAGTTATGCGCTTTGACCCTAATGAGGAAAATGGTTATGGTAAATGGGTTTACGATACGAAGCGTCCCACCATCGCCTGTTCTCGTGGGGACATCGTACTGTTTGAAATTCCATCCATTCATTATGATATTGCAAAAGAGTTTGGTAAACCTGAACCCGATGGACCTAATGCGCGTTTTCGTCCGAGTGAGTGGGGTGTTCAAGAATGCGAAAAAGGTCAGGGGCCAATTAAAGTTAGTCCAGCATATACTGGGACTGCACCAAAGAAAGCTTGGTTTCAACTATCAGACTGATAATAACCCAAGTTTAAAAAACCTTTATTTATTCTAATAATTCTCAGTTGTAGTATTGCTCTCAATTTTATTTTTAGAATTTAATAGAGTTAATGATTTTTTAATTTTTGGTCATTAAAGATGAAAATATCTCGGCTAAATCTGCTTGGATTGGTTCACCAGCCTTGCCTTGGGTTCATAAATAATTCTGTGTTGAATTGAAAATATTGTCTAAGTTTTTACTCTTATTTAAAATAAAAAGGGGCAAAAGTAAAACTTAAAAAATATTATTAGATGAAATGTCGGAAAGAACAGAATTTACAACTTTATTTGCTATGATCAATTTAGATAAGATCGGCAGTTGAGACTTCAAATTTAGAGTCAAATCGACAGTTAGCGTCATTTTGTGTCGTTAAATATGAATAGTATTAAAATTATTTAAAAATTAAATGTTAATTTAAATTAAGAAATCAATATGAGCTAATTACAATGAAAAGAGATTGGGATGTAATTCGTAATTTATTAATAGAGATAGAAGAATTAACTTATTTTGAAAGTTATGATCTTGATTCTATTGAATTCGAAGATTCAAAAGAAATAATAAAAGTAGAAATGGCAGACTTATTGCTTGCTAAAGGATTCTTTACAGGGGAAAGAACTTTATATCTTGATGGTAATTTATATCTATGTAATCTGAAACTTACATGGGATGGACATGAATTATTGGATACACTTAGAGATAAAAATGTTTGGAGTCGTATCAAAGAAATTTCTAAAGAAAAAGGTGTAGATATAACTTTTGAGTCTATTAAGATCATGTTAGGTTTAGCCTTGACAAGTTTACTGACTTAAAATTTTTGAAGTAAAAATATTAAATTCGCGTAAGCATCTGTTCTGCTAAGGATGTATAATCACAGAGTTGTTTTTAAAGGCCTGATTTTTTAAGTTTATAAATAACAGATACTTAAAGAAAATATGTTCTTTAAAAATAAGAAAAATAGTAGAATAATTACATAGATAAATAAAGATCTAAATTTTTTTAAGTATATGGAGGAAATAAGCATGGCTATCTCAGCTTCGCAAGTGCTTGCATTAGTCGAAAGTCATGCAGAAAGTGATGATCACCGTTTTTATACTACAGTTTTGCAAATGGCTGCAAAAGAAGCGAGAGCTGGGCACAATAAAATAGCTCAGGACTTATCTGATAAAGTAAAAAAGTACCAATTTAAGAAAAAAGTAAATACAAATCGTTATGAGCAAGGGTTATCGGCTGATAAAGATTTGCAAGGGCTCATTGAATTATATTTACCTCATCACCGAATGAATGAGCTTTTTTTAAATAATCAAACTAAAACTAGATTAAATTTGATTATAAAAGAACATAGACAAAAAGATAATTTGAAAAAATATGAACTTTCTCCTAGAAAAAAATTGTTGTTTGTTGGACCACCAGGTACAGGGAAAACATTATCAGCATCTGTATTGGCCTCTGAGTTAAGATTACCATTATATAAAATTGTACTTGAATCAGTGATTTCAAAATATATGGGTGATACAGCAACGCATCTAAAAACTATATTTAATTTTATAAATAATAATCAAGGTGTTTATCTTTTTGATGAGTTCGATGCAATTGGCTCTAACAGAACAGCAAAAAATGATGTAGGAGAGAGTCGAAGAATATTAAACTCATTTTTAATTCTGTTAGAACAACTTCAATCTGAGAGTATAGTTGTTGCAGCTACAAATCATCCCCAACTTTTGGATAATGCATTAAATAGAAGATTTGATGATATAATATCTTTTGATTTACCAACTTTTGATGAAGTGAAAAGTTATTTAGAGAACAGAATTTCAATATTTCCTGATACTCAACTTGACTGGAAAAAAATAGCAGACTTCACTTCAAATCTAAGTTTGGGGGATATAGAGAAAGCATTTGATGATGGCGCTAAAGATGCAATTTTTAATAATCAGGGTGTTATTACTACTGAATATATTTGTAATTCATTAAGGCGACGTAAAGAAAACAAAATGGAATAATTAATGAGTTTAGACCATATTTACTTGCAATACTTTACAACAAATCAAGCATATAAAACGAAAAAACGAGGGGGCGCTGCTAAAAAGTTACCAAGTCGGAACCATAATTCCCATGGGGCTTTTCTTTTGAAAAGTATTGATTTAGCTTTTCAAAATTTTAGTAGTGTAAAAAAGACTTCAAAATTAAATCCAATATTAAATCAAGAAGATGGAATCTATTTAGAAATATTTGGAGATAAAGATTATCCATTCCCTGTTGAATCTTTAGATAATACTCAGATTCACTTTAGAAATATTCGTGAATCTAATGATAATTTAATGGCAACAGTTTTTATCCCAATGGATCAAAGACAAAAATTTATAAGTAAAATATCAAAGTACATTGAAACTGCTGATAACGTTAAACCTAAAAACTATATTTTAATAAACTCAATTGATTATATTCGTTTAGCCACTTTAAAGTCATTTTGGACAGATAAAAAAGATTTCCCAGATAACATTTCTGATCCAATGTGGTTTGAATTATGGCTCCAAAGAGATCGAGTCGATGATGAAATGATAAGTATATTTTGTCATTCATTAGATGCTAATTTTAATGAACAGAGAATTGATTTACCTAATACTAGTATTATTTTAGTAAAAGCATCAATTCAATCCTTGGAAAAGTCCCTTTTTTTAATTTCAAATTTATTGGAGATTAAGTATCCGACAACTACAGCTAATGATTTTTTGGATTTAGAAAGTTCTGAGCATAGTGATTGGATAAATAATTTAGAGTCAAGAGTGATTAGCAAGAATCCAGGTGATATTCGAGTTACAATTTTAGATACTGGAATTAATTATAATCATAATTTGCTAAGTCCTTTTATATCTGCAAGTAGTAGTAGTTCTTATGGTGATAGTGTAGTAGGTCATTGGCCTTTGTATTCTACATTGGGTAATCATCATCATCATGGTTCTTTGCAAGCAGGCTTAGTTCTATATGGAAATTTGGTAAATTGCCTTGAAAGTACTGACCCTATATCAATTAATTATTCCTTAGAGTCAGGGCGAATCTTGCCAGAGTTTGGTCATAATGACCCTTTACTCTATGGATATGTTACGAAAAGCGTGTGTTTAGATTTGGAGATTAGAGAGCCTTATGCAAAAAGAGTTTACAGTTTAGCCGTTACTGCTGAATCTACGGACGGAAAACCATCATCATGGTCAGCCTCAATTGATAATTTTACTTACGAAGATTCGAAAAGATTATTTGTTATTTCTGCGGGGAATAATCCAGAAATTTTTCCAAATCTAGATGCATGGGATAATGCAAGTCTAAGTAAAATACAAGATCCTGCTCAATCATGGAATGCTATTACAGTTGGAGCTTATACTGAACATTACAATCTTAAAAATCCAACCTACAAAGGATGGCGAATATTTAGTGACATTGGCGAAGTAAGTCCTGCGACATCGAGTTCAGTCAATTGGATATGGGGTAAAAATAGCCCGATTAAACCAGAAGTAGTGTTTGAAGGTGGAAATTATGCTATTTCGCCTTGTGGAACAGATTTCGATTATCCTGAAGACCTTTTATTATTAACGACTGCCGGTGTTAAAAATGATTTTACTGTGCATAAAGATACAAGTGCTGCAACTGCTTTAGCAAGTAAGTTTTTAGCGGAGATAACTCATAAATATCCAAATTATTGGCCTGAGACGCTAAGAGGCTTACTAATTCATTCCGCAGAATGGAATGATAAGATGAAAGCCTATGCTGAAAAGACCAACGTTATGTCAGCTTTAAGAACATTTGGATACGGTATTCCTCATTTGCAAAGAGCTTTAAATAGTCAAAATAATTCGGCCACAATAGTAGTTGAGCGGGAATTAAATATATTAAAAGTTGAGAAAGATGGTGATATTAGATTCGATGAATTACATCATCATAAAGTACCTATACCAAAAGAATTAATTTTGAAAGCAGTTACTGAGAATCCAACCTCTTTAGGAAGGTTGAAAATTACACTCTCATACTTTATTGAACCTAACCCTACAAGTAATAAATATGCTACTAAATATGCATACAGATCATTTGGTCTAGGATTTAATGTAAAAAGCCCTTCACAGAGCGAAGAGAATTTTTTAGCAACTATTAATAGTTTAGCTGTTGATGAAAATTATACAGGTTCTCAGAATTCTTATGAGGGATGGCTGTTCAAAGATGATTTTCGTCGTTTAGGTTCTATCCATTCTGATACATGGGAAGGGTCTATAGCGGATCTTGTATCTATGGATACTGTAGTAGTATTTCCTATTTATGGCTGGGGGAAAAACTCTAAAGTAATTCGTGAAGATTATAAAGTTAGATACAGTTTGATAATAAGTGTAGAAAGTGATTCTGAGATAGATATTTATAATGGGATAGAGAGCCTTATTGCGGTAGAACAACAAGCAAAAACCTTAGTCTCAGTTGAAGCATAGAGTTTTTTTAAGAAGACAGGGAAAATTTTTAAAGTTTTCTCTGTCTTGTTCTTCTAAATAATTATTCTCTATCTAAATTATTTTACTTAATAAAAAATATATGAGTAATTTGTTTCCTTATTTTATAAACCCCAATTTAACAATAACTCACTCATTATTTATCCTTACTTTTTAATGATCTATTTTAAAACAAATGTCAATTTGTGTGCTTGACTGAAAGAGGACTGAATATTATTCTTCGCCTGCTGGCCACATTGCCAGTCGGTCGTCGCGGACCGCTTTTTTCGACCACATCAGGATTATTTCTTCTGAGGAATAGTCTTGTGTGAGCATCTCCTCGTTCCCTCCCGTAGCGGTAGGACGGGAGAGGGACACCTTCGGGTGTGCTGGAGTCGAAACCAGTCCGCGAACCCTCTTCCGTTCTGCCACCATAATTTTAATGTCTGGCAGAACTCCCAATAAAAAGGAGTTGGCTTTGCACATCCATTATTTCTTGGCAGCCCTTGCCAAAAGCTATAACGACACAGCTTAAACGTTTAAAGCAGTTTGATCGCCGTAAGGTTTTCAGGTTTTAAATTTTTTCGTCTTAAAAATTAATCAACAATAAAACTTGAGATGTGCCGAGCACAGTCTTACGGGCTTTGCTGTGCCTTTTTTCTCCCAAAAAAGTATCTCATTTAGAAACAACAAGAATTTATAACGGTAAAACTATGCCAAATTTAGTTCTCTCAACGCGTGCAATACAAGTCATTAATAAGTCGATTGATCTGTTTCACCATCACGGATTTCATACGGTTGGAGTCGACAGAATTGTGAAAGAGTCTCAAATTCCAAAAGCGACTTTTTATCATTACTTTCACTCTAAAGAACGGTTCATTGAAATCTGCATGATCGTGCAAAAAGAACGTTTAAAAGAAAAAGTAGTTTCAATGGTTGAGTACACCAGTCAAACAAGTGTGGTGGATAAACTTAAGAAACTTTATGTCTTACACATCGATTTGGAGGGGCTTTACTATCTATTATTTAAAGCAATTTTTGAAATCAAACTGACCTATCCAAAAGCCTATATAACCGCAATGAGATATAGAACATGGTTGCTTAATGAAATCTATAGTCAGTTAATAAAACTAAAAAAAGATGCTTCTTTTCAGGACGCCAAATTATTTTTATATATGATTGAAGGAACCATTATTCAGCTTTTAAGCTCGGGTCAGGTAGGGGATAGAGAGATGATATTAGAATGTTTTTTGAAGCAGTTTAAATAGGATTCAAAGTCCGCATTTAAAATGCATGCCAAATTAAAGGCTTCCATCTATTTATAAAAAAAGAACAAATAGTATGAAAGCCTAAAATCTGACTAAAAACTTAGAATGTATTTTGAATAATGACATCGTCGTAAGGAAGTTTGCCCACGCGTGGGTACGGCTCGGAAGCCGACTTACCAACAGCAATCATTAAACACACCACATGGTCTTCAGGTAAGTTAATGAGCTTCGCCATCGCGTCAAAGTCAAAACCATCCATAGGGCAACTGTCTAAACCATGCTCTTGAGCAAGTAACATTAAAGTTTGAGCAAAAATACCTGCACTACGCATAACTTCGTCACGCTGGGTTTGTGGACGGTCACGGTAATATTGGTCAATTGCGCCAACCATAATATTTTGAACTTCTGGAGTCGCGCCATCCCATACACGCTTAGCATCAACTTCCCATGTATTTACTTTTGCACACAACACAATCAGTAAAGATGACTCTGTAACTTGTGGTTGATCCCAAGCAATGGTGCGAATTTTTTGTCTTAACTCAGTATCTTCAATGATGACTGGACGCCAATGTTGTAAGTTAAAAGCGCTTGGCGCATTTGCTAAAACTTCTTGTAATAACTGCTTTTTGTTATCGTCAGAGAGTTGAAAAGCAGGGTCGAAGCGTTTAACTGCGCGGCGGTTACGGATGGCATCAATAACATTCATAAGATTTTCCTACTTAAGAGTTGGGTAGCGGTACTCGTTAGTTTTTATAACGTTGGGCTACATCAGCCGAAGAAAAGTTTGGTAGTAATGTGATACGTGATTTTTCAAAATTATTCCATTGATTTTCGTCTTTCAGCACAGGAATTGTAATCGTTTCTTTGCGGTCAAAACCAATCAGAGCCGCATCGACCAAATCATTGACATCCATTAATGGTGGGACTTGGCTTAAGTCAATGCCTGAACGCTCCCAAATTTCGGTTTTAGTTGCCGAAGGCAATACGGCTTGAACATGTACACCATGATCTTTTAATTCTAAATGTAAGCCTTGGCTAAAAAATTGGATGAAGGATTTACTTGCGCCATAAATGGTAGAACCTAATTCAGGCGCTAAGCCAAGCACAGAGCCTAAATTAATGATAGCACCGCTACCTTTATGTATAAGTGATTGTGAAATTGCATGAGACAAACGAACAACCGTAGTCATATTTAAAGTAATGAGTTTTTCAATATCTTTAATATCTTGGGTTAAAAAGGTTCCGTTTAGTGCAATGCCAGCATTATTTACCAAAATTTCAATATCAGCATCGTTTTTGAGTACATCTTCAATTTTACTAATGTCTTGATCGTTTGATAGATCGGCTTTAATGAACTCAACTTGTACGCCGTATTTTTCTTGAAGATCTTTTGAGATTTTATCTAGGCGGTTTGTGTCTCGTGCAACCAAGATTAAGTTATGGCCACGTTGAGCAAATCGGTCTGCATAGACAGAACCAATTCCTGACGAAGCTCCTGTAATAAGTACTTTTGATTGAGCTGACATGTGATGTCTCCACGCTTTAATTTTTAGATTATGACTATAATCTAAAATATGCAAGTTTTGATGTCAATCATAATCAATGTATAATTATGACGAGTAGGGTGAGTAAAAGTGGGTAGGCCAACATGAAAGTCAGTAAAACTCAGGTAAAAGAAAACCGAGAAAAAATTGTCGAAAAGGCGACTCAACTGTTTCGTAACAAAGGCTACGACGGTGTCGGCATTGCTGAATTAATGTCTAGCGCAGGCTTTACTCATGGTGGGTTTTATAAACATTTCAGTTCGAAAACAGACCTTGTCTCAATTACTGTTAAACATGGGCTTGAGCAGGTTTTAAAAAGAATAGAAGGCTTAAACTTAACTCAATTTATTCAGCTTTATGTGTCTCGTATTCATCGAGACAATCGAGATTTGGGCTGCACCTTAACAGCGCTATCTTGTGATGCCGCAAGACAGCCAGACGAAGTAAAAGTCGAATTTGAAGAGGGCATTGAGCAACTTATCCAGTTCATTATAAATGAACGAGCAAAACAAGTTTCTTTGGAAACACCAGAGTTAAGAAAGCAAGCCATTAATATTCTTGCTCAGTCTGTAGGGGCAATTGCCTTGTCTCGCGCATGTCCAGACCAATCTGTGCTTAGCGATGAAATATTGGAAAGCTGTAAAGAGAGTCTTTTAAAGTTAGGCGGTTAAACTTTTTTATCTCTCAAACTGGTTTGGCTAAGCTGAATTAATCTCGCAATATCCACTGTTCGCTCATAAATGAGTTCTGCTGCATGTTCACAGGCTTGTTCTAATGTGATGGGACCGTTTGCTAATGAGAAAGCAGCCGTAACGCCATGCTCATAAAGCGCTTGATAGCCTTGGCCTAAAGTTCCTGCAATCACAACGACAGGAACATTGTGGGCTTTGGCAATTTGGCTTACCCCGAAAACGGTTTTACCGCTTAAGGTTTGTTGGTCAAATTTACCTTCACCGGTAATGACCCAATCTGCGTCAGAAATTTTATGCTCAAGCTGATTCAGTTCAGCCACGACTTTGACTCCAGCTTTAAAGTCTGCATCTAAATAACTTTTGGCTGCAAAGCCCAAACCACCAGCAGCACCAGAACCAGCTTCATCTCGTTTGTCGAAACCTAAAAGTTGTACCGAGACATCGGCAAAATGGGCAAGGGCTGCATCGAGTGACTTTACTTGAGTAGGGGAAGCCCCTTTTTGTGGGCCAAAAATATGAGATGCACCGTTTGGACCGCAAAGCGGATTGGTCACATCGGCTGCCAGTAAAAACCTCGTCTGCTGAATACGTGGGTCGAAATATGTTAAATCAATGTGTGATAGATTGCTTAGAGCGAGACCACCTGCGGGTAAAACCTTTTGGTTGGCATCGAGCAAAACAGCACCTAAAGCACTCAGTAATCCTGTGCCGCCATCATTAGTAGCACTACCACCCACAGTTAAAATAATGTCTTTTGCGCCTGCGTCTAAAGCATTCAGAATGAGCTGGCCTGTTCCAAATGTTGTGCTGTGGCAAGCATCACGTTCTGACGGTGGGATTAACTGTATGCCGCTCGCTTGAGCCATTTCAATGATGGCGATTTTTTGTTTTTCTAACCATCCCCATTTGGCCTGAACAGGCTGACCTAATGGCCCGACTACAGTTTTTTCACGCCATTGCCCCTCGCAGACTTCTAAAACAGCTTCAATGGTTCCTTCGCCGCCATCGGCCATAGGGCATAAAATCGTTTCTGCATGAGGAAAAACTTCTTGCCATCCTTGGGCAATGGCCTGAGCTACGTTTAAAGCAGATAAGCTGTCTTTAAAGGAGTCAGGAGCGATCACAACCTTCATAAGTGCTCTAATGTGGATAGATTTTTAATTGTTTTATACTGCTTAATCCAAAAAAACCATACATAAAGACATGTAAGCATCAATTTTAAAGAGTTTCTCTTCTGTTCAGAATGAAAACTAATAATGTTTTGATCTGTAAAAGGCGGAGTTTCTATCTTTTTAACTCATTGTTTTATATATTTTTCTATAAATAGCGTGGTTGGCTTGAATGATTGTAATTGTAAAAAATATGGCACATATTATAAGAACAGTTGAGCCAGCTTTTTAAAATATGGTGAATAACATACCAAGCGGACTCTACCCCCAAGCTAGACAGCAGCGATTCTTAATATAAGCATAATTAAATTTGTGGTTTTATTGGATCTGTTGAATGCCTAAGAAGAATTAAGAGGATGACAAAGTGGATAATTCAGAAGAACAAAAGCACATACAGGAAAATAACGGTTTTGCGCGAATTGAGCCATATACTCATCCTGCTGGCGGGTGGGGCGCACTGTTAAGTGTTGCTCGAAACTTAAAGCGACAAGATATTTTAGGTAAAGGTTCAATTACCTTACTCAACATTAACCAGCCTACAGGGTTTGACTGTCCCGGCTGTGCATGGCCAGAAAAGAAAGATGCTCACGCATTTAACTTCTGTGAAAATGGTGCAAAAGCAGTTGCCTTTGAAGCAACCAGTAAAACAGTAACCCCTGAATATTTCGCAGGTCATACCGTCAGTTGGCTGTCAGAGCAAAGTGACTTTTTTCTAGAAGACTTGGGCCGTTTAACCGACCCTGTTCGCTACGATGCTGCAACCGATAAATATGTGCCTATTTCATGGGACGATGCATTTAAACTCATTGCTCAACATTTACATGCGCTAGACAACCCAGACCAAGCGGCATTTTATACCTCTGGCCGTGCCAGTAATGAAGCAGCATTTTTATATCAATTGTTTGTGCGAAGCTTTGGTACAAATAATTTTCCAGACTGTTCGAACATGTGCCATGAAACCACAAGTGTCGGCTTGCTCGACTCGATTGGTTTAGGAAAAGGCACAGTCACTCTAGACGACTTTGATCTAGCCGATGCTATTTTTAGTTTTGGTCATAACCCCGGCACCAACCATCCACGTATGTTAGGTACTTTGCGTGAAGTATCTAAACGTGGCGGCAACATTATTGCGATTAACCCAATTAAAGAGCGAGGTCTTGAGCGTTTCCAAGACCCGCAAGCACCGCTTGAAATGATGACCAACGGCAGTACGCCAATTAGTCGTTATTATTTCCAACCTAAAATTGGGGGCGACTATGCACTCATGTTAGGGATGTTAAAGCACTTAAATGAGTGGGATAAAAAAGCACTTGCCTCAGGTAAACCGAGTGTTTTTGACCGAAACTTTATCGCGGTGAATACCGTTGGTTTTGATGAGATGATTGCTGAGGTTGAAAGAACTGAATGGGCAGATATTTATAGACACTCAGGGTTATCGCCTGAACATTTAGAAAAACTTGCCAAACTCTTTTTAGATTCAGAGCGTTCAATTTTTTGTTGGGGAATGGGTATTACGCAACACCGCCACGGCACAGCTAACGTACATATGCTGGCAAATTTATTGTTGGCGCGTGGTCAAATTGGTAGGCCTGGTGCAGGGCTATGTCCAGTTCGTGGACACAGTAACGTGCAAGGCGACCGAACCATGGGTATTAATGAACTGCCTAGCCCTAAATTACTCGACAACATTGACCGTGTGTTCGGTATTAAATCACCGAGAAAAAATGGGCATGGTGTCGTTGAAACCATTAAAGCCATGGCCGAAGGCGAGGTCAAAGTCTTTATTGGTTTGGGTGGGAACTTTGCAGTTGCAACGCCAGATACACCGTATACCCAAGAAGCACTTAGAAAGTGTAATTTAACCGTTCATGTCGCAACCAAGTTAAACCGTAGCCATTTGGTGTGTGGTAAAGATGCACTTATTTTGCCATGTTTAGGGCGTACCGAAATTGATGAGCAGCTTCATGGCCCACAGGCAATTTCAGTCGAAGATTCGATGAGTAATATCCATTTGTCAGCAGGGCGTAACGCTCCAATTTCTGACAATATTTTGTCTGAACCAGATATTGTCGCCCGAATGGCTGAAGCAGTGCTTCCAGACAGTCAGATTAAATGGAAATGGTATATCGAAAGCTATGACCGTATTCGTGACTCTATTGCCGATGTATTTGATGAGTTCCATGACTTTAATTTACGCGTCTATAAACCGGGCGGTTTTCATCTAGAGCATCCAGCCAATCAGCACATCTGGAATACAAAAAGTGGTAAAGCGCAGTTTATGATTACACCGCTGAGTGAGGTGTATGCCGATAAGGAAAATCAGTACGCTGCGGCATATACCGACAGTAAGGTTTATACCTTAATGACCACGCGTTCTCATGACCAATACAACACTACTCTATATGGTCTAGATGACCGTTACCGTGGGGTGTTCGGTCAGCGCCGTGTGTTGTTTATGAACCAAGCTGATATTGATGAAGCTGGTTTTGAAGCAAACCAGTGGGTCGATATTGAAAGTGTTTTTTCAGACGGTGTGAAACGTATCGTGCATAGTTTCCGTATTGTGCCGTACAACATTCCGCGAGGCAGTTTAGCCGCTTACTATCCGGAAACTAATCCTTTGGTGGCATTAAGCAGTCATGATAAATATGCCAAGATTCCTGCTTCAAAAAGTGTTCCTGTGATTTTGCATCCCGGAAATGCGCCAGAGCATTTTAACTTGGCAACGGCAGTAGCCCCTGAAGATGCCGATAAGAAAGTAAGCAACCTTTAATCAAAGGCAATATTAAAAAATATCATCCAAACAAATGGCGCTCTAAACAAGCGCCATTTTGAAATAAAGGAAATAATTTTGACACCACATTCCTATGGGGTTGAAACATTACCAGTACAGCGGTTTAACAAAAACGACTCTGAAAATGTTTTAGATCATATTGTGCAAGAGTACCCAATTGCCTTGGTGTATAACGACATTTCGCATGCGGTGATGATGGCGACACCAACAGATGTCGAATTATTTGCCAAAGGTTTTAGTCTCTCAGAAGGCATTTTAACCAGCTTAAAAGAGCTATATGCACTTGATGTACATCAAAATGAACTGGGCATTACGGTAGAAATGACTATTTCATCGAGAGCATTTGCTGCCTTAAAGGAACATCGCCGTATGATGGTCGGTCGTACAGGGTGTGGTTTGTGTGGAATTGAGAGTTTAGAGCAGTTTCAGTTAGACGTTCCTAAAATTACAACGCATGCATCAAAAATATGGCTTGAGCAAATTCCGAGTGCTATTTCCCATTTAAAAGCCCAACAAGAAATTACCGCTTTAACGGGTGGCGCACATGCGGCAGCATGGGTGGTTGATGGGCACATCGTCGCTTTATTTGAAGATGTTGGCCGCCATAATGCCCTAGACAAATTACTCGGTTATTTAGCGCAAGAAAACTACGACACCAGTTTAGGTTTTGTGGTGATGACCAGTCGGGCAAGTTATGAACTTATACGAAAATGTGCTCAGCTGAACATCAGCCTATTGGCGTCAATTTCAGCACCTACCAGCATGGCCATTCAATTAGCCAAGCAATCTGGCCTGACTTTGGCAAGTTTTTGTAGGGGAGACAGATTTGTTTTATATACAGAAATTTAAAATATATTGTTCAAGATGATGGACCTAAAATGAAGCTCATCTAACATTTCTTTGGCTTTTAAGCTAAGGATAGGTTTTATGGATTATTATAAAACTCTAAAGGTTCAGAGTCTGTCCAAATGTCTTGGTTACAATCACTAAAAGAATGGGCAAAACGTCTAAAAAAACAGATTATTATGCTTTGGTTTGCATCAAAGCATCCTCAAATGCCATGGTTCCCAAGAGTTATTGCTGTGGTGGCTGTGGCTTATGCCTTTAGTCCAATCGATTTAATTCCAGATTTTATTCCTATTTTAGGCCTTTTAGATGAGGCCATCATTCTACCGATGCTCATTTGGTTAGCTGTTCGTTTTACACCTCAACAAGTCATTTTAGATGCGGAACAACAAGCTGAAGAATGGCTAGATCAACAGGAGCGTCGGCCTCAAAATTATTTGGTTGCTGTGTTGATTATTCTAGTTTGGATCACACTGGCCTTGATGGCCTATTTCTACTTTGGTGGTGGCTTGTAATTTGCAAACCGTCAAAGTTTAGAATCGTGAATTTAAAGGCATTAACATTGTGCTTTGCTACAACTCAAAGGATAATAACGTTTTTATAAGCTATGAGTTGCAGACAATGAAAATCGTCGCAGATGAAAACTTGGCATTTACCGATTACTTTTTTTCAGAATTTGGCGATATTCAACACAAAGCAGGGCGTACTTTAACCCATGCAGATGTAAAAGATGCTGAAGCTTTATTGGTTCGTTCGGTTACTGCAGTTAACGCAAGTTTAATTGAAAACACAGTATTAAAATATGTGGGCAGTGCCACAATCGGGACCGATCATTTAGATATTGCGGCGTTAGAAAAACAAGGAATTACATGGGCAAATGCGGCTGGTTGTAATGCCCAAGCGGTTGCTGAATATGTCATTACTGCTTTACTTCATTTAGATGCAAACCTTTTAGAACAACAAGAAAAATTTACCCTAGGTATTGTTGGCCTTGGCAACGTCGGTAAGCGTTTGGTCTATATGGCTCAGTTACTTGGTTGGAATGTAATTGGCTTTGACCCATATGTGAAACTAGACACAATTGAAAATGTAAGCTTAGAAACTTTGTTGCAACAAGCCAACGCAATTTCAATTCATGTGCCGCTGACCAAAAACGGTGAACATCCTACATATCATTTGTTTGATGAAAAAGCTTTCGCAGCGCTTCAACCTGACACAATTTTAATTAATAGTGCACGTGGTCCAGTCGTGAAAGAAGCCGCTTTAATGGAAGACATTCAACGTACCCAGCGTAAAGTGGTGCTTGATGTATTTGAGCATGAACCAGTCATATCAGAAGAACTCATAGACATGTTGGCTTTAGCAACACCGCATATTGCTGGTTATAGCCTTGAAGGAAAAGCCCGCGGTACACAAATGATTTATGAAGCGTTTTGCCAAAAATTTGGATACGACATTAATAAGCGGTTTGAAACTCAACTACCTGCATGCGAAGACTATTTTTCAGGACATGATTTAAAAGCTGTGTTAAAGCAAAAGTTAGCTCAGATTTATGATATTGCTCAAGATGATGCCAACATCCGTGCTTGTATTAAAGACGGCAAAGTAGAGCAAAAAGCATTTGATTTATTACGTAAAAATTATCCGCTGCGCCGTGAATGGGCAGCACATGGGGGACCACAGGCATGAGTTTAAGCTATCAACCTACTTGTTCAATTGATGCCTTAAAAGCTCGTGCCAAGCTCTATACCCAAATTCGTCAGTTTTTTGCTGAACGTGGTGTCATGGAAGTCGAAACACCGATCGTTTCACAGGCAGGGGTCACCGATGTGCATTTAGCTTCAGTTCAGGCTTTGCGTCATATTAACGGCAAATTGCAAACTCAATATTTACAGACTTCACCAGAGTTTGCCATGAAGCGTTTATTGGCGAGCGGTAGTGGGCCGATTTATCAAATCTGTAAGGTGTTCCGTGATGATGAACACGGGCGTAAACACAACAGTGAATTTACCATGCTTGAATGGTATCGCCCCGGTCTAGACTTAAAAGCGTTAATGCATGAAACAGCCGATTTATTGCAAACCTGTTTGCAGCATCGTTTTGGTGAAGTTCGTCCGTTTATTTTAAGTTATAAACATGCCTTTCAAGATCGACTTGATATCAACCCGTTGCAAGCAACTTTGAAGCAACTCAAAGATACCGCAAATCGTGTGGGGTTAAACCTCGACTTGGGCGATGATCGTCTAGCTTACATGGATTTGTTGTTTTCTCATTTTGTTGAACCTAGTTTAGGATTTGATGCTCCAGTTTTTTTAACTGACTTTCCACCAGAAATGGCATCTTTGGCAAAAGTGAAAGTAGATGACGACGGGGAAGAAGTTGCGGCGCGTTTCGAGGTTTATATTGAAGGCTTAGAGCTAGCCAATGCCTACGATGAATTGCTTGATGCAGACGTGTTACGTTCACGCTTTGAAGCAGATAATGCAGAGCGGGCTAAGCAAGGGCTTCATGTTATGCCTTTAGATGAGCATTTGTTAGCAGCATTGCCTCATATGCCGGAATGCTCAGGAATTGCTTTAGGTGTAGACCGTTTACTCATGGTTGCAATGGATCAGGTCAAAATTGAAAAAGTGGTGACCTTTCCAGCAGAAATTGCTTAAGCTGACAAATAAAAAAGCCACAATATTGTGGCTTTTTTATTTAGGATTTATTTAGCTTAAGCTTGTTGAATACCTGCAACAACCCAGTCTTGCTGAGAGCCAGCAGGTTTAACAAAGTGCCAGATTTCGGTAAACGGTTGTGGCAAGCTGTTTAGATCTTCACTTACTGTACCAGTGAAACGTACGCTTACTACGTATTGACCATTTTCAGTTGCACTGTCTACAACCATCGCATTCAAGTTGCTAAATTCAGCAACGTCTTGATCTTGGTTTTCCATGATATCGTTATACATAGAACTATAAAGTTCTGGTGTTAAGTAACGGCGAATTTCTTCAATGTTACTTGCAGTATTCATCGATTGGATATGATTAAAACGTTGACGTGCAATACGTAAGAACGCAGCTGGTTCACTTCCATCTGGAAGTTGATTGCCATTGTTCGTAGTTACACCACCAAAAGGCGCTTGCGTTGCTGCACCGCCACCCACAGATTGACCAAAGATATTTGTATTATCGCCAGCATTACGTGGAGCTGCTTGTGGTGCAGCAGAACGGCCAAATGGGTTTTGACCGTTACTATTTGGTGCGTAAGGGTTGTTACCTGCTAATTTTTTTTTTGATCCCAATTTACGGAATACAAAGAAAGCAAGAGCTGCGGCAAGCAATACCCAGATCCAACCTGGGATTCCACCTTTTTTCTCTTCTTGAGCTTGAGCCTGAGTGGCTTGCTGTTCAGTTGATGTCGGTTTGTCATCAGCTAAAGCATTTGCTGCAACAGCACCTACGGCAGCCCCAGCCACACCAGCTGCAACCATTGAACCAACGCCTGGCCCAGATTTCTGAGGCGCTGTAGTGGTTTGTTGAACTGGAGTCACTTGACGAGGTTGTTGATAAGACTGGCTTGAAGTAGTAGAACGTGCCATACCGTGGCTTTTACCACCACCTGCACGTTTAGCTTCAGCAAGAGGAGAAATTGCTAAACCAGCCATTAAAATACCGGTAATCAAGCCACGCTGGTGTACTTCCATAGGAAATTCCTGTTTAAAGTTAATTTGTAATAGTATTTATGCAGGCTTTTACTCTAAATTTCAACTATAAAAGTATGTTTTTTTATGTCAATTCATCACTGAGTTGCATAGCTTCTGTCAATGCTTCATGCAATCGAGCAACGGCAATAACTTGTACGCCCGGAATTGCCTTTTGAGGGGCGTTCCCTCTTGGTAAAATGACATATTTAAAGCCATGTTTTGCTGCTTCTTTTAAGCGCTCCTGACCGTTAGGGACAGGGCGAATTTCACCAGAAAGACCAACTTCACCAAAAACTGCAAGTTGTTGGGGCAAGGCTTTGGTACGTAAACTTGAAGCACATGCAAGTAAAACAGCTAAATCAGAACCTGTCTCGGTAATTTTTAAGCCACCTACAATGTTGACGTATACATCTTGTCCAGTGGTTTGCACGCCACCATGACGATGCATTACAGCAAGCAACATGTTCAAACGGTTTTGTTCAAGACCAAGTGCAACACGTCGTGGTTGTCCTTGAGCATCATCAACTAAAGCTTGTACTTCGACCAAAAGAGGGCGAGTTCCTTCACGGCTAATCATGACAATTGAACCGGGAATCGCTTCATCATATCGACTTAAGAAAATAGCGGAAGGATTGGCCACTTCACGTAAGCCTTTATCAGTCATGCCAAATACGCCAAGTTCATTCACTGCACCAAAACGGTTTTTAACAGCACGAATCATGCGATAGCGAGAATCCGATTGACCTTCAAAGTAAAGTACGCAGTCCACCATATGCTCTAAAACACGCGGACCTGCCAGTGCACCTTCTTTGGTCACATGGCCAACAATGAATAGCGCTGTGCCACTATTTTTTGCATAACGGGTTAATAAAGCAGCAGATTCACGAATTTGTGAAACACCACCCGGAGCAGATTGGAGAGTTTCTGTATAAAGTGTTTGAATCGAATCTAGAATAGCGACTACAGGTTTTTCTTGTTCTAAAACCTCACAAATGCGTTCTACACAGGTTTCAGCCATGACTTTTAATTGGTCAGTTGGCAGATCAAGACGTTGCGCACGAAGCGCCACCTGAGATAAAGATTCTTCACCCGTAATATAAAGTGCAGAGCTTTTTGCGCTTGCCATGTGCGTTGCGGTTTGCAAAAGAATGGTTGATTTACCAATACCGGGGTCACCACCAATTAATACAACAGAACCTGTCACCAAACCACCACCAAGCACTCGGTCAAATTCGCTAATGCCTGTAGGTAAACGGGTTTCATGAGAAACAGAGACTTTATTTAGCGTAGTAATATTAGCAACTTGACCCGCATAGCCCCCAATTTTAGGACGTGCACGGTGAGCTGTGGTTGGCTCAAGTTTAACTTCAGTCAGAGAATTCCATTCACCACACTCTGAGCATTGACCAGCCCATTTAAGATGATCGGCACCACATTGCTCGCAACGGTAAACAGTTTTGACTTTACTCATAAAAAATTGAAATTTTGCTCGATATTATATAAATATAGTTCTTAGGAAGTTCTTCATTTGTGTATCCTGAAATTTTCATAAAAGATAATGAGGAAATTTGAAGGGATCTTCTAAGGAACTAATAAGGGAAAGACATCAAAAATAACACGATATTGGATTTTTACAAGTCAGATAAAGTTTGTTTTCAATGGATATAAAAAATCTAATCTATTCCCCAAGGAAGGTGTTTTTACTGGAGTATGTATCTAGCTGTTTATTATAGATATGGCATGGATATTGCTGAAGTGAAAACGAACAAAATAATATGAGTATTGTATTTTTAGAAATACAAAAGGTTGATATCTATGAGTGCAGCAGAAATTGTTGATTGGGTAAATAGTATTATATGGAGTAAGGCGCTTATCTATTTATGTTTAGGCGTTGGTTTATTCTTTTCTATTTTGACAAGATTTGTTCAGGTCCGCCAAATTAAGGAAATGGCTAGACTTTTAATAAAAGGTACTTCTTCAGAGCAGGGCGTTTCATCTTTTCAGGCATTATCAGTATCTTTAGCAGGTCGTATTGGTGTAGGTAACATTGCGGGTGTTGCAGCAGCAATTGGCTTTGGTGGACCCGGTGCAGTTTTTTGGATGTGGATGGTTGCATTCTTTGGTGCTGGTACAGCTTATGTAGAATCGACACTTGGTCAGCTTTATAAAGTTGAGTATCAAGGACAATATCGCGGTGGCCCAGCATTTTATTTTGATAGAGGACTAGGTCAGCGTTGGTTAGGAATTGTATTTGCTATTGCAGCAATTGTCGCTTGTGGTTTGTTTTTACCAGGTATTCAAGCAAATGCAGTAGGTAAGGCATTTACACAGATTACAGGTGAAGGCGCAATTGTTTTTGGTGATGTTGGTGTCTATAAACTCGTTGCTTTGGTCGTCGTGATTGGTTTGCTGGCTATCCTCATCTTCGGGGGGATTAAACGAATTGCTCAGTTTGCTGAACTGGTTGTACCTTTTATGGCAATTGGTTATTTCCTCATGGCTGTTATCATTGTTGTGGTTAACATCTCAGATCTTCCAAAAGTATTAAGCCTGATTTTTACAGATGCATTTACGCCAATGGCAGGTCTTGGTGCTGCAATCGGTTGGGGGGGAAAACGTGGTGTGTATGCCAATGAGGCAGGCCAAGGAACAGGACCACACGCAGCAGCGGCAGCAGAAGTTCAACATCCAGCTCAACAAGGTTTGGTCCAATCTTTTTCAATTCACTTTGATAGTATAATTGTTTGTTCTGCTACTGCATTTATGATTTTAATGACAAGTCAATATAATGTTCAGGGGGCTTTAGAAGCAGGTCAATTCATTGTTCAAAATGTTCCTGCCTCGACTGAAATTGGTTCTCCTGCATTTACACAAATGGCGGTGAGTACTATTTTTGGTAATTTTGGTCAGATCTTTGTTGCTTTAGCCGTATTCTTCTTTGCTTTCACCACTATCGTAGCTTATTACTATATTGCAGAAACAAACCTTGCTTATTTGAGCTACATTACAAAATCACCGTCATTATTGTTCATTGTGAAATGTTCAATCATTCTTGCTGTAGGTTATGGTTTACTGAGTGCCACAGGCTATATCTGGGGTATTGGTGATATTGGTGTCGGCTTAATGGCATGGATTAATATTATTGGTATTGTTGTAACGTACTTTATTTATAAACCAACGATTAAGGCATTAAAAGATTACGAAGAACAACAAAAAGCGGGAGTAAAAGAGTACACATTTGACCCTATTAAATTAGGAATTAAAAATGCGACATTCTGGGAAGAGCGCTTGAAGAAAAACCAAGAACTGAATGCGCAAGTTAAGAAAACAGGAAGCTAGAGTTTAACAACCAAATAGCTAAAAAGGTGGTCATATTGACCACCTTTTTTCATATGAGATTGATCATTAAATGAGAAACTGGATGTTCCAAAAAAGTGCGTTGTATTGCTAGGGGCTTGTGCGTATTATCGGATTTAATTGTATGTAGCTTGGAATCATCAGCAATACAGACAAAATTGGTTAGCTGAAAAGTTGTCAAAAAATATACATTTAAAAGATACCTGCAAATGGTGCGATATCGTCTTTTTGATTTGAATTTAGCTAACGGACTAAAAAAATTACTGGAGTGTATTTATAAAATGTCGAATCAAAATCTGAGCGAGCCTCATGAACAAGGTGAGCTCCATCGAAGCCTCTCCAATCGGCATTTACAACTAATCGCGATTGGTGGTGCAATTGGTACCGGATTATTTATGGGATCAGGCAAAACAATTAGCCTTGCTGGTCCGTCGATCTTATTCATTTATTTGATTATTGGTGTGATGGTGTTTTTTGTCATGCGTGCGCTTGGCGAATTACTTCTTTCAAACCTTGCCTATAAATCATTTATTGACTTCACAACAGATTTAATCGGTCCATGGGCAGGTTATTTTGTAGGGTGGACATACTGGTTATGTTGGATCACGATTGGTATCGCTGACCTTTCTGCAATTATCTATTACTTACAGTTCTTCAATAATGGTCTACCTTTCTCGCCTGTTGAAGGGGCGATGATCAGTGTTGCCGCGATTGTATTTATTATGGGTTTAAACCTGTTAACAGTTCGCTTGTTTGGTGAGTTAGAGTTCTGGTTTGCGCTCATTAAGATTCTTGCGATTATTATATTAATTGCTGTTGGCCTATGGATGATCTTTACAGGCTTTACCTCAAGTACAGGTGAAGTTGCATCATTTACTCATCTCTGGGCTAACGGTGGCTTCTTCCCAACAGGTGTACATGGTTTCTTGGCAGGCTTCCAGATTGCAATCTTTGCTTTTGTTGGTGTAGAACTTGTGGGAACAACGGCTGCGGAAACCAAAGACCCAGCACGTAACTTACCAAAAGCAATTAACTCAATTCCAATCCGTATCATTATTTTCTACGTATTGGCATTGTTGATCGTGATGTCTGTAACACCTTGGAATAAAATTGATCCAGCCATCAGTCCATTTGTGAACTTGTTTAGTCAAGCAGGTGTGGCAGCAGCAGCCATCCTGATGAACTTGGTGGTATTGTCATCAGTGATGTCATCAATGAACAGTGGTGTCTTCTCAACAAGCCGTATGTTATTCGGTTTATCTCGTGAAGATCAGGGTCCAAAAGCTTTTGGTAAATTGAACAGACGTGCGGTACCGGCAAATGCATTGTATTTCTCTGCTGCGTGTTTATTGTTAGGTGCGGCATTACAGTATTTTGTTCCAAATACAGTTGAGGCATTTACACTTGCAACGACGCTTTCAACGATTCTGTTCATTTGCGTGTGGTTACTCATTATCTGGAGTTATATCCGTTACTACACTACGCGTCCTGAGCTACATGCAAAATCAACATTTAAATTACCGGGTGGTCTATTTACATGTTGGGTCACGATTATTTTCTTTATTGGCATGATTTATGTGCTGTCTTTAGAACCAGATACGTTCAAAGCGCTTAAAGTCAGCCCAATTTGGTTTGTTATCTTGATCATTGGTTATTTCTTCTTCTATAAACCACGTCATAAAAAGTAATTAAATTTATTTGCTTATGATCAAACGCTGGCTGAAAAGCTGGCGTTTTTTATGCATATTGTTTTTCTCTTTAAGTTTACTCTTTAGCCGCTTGCATGATCACGGTATACTGCATCGAATTGTTTAAATCAGGTGCTCAGATGCGTCGTGTCATTTGCCTCATCAGTTTATTGAGCAGCAGTATTTTGCTTAGCGCTTGTGGTCAGTCAGGAGCATTACAGCTACCTTCTGATCCGAATTATGACAAACGTGCGAAATACTTGCTCTATCGTAATAAAGAACAGAAACAAGTTGTTCAACAGGATGAGCAGGCTGAACAGCCAGTTGAATCATCAGCCCCAACCCAAACAACTTCACCTTAAGCTTTGAAATAAGGACACATTCATGAGTTTCACTCGCATTAATGGAGTATTGCATGCAGAGCAATGTTCTATGGAGCAGCTTGCGCAGCAATTTGGCACCCCTTTGTATGTTTATTCAAAAGCAGCTTTTGAAAAACATTACTTAGATATGGACCGTGCTTTTGATTTTATTGATCATCAAATCTGTTTTGCGGTGAAATCTAACTCAAATATAGCTGTTCTTAATGTGTTGGCAAAACTTGGTGCTGGTTTTGATATCGTATCAGGTGGTGAACTTGCACGCGTTTTAAAAGCGGGTGGAGATGCATCTAAAGTTGTTTTTTCTGGGTTAGGTAAAACTGAAGCCGATATCGAAACATCGTTAAATGTAGGTATTGCTTGCTTTAACGTTGAGTCTTATGCAGAACTAGACCGTCTTCAAAAAGTTGCAGCACGTCTAGGCAAAAAAGCGCCAATTTCTTTACGTGTAAATCCAGACGTAGATGCAAAAACTCATCCTTATATTTCAACAGGTTTAAAAGAAAATAAATTTGGTATTCCAAGTGATACCGTTTATGAAACTTATCAATATGCTGCATCTTTACCAAACCTTGAAATTATTGGAATTGACTGCCACATCGGTTCGCAATTGACCGAGACTAAACCGTTTGTTGATGCTTTAGATCGTGTCATGTTGATGATCGAAGAACTAAAAAAACTTGGTATTACTCTTAAACACATCGATATCGGTGGTGGTTTGGGTGTTTGTTATAAAGATGAAACGCCGCCAAGTGTTGAAGAATATGCCAACTCAATGAAACCTGCTTTAGAAAAGTTAGGTCTCAAGGTTTATATGGAACCGGGTCGTAGCATTAGTGCAAATGCAGGTGTGCTTTTAACCAAAGTTGATTTGCTCAAGCCAACGAGCCACCGTAACTTTGCCATTATTGATGCAGCAATGAATGATTTAATTCGCCCTGCTTTATATGAAGCGTGGATGGATATCCAACCTGTAGTGCCAAGTTCAGATACTGAAGAAAAAACTTGGGATCTTGTGGGTGCAATCTGTGAGACGGGTGATTTCATTGGTAAAGATCGTTCATTGGCTTTAAAAGAAAATGACTTGTTAGCTGTTCTTGGCGCTGGCGCTTATGGTTTTGTAATGAGTTCAAATTACAATACGCGCGGACGTGCCGCAGAAGTGATGGTGTCAGGCGATAAAGCCCATTTGATTCGTGAGCGTGAAACGGTTGAATCTCTGTGGGAAAATGAACGCTTGTTGCCTGAGGAGTAAATGAAATGTTGTTAGAATTTACTAAAATGCATGGCCTAGGTAACGACTTTATGGTGGTTGATCTAATCAGCCAACGTGCCTATTTGGATACAGAAACAATTCAACGCTTAGCCGATCGTCATTTCGGTATTGGTTTTGATCAGCTTTTAATTGTTGAACCACCAGATTTACCGGAAGCAGATTTTAAATATCGTATTTTTAATGCTGATGGTTCTGAAGTTGAACAATGTGGTAATGGTGTACGCTGTTTTGCTCGTTTTGTACATGAGCGCCATTTAACGACCAAAACAAGTATTACTGTCCAAACCAAAGCAGGTATTGTAAAACCTGAATTGGGACAAAATGGTTGGGTTCGCGTCAATATGGGGTACCCGAAGTTCTTGCCGAATGAAATTCCATTCATTGCAGAACAACCAGAAGCTTTATATACACTTGAGTTAGCTAACGACCAGAACATTAATATTGATGTGGTCAATATGGGCAATCCTCACGCCGTAACGATTGTTCCAGATGTATTAACTGCAGATGTTGCTGGCATTGGTCCACAAGTCGAGTCACATAAACGTTTCCCTGAACGTGTTAATGCTGGCTTTATGCAAGTAATTGATGAAAAACATGTGCGTTTACGTGTATTTGAACGTGGTGTTGGTGAAACATTAGCTTGTGGTACAGGAGCTTGTGCGGCTGCGGTAAGTGGTATGCGCCGTGGCTTACTTGCGAACTCAGTTGAAGTTGAACTTGCTGGCGGTAAGTTACAAATTGAATGGCAAGAAGGCGATGTGGTTTGGATGACTGGTCCAACAACTCATGTATATGATGGGCGTTTGGATTTACGTTATTTCCAAGGCTAATCGCATTACCAAAATAGAAGTCTCTTTTATTATCTAAAATGATAAAAGAGACTTTCTTTTATATGTAGAATAATTTTATAACTTTATAAAAATATGAATAATTTAATTTTCTTACCCGGTGCATCAGGCAGTACGACATTTTGGCATCCCTTAATTGAAAAATTACCTCAGCAGTATCGTACAAAAATTATTGGTTACCCCGGTTTTGGCGATACACCAGAATCCCTTGAAGTGAAGAGTTTTGAAGACCTAACAAATTATGTGGTCGATCAAATTCATGATGAGTCTGTAATTATTGCTCAATCAATGGGTGGGATTTTTGCCGTTGCCGCAGCGTTACAAAAACCTCAACTGGTGAAAGGGCTGGTTTTGATTGCAACTTCTGGTGGAATTAACCTTAAGCGATTTAATGTGCAAGACTGGCGTGAAGCATATCGCCAAGCATTTTTAAAATATCCAGATTGGTTTATTACGACGAATGCCAACTATGAAGAGTTTCTGTCAGACATAAATGTCGAAATCTTATTAATCTGGGGTGATAACGATCCAGTGAGTCCAGTTGAAGTGGGAACATACTTAAATCAGATATTTAAAAATTCAAGGCTGCATATTGTTAAAGGTGGAGATCATCAGTTGGCAGAAAAACATGCTGATGAAGTGGCCACACAAATTAAAGATTATTTAAAAAAGATGAGGTAAGTCTTTTAAAAAGCGTGCTATGTGTTAGCACGCTTTTTTTTAAATTTATCTTTTACTCAAAGCTAATTTCAAAGCAAATAACACAAAAATACTGCCTGTAATTCGGTCCATATATTTCACAAATTTGGGTTGCTTAAGATAACGTGACAGTGGCTGCATAGCTAAAATTAATAAAGTTGACCATAATATTCCAATCACCACATGAATCATTACCAGTCCCATCACCCAAGTAACGGCCGATGCTTGTGGTGGAATAAACTGTGGAAGAAATGAAATATAAAAAATACCAACTTTGGGATTAAGTAAATTACCCAAAAAGCCTTTAATAAACCAATTTTGTGAAGGAGAGGTATTTGAACTATTCTCTTGAATATCTGCAAGTTGGCTACGTGGTTTTAAAATCATATTTAAACCTAACCATGCTAGATAAGCTGCTCCCATCCATTTTAGAATATTAAAAGCGAGATCAGATGCCATGAGCAAAGCACCTAGACCACAGGCAACCACAATTCCCCATACAATACAACCAAGACAAATGCCTACAGCGGCTTGAAACGCTTTCGATTTACCTTCAAGTGTTGCTGTACGAATAATTAAAGTCGTATCTAAACCCGGGGTAAGTGTAAGTAATGTAATGGCAATTAAATAAGGGATAAGTATGGTGGTCATGGCAGCAAGGTCCAATGAATACTTGGTTTAAATTGTAATATATAAATTAGATCAGTATTAGGTTGTGCGGTATCAAATTTTCATGATCACATAGTTTTTGATACACTCAAAAAAATGAGCAAATAAATGGAGAGCAATTTGGATTTTGCATTACAACTGCTCTCAATGTGGTTAAAAGAAAGAAAAATACAGAATCAATCTGAGCACACGATTACTGCTTATGAACGAGATGTTAAAAGCTTTCTTGAGTTCTGCGAGCACAAACAACTAGATTTGAGAAATATTGAAGCTTCAGATTTAAGAGAGTACTTAGCGCAGCGTGTCGAACAGGACCAGTTAAGTTCAAGTAGTATGCAACGCCATCTCACTTCAATTCGCCAGTTTATGAAGTGGGCTGAACAAGGCAAATATCTAGAAATTAATCCTACTGACGATTTTAAGTTAAAACGCCAACCTAGACCTTTACCAGGCATGATCGACATAGAAACAGTTAATCAAATTTTAGATCAACCTATGCCTGAAAAACCAATTGATCAGCAGCTTTGGTTAAGAGACAAAGCGATGCTCGAGTTACTTTACTCAAGTGGTTTACGTCTGGCTGAATTGCAGGGATTAACTGTTAAAGATGTAGATTTTAATCGCCAACTTGTTCGTATTACAGGTAAAGGAAATAAAACACGTATAGTACCATTTGGGAAAAAAGCAAAAGAAAGCCTATTGAACTGGTTGAAAGTTTACAAAATTTGGAAAGGACATTTTGATCAAAATGATTCTGTCTTTATTTCCTTACGAGGAGGGGCGCTCACTCCAAGGCAAATTGAAAAACGTGTGAAGCTTCAAGCACAAAGGGCAGGTGTAAATGTCGATTTACATCCGCATTTACTCAGACATTGTTTTGCTAGCCATATGCTATCGAGTAGCGGTGATTTGCGTTCAGTACAAGAAATGCTAGGCCATAGTAATTTATCTACGACACAAATTTATACGCATATTGATTTTGATCATTTAGCACAAGTATATGATCAAGCTCATCCAAGGGCTCATAAAAACTAAAATTTAAAAATAGACTCAATAAATAGATAATTAAATTGAGAAGTTTTAGGTGAATGTAGAGATCATTTGTATTTTTTTACAAATTTGTTTAAGAGAAATAGTCAAAACAGCCAAATTGACCATTTTGATCTTTGGGTATTTTGTGGACGACTGGGTCTAAAAAACCTCAAATTTAAGGTTTTTAAAAGTAATGTTATGTTTCTAGCTAATATGCTAAATAAGATAAAAAGATAATAAAAATCAATGTATAAAATAGAGTTTAAAAAGAATAAAATAGGCCCTCATAGCAGTATAAAATTTTTTTATGAACTGATGATTTCATTTTTTTTGTGCTGTTCTAGAAAATTGTGACTTGACCGAAATGCCAAACACATTGCAAGATAGGGTACCTAAAAAATTTTAATTGAAGAGTTAATATACTTTTCTCAACATTTACTTTTGCTAGAACAGCCGAGGATTACATGAAGGCTCTTGTTGCTGTAAAACGCGTGGTTGATGCCAACGTTAAAGTTCGTGTTAAGCCGGACAATAGTGGGGTTGACCTTACCAACGTAAAAATGTCAATTAACCCATTTTGTGAAATCGCAGTGGAAGAAGCGATTCGCTTAAAAGAAAAAGGAACAGTATCAGAAATCGTTGTTGTTTCTGTTGGTCCTAAAGAAGCTCAAGAACAAATCCGTTCTGCAATGGCTCTAGGCGCAGACCGTGGTATTTTGGTTGAAACTACTGATGAAATTGGCGCTTTAGAAGTTGCTAAAATTTTAAAAGGTGTTGTTGAAGCTGAAAAACCAGAACTTATCCTTCTTGGTAAACAAGCAATTGATGATGACTCTAACCAAGTAGGTCAAATGCTTGGTGCATTATTAGGTGCTGGTCAAGGTACATTCGCTTCTGAAGTGAAAGTTGATGGCGGTAAAGTACAGGTGACTCGTGAAGTTGACGGTGGTTTACAAACTGTTGAACTTACACTTCCTGCAATCATCACGACTGACTTGCGTCTGAACGAGCCACGTTATGCAGCATTGCCTAACATCATGAAAGCTCGTAAGAAGCCACTTGATACTAAATCTCCTGCTGATTATGGCGTTACAGCTGGTACTAAGCTTAAAACTGTTAAAGTTGAAGCTCCAGCAGAACGTAAAGCTGGCGTACAAGTGAAATCTGTAGATGAGCTTGTTGAAAAATTGAAAAATGAAGCGAAAGTGATCTAATACGGAAGGATAAAATCATGAGTATTTTAGTTATCGCTGACCACAACAACCAAGTACTTAACGGTGCTACTTTAAACGTTGTTGCTGCAGCACAAAAAATCGGTGGTGATATTACTGTATTAGTTGCTGGTTCTGGTGCTCAAGCAGTTGCTGATGCTGCTGCTAAAGTTGCTGGTGTAAGCAAAGTTTTACTTGCTGACAACGCTGCTTATGCAAACCAATTAGCTGAAAACGTAGCTGGCCTAGTTGCTGACTTGGCTAAAGGTTACAAATACGTTTTAGCTGCTTCTACAACGACTGGTAAGAACATTCTTCCACGTGTTGCTGCTCTTCTTGATGTAAGCATGATCACAGATATCATTTCTGTTGAATCTGCGAACACATTCAAGCGTCCTATCTACGCTGGTAACGCGATTGCAACTGTTCAATCTGACGAAGCAATCATTGTTGGTACTGTTCGTGGTACAGCATTTGATCCAGTTGCTGCGGAAGGTGGTTCAGCTGCTGTTGAAACAGTTGGCGAAGTAAAAGATGCGGGTATTTCTCACTTCGTATCTGAAGAAATCGTTAAGCTTGATCGTCCAGAATTAACTGCGGCTCGCATCGTAGTTTCTGGTGGTCGTGGTGTAGGTTCTGGTGAGAACTACCATAAAGTACTTGATCCATTAGCTGACAAGCTTGGTGCAGCACAAGGTGCTTCACGTGCAGCAGTTGATGCGGGCTTTGTACCTAACGATTTCCAAGTTGGTCAAACTGGTAAAATCGTTGCACCTGAGCTTTACGTTGCTGTAGGTATTTCTGGTGCGATCCAGCATTTAGCTGGTATGAAAGATTCTAAAGTTATTGTTGCGATCAACAAAGACGAAGAAGCGCCAATCAACAGTGTTGCTGACTACTGGTTAGTTGGTGATTTGAACACTGTAGTACCTGAATTGGTATCTAAACTTTAATCTTTACCGATTAAAGCTAAAAAACCCCTAGTTTTTACTAGGGGTTTTTTATTATGAATAGTGATCTGAAATGTATAACTGAGACTTTTATCTCATTTGAGGTTTGATTTTTATAGAATAAAAATCACATAGTTTTATTAAGAATAGAACGTGCTCGTTATAACGATATGATAAGAATAATATGCAATTAAATTATACAAATATCACCAGATTAGCGGTGTAGATTCCGCACATTACAAAGTGCTTTTATGCTATAGTATACAGCTATATTTTTTTCGATTTTAGTTCAGTTTCCGGAACTAAATTTTTTGCAAGATCAAGACATATAAGCAGATGGAAATTTCTATCTGTAAGAAGGAGTATGCATGAGCGTATCGGAAATCCGACCGATTGCCATTGAGGACGAACTCAAGCATTCATATTTAGATTACGCGATGAGTGTAATCGTATCTCGTGCATTGCCGGATGTGAGAGACGGTCTTAAACCTGTTCACCGTCGTGTGCTTTATGCTATGCACGAATTGGGCAATGACTATAACAAAGCCTACAAGAAATCTGCGCGTGTTGTTGGGGACGTAATCGGTAAATATCACCCTCATGGTGACTCAGCTGTTTATGAAACCATTGTACGTATGGCTCAGGACTTTAGCTTACGTTATTTATTGGTAGATGGTCAGGGTAACTTCGGTTCGATTGATGGTGATAGCGCAGCTGCGATGCGTTATACCGAAGTCCGTATGACCAAGCTTGCACACGAGCTTCTTGCAGATCTAGAAAAAGACACGGTTGACTGGGAAGATAACTACGACGGATCTGAGCGTATTCCTGAAGTACTTCCGACACGTGTTCCTAACTTGTTAATTAATGGTGCTGCTGGTATTGCCGTAGGTATGGCAACCAACATGGCACCGCATAACATGACAGAAGTTGTGAATGCGTGCTTAGCCTATGCTGACAATCCGAACATCTCGATTGAAGGATTGATGGAATATATTACCGGTCCTGACTTCCCTACAGGCGGTATTATTTACGGTAAATCAGGTATTGTTGATGCTTACCGTACAGGTAAGGGCCGCTTACATATTCGTGGTAAGTACCATTTCGAAGAAGATGAAAAGACAGGCCGTACAACGATTGTCTTTACTGAAATTCCATATCAAGTAAACAAAGCAAGAGTTATTGAACGTATTGCCGAGTTAGTGAAAGAGAAAAAACTTGAAGGTATTTCAGAACTTCGCGATGAGTCTGACAAAGAAGGTATGCGTATTGCAATTGATTTAAAGCGTGGTGAAAACGCTGAAGTCGTTGTAAATAACTTATTCTTAAATACCCAGCTTGAGAACTCATTCAGCATCAACATGGTTTGTCTTGATAACGGACAACCAAAATTGATGAATCTGAAAGATATTATTGCGGCATTTATCCGTCACCGCCAAGAAGTTGTGACACGCCGTACCATGTTCGAACTGCGTAAAGCACGTGAACGTGGTCATATCTTAGAAGGCTTAACAGTCGCTTTAGCCAATATCGATGAAATTATCGAGACGATTAAAACTTCTGCTAACCCTGCTGAAGCGCGTGAGCGTTTACTTGCAGGTGAGTGGGCAGGTGGTGGTGTCGTTTCATTGCTTGAAAAAGCTGGCGCAATTTCTGTTCGTCCAGATGAAATCGAAGGTGAAGATCCAAATCGTCCGTTTGGTTTAACTGAATCGATTTACCGTTTATCACCAACACAAGTAGGCGCAATTTTAGAATTACGTTTACATCGTTTAACAGGTCTTGAACAAGACAAATTACATGCAGAATATACTGAGATCTTAGGTCAAATCGCTGAACTTACTGCGATTTTGAATGATTTCAATTTATTGATGGCTGTAATTCGCGAAGAGTTGGCACTGGTACTACAACAGTATGGTGATGGACGTCGCACTGAAATTATTGAATCACGTATTGATTTTAGCCGTGAAGATTTAATTCCTGAAGAGCAAGTTGTATTAACGGTTTCACAAACAGGTTATGCAAAAACTCAACCACTTTCAGATTATCAGGCTCAGCGCCGTGGTGGACGTGGTAAGTCTGCAACTTCAATGAAAGATGATGACTTTATTCAACATCTGATTGTAGCTTCAAACCATGCGACTGTGCTGTGCTTTACCAACGTAGGTAAAGTATATCGCCTTCGTGTGTTTGAAGTGCCTCAAGCATCACGTGGTGCCAAAGGCCGTCCGATTGTGAACTTGTTACCTTTAGATGCGAATGAAACAGTAACAGCTATCTTGCCGTTGACTGAGTTCCCAGAAAACCATTACGTATTTATGGCGACAGCATCAGGTACGGTTAAACGTGTTGATTTAGAGCAATTCGCTAATATCCGTTCAAATGGTTTACGTGCAATTGAGCTCAATGAAGAAGATACCTTAATTGGTGTTGCGATTACTGATGGTAATCAGCAAATCATGTTGTTCTCGAACGAAGGTAAGGCAATCCGTTTTGCTGAAACTGACGTACGTGCAATGGGTCGTACTGCGAAAGGTGTTCGTGGTATGCGCGTGAGCTTTGCAAGCAGTACTTTAAGTGAAGAAGATGCAGATGTTGAAAATGATGAATCAGATGACAATGACGATTCAGCAGATTCAAATTTAGTAAGCCGTATCGTATCGCTTGTAGTTGTACCTGAAACAGGTGAAGTACTGTGTGCAAGTGCCAACGGTTATGGTAAACGTACTCCAGTAAATGACTTCCCGACTAAGAAACGTGGCGGTAAGGGTGTCATTGCGATTAAGACAAGCGAACGTAACGGTGAGCTTGTTGGTGCAGTGTCTATTGACGAAACCAAAGAATTGTTACTTATTTCTGATGGCGGTACATTAGTTCGTACCCGTGCAGCAGAAGTTGCAATGACTGGTCGTAATGCACAAGGTGTACGTCTAATTCGCTTAAGCGAAGAAGAAACTCTAGTAGGCGTTGTGTCTATTGAAGCTGTCGAAGATGAAGAAGAGTTTCTCGAAGGCGAAGTAGATACTACTGAAACTGATAGCGAAGAAGCTGTATCAAATAATGAAGATGCTTCTGAAGACTAAGTAAAACTTTAATAAAAAAGGAAGCATAAGCTTCCTTTTTTATTTTATGAAGAAGATTTTTTAACAAGCCGATAATAAGATAAACTCACCAATATTAATCCAAGGGTCCCAAGAAATATCAGCTTTGGTACAACCGTGGCTAATGGAACACCCATCTGATTAAGTTGCACAAACATTTGTACCGCATGTGTTGAGGGTAAACACCACGCAAACCATTGTAGCCATTCAGGCATTGCTTGATGAGGCCAAGCAGCTCCAGTTAGTAAAAATAAAGGTACAGAGCTAAACACAATAATATGTCCGGCACGTTCCGGCATATCTAAAAGTGAACCGATCAACATGCCTAGTCCAATAATACAACTAATAAAAATTGGAACGGCAATGAGGAGACCTATAAAATTTCCACCGTGTGGATAGTCATTGAACCACAGCGTAAAACCAAAAAGATAAAAACTACTTAAACAACCAATGGTAAATATACTTGCGAAAATTCCAGTGAAGCGAACAGCTGTAATTTTTTGGTGTTGCTCACGGTAGCTTGCAATCAGCATCGCTAAACCTAACACAATAGTTTGATGGATAATTAAAGAGGCAACAGCCGGAAAAATATAACTTCCATAGCCTGAAAGGGGGTTAAATAAAGGCACTTGATGAATAGAAAGCGCTGGCTGGAAATGCGTACGTTGTCCAAATTTCTCAATGTATTCTTTTAATGTGGTTTCAATTGAGGTTGCTAGACCTAAACCAATTTCTTTAGTTTTTAAAAAGTTGGTTGTGCTTAAGTATAAGCCGATTCCACCTGTTTCTCCGCGGCGTAGGCTTTGGGTTAAGTTATTTGGTAAAAGTAAAATACCATCGGCTTTTTGCTCACGGACCATTTGTTCAGCTTGTAAAAAATTGCTGGTAACTGTAACGATATGAACATGGGGGCTATTTGCACTTTGTCCAATCAATTGAGAAGTTAAGAGGCTTTGTTCTTCATCAACAATCACAATTGGAATAGATTCTGCACGCTCAGCTTTATAGGCGGTAGGATAAAAAAAACTATAAAGAATCACCGATAAAACTAGCGTTGTGAAAACTGAGCTATTACTTACAATGTCTTTAAATGTTTGCCCATAAGCCTTAAAGAATTCTTTCATTGTGTTGCCCCTTGAACTAATTTTTTAAGCAATAGACAACTTAAAAAGAAGTAAATCAGGCAATAACCGATGAGTATTAAAAAAGGAATCATTGAAATGAAAATTGGACTGCCGATCACCCATTGTTCGGTTTGAAGCTTGGCATAAGGAGTATACGGAATAATGAGTGACCAAAATTTGGTAAAAATAGGGGCATTATTTAAAGGTAGCGTAACGCCAGCGAAACTTAAAGAAGACCCGCCATATACCGCGATAAAACCAAAAGTTTTACTTAAATTTTTGGTTGCAAGAATGACGGTACTACTAATCAAAGCATAGGCAAAATACAGTAAAAACTGTGCGCATAACAATAAACTAAGAGAACCTGCTACGAACCAGCCCCGGATTTCGACTAGCCAAAACATCCATACCCATGTCCATGCACAAAATATAAGGCTATAAAGCAGATTTTTGGCCAATAAGCCTTGAATAAAACTTTCTCGGTTTACCCATGCTGTTAATGTGCCACGTTTAAGTTCTTGTCCAATAGCAAAGGCAACACAGCAACACAGCAATAAGTGCAATACAGCAGGAACCATGAAGGGTTCTAAATAAAACTCATAGCTCATGCTTGGATTATAAAGCGTTGAGATTTTTACATCAGCTGTAGGAACATCTAAATAGGGGATATTATTTGCTAAATAACTCTGGCCTGCGTAGTCTGCTAAAGCATTGAGGGTACTGACCAGCATTGCTGAAGAAATGGTATTTCCGACACTAAAAAAAGACTGGTTAAATGCAATGCTGATTTGAGCATCTTGTGCTTTCACAAAGCGTTTTTCAGCGCCGTCTGGAATGAAAACATAGCCCCATATTTTGGTTTCATTGAGTAGTTGCTCCGCTTCTGTAGAGCTTGCCGTAATTGTTTTAATCTCTACTGTATGATTCAACGAAAGATACTTTTCAATATTACGGCTGAGTTCACTTTGGTCTTGATCAATAATCGCAATTGGTAAGTGTTCAGCTTTACCTGCGTAAAACATGCTGCTAAACATGAAAATGATAAAAGCAGGGATAAGTGTCACCATACACAAATCCCATTTATTGCTTTTTAGATAGTTTAGTTCCCGTAATATACTGGCCAACATGCTTTATTTTTCTTCTTTAATTTTAAATAGAACACTCATACCAACCTTTAAATCTTTGACAGGACGTTCAGGCACCAGATGCAATTTAAAGCTACGAATATCATAGCCTCCAGTTTGGCGAGTCGTTTTTATGGTGGCAAATTCACCTTCAGCATCTATATTCTTAATTTTAAAATTCACATTCTGATTAAGTGCTGGAATGAATCCTTCAAGGGTTTTATTTTTATAAACAGAGGCATATTGATTTTCACCGACGTTTAAACTTACCCATAAATCATCATCTTCTAAAATGCTGACAACAGGTACACCCATAGCGACTAATTCAGAAGGTTTACCGTAAGTTTTTGAAACCGTACCTGAAATAGGAGAGAGTAAACGTGTTTCTTCCTCTAGTGCTTTTGCTTCACCTACAGCTGCTTTTGCAATTTCAACCTGTGCATCTGCGGTAGATTTTTGTTGGCTCGTACTGCCACGTTTTGCACGAGCATATTGTTGATAAGAGGCTTCACTTAACTCTTGGGCAGAAGTTTGTGCTGCGAGCATTTCATCTCGTCTTTGACGTGAAATGACACCTTGTCTATATAAATTTTCACCACGTTGGTAAGTGGTTTTTGCAAGGTTTGCTTGTGCTTTTGTGCTTTGCCAGTTGGCATAAAGTGTATCGATATTCTCTTGTTGAGAACCACGATCTACCGTAGATTGAAATGCTAAAGCAGATTGTAAGGTAGCCAAAGCTTGTTGCTTTTTAGCTTCTATTTCCGGGCTAACTAAACGAACAAGTGGCTGGCCTTTGGAAATTTTCTGGCCTTCTTGTACATAAATTTTTTCAATACGACTCGGAACTTTTGTACTTACGTGAATAGTTTCGGCTTCAACTCGGCCTTGTAGTTCAATAGGCTTTGGCTGATAACTTTTCCACAAACCAAAAATAATTAAACCCAATAGGGCAATAATGATTACACCAATAATCAGTTTAATTTTTGAATTTTTAGGTGGTTTTGAATCATCTTTATTTGTGCTTGATTCTTGCTGATCACTCGCTTGATCATCTTTTTGAACTTGGTTGGTTTCTGCTGTATCCGCAACAGGAGCATCTTGTTCTGAATGAGCTGAGTCTTGATTCATTTTATACTCCCCTTAACGAATATAGTCGGTATGTGGTTGATTAACGTATGCTTTAAACTCATCAATTGAGCCGTGACTTTGAAGTAAAGTCGCGAGTGACATGACATATTTATAAGCATTTAAAGCCATTTCAGTTTTTAACGCGCTTAATGCATTTTGTGCATCAATTACTTGGGTTGCTGTACCCATTCCTTCACGGAAAGAAAGTTCTTGAATACGTAAGTTCTCTTGAGCGGCATTTACGTTTCTTTGTAAGAGCTGATGACTTTGCTGAGCAGAGTTGAGTTCGTTATATGACTTATTCAAAAGACCTTCGATCTCTTGTTTAGTGCGTTCAGTCATGAGTTCAGAGGCATAGCGCTTCAATTCGGCAGCGTGAATATTCTTATTTTTATCTACACCTGAAAATAGGTTGTATTTTGCCATTACACCGACAATCCAGTTTTCATTTTCATCAAGCGCATATTCACCAAATGCAAATAGACTTGGTTTTTTTGCTGCTTGTTGAGCTTGAATATTGACATTAGCCAGTTGAGTATCCATCTGCATTTTTTGTACAAGGCTAGATTGTTGTGAATAACTGGTTAAAAGTGATTCTAGAGACTGGCTTGGGGTGTTGTTTACAAATAAAGGGGTACTTAAATCGACATTATTTTGTTGATGTAAAAGATTATTAAGGCTAAAGCGGCTGGCATTTAAGTTAGCTTGAGCATTTTGTAAAGTACGTTCCGCATTATTACGAGCTACTTCAAACTGCATGCGTTGCCCTTTACTAATAAATCCTTGTTGTTCCAGCTTTAGGGCATTGTTGTAATGTTTTTGCATCGCATTAAAGTTAAATAGGCTACTTGCTACCAGCTGCTGCTGTAATTGCACATTAAAGTAACTTTGTACTACTTCAAATCGCTGTATATCTTGTTGTTGTTGGCTTGAAAGCTCAGAGCGCTGTGCTTGTATATTAGCTATTTTTTTAGCGCTGCTGGTTAAGCCGCCTGTATAAAGTGGCATAACGACCGAAATAGAAGGGCGTACAACCTGATCTTCGATAGTTAGATTCGCATAATCAGGAAAGCGATTTATACCATCATGTATGGTTTGGTTTGCGCCTTCTTGAACTTGTCCCAGCACATCTGATGGAATGACATTGTTCCACTGTGAAAGTTTATCGTTTAGCCCTTGGCTTAAATCATTCTCAAGTTTTTGTTTAAAAGAACCAAGGGGAACATCTGTTTCACTATGAAAAGCGTAGGCTCTGACATTTAAATCAACTCTAGGTAATCCGAGGCCCTTTACTGCTTCAGCTTCTAATTGAGATGCTTGCTGTAATGCTTGGTTGGCTTGAGTACTATATGAACTTTTCAAAGCTTGTTGTTCTGCTTCAGCATAACTTAAGCTTCCGGCATATAAATGATTAGTGAAAAAAAAGCCTAAAGCCAAAGCAAGATGTTTTGGTTTAAATGAAAAGGGAAAAATAGAATGTCTATATCGATGTGTTGGCATTTTAAATAACAATTTTTGGCATCCCTTATAGTTTAAATTTCTTGTTATTAAATTCAATTATCATCTTGTTTATTATACATTTGTATAAAAACATGGTGGTTTTTAGCTCCTTTAATTATTGAATTTACTAAGCCAATATTTTTGTAATAGCTATCAAGGTATGTGAAATGATAATCACAAGTCAAGTTGATCTTTTTGCTTAAAAATTTTTTTAAATGAGGAAGCTGGTCATTAAAACTAAAGAAATAACGACAACAATAATTGAAAAAATAAAGCTAAATACAGTCCAGCATTGAAATATTTACTTGAGAAGCTGCTGCAAGCTTAAGCAATCTGTGGTTAAATGCCATTTTTATTGTGTTTGACTTTATACAAGGGAAAAATCATGCGCGCGTACAATTTCTGTGCTGGTCCTGCTGCATTACCTACTGCCGTTTTAGAAAAAGCTCAACAAGAATTGTTGGATTGGCAAGGTAAAGGTCTATCCATCATGGAAATGAGTCACCGTAGTGCTGACTATGTTGCTGTGGCTGAAAAAGCTGAAGCAGATTTACGCAAGTTAATGAATATTCCAGAAAACTATAAAGTACTGTTTTTACAAGGCGGTGCGTCATTACAATTTTCTGCGATTCCTTTAAACCTTTTAGGTAAGAACAGTAAAGCCGATTATATTCACACCGGCATCTGGTCTGAAAAAGCATTAAAAGAAGCAAAACGTTATGGCGATATTAATGTTGTAGAAGCTGGCATTAAAGTAGATGGCAAGTTCGCAATTTCTGAACAAAGTGAATGGAATTTATCTGACGATGCAGCATATGTACATTATGCGGATAATGAAACGATTGGTGGCTTACAGTTCGCAGGAATTCCTGATGTAAAGGCTCCACTTGTTTGTGACTATTCATCAAGTATTTTATCTGCTCCATTAGATGTGACCAAGTTTGGTTTAATCTATGCTGGCGCACAAAAAAATATTGGTCCTGCTGGTTTAACAATTGTCATTATTCGTGATGACTTACTTGATCAAGCTAAACCAGAAATTCCAAGTATTTTAAAATATGGTGACCAAGCCAAAAATGGTTCTATGGTAAATACGCCATCGACTTACGCTTGGTACTTGTCTGGTTTGGTATTTGAGTGGTTGCTAGAGCAGGGTGGGGTAGAGGCGATCCATAAAGTGAACCTTGAAAAAGCTCAATTGCTCTATGGTTATATCGACTCAAGCGATTTCTACAATAACCCGATCGCAATTCCAAACCGTTCAATTATGAATGTACCGTTTACCTTGGCAGATGAAGCTTTAGAAAAGCAATTCTTAAAAGAAGCGGAAGCTAATCACTTGTTGAATTTAGCTGGCCACCGTTCTGTCGGCGGTATGCGTGCAAGTATTTATAATGCCGTACCATTAGAAGGCGTACAGGCTTTAATCAACTTTATGGATGATTTTGCAAAGCGTAATGGTTAAGCAAATCAAATAAATAAAGCCCTCAAATGAGGGCTTTATTTATTGAATAAGTTATAAATTAAAAAGGCACTAAACCAAACTGGTGCATGAATATGGCAGCTAAGAACATACCCAAGACAAAAAAGCAAAACGCACCAGTATCGACCTTTACGCGCAGGCTACTGGATTGAATGAGGCTGGTAGTTTGTTCGGGTATAATCTTCATTCAATAACCTAATTATTAAAATATTAGTGAAATTCAATTAGTTTCACCCTTTTTAGCACAAATAGTCGCCTGAATCCAGATATTACCGCGAATATATTCGCCAATATTAAAGTTTTTATACAAATCGTTTTTGGTCGCAATGCGCACTAATATGGCAGGAAGATCATCTTCTAAAACCAAAGTGACATCATAAAGAGTATATTCTGCCCCCATAAATGTCATAGAAGTTTTACCAACAATATTACCTTGGAACCATGCTTCATCTTCTTGACCAAGATTTTCACCATATAAATAGGCGACCATTTTAGAAAAATCAACGGTTACAGGTTCTTGATCTTCTGGAGTTTTTGGTTGCCATTCATTAATGAGTTCCTGTAAGTTTTCAGGAGCAACACCATTATGTTCAGTTAAAATTGCATTTAATGCACGGTGATGTTTAATCGAAGCTGGGTCATCAACAATAATTTTTTCGCCTGCTGGAACAGGTTCTAATTCATAAGCCCATGCATTAAATTGGACTTGATAGTTTTGATTTTTGTCATATTGACAGTAGTTAACACTAAATAAATTATCAAATGCATAAACAGTTGTATTTTTATTTAGTCTTAAACTTAACACGGCTTGTGTTGCAGAGTCACAAGTAATGATGCGTTCAATTTTTGCATTATATTGGTACGGACTTTCAAAACTTGGGAAGGCTGTTTTAAGCGCACGAGGTTTTTGATTTTCAACAGCAATAATTTGATTGATGGTAACTTTTTGGTCTTGTGGACCTTGAATGAGCCAAAAAGATTGATCCATGTCTTCTTCATGTTCACACAAACCCATTGGCATTACAGGTGCATCAAGTGCCAGTCCTAACCATTTTGGTACATCTGTTTCGGGATGGGACGTCAATAGATTCCAATGTTCTCCATGACTACCAAAATTTTGGTCATTTACTTTAATAACTTCTGGACTGTTTTGATTTTTCATAAGCACGATGCTGTTGGGTTCACATTACTTGTTATATTAAATCGAGGGTGTTTGCTATTTTTCAAGTCACCATATGTAAATTCTCTTGTAAAAGCGCGTATTTAGTCATTTAAGGGGAAGCAACGTTTCTATTTATAAGTTAAAAGTACGTTTAACTTATAAAAAATTTAAATGTTGAAATTAAAAATCAGTTTAATCGTTATTTTTACTCACCTTAGAAAAGCATCTGTTAGACTAATATTTTTAGTGGAAATAGAGAATAACGTGCTGCCATTTAAGCTATGGGTAGACGCAGACGCCTTACCGAAAATTTTACGTGAAGTGATTTTACGTGCATCAGATCGTTATCAATTAGAAGTCATTTTTGTAGCCAATCAAAATGTTGGGATTACGCCTTCTGTTCGTATTAAATCAATACAGGTTTTAAGTGGTGCCGATCAGGCAGATAAAGAAATAGTTGATCGTATGGTTGAAAATGACATTGTCATTACGCAGGATATTCCACTGGCAGCTCAGGTGATCGAGAAAGGTGGAGTTGCTATTCATCCCCGTGGTGAAGTCTATACAACGGCGAATGTTAAAGCGCGTTTACATCTACGTGATTTCATGGATACGCTTCGTGGTGCGGGTGTGCAAACTGGCGGACCGCCTCCTATTTCCGAACGAGATAAACGTGAATTTTCAAGTTCATTAGATCAAACGATTTTAAAGCAAAAACGTAAAACAGCTAAGTGAGCATCGCATGCCATCGCAAACCAATTTGGCTCTAACCTATGCCTTGTTAGTGTTTATCTGGGCAACAACTCCGTTGGCAATTGTCTGGAGTGTGTCTGATCTACATCTGATGTGGGCATTGTTATTACGCTTTTTTATTGCATTGCCTTTGGCTGTCATCATATTACTAATTTTGAGAACACCTTTTCCGACGCATCGACAAGCAGTTCATAGCTATATTGCCGGATCTTTTAGCTTAATTGGTTCTCAAATTTTCACTTATGCCGCGACCCAATATTTAAGTTCCGGCATGATTGCACTTATGTTTGGCTTAGCACCGATTATGGCGGGGCTTATTGGGCGGTTTGCTTTTGGCCAGCAACTTTATAAGCTGCAATGGTTGGGTATGGCAATTGCGGTCTGTGGGCTAGCTATTATTTGTCTGAGCGGTGCGAATCAGCATGTACACCCGTTTGGTATTATTCTTATGTTGATCAGTGTGTTTGTTTATTCATTTTCAATTTTCTGGGTTAAGAAAGTTAATGCCCAAATTCAGCCAATGGCTCAGGCAACAGGCTCTATTTTAGTGTCTTCTATTTTTGCTAGTTGTTTTATTCCATTTATTTGGCAATATGCACCGACACATTTGCCAGAAGCCAAATCACTATTTGCCCTAGTTTATACGGTACTTATGGCTTCACTCGTTGCCATGTTCTGTTATTTCAAACTTATACAAAATATTCAGGCAACGACTTTATCTTTAACGACAGTTATTACCCCTATGTTAGCGATGATGATTGGGGCTGCTTTAAATCATGAACAACTTTCAATTATGGTTTTTGTAGGTGCTTTCATTATCTTGTCTGGACTCTTTTTATATTTCTATAAAGACATTCAGGCAAACCGGAACTTTGCTCAACATATGAAGTCTAAATAGGAGAAGATTTGGGTAATTTGTTGAGCTTATTCATTAAATTGTTCTAATTCGTAGCGAAATGCACGATCAAATTGATCTCCCAACTTAACTAGTAGAAAATAGCGCAGCAATATAATATTAGGATTGTTAAGGATAAGTCAGAACTTACTGATTTTTAAACCTTAATACAGCATCTAACGGTATGGTCAAATAGTAGATGTGGGTGAAATTTGCCATCAACATCTTATATTTTCCATCAATGACCTTGGATTTAGAAGGTATGTTTAAACCAATCTCACTGTATATAGGGTTGAGATATACTCGCGCAAGACGCAGTAATCATTTTATTTCTTTTATTGCATTGGTTTCGATGGTCGGTTTGACACTAGGTGTCGCTGTGCTGATTACAGTACTTTCTGTCATGAACGGTTTCGATCGCGAATTGAAAAACCGTGTGTTAGGAATGGTGCCACAAGCAACAGTTTCATCTACACAAATCCTCACGGATTGGCCTGAACTCGTGAAGCGAGTTGAACATCATCCACATGTAACAGGGGTTGCACCTTTTACGCAATTGCAAGGTATGTTAACTGCGCAAGGACAGGTCGCTGGTATTATGGTGACGGGTATTGACCCAAAATATGAAAAGAATGTCTCTATTATTCAAAATCATATTGTTGCAGGGAGTTTAGATTCACTTAAAAAAGGTGAATTTGGTATTGTACTTGGTAAAGATATGGCTGATTCATTGGGCTTACGTCTAAATGATAGTGTGACATTGGTTTTACCAGAAGCAACACCGTCTCCAGCAGGTGTTGTACCTCGTTTTAAGCGTTTCAAAGTGGTTGGTATTTTTAGTGTAGGTGCTGAAGTCGACTCTATGGTGGGTTATATCGCCCTATACGATGCTTCAACCTTATTACGCTTACCAGATGGTGCCCAAGGTGTCCGTTTAAAACTAGATGATATTTTTGCAGCGCCACAAGTTGCTGACGACTTAGTAAAAAGTTTACCAAGCAATTTCTATGCGACGAACTGGACCTATACGCATGGTAATTTATTTAATGCCATTCAAATGGAAAAAACTCTAGTCGGTTTATTGCTTGTCCTTATTATTGTGGTTGCAGCATTTAATATTGTTTCATCATTGGTCATGGTGGTGACTGATAAAAAATCTGATATCGCAATTTTGCGTACATTAGGCGCTTCGCCGTCGATGATTACTAAAATATTTATGGTTCAAGGCACCGTGATTGGGGTAATTGGTACCGTTGCGGGTACGGTTTTAGGTGTTATTTTAGCCTTAACCATTAGTGATATCATTTCATGGTTTAACAATGTGTTGGGCTTAAATCTATTTGATGCTTACTTTGTACATTACCTTCCTTCTTATTTAAGATGGCAAGATGTGACGATTATCGTGATTGTTTCTTTACTTTTAAGCTTCTTGGCGACTATTTATCCGGCACTTCGTGCTGCCAAAGTTCAACCTGCCGAGGCACTGCGCTATGAGTAAAATCGTTTTAGAAGCGAAAGAAATATATAAACATTTTGATGACGGTAAATCTAAAGTTGAAGTCATTAAAGGTCTTTCTTTACAAGTTGAAGCAGGGCAGTTTGTTTCGATTGTCGGTGCGAGTGGTTCAGGTAAAAGTACTTTGCTTCATGTACTAGGTGGTTTAGAGCAGCCAACTCAAGGGCAAGTATTTTTAAATGGTCAACGTTTTGATAATTTAGGTGAAGCTGAACGTGGTTTTCAGCGCAACCAATATCTCGGTTTTGTTTATCAATTTCACCATTTATTACCTGAGTTTTCTGCGCTTGAAAATGTCGCGATGCCTTTAATGCTTCGTGCAGATAGCCAATTTAAATCGGTAAAAGCGCAAGCTGAATATTTACTTGATCGAGTTGGGTTGTCTCATCGTATGGATCATAAGCCAGGGGAGCTTTCGGGTGGTGAGCGCCAACGTGTGGCTTTAGCGCGTGCTTTAGTCACTAAACCTGCGGTTGTTCTGGCTGATGAACCTACAGGTAATTTAGACCGTAAAACAGCTCTAGGTATTTTTGAATTACTGACCGATCTTAAGAAAGAACTCAACATGGCAATGTTAATTGTGACCCATGACGAGCATTTAGCTCAGGCTGCTGATTCTATTTTGCATATGCAAGATGGACTCTGGGTGAGTGGTACTTAAAAAATTGTCATTAAATCACATTGTTAAAGCCCACTTAGTTGGGCTTTAATTTTGCCCCTAAAAAGATAATGATATGACCTTGAATGTTAAAACTTATTTTAATGGGGTGGATTGGGGGTATTGCATTTATGGGAATAGATCTTCCTCTCATAACGCAATATGGTTGGATTGGTAAAGTTTTGCTTGTTATGGGCTTTATTTTTTATATTTTTAAGAGAAATTTATTCTTAAATCGCCCCATATTAAAAGCTATTTACTGTCTAGTCTGTGCTATTAGTCTCTTTACTGTAGGACATCAATATGCTCAGCAGGCCTTAAATCAAAGATTAGAACTGCGACAAATGCAGCCTAAATCTTTAGATATTGTTGTGTATGTCGACCGTATAAGTGAAGAAAAAGAAGATAAAACACAACAACCCGTTCAGGTACTAGGGCAGTCCTTACATCCCGTTAATTGGCTATTATATTTAAAAAATCAAAAAGTAATCTCAGCCATAGATGAGCCAAAATTACAATTAGGTCATTATTATCGAATTTCTGGCAAAACCAAACCTGCTCATAGTTACGCAGTGGCTGGTGTTTTTGACCAAGAACAATGGTTCATTCAACGAAATATAATGTCTGGTTTTAGTGTTCAGCATATTGAGGCTTTAAGCTCTGATGAAATTTATCAGTTGGGTTATCAACATCATTTAAAAGAGCAACAAAAATTCTTTAACAGACAAAAATTAAATATAGAAAAATTACGTCTAACATTTAGATTAATGTTAAAACAATCTCCTTTGCAAAATAAAGGTCTGTTATTAGCTTTGTTAACAGGGGATGAAAGTCTCTTAAATGATGAGATTAAAAATCAATTTAAGGAATTAGGAATCTCTCATCTGTTAGCCATTTCAGGGCCTCATGTACTCATTTTTGCTATCATGTTGTCTTGGGTATTACATCAATTAATAAGACGTTATTATCCGCAGCTTTATTTGCATCAACCTAAACAAATTTGGACCATGATTCCATTATGTTTCGGTGTTTTAATTTATACGGCATTTGTTGGTTTTGAAATTCCCGCCTTAAGAACTTTACTCTCAGTATTTTTATTTGCTTTTTTGGTATTGATTAAAGTGGCTGTTAAACCATTTTCACTCTTGGTTTATAGTGCAAGTCTACTTTTACTTTTCGATCCCTTCAGTGTTTTATCCGCAGGATTTTGGCTCTCTTATGGTTCTTGCTTTATTTTATTACGGATTTATCAAACTATAGAGCAGGCCCCAAATCTTGTTTCAACTAGTCTGTTATTTAGAATCATTCCTTTCAGTAAAATTTTAATTGAATCTCAAGGCAAAATATTTATTGCCTTATGTCCCTTAATGCTGATTTTCTTTCAACAAATTTCATGGGTTGCTCCTTTTACAAATATTATTGCAGTTCCTTTACTCGGAGGAGTGATTGTTCCTTTAAATATTTTTGCAGCTTGTGTATGGCTTATTTTTAACTCATTCGGAAGTTTACTTTTTCAAATTAATGATGTTCTGATCAGTATAGTACTGACATGTTTTGGCTTTTTAGAGAAGCTATCTCTACCATTACAAGGTTTTAGCCTGACACCACTTGATTTAGTGTGCCTTAGCTTCGTTATTATTATCTTATTTTTACCGCGTGGGGTTTTACCCAAATCTTGGGGGCTAATATGCTGTTTACCCTTGATCATTCCAGATAAGTCGTCCCAGCAAGTTCAATTAAATATTATAGACGTAGGCCAAGGACAAGCGATTTTTCTACAACATCCAGAGCAGACATGGTTAATTGATACGGGTGGTTCTTATGATGAGAAGGCTTTTAGTATTGGTCAAAATGTGGTAATTCCATATTTACGTCAAAAGGGAATTAAGCAACTGGATCACGTCGTACTGTCTCATCTTGATCAAGATCATAGCGGAGCATTTCCTTCAATCGCTCAGGCTTTTCCTATTAAACAAGTCATATCAAATGAATTATGGGCAGAGCAAATTAAAGAACCATTTACTTATTGTCATCAAGGGCAAAAATGGCAATATCCACAATTAGATATTGAAATTCTTTGGCCTAAAGAAAAAGATTTAAACTTAGTTTCTTCAAATCAAAATCAATATTCTTGTGTGATTTATATTCATTTAAAACAGATAAATGGCTATCAAAATTATTTAATCATGGGCGATGCAGGGTTGGAAGCAGAATATCAACTCATGAAAGAATATCCTGATTTAAAGGTGGATGTCTTGGTATTAGGTCATCATGGAAGTAAACATAGTTCAGCTTACGACTTCTTAGCGACGTTAAACCCCAAGCTTGTTGTTGCTTCTGCTGGCTTTAATAATCGTTATGGTCATCCAAGCAAAGAGGTTTTAGCGAGAATACAAGAGCTTAATATTCCATTTAAAAGCACAGTTGAGCAAGGAACATTGAGTTTTGTATCTCGCAATCAAGAGATGGTTTTATACACTCGACGTTTCGAGCGTACTTGGCTTCACAGGAATTTGTGAAGCTTCTGCTTTAAGTCTATCTACAATTTGAAGTGCTTCATTCGGATCAATATTGTAAATATTATCTAAAGCGGGATTTGCTTTAAAACGTTTATAACTCCAGTGATAGTGTTCTGGATAATGTTGGATCAGTTGTTCAATGGCTTGATGAATAACAAAGGTTCCGTCATCGGCACTACCTTCGTAAATCTTCTCATCCATAGGCTCAATATGCATCGTAAAACCGTCGTGTTCATTACGAATCGCATAAAGAAATAATGCTTTGGCTTTTGTTTTTTGGATGAGCTTGGCACTTAAATTACTTGAGGCAAGTGGTACACCAAAATAATTGATCATATCCCCACCAACATTAGGTGTATGGTCGGGTAAAATTACAGTGGTTTCGCCTTGTTTGAGTGCTTTAAAAATTTGTCGAACACCAGTCTCATCGGTAGGTACCAAGTTGGCTTGTTCACGGCTACGTGCTTCTCGAACAAAACGGTCTGCATCTTCATTTTTTACAGGCTTGTATAAAATAGTCATAGAAGTGAACTGGGCACACCAAGCATTCATGATTTCCCATGTACCAAAATGTGGAACAATCAAAACCACACCTTTTTTTGCTGCTAGTGCTTCATGAAAGTAATGTTCACCCTCAATATGGTGAATACGTGAAATATTCTTACTATTTGATGAGCCCCAAATACTTAAAAACTCGAAGTATGAGGTTAACTCGTTACGAATAGCTTGTTGTGTAATATCTATTCGTTGCTGTGGTGTTAAGTGGGGAAGAGCAATTTGTAAGTTAAGTTCTATACTTTTTGATGTTCTAGTAATTTTTAAAGTATTGACTAACCCTGCCAACATACGGGCAATAAAACGTCCAAATTGAATGGGTTGACGGCTAAAAGTTTTGAGTAAGTAATAGTTCATGCTTTTTACATCTAGTTTGGTCATCTATCGCGGTAAAAAGGAGGCAACAAGTAAAAAAAGATAAAAATATTATAAATGAAATCATATAATTTAGACAGTTTTTATCAAATCAACGTATATAATGACATCATTTTAGATTGATTTGGATTGGAATTTTATGTCCGATTGGCCACCAAAACCACAAAATGAACCTATAATCCCTAAACAAAATGGACCAGAATGGCAAATTCTTGAGAAGGCTGTACTTGCTTCAGTAGAAGAGCAACGCCGTAGTCGTCGTTGGGGTATCTTCTTTAAAACATTAACTTTTATTTATCTATTATTCATTATTGTACTCATGGGCAAAGGCTGTTCAACCAGCAAAGAAGGCTCTGCTGTAAGTAGCAGTAGTGCTCATTTGGCAGTGGTGGATATTATTGGAACGATTGATGCTTCGAGTAATCAAGCGGTAAATAGTGAAGATACGAATAAAGCGCTTAAACGTGCTTTTGAAGCCTCAAATAGTAAGGCTGTTGCACTTAACATTAACTCACCTGGCGGTTCTCCAGTTCAGTCTGATGAAATCTGGCAGGAAATTCGTTATTTGAAAAAACAGCACCCTGATAAGAAAGTTTATGCCGTTATTGGTGATATGGGGGCATCGGGTGCGTACTATATCGCTTCTGCTGCGGATGAGATTATTGTCAACCCATCAAGTTTAGTGGGCTCAATTGGTGTAATTATGCCTAACTATGGCATTACTGGTTTAGCTCAGAAGCTCGGTATTGAAGACCGCACTTTAACTGCCGGAACGAATAAAGACATTTTAAGTATGACAAAACCGATTGATCCTGTTCAAAAGCAACATATTCAATCTGTTCTTGATAATGTTCATACTCACTTTATTACCGCAGTGAAAGAAGGCCGTGGTAAGCGTTTGAAATCGAATGATCCAGCTATTTTTTCTGGCTTATTCTGGACGGGTGAACAAGCAATTCAATTAGGTGTTGCTGACCGTTCAGGTAATATTACGAGCTTGATGCGCGAACTAAACCTTGATAATAAAGTTGACTACACAATTGAGCGTAACCCACTACAATCCATTTTGGGTCGTATGGGGGCACAAATCGGGCAAGGAGTAAGTGAATCTATTGCTCAAGAGGTGCAGACTAGTCAAAGCGCAAAATTACAATAAATCTGTATTTTTAGGATAACGGTATGTCAATGAAACCGGTTATACACTTTGCACATGCCAATGGTGTGCCATCTATGGTGTATCAAAAATTGTTTGATCAATTAAAAGATGAGTATGACGTAATTTATGTTCCACTCATTGGTCCTGACAAACGTTATCCTGTGACTAACCATTGGCCTGCTTTGGTTGATCAAGTTATTGATAGTATTGTGCGTCAGGCGAAAGGACGTAAAGTCATCGGATTAGGCCATTCTCTTGGTTCGGTTTTAACATTGATGGCATCTTTTCGACGTCCTGAACTGTTTTCTCAAGTCATTATGTTAGATCCGCCTCTTATTTTAGGGCGATATTCATTTGCTTTTCATATGGCAAAATTATTTCGTCCTAAATTGGTTGATGCGATGACACCGGCGGGCTTATCTGCACGTCGTCGTGAACATTGGGAATCGAGAGAGCAGGCTGCTGAGTTACTTCGTCCTAAAGGATTTTATAAAGATTTTGATGAGGATTGTTTTCAGGCTTATATTGATTATGCTTTGAAAGAAGATTCGATTCGCGGTGGAGTAACTTTAACGATTTCTCGTGAAGATGAAGTTGCAATTTTCCGTAAAAATCCTTCTTGGTGGTGGCTGCCTATGCCAAAACCTAAGATGCCTGTGCATTTAGTGGTGGGTAAAGGAAGTGATTTCTTAAAAAGAGGCTTTCCTCAAATGGCAAAGCGAAAAATGGGAATCCCATTTACTGTGGTTGAAGGGGGCCATATGTTCCCTCTAGAGCATCCTATTGATACAGTAAATTCTATAAAGAAATTGATTCATCATTAATTAAATTAATTTAAAGCTTATAAAAAAAGGACATGCCAGCATGTCCTTTTTTTATTTTTGTTTGTTAGTAAAATACTTTACCAACTTGCAAAACGAATAGGGTCTTTTAGAACTTGATTACGGAAATAGGCTTGCCCATCTTTCCATGTAAGTTGACCGTTACACAGCCACTCTGCAACTTGTGGGTAGATAAAGTGCTCAAGTGTGTGCACTCGATCTGCTAATGAAGCGGCAGTATCATGTTCTTTAACTGATATAGCTGATTGGGCAATAGATTGACCAGAATCCAGTTCAGCAGTTACAAAGTGTACGGTACAACCATGTAAACGATCACCTGTGTTTAAAACACGTTGATGAGTATTCACACCTTTGTAAGCTGGAAGAAGCGAGGGATGTATATTCAGCATTTTCCCTTGCCATTTGTTGACAAAGGTTGGTGTTAAGATACGCATGAAGCCAGCTAAAATAACTACATCTACTTCCCAAGCTAAGAGTTGCTGATGCATTGCCTCATCAAAAACTTCGCGCGTTGGAAAGTCTTTATGGGAGATAACCGCCGTAGCAATATTGGCTTTTTGAGCACGCTCTAGGGCATAAGCATTTGCTTTATTAGACAGTACACCTACAATTTGCCCTGATAGATTTGCATCTATCAAGGCCTGTAAATTACTGCCATTCCCAGAGACTAGAACAGCAATTTTTATCATGCAAAGATCACACGAATTTTTTCGTCTGCACCTTCCACTGACTCAGAATTTTCTTGGATATGTCCAATTTTCCAAGCTTTTTCGCCTTGAGCATTAAGTAGTTCAATTGTTTTTTCAGCATCATTTGCATCAACAGCAATAACCATACCTACACCACAGTTAAATGTACGGTACATTTCAAAGCGTTCTACATTGCCTTCGCGTTGTAGAAGTTGGAACAATTCAGGCCATTCCCAAGAAGATTCATCAATAACCGCTTGAGCACCATTTGGCAATACACGAGGTAAGTTACCTGGTAAACCACCACCAGTAATGTGCGCCATAGCATGAACATCAACTTGTTTGCAGAGTTCAAGAACTGGTTTTACATAAATACGAGTTGGTTCCATTGCTACATCAGCAAGAGGACGACCATCAATCGTTTGAGTTAAATCAACGTTTTTAACGTCTAAAATTTTACGTAGTAATGAGTAACCATTCGAGTGAGCACCACTTGATGCAACACCGATAAGTACGTCACCAGACTTTACTTTAGAGCCATCAATAATTTTGCTTTGCTCAACAACACCAACGGCAAAACCAGCAAGGTCGTAATCTTCGCCTTCGTACATGCCTGGCATTTCTGCGGTTTCACCACCTACAAGTGCGCAACCTGCAAGCTCACAACCTTTACCAATACCAGTAACAACATTTGCAGCAACGTCAACATTTAAGTGACCAGTCGCGTAATAATCAAGGAAGAATAATGGTTCTGCGCCACAAACTAAAAGGTCATTTACACACATAGCCACAAGGTCTTGGCCGATTGTGTCATGACGATTGAGATTAAGGGCCAAACGTAATTTAGTTCCTACACCATCGGTTCCAGAAACTAAAACAGGCTCTTCATAACCTTTAGGAATTTTGCATAGTGCACCAAAGCCACCAAGCCCGCCCATTACTTCAGGACGACTTGTACGTTTAGCGACTGACTTGATACGATCGACCAGTGCGTCGCCCGCTTCAATGTCGACACCCGCATCTTTGTAGCTTAAACCGGTATTTGGGGTAGAAGTTGAGTTGCTCATAAATGAAGTCTCCGCATTGGCGGCAGATTATAACCTGAATATACGAAACTCTTATGTTATTTATGCTCGAAAATGCTATCTTTAATAAAAATATTTTTTCATTTATAACGATTAAATCAAAAAAGGCTAGATTTTATGCAAGATCGTATACTGCGCCGTATTTTTTTACTCGCAGGTATTGTATTGCTGGTATGGGTGTTGTACTTACTCAAGCCTGTAGTCATTCCTTTTATCGGTGCTTTTTTCCTGGCTTATTTATTCAGTCCACTTGTTGATGTGCTGGTAAAAATGAAATTGCCTCGCTGGTTAGCAATTAGCGTGGTATTCGTCGGAATAGGTGTAACCTTAACTATTGCACTCTGGTATTTAGTTCCACTGATTTGGAAACAATTAGTTTATGCCCGAGATAGTATTCCAGCAGGTATTCACTGGATTAACGCTACCTTTTTACCTTGGGTGTCTTCGACATTTAATGTCCAGCAAATGGAAATTGACACAGAGCAGTTGTCTAAAGCTGTCATGGAATATGTCCAAACAAACTATAGCGCAGACAGCATTCAGGCAGTGTTATTAAAACTGGCTCAATCTGGTTTGAATTTTATTCAGATTGGTGGAACAGTGGTTTTAATTCCAATTATTGCTTTCTATTTCTTGCTTGATTGGGAACGTATGTTACAAAACTTACGCCGTCTCATCCCACGTCCATATGAAGCAACTACTTTACAGATCGTTGGTGAATGCCATAGCGTTTTAGGGGCATTTGTTAAAGGTCAGTTTCTTGTCATGCTATTACTCGGCATAGTATATGCAGTTGGTTTACAACTCATCGGTTTGGAAGTTGGCCTGATTATTGGTATGGTGGCAGGGCTTGCTAGTATTATTCCTTATTTAGGATTTGCCGTAGGTATTATTGCAGCTGTTATTGCCAGCTTGTTCCAGTTCGGATTGGATTGGATGCATCTATTACTGGTTGGCATCGTCTTTATGATTGGTCAAGCGGTAGAAGGCTATATCTTACAGCCATTCCTACTGGGTGATAAAATTGGCTTATCTCCTGTAGCAGTTGTTTTTGCAGTATTGGCAGGTGCACAACTTGCAGGCTTCTTGGGAATGTTAATTGCATTGCCTGTTGCTGCGGTTATTGTAGTGTTGTTGAAGCATTTAAGAGAGAATTACGAAAGAAGCTCACTTTATGCTCCGCCATCTACATTAGTGATCCAACATGGCGATATTGAGCAAATTCATGTACAAACTGAAAGTACTAAGCTTGATCTTGAAGTTAAAACACAGCAAGATACAGATGAACTAAAATCTCCTAACCAGAAATAATTTCAAGGTTAATTCAATATATGCGTCAACTCCAACTGGATATAGAACCTCAACTTGATGCCCGAATCAGTGATTTTTCGGGACCGGGTTGGGGGCATGTAGTCGATGCCGTGCGTCAACTACATGCTGGTCTGGTGAGTAGGTTCTATATTTACGGTGGAGCGGGGACGGGGAAGAGTCATTTACTTTCTGCAATTTGTGATTCTTATTTAGAAATAGGCAAATCTGCTATTAAAGTATCTTTACTCGAACTGCTTGATGCACCTATTGAGGCAATTACCTCTTTAGAACATTATGATCTTGTTGCTTTGGATGATATTGAATCGATTAGTGGTGTGCCTCACTGGCAGAAAGCTGTTTTTCATTTAATGAATAATCACGAAGGACAACTGGTGTTTTCGTCGCGTGTAGCACCGATTGAATTAAAGCTGGAATTCCCGGACCTACAATCACGACTTACACAAGCCGTTAGTGTAAAAGTGCCAAGTGGAAGTCTATATGCAGACCGCTATGCCTTGGTGACATCTGTAATGGCTAGACGGGGTATTCACTTTGACCAACAAATTGTTGACTACTTATTATTACATGGTCCTCATCAAGCGTCTCTTTTACTGCAAACTGTTGCTCAGTTAGAAAAACTGCTCAAAGGCGAAAAAACAAAACTTTCTAATGCGACTTTAAGACAAATTTACGCTTTGATTGATGAGTATCAACAATAGTTTCTTTAACTTAAGTTTGCTGTTTTGCTTAAATTAAACTCATACAATTTAAAAAATGGCTTTCCCTACATAAGTTTTTCTCCTTTCAGAATAGTTATATTTATATCTATTAAATTTTCTTTTAATTTTTTAATACGCCACTTTTTTGTATTTAAAAAACTTTTTTAGGTCTAAGAAGCTTTTTGTAATCTAGCTTAAAAATGACTCTACAGACCGACCAAAATGTCTTGAGAAATTCTACTTCCTGTGACAAAGTACGCACAAAGGATGCGATTGCAAAAGCGGAAATTTTGCAATATTGACAAAGAAAAATGAAAAAAAGATGTAAGGAGATGGGTATGCTCAAACGGAGCATTGCTTTTGCTTTATTGGCTGCTGCTGGACACGCTTATTCTGCCGATATTCAAGTCACAACTACAACTGATGAAGACGTCGATAACACGGTCTGTTCATTACGCGAGGCTGTAAAATTTCTAAATTATCGAGCATCTTCCAATGCTGCTGATGTTGAAAAATATGCAACTGGTTATCACGGATGCGGAGGTAAAGACGCCTCTTCAAATATTATTTTGAAGCGTGATAAAGAATATTTATTAAATACGAGTATAACCATTGCAGCACCATTAACTATTCGTACCGAAAGCGACACCTCCTTCATCGATAATGATGCACCTGGTTCTCATAATGCGACTATTAAAACGGCTGGTACAGATCAACTATTCCGTATAGATGATGGTACTGTTGAAAAAAACTCTTTTACAGTTACATTTAATACTATCAATTTAAAAGGTATCGGTTCAAAGAGCGGGTCACCTCAGGTTAACGGTGGTTTAATTTATAATCATGAACAATTGGTTATTCAAAATTCTCGTTTAATGGATGGTTACGCAACAAACGGGGGAGCAATTTACAATGCTGGTAATTTATCAAATACTCCAAAAACAGCAGGTTCAGTAACGATTATTAATAGCCTGATGCAGAATAACAAAGCAAGTCAGGGGGGCGTTTTATATAGTGATATGCCACTTTACTATATTGCGCAATCTGTAGTACGTGATAACGAGGTGACTGCTGCAGATGGTGGATTGTTTCATGCTGCAGCTAAATTCAATGATGAAAGTACAGGAGGATATTTAACTTCACGCATTATTGGTTTGAGCAATAGCACAATTTTTCATAATAAGGGTAGTTTTATTGCCAATGTCCGTGATGGAATGGTGATCAATAATATTACGATGATTAAAAATATGGGGGGCTTGTATTTTGATGCTCCACAAGGAAAAGCGTCTGTTTCTAATAGTATTTTAGTAGGTAACACGACAAACTGTAAGGTTTCTACAAGTGATAAAACAATTATTCAAAGTAATTTAGTCACTGCTGAATGTAATCGTAATGCTACGGCAACATTACCTAATATCCTTTATCCTGTGAATGAAAAACTAATTGCGGGTAGCGAAGATGAAGGAATCTGTGATGTAACTTCACAAGATGGTTTGCTTTGTCCTTTTTCTACACCTAAAGATAGTTTTTTAGGGTTCTTTAAACCTCGCTTACTTGAACGTTATACAACTTTATCAGACTCATTAATTATCAATAAAGGCCGATTATATAGTGATGGCTCATCAAAAGGATTAGCGAGTTGTGAAAGACTTGATCAAAGAGGTAAATATCGTACTGGGTATGATGAACTTTGTGATTTAGGTGCAATTGAATATATCTTGGATAGTGAAGTAGCTCCTGTAGGTCAAGATATAGGGTATGGTCAAGTTGCAAAATTTAATATCTTGGGCTCATTAAGCGAAGCTGATTTAGTTACCCCTGCCACTTGTAAACGTTTGTTTGGAGAACGTTCAGATGGTAAAGAATGGCAACCAGGTTGTTTTAAAACTAGACAAAGCACAGATACACCAGTTTCAAAAGGTACAATAACTTTAGATCAAAACGGTAATGTTGCTTACACGCCAAATGGAAATTGGCATGGAGCAGATATTTTTAGTATTCAGGTCGTGACTAGTGTAACCCGTTTTAATGAAGGAGTAGATTTCCAATATATATCAATTCCAGCCACTGTTTTTCAGCAACCTCTGACAGGAATTGAAGATAAATCTGTGAGTACTGGTGGTGGAGGTAGCGTAGGAAGCGGAGTCTTGTTGGGCTTATTAGGATTAATTGCTTTACGACGTTTCAAGTCATAATCAGGGATGTGAAAGATGAAAAATTATCAAAAAGCATTTGGTGTAATTGCTGTTCTAGCAACTATGCCTCTTATGGCTCAAACGACTATTAAAGTTACTACCTTTGCAGATGAAGAAGGTGAAAATACAAATGCGTGCTCCTTAAGAGAAGCTATAGTAGCGGCGGAAACACGAAAATCTTATGGAGGCTGTGAAGTCCCTTTCATAGATATAGGCTATACAATTCAACTTGAAGGTGGGACCTATTATTTAAATAAAGAATTAACTCCCAAAATTGCTTTAAATATTATAGGAAAAGATCCATCAAATTGGGATATAAAAGGATTATTAACTAATGATTATCCTGCATTAACCGCACTTCAAACACGTATAAATGCTAGTGGTAATTCACGGATTTTTAATACTGCTGTCTATCAACAATCATTAACACTAGTAAATATTATTCTGGAAAATGGAAAGGCTGCTGATGTAGGGGGGGCTATTTATGCAGGAGCAGATGTAACTTTACAAGATAGTCAAATTTTGAATTCTCAAGCACCTAAGGGTGGGGCAATTTATTTAGGGGGAGCGAAAGCGAACTTAACAATAGAACGTTCATTAGTCCAAGGTAATGGCATAAACTCAACGCTAGGTAGTATTCTAGCTATGAGCTGTAAATTTAATACTTCTTATGCTACTAGAATATTAAACTTTAACTCTAATAGTTTTATTAAGAATGGTTCTGGAAATTCATTAAGCACATTTGAATTGTGTGGTGCCATAGAGACAAATTTTGTAAATAATACAATAGCAAAAAATAATGCTAGTCTTAATAATGGTAATATTATTAAGTTTACTGCTGATGCAGATCCCTCTAATAGTATTACAAATATTTTAAGTGCAGATAGTACTTTAATATTACAGAATAATACAATTGTTGAAAACTCAGCTCATACTACTTTTTTATATGATAAGCTTGGGAAAAAAGATTTAAATTTTAATGTTCTAGCTTTTAATACGGGTTCCTATGCTTGCCGCTATCTTTTGGGTGCAGCTGCAGAGCAAAAGGATGTAGGTATAAATCTTAAATTTAACGCATTAAATTTGACTGGAAATACAGCAAAATGTGATTTGCCTAAAGAAGTAATTCCAACAGGTAATAGCAATATTGATATATTCCAAAATAATAGGGTTTTTAGTGATTTATTAGAGCCTTTAAAAGAAGAAGTAAATGAAGGTACTCGTTTCTTGCCGATTTATTATCCTAAAAATAACAATACATCTACTGATTTAGTAGATACTGATCCCAAAAATGAAGGTGGATGTTCTTTAATAGATCAGCGTCAACTAGTAAGAACAAGTACACCTACATATTATCAGTCTGATAATCCTAATAGTTGTGACATAGGATCTGTTGAACTAACTAAATTAACTGCAACAGATAGTAATGTAGTGCAAGGAGCTAATAATTCTAATACAAATATCTCACTTACTGAGCTGTTAAATGATTATCAAACTGGTGCTGATTTAGCAAAATCTCGTTTGGAAAATCCTGTTTATTCATCCCAAGTGTTAGCCTTAAAAAATAGTCTTGCTTATTATGAAAACTTAATAACTCAAACAAAAGCTAATTTAAAATATCGCGGTATTTATATAACTTTAAAAAATTCTTATTCACCAGATTATTTAAAAGATAATATTATTAGTATTGTTCCTAGTGAAGATAATAATCATATTTTTAAGCCTTTTAATTCTGTTAATTATGAGGTTAGTACAGAAGTAATTGGCCGAGGTCAAACTGTTGAATTGGCAAAAAAAGATGGGAATAAAGATCGATTGAAGTGTGAGTGGAACTCATCATTACAACAAATTATTTTATATCGTAGTGACGATGAGGTTTCTGCAGACTATTTTGATTTCTGTAAATATACAGTTACCTTAAAAGAAAATAGAAATATTTCTTCGAGCGGTTTAATCAAGGCTTCATTTGCTAACATAGCTCCTGTTTCAGGGGATGGAACAATTACATTTAAATATTTAGCAAATGAAATAATTCCATTGAATTTACTTAAATATGCTAACGATGAAGGCGATGGACCAGCTAATACACTTATCATAAAGTCTAATAAATCTCAGTTTGCAGACTTGCCTATTTATTTACCAAGCAAAATATCAAAAGATGGTATTTTTAAAGTAGTCAAAGCAGATCGTGAAGGACCATGTCCTGGTAAAGATAGTAAGAATACTTGTTATGGCGGGAATATCTATATTCAAGCGAATAATGTCTTTAACACTTTTAATGATACGATCACTTATTATGTATATGATGCTGATAACGTTATTTCTAGTACTCCAGGTACGATTAAACTAGTAAGTACTGCTACTACTACAGATGATACACGCGGCGGAGGTGGTGGTAGTTTAGGAATTTTATCTTTAGCATCTTTACTTGGTTTAGCAGCCTATAGACGCTACCGTAAATAAACTTAAAGAATAAAAAAGGCCTCCAATTGGAGGCTTTTTTATAAGAAATAAGATCAAATAATTAAGTGAATAGATGTCTTATCTTTGATAACTGAATAAGAGGTTAGTGTTCTAAATACTTATTCATGTATTCTTCACGAATCGCTGTTCTTTCTTCACCATTCGCTTTAAGCATCCGCTCACGTAAGTCTTTACGCTCTTGCGTACTCATTTTTTGCCATGCTTCACGCATTTTTTGTTTTTCAGCTTCAGGAAGTTGAGTAAACCAGTCCATGCGTTGCTGTAAGTTATTGCTCTGATTTGCTGGTAACTCTTTTAAACTCTGGTAACGTTTAATGACTGCACGTTGCTCTTCTTCAGAAAGAGCATCCCATGTGTCATCGACTTGTGCATTGGCATCTTTAGAAAAAATCCAAAAGCGTTCAAAACCTGCAAAACTTGTCTGCAAGAAACTTAATGAACACAGGATAAGTGCTAATTTTTTAGCTGCCATGTTGTACTTTATCCTCACCCAACACCATTAACATCTCTAAATCTTCCACCATTTGTGGAGATAATTTAGGATTTACGATCACTTGATTTTGTGGCTTATCCACAATCTCGACTGAGTTAGGCAGAATCACAAAGCCTGTAATTGCTGCGGCAAGTGCGAAACCAGTCATTTTCCAGACACTATAATAAGAGGCTGGTTTTTGTTGAATATGGTCAAGCACATGATTCATGACCACTGTTTTATTTTTATGGTGATCTGCCAAACTATCAAGTTTGGATGTCACCTTTTTAGTGAAATCATCATGATTCATCAGAACCTCCCAAGGGATTTAAATGTGCCAAGTATTCTCTAAGTCCCTGAATTGCTCGGTGATAATGGGTTTTCACACTACCTTCGGTACAGTTCATGATCTGAGCTGTTGTATGGGTGTCAAACCCTTCCCACGCACGTAACATAAATGCCTGTTGTTGACGAACAGGTAGTTTTTCAATTGCTTCCCGAATCTCCTCTATCGTTACCGCTTGATCGAGAAAATCTGCAGGATTAATAGCTTTTTCATCAACTACATCGATAACTTCGTCGTCGTCATTATCCAGACTAACTTTTTTGAAGAATGAAAATGGGTTTGCTCTACGAGCTTCTTTGCGGCGCCAATCCTGAAGTTTGTTATTCAAAATAGTGTAAAACAGGGGATACCATTCTTCAGTACTTTTATCGGCGTAAGATTTGTGTAAAGCAATAAATGCTTCTTGTACCAAATCCATCGCAATACCTTGTTGACCTTGGGTAGCACTCTCCATCATCACCAAAGCACGACCAGTGACATCTTGCATGAAAACTTTCAGGCGTTGCTCAGCCGTGCTGACATGAGCACTAGATGTTTCCGATCGAGACTTTTTCGGTGCTAAATCCATGGAGATGGAAAATCCTGTCATTGGACATACCCACCTTATCTTCAATATATCTCTTATATAACGTTGAAAAGAGGTGGGAGGTTGACAACAATCGGTTATTTTTTACTAGTGTAATTGATTTTTTTCACAAATATGTGCGATGTAAAATAAATTAACGTTTTATTGGCGTTGGCGAACCATCTCAAAAAAACAAATAGATCCTGCAATTGCCACGTTTAATGACTCTTGTCCACCCGGTTGAGGAATAGTCACTGATTGTGCGTGATCTAACGCGTAATCGCTTGCACCTTGACCTTCATTTCCTAAAATCCACACACACGGTTTAGAAAGGTCTTTTGAGTAAAGACTGGTTGAGCGATGAGAGCTAGTAACAAAAACCGGGATTTGGAATTTTGGAAGGATATCTGTCAGCTGGAAGTTTTCAAAACAATGTAAGCTAAAATGAGCGCCCATACCTGCTCTTAAAACTCGCGGTGACCAAAGTGATGCAGAGCCTTGTGTGCAAATGATTTGTTTAATATTTGCTGCTGCTGCTGAACGTAGCAAAGTACCTACATTACCCGGATCTTGAATATTTTCTAGAATTAAGGTGTCTACATTGTAGTCGATAGTTGATGCAGTTTTAGGTAAATCAATAATCGCTAAGCAAGGTAAGCTTGTACCTAATGTGCTCAAATCTCTATATAAAACTTCACTAATAACAAAGATATGGCCTTGATGTAGCTCTGTTATTTTCTTTAAATCTTCGTGTTCTAAGGCCTGTTCTGTCGTAAATAAAGAAAAAATCTTCTTTTGCTGTTGTAACCAAGCCAAACAAAGATGGGTGCCTTCAAGAACGGTTTGTTGGTGCTTTTTTCGGGCGTTACTGAGTTCGATTAATCCACGCAAATGTTTAATTTTTGCATTGTCTTTTGATTCTAAAAAAATAACCGCCATAAGAAAATATCCAACAAAAGGGCACCATCATACTATGATGCCCTAAGTAATTAAAATTATTAGTGGTAGCTTGTTACGCGTTCAACTTCATTTTTAGAACCGATAATCACAGGTACACGTTGGTGAAGTTCTGTAGGTTCAATCTCTAGAATGCGTACACGGCCAGTAGTTGATGCACCGCCTGCTTGTTCAATGAGCATACTCATTGGGTTCGCTTCATACATTAAACGTAAACGACCAGCTTTTTTCGGATCTTTTAAGTCGTATGGGTAAAGGAAAATACCACTACGACATAAAATACGGTGAATATCACCCACCATACATGCTACCCAGCGCATATTGAAATCTTTTTCACGAACAGATGTCTTGCCCGCGAGTAATTCATCAATATATTGTTTTACGGGTTGTTCCCAATGACGTTGGTTAGATGCATTAATAGCGAATTCTTGAGTATCTGCTGCAACCTGTACATTCTCATTAGTAAGCAAGAAGGTTTGAGTTTCTGGATCTAAAGTAAAGAATGCTACGCCATTTCCTACAGTTAAAGCCATCATAGTTGATGGACCATAAAGCACATAACCAGCAGCAACTTGCTGTGTACCAGCTTGCATGAAATCGTTTGCTTGTGTTACTGCATTTTTTGCAGGCAAAATAGAGAAAATCGTACCTACACACATATTAATATCGATATTGCTTGAGCCATCTAATGGATCAAATAAAACGAGGTATTTACCATTTTCTTGTGCAGGTGTGAACTCATCAAGCTCTTCAGAAGCGAGACCGCCTACGTGCGGGTGTACTTTTAAAGCATCAATTAAGTAGTCATTTGAAATCACATCAAGTTTTTTCTGTGTTTCACCCTGAACATTTTCATTGCCAGCACTACCTAAAATACCAGCCAGAGCACCTTTTTGTAATGCTTGGTCGATTGTTTTACAAGTAGTGGCAATAGTATCGATGACTTGAGCCAACTCAGGTGTTAGATTCCCTTTTTGTTGTTGTAAAAATTGGGACAAAGTGAGGTTGGACATAAAAAAACGCTCCTGTGCTTCAAGCATCAAAATGAGTCAGATAAATACGTGGCATATTCTAGATGAGAATGTCACAAAATAAAAATTATCTTACTTTATTTGTGTTGGATTTATGCTTACAAGCCCCAATTAAAATGGTATGTTGATTGCATTACAAAGGATTGTATATTTTTAGGAGAATCGAAATGACAACAAAGAAGTTTGATGCGACCCCCACGGCAGGTGAACCAATCAATCTAGATGAAATTTCGAAAGAAAATGTTCAGGAAGCTTGGAAAGATTATGAGGCAAAACCTGAATATAAAGATTTTAATAAGCATGATTTGATTGAGTCCATGCAACATCATGAAGAAGACAAGAAATCTTCTTAAGTAATAAAAAAACGCTCATATTATTATGAGCGTTTTTTTACGCATATCCCTTATTTTAATAAAGGAGGGACTGCTTCGTAATTAATCTCAACGCGGCGATTTTCTTTCCATGCTGATTCATCATGTCCCGCATTAACAGGAGCTTCTTTACCATAACTTACAGCTTCAAGTTGCTGCGGGTTTACACCATTGGTAATTAAATAGCTTTGTACAGCTTTAGCACGACGCTCACCTAAAGCCATGTTGTATTCACGTGTACCACGTTCATCTGTATGGCCTGTTAATGCAACTTTTGAATTTGCATTTGCGATAAGGAACTGAGCATGAGCTTGAAGTGTTTGGTAGTCTTCAGTAGATAAATCGCTGCTGTCATAATCAAAGTGAACAACGCGTTTAGCCAAAGCCGCTTTATTTGCTTCAGTTACACCTTTAGATGAAGCACCTGCCAAATTTTGAGCATTTAATGCAGCATCTTCACTTAAACCAGAAGTGTTTACCGTGCTTGGATTTGTACCAGTCGTGGTCGTCGCTGCAGGTTTACGGCTAGCACAGCCTGTCATTACGAGTGCTACGCTAAGAAAGGGTAGAGCTAAATACTTGATTGATTTCATGATCATCTCCGTCAATGGAATTAAAAGTTATTTTGGTGCCCAGGCTGGTTCACGTACTTCACCTTGTTCGCTTGGCAAATTCATACGAAAACGTCCATCAGTAGACATAATAGACAACAAGCCACGGTTGCCTTCACGAGTTGCGTAGACCACCATTTGCCCATTTGGTGAGAAACTTGGTGATTCATCTAAACTAGTTGGGGTAAGAATATTGGTGATGCCAGTATTAATGTCTTGAATTGCAACTTTATAACTGCTGCCACTTGGGCGATGAACAAGTGCAATCTTTTTGCCATCTGCACTCAGAGTTCCACGTGCATTAAATGACCCTTTAAATGTTAAACGCTTTACTGAGCCATCAGCAAAGGTGTAACGATAAATTTGGGCAGAGCCACCACGGTCAGAAGTGAAAATAAAGGATTTTCCATCTGGTGTGTAACGTGCTTCGGTATCAATTGCCGAGTCATTTGTCATACGTTTGACTTGGCGAGTTGATAAATCCATTTGATAAATTTCTGGGTTGCCATTCATAGATGCTGTAAACAGCATTGATTGGCCATCTGGTGAGAAACTTGGTGCGCCGTTTAGACCTCTGAAACTAGTAAGAACTTCACGTGTTCCAGTTGATAAATCTTGTAAATAAATTGCTGGACGTTTAGTTTCAAAAGAAACATAAGCAATTTTTTTAGCATCCGGTGTCCATGCTGGAGAAAGAATTGGATCACGAGACGATAAAACGGTCTTTGGTTGTTCACCATCCGTATCTGCAATTTGTAGTGTATAACGCTCGGCAGGTGTTGCAGGGTTTCTTAGTACATATGCAATACGGCCGCTAAAGTCACCTGGAATACCAGTAAGCGCTTGATAAATAGCATCACTTACCATATGGCCAGCCTGACGTATGCGAGCAGCTGGTACATTTAAAAGTTCATTTAAAATGTATTGTTGCTTTTGTACATCATAAAGTTGGTAGTGAACTTCAAAACCTGTCGCTGTTTGTTTAATTTGACCCGTAACTACATATGGAATACCTGCGGCTTGCCAGTCAGAAGCTTGAATCTGGTTAATTGCAGCATTGGCAGGGAAGTTTTTAGATGAGCTTGTAAAGCGTCCAGAACGGTTTAAGTCTGTTTCAACAATAGGATAGAGCCCATTGTCGTTAGTAAATGGGACAATAGCAATTTTGGGTGCCTGATCTGGTGCTTTGGCAATTTCAAGATATAACTGGGCAAAAGCAGTGGTAGAAGCAATAGGGCTTAAGGCTGTGATCAGTGCTAAAGATAGCAGGTGTTTGCGGCTCGTATTCATAAGTTTAAAGTCATAGCAGGGATTTTTGTGACTGTTGATTTTGTAGCATAGTTACATGCCTTAAACTATTTAAAGCATGTAACTCTTTCAAAATTATTGCGCTCTAAATGTAGAGCTAACACTTCTTGCTTCACGTCTTGCATCTGGATCTGATGGCATAGGATAGGGCGCTGCGGCTTGAATTGCAGCTTTAATACTTGCGTCTAAAGCATCGTCACCACTTGAACGCGTGATCACAATAGAATTAACGCTTCCCGAATCCGACAGAGTAAAACGAACACCAACTGTTTTACCACTACTGCCAGTTGGGACATCCCAAGAGCGTCGAATTTTTTGCTCAAAATCGCGTCTAGCTGAAGAAGCAACCTTTTTAGCTTCAGCTTTCTTTTGAGCTGCCTCTTCTTGTGCTTTTTGAGCAGATGCAGCTTTTGCTTCAGCCTCCGCTTCAGCTTTGCGTTTAGCATCGTCAGCAGCTTTTTGCTGTTTGGCTTTGGCATCGGCCTCAGCTTTACGTTTAGCATCGTCAGCAGCTTTTTGTTTGGCTTTAGCATCAGCTTCAGCTTTGCGTTTAGCATCATCAGCTTTTTGCTGTTTGGCTTTTGCATCGGCTTCAGCTTTACGTTTAGCCTCGTCATTGGCTTTTTGTTGCTTAGCTTTTGCATCGGCCTCAGCTTTGCGTTTAGCATCATCAGCTTTTTGCTGTTTAGCTTTAGTATCTGCTTCAGCTTTACGTTTAGCATCGTCATTAGCTTTTTGCTGTTTAGCTTTAGCAGCAGCTTCAGCTTTTCGTTTAGCGTCATCGGCAGCTTTTTGTTGCTTAGCCTTAGCATCAGCTTCGGCTTTTCGCTTAGCTTCTTGTTGTGCTTGAAGCTTAGCGTTTTCGGCCTTTTGAGCTTCACGTTTTAATTTCGCATCAGCCTCAGCTTTACGTTTAGCGTCTTCAGCAGCTTTTTGGCTGGCTTTAGCTTCAGCATCAGCTTTTGCACTTTGTTCAGCCTTACGTTTTTGTTCAGCTTCTGATTTTGCTTTAGCTTCAGCCTGCTGTTTTTGAGTTTCCTCTATGCGTTGCTGTTCTGCTGCTTGTTTCGCTTTCGCAGCTTCTTCAGCTTTACGCTTTTGCTCAGCTAACTTGGCTTGCTGAGCCTGTTCGGCCTTTTGCTTTTGAGCAGCAAGTTGTTGAGCTGTTGGAGGAGGAGGTACAACTGGAAGATTTTGAGGTAATTTTTCATCCACAATAGGGGCTAATACCTCTTTTGCTTCATTCGTAGCTGTAGTCTCTTGTTCAATTTCTTTGGCTAAAGGAGGGGGTAAATCTTCTGGCTTAACTAAAATAGTCGTTAGCTTTTTTGGCTGTTCAGGTGGTTTACTCAAGCCTAAAAAAAGCAAGCCAACAATGGCAATTGCATGAACTCCGAGTGTAAAGCTTAATGCAATCGCATTTTGTTTAAAGGGCGGCTTTTGATCTTTGTTCATAGCTTATTTTAAAGGCTCTGTCAGAAGGCCAACTTGAGTTAAACCTGCTTCTTGTAAACTCGCCATCAATGATACGACTTCTCCATAAGGACGAGACTTATCACCATTGACTAAAACTGTGAGTTGTTTGTTTTCTTGTTCAGCTTTTTTTTGAGCATCGCTTAAAACTGCTTCGAGTTTTTCACGAGATAATGGTTCATTATCTTTGTAATCTTCATATTGAAGATAAATATTGCCATCTTTGCCAATTGTTACCATGGCAGGCATATCTTTTGATTCGATTGGGTGGTTGTTTGCTTGAGGTAAATCTACCTTGATACCACTGGTAATCATAGGAGCAGTTACCATAAAAATAACCAAAAGCACGAGCATAACGTCAATATAAGGTACGACGTTCATATCACTTTTTAATGGTTTTTTTATGCGCTCAAAGCGCCCTGAACGCTGAATTGCCATTATGCATCTTCCTGTGATGAACCCACAGATTGACGTTGCAATAAAGCAATCATCTCTTCAGCAAATAAAGCGCGATCAGAATAAACACTTTCACTTTTAGCAGTGAAATGGTTAAAAGCTAATACAGCAGGAATTGCGGCAAACAAACCAATTGCAGTTGCAATAAGTGCTTCGGCAATACCCGGTGCAACAGTTGCTAGAGTTACCTGATCAACCGCAGCTAAACCGATAAAGGCATTCATAATACCCCAAACAGTACCGAATAGACCGATGTACGGTGCTACAGAACCGATACTTGCTAAAGTACCTAAGCCGTATTCTAAATGGCTCTGATCACGACTCAAACCTACACGCAAAATACGTTCAGTGCCTTCAATTGTTTGTGAAACAGGAGCCTGACGCTTTTTAAGTTTAAAAAATTCGCTCAACCCTTGATAAAAAATATCTTCAAGCCCAGAGCGCTTTGAGTTGAGTTGAGCATTGTTATAAAGCGTATTGAGTTCGGCACCAGACCAGAACATTTTTTGGAAATGTTCATCGTCTTGATGTGCTTTTTTATAACTCATATGTAACTTGGCAATCAGATACCAACTAAAGATCGATGCTAACAATAAAATTAGCATGACCAACTGAACGACTGGACTTGCTTGTAAAATAAGGTCAGAAATATGCAGGGTTGATTCAATGTTTGTTGCCATAGGTTACATATGCCGGTTGTTTTTTTAGTCTTGTTCCAATTCTTTACGAATAAGATCACGTATTTCTTCTGGAAGACGACGAGCTACAAGTTCTTTACTTAAACATGCCAACTCAACCTCGCCAGAAGCAAGCAAGATTTCACCACGATAAATATTTTGTTGCAACACAAATGACGCAGCTTTACATGAAACTACACGTGCTGTAACAGTAATTAAATCATCCATTAAAATAGGACGCATGTATTTTACGTCAATTTTGTGTACGACAAAGTTGTAGTCTTTTTGATGCCAGTAATGATCAACGCCAGAAGCACGGAGCCATTCAGTACGGGTACGTTCCATATAGCGAATATGGTTGGCATGGTAAACAATACCACCTGCGTCCGTATCTTCAATATAAACACGAATGTTGAATTCAAAATGATTCGCCATGAGAGTATTCCGTTTTTAGTTCACTATAGAGCTTTATATTTAAAATATGGATTTGAATAAAACATCAGCTCTATTCAACAGCCATACATCTGCTTTTAAATACGGGGCAGTTTAGCAGATTGCATACTAAGTCCTATGGCACAACCTTTCAATTGCGGTTGCTGTATTTCTAATCTAAAAACGCTACATCTTATGGCTAGCAAGCTTTTTAAGTTAAGAGGGCTTCCATGAAGTTTGAACTTGTTTTGATATATTCGGATAATCTAATACGAATCTTACATGTAGCTCGGTCCCAGTTTTTAAAGCCTTGTTATCTACAATAAAATAAGGGCTATGATTTGGTGCCGCCTGAGTTAAGTCTTGATTTTCTGGTGTTGCACCCAAGAAAACAAAGAATGACGGCATTAACTTGCCATAATAGGCAAAATCTTCACTTGCGCTTGCATTATGATCTAAAACATGGAGTTTTGAATCTCCAACAACTTTGGCTAGGGTTGGCTGAATAAACTGAGTGAGCGCTTTATCATTCATGGTCACTGGAGCGTAAGGAGCAATTTCAACTTTGGCGGTGACGTCATTGGCTTGAGCGTTATGCTCTATCATGGCAGGGAAAATTTTTTAAATATTTTCCCCTATCTGTTCGTTGTTAGAGCGAATAGTCCCAATCATATTGACTTGTTCTGGAATCACATTTCCTGCTGTACCACCTTGAATGTTACCGATACTGACGACGCCCATGCCTTGAGTGAGATCAGTTCTTCGGCTAATAAGACTCTGTAAATTATTAATCATTTGTGCCGATGCATAAATCGGATCTCTACCTAACCAAGGGGTTGAGCCGTGAACCTGCTTGCCGTTGACCTGAATACGTAAATGGTCTGCACTATTTAAAATGGCACCATCTTTATAATAAAGGTGTCCACTTTGCATACCAGATATGACATGCATTCCAAAAATAGCCTCGGGTTTATAATCTCTAAATGCGCCGTCTGCGATCATTTTTCTTGAACCTATTTGATCACCCTGCGTGAAGTTATCTATATCTGCACCACCTTCTTCAGCAGGTTGGAAAACAAAAATAACTGTGCCTGATATTTTATCTTTATTCGCAGCTAAAATTTTTGCTGCGCCTAATAACATTGCAGTGTGTGCATCATGTCCACATGCATGCATCACATAAGTTTCCTTACCTTGATAGATTGCTTTTTGTTTACTCGCAAAGGGAACACCACTTTTTTCTTCCATAGGTAGTGCATCCATATCGGCTCTAAGTGCAATAATAGGGCCGGGTTTATTCCCTTTTAAAATACCAATAACACCTGTTTTCGCATAACCTGTTTTGACTTGAATGCCATAGGACTTTAATTCTTTTTGAACTAGTGCAGATGTTTTAAATTCCATATTGCCTAGTTCAGGGTGTTCATGAATATGTTGTCTTAATTGAATCACCTGATTTTCATTTTGTTGTGCAGCATCTTTTACCCAATCTGCTAGGCTCAGCTGGCTCATTAGAGCGAGTGGAAAAATCAAAGCGGCTTTTTTGTACATGTCCTTATCCTAAAAATATTATTGTTCATAAGATTTGATATCTACATTTCTTATAATTTAGTTTTTAGAAATATTAAAAAATCAATAAGGTATAAAAAAAGACTTAAAAGGTATAGAGTGGCTAATTTATTGATAAGACAATTATTATTTTAATTGAATAAAGAGATTAAATTAAAAAAGGAAGAGAAAATTCTCTTCCTTTGATTAGTTTTTAGGCTCAGGTGGTATCATTCCAAACTGTAAATAAGATTGGTTGGTTGCAATCCGACCTCGTGCAGTACGCATGACATAACCTTGTTGAATTAAATAAGGTTCAATCACATCTTCAAGCGTACCGCTGTCTTCAGCCATCGCTGCTGCAAGCGCTTCAACTCCAGCAGGACCGCCATCAAAACGCTCGAGTAGCATGCTCAAATAACGTCTGTCGAGGGTATCTAGGCCAGCTTTATCAACATTGAGCATATCTAGTGCGCGCTGCGCCATTTCATGGGTCACTTCACCTGTGCCTTTCACTTGAGCATAGTCACGAACACGTCGTAATAAACGGTTAGCGATACGAGGTGTTCCTCGTGATCGGCGTGCTACTTCTTCTGCGCCTTCAACTGTAATGGGTACATCCATTAAGTTTGCAGAGCGTGACACAATGTGAGTCAAGTCTTCTACAGAGTAAAACTCAAGACGTTGTACAATACCGAAGCGATCACGTAGTGGTGAGGTCAGTAAGCCCGCACGTGTAGTGGCAGCGACAAGTGTAAAAGGCGGTAAATCGAGTTTAATTGAACGAGCAGCAGGGCCTTCACCAATCATGATATCTAATTGGTAATCTTCCATCGCTGGATACAGAATTTCTTCAATCACTGGTGAAAGACGATGAATCTCATCAATAAATAAAACATCGCCTTCTTCAAGGTTAGTCAGCATTGCTGCTAAATCACCTGCACGCTCTAATACCGGTCCTGAAGTAGATTTGAGGTTACCCCCCATTTCTCGGGCAATAATATTAGCAAGTGTGGTTTTACCTAAACCCGGCGGACCAAAAATCAGCGTATGGTCGAGTGCTTCACCACGGCCACGAGCAGCACCAATGAAAATTTCCATTTGCTCGCGTACGACTGGTTGCCCAATATAGTCGGCAAGAGAAGTTGGTCGAATAGCCCGGTCAAAATGATCTTCTGGTTTTTCTGTTCCACTGATTAGACGGTCTTGCATAAGTGTTTTACTTCATCATGGATTTAAGAGCAGCACGAATAATATCGGCTGATTCTGTGTAATCGGCTTTAACCGCAGCAACAGCTTTTTGTGCTTCAAGTGGTTTATAACCTAAAGATTGCAAAGCAGCTTCTGCCTCTGCAACAGGAGAGTTTGCAGCAAATTGAATTTGAGGCATGGTCGCCACAGTTGAAGTGCCTTGAGCCAATGTTTTGAAACGGTCACGGAGTTCAATCATTAAACGTTCAGCTGTTTTTTTGCCAACCCCTGGAACTTTGACCAGCGTATTTATATCATCATGTTCAATGGTGTGAACCAATAATTCAACGCTTAGTGTCGATAAAATACCCAATGCCATTTTCGGACCAACACCGTTTACTTTTAATAAGGTACGGAAAATTGTTTTTTCTTGAGCATCGCTAAAACCGTAGAGTTGTTGAGCATCTTCACGAACAACTAAATGCGTCCATAACGTAACTTTCTGGCCCTTTTGTAATTGGCAAAATGTTGAAAGTGGCGTATCAATTTCATAGCCCACACCATTTACATTCAGTAAGACAGTAGGGGCTTCTAAGGCAAACACTTCGCCAATTAAACATCCGATCATAGCGTAATTTCACTTATTCATAACTGTAAATCTGGTCGTTCTAAAATGAATTGAAAACGACACTGTTTTTATTTCTTTCTATATCAAGCCAGCTTAAAACAAGCCAATTTTATTACCTTGCAACTCTTGCGCCAAGCTATAAGCCTGATGATCTGAGAACTTACTGATAATATCGAGTACTTGCATGATATTGCTGTAGTGATTATTGCTAAAGTTAGCACCATACAGGTTAAGGATAGACATTAAACGTTGTTCTTTAAAGCTTAAAGATTTATGCGGCGTTGTGAGTGGTACAAATGCATCCAAAATCGTTTGTAAACTCTGATGTGCAATAATTTCTAAACCAGATTTTTGTGGGTGCTCAAAAATTTTGTCACGTGCCAGATTCTTGGCAGTTTCGATACCTTTTGCAATATCGGGTGAACAATATTGCAAAAGGTTGCCTTTAAGCTGTCCTGTAATGATTTCATAATGATTTTTGGCAAATGCTGTGGTCACTTCATCAACAAGACGTTTCATAACTCGTCCACGTAATGCTGAGATCTTTTGTTGCCATGTACTGTTTGGATGAGATAACTCTTCAGGTTGGCCATAGTCAGCAATAAGATTTAAGAAAATGGGTTCAACTTCTTGGTAACTCAGCATATTTAAGACAATGCCATCTTCTAAATCAATGAGGGCATAACAAATGTCATCAGCGGCTTCTAACAAATAGGTGAGTGGATGACGGCAATAATGATATTCACCGAGTTGAATCAGCCCAAGCTGTTCAGCGATCTGTTTTAAAATTTCTTTTTCAGATTGATAACAACCAAACTTTGCTCGTTGATGTGAAGGTCGATCACCTTGTGAAGCAATTGTTTTTGAAAGCCACGGATATTTTAGATAAGCACCTAAAGTTGCATAAGTTAAGCGCATACCGCCATCATTTGGATGATAGTCAATGCGACTTAATAGACGTAATCCTTGAGCATTACCTTCAAACTGACGAACATCAGCTTCTTCTTCGGGGCTTAGTTTCTTTAAAAAATCATCATGTGAGGCATCATCGAACCATTCACGAATTGCATATTCACCCGCATGCCCGAAAGGAGGATTACCTATATCGTGGGCCAGACAAGCTGCCTGAATAATTGCCCCGACATCGGCAGGGGAAATCCAAACGGGGAATTCATCTTTTATTTTTTCTGCGGCAAGCATACCCATTGAGCGACCAATGCAGGAAACTTCAAGGGAGTGTGTTAAGCGGGTATGAATGCCATCATGCTGTGCTAAAGGGTGAACTTGCGTCTTACGGTTTAACTGACGAAAACTTTGAGAAAATATAATGCGGTCATAATCTTTATGGAATGGGCTACGAGCCAGTTCTGTACTACTTTTTTTGCTACCTAAACGAACTGCGGAAAGCAGCTCTAACCAACGCATTTGTTCCATTTATCATTATTCAAAACTATAAAAGCTGATCATGCCAAAAAAAACTTAAAAGCACTAGCTTGGTGCGACATAGTTTGTCTTAGTTCGGGTTTTATTATGTTATTGAATAAACATGCAACAATTTATTTTTAGCAGGAATGACTAAAAAAATGATTTTGAACAAAAAACAAATCACTTCTTGCAGAATTAGGTTACAGAATACTGATTCTACATCTAGCTGATTTTAGCAAGAAGCAGTAGAATATGCGCTCTCTCTAAAGTCACATTGCGGTAAGGTTCACAAGACCTGCCCGTGGAGCCAAAATCAACATGTTTATCGTGGCCGGTGCAGCAGCACATTCTTCTTTTAAGAAAGCTCAACTATTAACACGTTTATCGTCAATTAGTTCTGTTCAATCTTTTGACAGCCAATGGGTCTATTTGTTTGATCAAGCGCTCAACGAGCAGCAACATCAATCTGCTTTGCAATTATTGAATGACGGTGAGTCTTTTGAACTTCGTCAATCTGCAAGTGATGAGATTCAGATTTTAGTTACACCACGTGTGGGTACTATTTCACCTTGGTCTTCTAAAGCAACTGATATTTTCAAAAACTGTAATACACCAGTACACCGTTTAGAACGTGGTCTTTTATTTACGTTAAAAGGTGTTACTGAAATTACGAATGAAGTTAAACAAGTACTTCATGACCGTATGACAGAAACAGTTTTTGCTCAAATTGATGATGCAAAAGCATTATTTTCAGAAACAGCTCCAAAACCATTAAATTCAATTGATATCTTGGGTCAAGGCAAAGAAGCTTTGGTTAAAGCTAACAATGAGTTTGGTTTTGCGTTATCTGAACAAGAAATTGATTACTTAACTGAAGCATTCATTAAGCTTGGTCGTAATCCAAATGACATCGAGTTGATGATGTTTGCACAAGCAAACTCTGAGCACTGTCGTCATAAAATCTTTGGATCTGAATGGACAATTGATGGTGAAAAACAACCATTATCATTGTTCCAGATGATTAAAAACACTTATAAAGAATCTCCAACTGATGTTTTATCTGCATATAAAGATAACGCGTCTGTAATTGTTGGTTATGATACGATGCGTTTTTATCCAAAAGCGGATGAAAATGGTCACTTTGTTTATAAATATAAGAGCCAAGCAGCTCATATTTTAATGAAGGTTGAAACTCATAACCACCCAACAGCAATTTCTCCATTTGCTGGTGCTGCAACTGGTTCAGGCGGTGAAATCCGTGATGAAGGTGCAACTGGTCGTGGTGGTAAACCAAAAGCTGGTTTAACGGGCTTTACAGTTTCTAACTTAAATATTCCTGGTTTTGAACAACCGTGGGAAGAAAACTACGGTAAACCTTCACGTATGGCATCGCCATTACAAATCATGATTGAAGGTCCATTAGGTGGTGCGGCATTTAACAACGAATTCGGCCGTCCTGCATTAAATGGTTATTTCCGTACTTTCGAACAAAATGTAAATGGTGAAGTGAAGGGCTTCCATAAACCAATCATGATCGCTGGTGGTTACGGTAACATTCGTCCTGACCATGTAGAAAAAGATGCGATTCAACCAGGTGACTTGCTCATTGTATTGGGTGGCCCTGCAATGTTAATCGGTCTTGGCGGTGGTGCAGCATCTTCTGTAGACAGCGGTACAATGGGTGAAAGCCTTGATTTCGCATCTGTACAACGTGAAAACCCAGAAATGGAACGCCGATGTCAAGAAGTGATCGATACATGCTGGCGCTTAGAAGACTTCAACCCAATCGTTTCTGTACACGACGTTGGTGCGGGTGGTCTATCAAATGCTATGCCTGAACTTGTGAATGACCATGAGTTAGGTGCAGTTCTTAACCTTCGTAAGATTCCTTCATTAGAACCGGGCATGAGCCCAATGGAAATCTGGTCAAACGAAGCACAAGAGCGTTATGTTCTTGCAATTCGTCCAGAGTCTTTAGAACAGTTCGAATCAATCTGTGCTCGTGAACGTTGTCCATTTGCCGTGTTAGGTGAAGCAACTGAAGCTCGTCATTTAACTGTTGAAGATCCATTGTTCCAGAACAATGCAGTTGATATCCCAATGCAAGTAATGCTTGGTGGTACACCGCGCATGCAACGTTCTTATGAAACAATTGAGCGTAAAGGTAACGAGTTTGACGCTTCAAAAGTTGATTTGAGAGATGCGATTTTCCGCGTATTGAAAAATCCAACAGTTGCTTCTAAATCATTCTTAATCACCATTGGTGACCGCTCAATTACAGGTATGGTTGCGCGTGATCAAATGGTTGGTCGTTGGCAGATTCCTGTTGCAGATGCAGCAGTAACGACTACAAGCTTACAAGGCTTCACTGGTGAAGCAATGGCGATGGGTGAACGTCCACCAGTTGCATTGTTGAATCCAGCAGCATCTGCTCGCTTGGCAGTTGCTGAAGCAATTACCAATATTGCATGTGCAAACATTGAACAAATTAGCGATATCAAACTTTCTGCAAACTGGATGGCTGCTGCTGGTCAAAAAGGTGAAGACCAAGCATTGTTTGAAGGTGTGAAAGCGATTGGTATGGAAATGTGTCCTGCTTTAGGAATTGCGATTCCTGTAGGTAAAGACTCGCTTTCAATGCGTACCACTTGGAATGATAATGGTGAAGATAAAGCTGTAACATCTCCAATGACTGGTGTAATTACTGCATTTGCTCCAGTAGCTGATGTTCGTAAGACTTTAACACCTGAACTTAAGAATTTAGAAGACTCAGTACTTGTCCGTATTGATTTATCTAAAGGACAATTCCGTTTAGGTGGTTCTATTCTTGCGCAAGTATATAAAGCAATTGGTTCAGTCACTCCAGATGTTGATAGTTTTGATGATTTCAAAGCGTTCTTTGCTTTAATTCAAGATTGGAACAACCGTGGCTTGATTCAAGCTTACCATGACATCGGTGATGGTGGTTTACTTGCAACTGTTGCTGAAATGATGTTTGCTGCACGTTTAGGTGTTGCATTAGAAGACCAAACTCCAGCAAGTTTGTTTGCTGAAGAAATTGGTGCAGTTGTTCAAATCAAAGCAGCTGATTGGGAAGCTTTACAAGCAGAAGTTGCTGCTTCTAGCTTAAAAGATGCAATTGCTGTAGTTGGTCGTGTAAACAACACAGATCAATTATCTGTAAACGGTTTGACTTTAGAGCGCGCAGAGTTACAACAGGCTTGGTCTGAAGTATCTCATCAGATCCAACGTTTACGTGATAACGTAGAAACTGCTGACCAAGAATTTGCTTTAATTGCAGATAAATCACATCAAGGCTTAATTGCTAAACCAACATTTGACTTGAATGAACCTATCGAAGCACCATTCATTAACACACGTCGTCCTAATATGGCGATCTTGCGTGAGCAAGGTGTAAACGGTCATATTGAAATGGCAGCAGCCTTTGATAAGGTTGGTTTCAATACCGTTGACGTGCACATGAGTGATTTACTTGTTGGTCGCGTTAGTCTAAGTGATTTTGAAGGTTTAGTAACTTGTGGCGGTTTCTCTTACGGTGACGTAATGGGTGCTGGCGGTGGTTGGGCAAAATCTGTATTGTTCAATGCGAAATTACGTGATCAGTTTGAACAATTCTTCCATCGTGAAGATACGTTCAGCTTAGGTATCTGTAATGGTTGCCAAATGTTGTCACAATTAGCGCCACTTATTCCAGGTGCTGAACACTGGCCACGTTTCCACCGCAATATGTCAGAAGTTTTTGAAGCTCGTAGTGTAAACGTTCGTGTTGAAAAATCTGTTTCTGTATTGCTTAATGGAATGGAAGGTTCGATTTTACCGATTGCTGTAGCACACGGTGAAGGTCGTGCAGTTGCGAGTGAAGCTGATATTGCAGGCTTGAATGCAGCTAACCAAGTTGCTTTGCGTTATGTTGACAGCCATGGTAACCCGACTCAACATTATCCATTGAACCCGAATGGTTCACCTGAAGCGATTACTGGTGTAACGTCTAAAGATGGTCGTGCAACGATCATGATGCCACACCCAGAGCGTACTTTCCGTGCAATTCAACACTCTTGGAGTCCAGAAGAATGGACTGAAGATGGTGCATGGTTACGTATGTTCCGTAATGCACGTAAGTTTATCGGGTAATATAAAAGTTGAAATAAGCCACCGTAAGGTGGCTTATTTGTATGTAGTACGATATTAATAAATAGCAGAGAAGAAAAATGAAATCAAAAATCCATTTCCATGAATTTGCATTACTAATGGCATTGCTCATGTCTATTGTTTCTTTTTCAATAGATGCAGTCCTACCTGCTTTGGGCGAAATCGGACGAGTTTTTGACTTAAAAAATAATAATCAGACACAGTGGGTCATTATTGGTATTTTTTCTGGTATGACGATTGGTCAATTGATTGCTGGCCCTCTATCCGATGCAATTGGCCGTAAACGCATTTTATTCACAGGAATTGTTATTTATTTTCTGGGAAGTTTATTGTGCTTTACCACACAAAGTTTTGAATGGTTTTTAGTTGGACGTTTCATTCAAGGGGTTGGCGTATCAGGTCCTTACGTGGCTTCTATTTCAATTGTTAGAGATAAATACAGTGGGGCTCAAATGGCCCGCATCATGTCTTTAATTATGATGGTGTTTATGGTTGCCCCAGCAATTGCACCAAGTTTGGGACAGCTCATTATCCATTTCTTTGGTTGGCGTGAGATCTTTGTTTTATATATGGCCTATGCCACAGTTGTCGGGGTATGGGTTGCTTTACGTTTGGAAGAGACGTTACTTCCAGAAAATCGTTTACCTATGCATCTACAAGCATTTCGGGAAGGTTTTAAAGAAGTTGTAAGTAATAAAACCACCATGAGCTATTTGCTATGTGCAGGTTTCTGTTTTGGTGGATTCATTGGTTACTTAGGTACTTCTCAGCAAATTTTTATGCAGCAGTTTGGGAAAACAGGGCAAGAGTTTAGTACTTATTTTGCTGTGCTTGCAGGTGTAATGGGAGTCGCTTCATTTACAAACTCTAAAATTGTTATGAAGTTTGGTATGCGTCCAATCTGTATTTATGGCTTTCTAAGTTTGTGCTTAATTTCTTTAGTTTTCTTAGGAATTCAACTTTTAGGTGTGGCTGTTTCATTCTGGATGTTTATGCTTTATGCCTGCATTTTATTTTTATTATTTGGAACTTTATTTGGAAATTTAAACGCAATTGCAATGGAACCGATGGGACATGTTGCTGGTATGGCATCGGCCATTATTGGTGCAGCATCCTCCGTTTTGTCACTTATTCTGGCATCTATTATTGGGCAATTATATAACGGTACATTAATACCAATGACTGGCGGCTTCGTCATTTTATGTGGTTTAGCATTTATGATGACAATATATGAGAACAGATATTTAAAGAAATCGAATGCTTAAAATTATAAAGATGCAGCTAGTACACTGAAATTTAAAATTTTGTTCAGAATAAGAGCTACATATAAATGAGTGTAGCTCTTTTAAGCATTTTAGAAAAATTATAAGCCTATAGACATTCGGCTATTTAACACTTTATAGTTTGTTCAAAATTGGATCAATTTTTGCTTTCTCTGTAACAACGATAAAAATCGGAGATCAAAATGATGAAAAATAAGTATCACATAAGAACAATGTATACCAAAGATAAGGGCTGGCGCTTGTTTGGCTTGGCGCTTGCCATTCAAATTCTCTTTATTGGAGCAAATTATTTGGTAATGATGAGCTGACTTTGATTTAGAAGCTTTTTTAACGGTATGATTTAAAGCAAGTTTACTAGTTTTGAGTCATTCTACTTATGTTAAAGCTGATTTATTACGTGCCTGATTCACATCTTGAGTCGACTAAACAAGCTATTTTTTCTGCTGGTGCGGGGGGTATCGGTAATTACGAACACTGCGCATGGCAAGTGAAAGGAATAGGGCAATTTAAACCAGTCAAAGGTGCAGATCCTTATATCGGAGAGCTGGGTGAACTTGAGCAAGTTGATGAGTGGCGAGTTGAAACAATTGTAATTGAAGAAAATGCAAAGGCTGTGACAAAAGCATTAAAGGCAAGCCATCCTTATGAAGAGCCTGCCTTTGAGTTTATTCAAATCATAGAAATTGATTTTTAATTAAACTGCGAGAAATCTGGTTTACGTTTCTGCATAAATGCTTGTACAGCTTCTAGCATTTCTGGAGATTGAACGCGTTGCATAAAGATTTCAGCTTCATGATCAATACATTCAATAATTTGATCTAAATCATGTTTCATCAAGGCTTTGGTTTGTTTTAATGAGGCAAGTGGTAAAGCTGCTAAATGTTGAGCGGTTGCCTGAGCAGATGCATAAGCATCTTCAACAACTTCATTAACTAAGCTTGCTTGTACTGCAGTTTCTGCATTAAATTTTTTCGCAGTAAATAGCAGTTCAGCTGCTTTGTGGTAACCCGCTTGTTTAACCAATAGTTGGCTTGCACCGCCTTCTGGAGAAAGGCCAAGGCTTACAAATGGAATTTGGAAAAGGGCGGTATTGTCAGCAAAAACTAAATCTGCATGTAATAAAATCGTAACACCAATACCAATTGCCACACCTTTTACTGCAATAATAAGCGGCTTCGATAATCTAGCAGCAGATTTAAGGAGTACAAACGGAGGGACTTGACCTGCTGAGCCTAGATTAGGATTTTGTACAAAACCCATAAAATCTTTCATGTCATTACCAGCGGTAAAATCTTGCTCTACACCACGTAGAACGATTACTCGTACATCTTTGTCTTGGTCAGCTTCATCAAGTGCTTTGGCAATCCATAAGTAAAGCTCGCCATACAGTGCATTTTTTGCTTCTGGGCGATTTATGGCTAAGGTGAGTACGCCACCTTCTAAATTTGCGTGTAAATGTTGATGAGGTTGTTGAATACAGCTAAGTGTCATCGTACTATCCTTGCTTTAAACCACGTTGTTAATTTTTAGGTTCTCATTATGGCGCATATTTTTTGTAATGCGGTTAACTGGTGAGTTCATAAAAAGTGAAAATCTAATTATGTATAAATTTGACTATCTCGTTTTTATAGGGCGTTTTCAACCATTTCATTTAGCTCATATGCAGACAATTGAAATTGCCTTACAACAAAGCCACTATGTCGTTTTGGCATTAGGTTCTGCTCAAATGGAACGTAATATTAAAAATCCGTTCTTAGCAGTAGAGCGCGAGCAAATGATCTTGTCAAATTTCTCGTTAGAAGAGCAAAAACGCATTCGTTTTGTACATGTAGTAGATGTTTATAATGACGAAAAATGGGTAAAACAAGTCAAATCTTTAGTGAATGGCGTAATTGAACCGAACTCAAAAGTTGGTTTGATTGGACACTTTAAGGATGAGTCTTCATATTATTTACGACTATTTCCTGAGTGGATTATGGTTGAACTAGATAGTTTAAAAGATTCAATTTCGGCAACGCCAATGCGTGAAGCTTATTATCGTGGTGAAATCCAGACCGAATTTTTCCCTGTAGGAACTATTCAATTTTTGGATGAATTTAAAAAAACACGTACTTATCAACAGTTGCAACAACGCTTTGAAGAAGATGATCGCTCTAATTTAGATGATTTTGAGTAAGTGCATATAAATTAAGCATCTGCCCAAAAGATAATTCGGTTTGAAAAAGGATCGGTGATGCTGAGTTCAAGTGTCTCCCAATCTGTTTTTTCAACTTGAGGCTTAGAAAATTTATAATTTTTTTGGCTTAGCTCACTGTGCAACTCATAGATATGTTCCCAATAAATACGGATCGCACTATGAGGACTCGCATCTCCAAAATGCTCAGATAAATGAATAACGCAATCATCTTTAGAAATTTGTAAATATAACGGAAAGTTGTCTTCAAATTGGTGTTGCCAATCAAGCTGAAAACCTAAGAACTCAAGATAAAATGATTGAGCTAACTCGACATCAAAAATTCTTAAAATAGGGGTGATCGAACCTGATTGCATCTTTTTTCCTTTTAACGTGTACCAAATTGTTGAGTCCAATAGCTCTTTTGTTTTACAGATTGATCAGAAGCACAAGCAATTGCGTAAGTTGTAAATTTAGGGTTCATTAGGTTACTACAATGTAGGGGACTCGACAGCCATCTAGACATCACTTCATCTAATGTTTTCTGTCCACTTGCGACATTTTCACCATTGGCTTTACCGAGTGTATTATAAATTTTCAAACGTGATTTTAAATCTAGTCCCGTGGAGCCAACATGTCCGAGAAAGTTGTGTGTTGCCATATCTTCACTATGAGAAAGTGCACCTTTATATAAATTATTACTCCAACTTAATGGTCTGGTTGCAGCGAAATATTGTTGTCCACATTGGCGTGATTGCTGGCGAATCTGATTAATTATTTTAAGTACGGTTTGTTGATAGGCAGGGTTTTGTAAATCTTGGCAACTTATTGTTATAGGTGGAGTTTCAACTTGTGTGGTAGATGGTGTAATTGAGGGCGGCATACTGGATGAACTAACGGAGCAAGCAGAGATAACAAGACCACTAGACAGTAAATTACAAACTTTGAGCAGACTCATGTAAATACCTTAGCGTGAATTATTCTAATGTCTTTATCATACGCCAAAGTAAAGGAGTAAGTAATTTGTTCATATACAAAAAACGAGCATCATGCCCGCTTTTTGTTTCTTAAGTTTATTAAGCTGTTTGTAGAGCTTTTAAGTCTTCTAGAACTTGCTCTGCATGCCCAGCTGCTTTAACTTTGCGATAGCTTTTAACTAAAGTTTTGTTATGGAAAATAAAAGTAGAACGTTCAATACCCATGACTTTTTTACCATACATATTCTTTTCTTTAATCACATCAAAGTGATTACAAAGAATTTCTTCTTTATCACTGATCAGATCAATAGTAAGTGCTTGCTTCTCTGTAAAATTTTGATGGGCTTTTACCGAGTCACGTGAAATACCGAAAATACGGGCACCTAAAGCATCAAACTGATCTTTCAAACAAGAAAAACCCACTGCTTGTGTTGTACACCCTGGTGTTGAATCTTTAGGATAGAAGTAAATGATTAGCCATTCATTTTCGACTTCGGTCAAGTTCACTTCGCCGTGTGTAGTAGGGAACACCTGATTTGGCAGTTGAATATTCTCAGACATTTCTTATCCTTTAAAAGTTAAATTTGATCTAATTCAAGTGGTAAAAAAGCGTATTCCTCATGATAAACAATATTGAGTTTTCTTACAGGGATTGCTTTGTTAAAAATTGGTCCATCAATCACAGTCGTATGAAATTCACCGCCCTCACCACATGGATCAATGCCACGGTTCTCAAGCTCTTGGATATATTCTAAAGTTAAGGTTTTACCTAAATCTTCTATATTCATCCCGAGTTTAAGGTTTACGGTCACCACTACACTCTGGAATCCAAGTTGAATAAATTCTTCAACAACTTCACGGTGCGGACGTAGCCAAAGAGGCATTCCTAATTGAAGACCTACTTGTTGCGTTACTCGATCATGCCAACAGCCGTGTTCAGGCATATCAAGGTCACCTGTAACCAGTACCTCGGCTCCTTGTTGCTTTGCTTGATTGAGTAATTCAATAAACTTTACTTCATAGTCATTCCAACTTGATGAAGCCATAAACACGGGCAAGCCGATTGCTTTAGCTTGCGCTTGAATAATATCAAGAGGCATGGCATGTGAGCGAGAACGTTGGCCTTGTTCTTCTAGCATTACGATCAATCCAATCACTTCGCCTGTCTGCATTGCATGGTAGAGTGCTAGAGAGCTGTCTTTGCCTCCACTAAATGAGACAATAGACCTTTTATGGTTAGCATTAGTTTTCCATTGTTCTTGCATGGCTTACATCAAATGAATTGGTCAAAAGTGCTGTTATTTTAACAAAACTATAAAAAAGCCTGCATAAATGCAGGCTTAATTTGGAACATTAAAATTTTATTTTTTAGGAGCTTGTTGTTGAGCTGCCTTCATTGCATCTTCAGTTAACTTTTCAAGCTTAGTTGTTAACTGAGGACCAAAACATGCTTTAAGATCACGGTTTTGTTGTTGTACAAATCCTAGAGAACTTGGGCTTTTCTTCGCATTGATTGCGCTTTGGATTTCCCATTTTTGTGCTTCAGTCACTTTACCTTGTGCTTCAACTTGGCAGCTACAGAATTTGCTAACTTCAGATGAACTTAACTTGCCGCCTTTAGCAGTTTGTTCTTTACAAACGTTAACTAATGCACCTTTAACGTTAGTGCTTTTATATGCCGCTTGAACTGGGTTTTCAGCTGCTTGAGCTGAACCCGCCATAAGTGCAGCTGCTGAGAATAAAGATGAAAGAATAAGATTTGATTTTAACAACTTCATAAATTTTACCTACTTATTACGGTATATAGCGTGTTGGATCGGTAACACCGGCATCGATAAAGCCTTCTTTACGCAAACGGCAACTGTCACATTTACCACACGCACGTCCTTGAGCATCTGCTTGGTAGCAAGATACCGTTTGACTATAGTCTACGCCATGTTCAATCCCTAAACGTATGATATTCGCTTTGGATAAATGTAACAGGGGTGTTTCAAATTTAAGTGGTTTTCCTTCTACGCCAGCTTTAGTTGCTAAACGGGCCATATTCGCAAAAGCATCAATAAATTCAGGACGACAATCAGGATATCCTGAATAATCAACAGCATTGATACCAATAACAATAGCTTCAGCATTAAATACTTCAGCTGCTGCTAGAGCATACGAGAGGAAAATAGTGTTACGCGCTGGTACATAAGTTACAGGAATACCTTCTTGTAACTGTTCTGGTACTGCAATGTTGTGATCTGTAAGTGCTGATCCACCTAAATTTGCTAGATCAATATTAATTACACGATGTTCAACACCTGAACGCTGAGCTAATGCTTTTGCAGCATCAAGTTCAGTAGTTGAGCGTTGACCATACATAAAACTAATAGCAATACATTCATAGCGCGCTTGTGCCCAAGCTAGGCAAGTGGTTGAGTCTAAGCCGCCTGAAAGTAAAACAATGGCACGAGAGCGCATATTTTTCTCCATATTCGGAATGATTTATTTTATTGAGTGATTAACGACCTGATTCATCATTCCAAAGCAGTTTATGTAACTGAAGTTGGAAACGAACAGGTAATTTATCATCAAGTATCCACTGTGCCAGATCACGTGCTAGACGTGGCAGGCCTACAGCACCTTTTTCAACCGCAAAGGCAGGGGAGAACCAAACGGTACTGACTTTGGTTTGCAGTTGATATTTTTCAACTTGTTGCTTTGACCATTCATAGTCTTCACGATTACAAATCACAAATTTGATTTGGTCACGTGGTGTTAAATGGTCAAGATTACTGATGAGATTGCGATGTTCTTCACCAGAAGTTGGTGTTTTCAAATCCAGAACTTTAGAGACACGAGGGTCTACTTTTGACACATCAAGAGCGCCACTGGTTTCTAAAGAAACATCAAAGCCAGCTTCACATAAACGTTGTAATAAAATCAAACAGTTTGGCTGAGCAAGAGGTTCACCACCTGTTACACAAATATAAGGTGTTTGAAATTGTGTAGCTGTTTCAATGATATGTTCAAGTGAAAAACGTTCGCCACCTTCAAAGGAATAAGTGGTATCGCAATAGCTACAACGTAATGGACAGCCTGTTAGACGGATAAATACAGTCGGTAGGCCAGAGGCATTTGCTTCACCCTGCAACGAGTAAAAAATCTCGGTAATGCGTAAACCGGACGCAGGGTCTGAGACAGGAATTGCAGAGGAACGTAAGGAAGCCATTCTAGAAATACCACACTATATAAAAAATAAAATCTCTACGATCAGTTTGATCGTAGAGATGAGGAGCGATTAAAGCTCCGCAAGAGAGTTATAACAAATTAGTCAGCGCGTAACAAATCGTTCAAGCTTGTTTTTGAGCGTGTTTGCGCATCAACTTTTTTCACGATAATTGCAGCATATAAGCTGTAAGTACCACATTTAGATGGCAAGCTGCCTGAAACTACAACTGAACCTGCTGGTACACGACCATAATGGATTTCGCCAGTTTCACGGTCATAAATTTTAGTTGATTGACCAATGAAAACGCCCATTGAAATGACTGAGCCTTCTTCAACGATTACGCCTTCAACGATTTCTGAACGTGCACCGATAAAGCAGTTGTCTTCAATAATAGTTGGGTTAGCTTGTAATGGTTCTAAAACACCACCAATACCTACACCACCAGACAAGTGAACATTTTTACCGATTTGAGCACATGAACCTACAGTTGCCCATGTATCAACCATTGTGCCTTCATCTACATAAGCGCCAATGTTGACATAAGATGGCATTAACACCACGTTTTTAGCTTGGAAGCTACCACGACGTGCTACAGCAGGAGGAACAACACGAACACCTGCAGCTTTAAATTGCTCTTCAGTCCAACCAGAGAATTTAGTTTCAACTTTGTCATAGAAACGAAGATCACATGACTCAATTGGTTTATTGTCATTCAGTTTAAATGATAATAAAACAGCTTTTTTTAACCATTGATGAACAACCCATTCACCATTGATTTTTTCAGCAACTCGAAGTGTACCGTTATCTAAACCAGCAATTGCTTCTTCAACAGCTTGGCGAATTTCGCTTGAACAATCTGCTGCAGTAAAATTTGCGCGGTCTTCAAATGCTTGCTCAATGATCGTAGAAAGCTGAGACATGATCTTCCTTCCATAAAAAATTTTAAAGATTTTACACTAATTTGTGACAAGAATCTTTCAAAAAACGTGTTACGTTTGATTGATGATATAAATGAGGTAAATCGAAATAAGCTTATTAGATAATCAAGTGTTTTTTACACAAAAATGATTTGAAAATAAAAATTTAACTCAATTTGTATCAAAAAATAACAGAAATCTAGCATTTTTTGTATAAAAAAGAATCTAAGCTGTCATTATTATGATTTCAGTCACAAGATGAATAAATTAAAAACAGAGCCTTTTTGAGGAGAAAACTATGAAAGCATTACGTGTATTAGTCACTACAACAGCTTTATTCGCTGCTGGCGCTGCTATGGCAGATGAAGCCGTTGTTCATGACAGCTACGCATTTGACAAAAACCAATTAATTCCTGTGGGGGCACGTGCTGAGGTAGGTACAACTGGTTACGGTGGTGCTTTATTATGGCAAGCAAACCCATATGTAGGTTTGGCTTTGGGTTATAACGGTGGTGACATTTCGTGGACAGATGATGTTTCTGTAAATGGTACTAAATATGACCTAGATATGGATAACAATAATATCTATTTAAATGCTGAGATTCGTCCATGGGGTGCAAGTGCTAACCGTTGGGCTCAAGGCTTATATATAGCTGCGGGTGCTGCTTATCTAGATAATGATTATGACTTAGCTAAACGCATTGGTAATGGTGAAACTTTATCAATTGATGGTAAGAACTATCAACAAGCAGTTGCAGGTCAAGAGGGCGGTGTAAGAGGTAAAATGTCTTACAAGAATGATATCGCTCCATACTTAGGTTTTGGTTTTGCACCTAAAATCAATAAAAACTGGGGTGTATTTGGTGAGGTAGGTGCTTACTATACTGGTAACCCACAAGTTCAGTTAACTCAATATAACCTTTCTCCTGTAACAGGTAACCCAACATCTGCCCAAGATGCTGTTGATAAAGAAGCAAATGAAATTCGTAATGACGATAAATACCAATGGATGCCAGTTGGTAAAGTTGGTGTGAACTTCTACTGGTAAGATCACAAAAGAAAAAACGAGCTACGGCTCGTTTTTTTTGTATTTAATAAAATAAATAAAAGAGCTAAAAAGCTCTTTTATTTATTTTTAATTTTTATTCGTCTGGGTAAGCAATTTTCTTAAGCGCTTTAATATCCGCATCAGGTGAGCATAAAGAAATAAATTCGTAACCATAACCGCGTAATAAGTGGCCTTTGCGAACCGCAATCCATGTAGTATTAACACCAAAAATATCAGTTTTGGTTTGCTTTAAACGATAATCACGTTCTGTATCATAAGCCACGTCATTGACAATCCCGACACCCATGCCAAGTTCCACGTAGGTTTTGATAACATCGGCATCAAGAGCTGACATTACGATATCTGCATCTAGATGAGCTTCTTCAAACGCTTTATCAATTTTAGATCGACCTGTAAAACCACCATGATAAGTAATGAGTGGATATTCTGCTAAAAGTTCTAGAGTGATCTTATCCGCCTGCACCAGAGGATGATTTTGCGGGGTAATAATACTGTGCTGCCATTGATAGTAAGGAATGCTAGCCAGATTTTCTTCAGTCGTTAAAGACTCGGTTGCAATTCCAATATCCGCTTCGCCTTGTAAAAGCATTTCTGAAATTTCGACGGGGCTAGCTTGTTGTAAAATCAAATGAACTTTTGGAAATAATTTCTTAAATTGATTAACGATTGGAGGCAATACATAACGCGCTTGAGTATGCGTAGTTGCGATCGTTAGTGTTCCTTCATCAACCTTATTAAAATCTTCAGCAAGTCGTTTAATATTTTCAGCATCCACTAACATGCGTTCAACAATGCTAAGAAGTGACTGTCCTGGTTCAGTTAAACCTAAAAGGCGTTTACCTTTACGAACGAAAAGTTGAACACCTAATTCATCTTCTAAATCTTTGATGTGTTTACTTACACCCGATTGAGATGTGTAGAGTGCAGCCGATGCTTCCGTCAAGTTAAAGTTTTGGCGTACTGTTTCTCGGATAATTCTTAATTGTTGAAAGTTCATTTACACTTTTCCTCAAAAGAGGTGAGGAGCGTCTAAAGATCCGCAAGATATTTCCTCACCAAATATATTTCTTAAGCAACTTGGTCTGCAAATAAGTGCAATTGAGATGCGCTCACCCAAACAGTTTGATTAGGTTTAAATGCATGTAATTTTGCAGCTTCACTGCTCAGAGCAATTTCAATTAAACGTCCATTACGGTCTTGTAATTCGGCCACTACTTTTCCAGCAATCCAGATTTCACGTACAAAAGTCGCTTCAATGGTATTCGCTTGCGGTTGCGAGTGAATATGTAACTCATCTGGACGGGCAAAAGCAATCACTTTTCCTTGAGGTGCCTCAACTGCTGTTGGTAATTGAATACGGTCATTACCGATACGGATAATACCTTCCGTATGTTCACCTTCAAATCGATTTGCCTGACCCAAGAAATCAAACACAAATGGCGTTGCAGGTTTTTCATAAACTTCACGAGGTGAACCGATTTGCTCAACATTACCTTTATTCATGACAATAATCTGGTCTGCAACCTCAAGTGCTTCTTCTTGATCGTGAGTCACGAAAATTGAAGTGATATGCAATTCATCATGTAAGTTGCGTAACCAGCGACGTAATTCTTTGCGTACTTTGGCATCTAGAGCGCCAAATGGTTCATCGAGTAATAACACGCGAGGTTCTACTGCCAAAGCACGGGCTAAAGCAATACGCTGACGTTGTCCGCCAGAAAGCTGAGCAGGGTAGCGGTCTGCTAAAAAGCCTAGTTGAACTAGATCAAGTAAACGAGTGACACGTTTTTTAATTTCAGCTTCTGAAGGACGGGTTGCACGAGGGCGAACGCGTAAACCAAAGGCAATATTGTCAAATACAGTCATGTGACGGAATAAAGCATAGTGCTGAAATACAAAGCCGACCTGTCGCTCACGCACATGTACATTAGTCGCATCTTCACCTTCAAGTAAAACCTGACCGCCATCGGCTGACTCTAGACCTGCAATGATACGAAGCAGAGTCGTCTTACCACAACCAGATGGTCCAAGTAGCGCAACCAGTTCACCCTCTGGAAAGTCTAGGGAAATATTTTTAAGCGCATGGAATGCACCAAAGTGTTTTTCAATATTTTTAACTTGAATACTCATGATTTCATTCCTTACGAATCAGTTGAATGCGGTTCTGGTTTATCTTGATGTAGCTCTAACCAGGTTTTTAAAATCAGTGTTAAAAGAGCTAAGAAGGCAAGCAGTGAGGACACGGCAAAGGCTGCGCTAAAGGTGTACTCGTTATATAAAATTTCGACATGAAGTGGCAGGGTATTGGTTTCACCACGGATATGACCAGAAACCACTGATACTGCGCCAAACTCACCCATTGCACGGGCATTACACAAAATCACGCCGTAAATCAGACCCCATTTAATGTTAGGGAGTGTAACCTTCCAAAAGGTTTGCCAACCTGATGCACCGAGTACAATTGCTGCTTCTTCTTCCTCTGTTCCCTGAGCTTCCATGAGTGGAATTAACTCACGTGCTACAAACGGAACTGTAATAAAAATAGTTGCTAAAACAATTCCAGGTACGGCATATAAAATCTTAATGTCATGGTCCATTAACCAGCCGCCGAACCAGCCTTGTGCACCAAAAATTAGAACAATCATTAAACCTGCAATAACGGGTGAAACCGAAAAAGGCATATCAATGATAGTTGTTAAAATTGCCTTACCTTTAAACTGGAACTTAGAGACAGCCCAAGCTGCAGCAACACCAAATATCACATTAATTGGAACTGCAATTGCTGCGGTGAGTAATGTTAATTTCACTGCTGATAAGGTATCTGGATCAATCAAAGCCTGAACATAGACTTCAAGTCCCTGTTTAAATGCTTCTACGAAAACCAAAATGAGTGGCAGCATGAGGCAACTGAGGAAAAAAATCAGTGCAATTGTAATGAGGGTATAACGTACCCAAGTCGGCTCACGTGTTGCATCACGAGACTGTAACTTCAAGGCAAGTGCATTGCTGTCGGTATGTAAATTCATGTGATGTTTCTCCCTGTACGACGGTTTGCCCATGCTTGAAGTAAGTTAATGACAAATAGAATGATAAAAGAGAGAACTAACATGACCGCTGCAATGGTCGTTGCACCTGCATAATCATATTCTTCAAGACGAGAAATAATCATCAGCGGTGCGATTTCTGTTTTAAACGGCTGGTTACCTGCAATAAAAATAACAGAGCCATACTCACCCACGCCGCGAGCAAATGCTAAAGCAAAGCCTGTAAATAGAGCAGGTAGTAAGATGGGTAAAATAATTTTAGTAATGGTCTGCCAACGATTTGCACCAAGTGCTGAAGCTGCTTCCTCAAGTTCGGTTTCAATATCGCTGAGTACCGGTTGAACGGTCCGAACAATAAAAGGAATACCAATAAAGACCAATGCCAGCGTAATTCCGATAGGCGTATAGGCAACCTGAATACCAAGTGGTTCCAGATATTGACCTAACCAACCAGTAGGTGCATAGAGTGAAGTCAGTGCAATACCTGCAACTGCGGTCGGAAGAGCAAAAGGTAAATCGACCAATGCATCAACTAGACGCTTTCCTGGAAAGTTATAGCGGACAAGACACCAAGCCAAAAGCAGACCAAACACAACATTAATAGATGCTGCGATTAAAGCTGAACTAAAGCTGAGTTGAAGTGATTTCAAAATACGCTCAGACGTTAAAATTTCCCATAATCCGTCCCATCCGATTCCAAATGATTTGATAAAGACTGCGGCTAATGGAATAAGCACAATAAAAGACACATAGGCGAGGGTGAAGCCCAAAGATAGACCAAACCCAGGCAGCACTCGGGATCGCTGCGACATGATATTTCCTCAAAGAGAAAAGCCTGCTGAAACCAGTAAGCGAATAAATAAAGATAAACAGTGCGGTATAAAGATTGGTATTAAGCAAATTTCAAAGAGAAATGTGTTTTTACCGGGTCGATAGATGAGTGACTACACATCGAATCTTCTGGAATCAAATAGTTCAGCAAATCCGGGAATGGCCCAAAACCTGAGGCAACATTAATATGGCCCACTTCACCAAGATTAACGGGATTTAACTTCCATGATTTTGCAAGTTGTAAGGCATCAAAAAAGCCGAGCCATGGATCATTTTCACTAATGAGTAGCGTTGCAGGCACATCAATTTTTAATTGATGAAAATAATCTTTGTAGTCGGTCAAGCTATGGCGAGCAAACCCTGCTTCCCCAAAGCGTGCCGGATTCGCTGGAGCGACTAAAATTAGTTTCTTAACTTGGCTTCTTAATTCTGGATGCTCAGCCAAAGCAGCTACACTCGTTAAGCATCCAAAACTATGTGCAACAATTTGAACAGGAGCTTGAGCTGCTTGAACTGTTTTAACGAATTGCTCAACCCATTCGCTTAATACAGGTCTATCCCAGTTTTTTTGCTCAACACGAGAACTAGACACGAGTTGACGCTGCAACCAAGATTGCCAATGCTGATGTTCACTGCCACCTACACCCGGAACAATTACAGTGTGAATCATGTCTGTTCTCCTTACTTTTAGTGCAAAGAATTACTTCTCTGCACTATTAATTTTCACGATTTGATCGAAAACACCACCATTATCGAAGTGTTGTTTTTGTACTTTTGTCCAACCACCAAACTCTTTGTCGATTGTTACAAGCTTCAATGGCTTAAATACATTGCTGTATTTTTTAAGAACAGCTGCGTTACGAGGGCGGTAGAAGTTACGTGCTGCAATTTCTTGACCAGCAGGTGAGTACAAATAGTTGAGATAACCTTTAGCAATAGTTAAGTTGCCTTTTTTAGCTGCATTCTTCTCCACAATTGCAACTGGAGGCTCAGCTAAGATCGAAAGAGACGGAGTAATAATTTCAAATTTGCCCGGCTGTTCACGAATAGCTAAATGAGCTTCATTTTCCCAAGCCAGTAATACATCACCAATGCCACGCTCAGCGAAAGTAGTCGTCGCACCGCGAGCACCAGAATCTAAAACTTTAGTATGTTTATAAATTTGGCGAACGTATTCTTGTGCTTTCGCGTCATTGCCGCCTGGTTGATGTTTTGCCCAAGCCCAAGCTGCAAGATAGTTCCAACGAGCACCACCAGAGGTTTTTGGGTTTGGTGTAATGATTTCTACGCCTGGTTTGATTAAATCAGCCCAGTCTTTAATTTGCTTTGGGTTGCCTTTACGCACCAAAAACACAATGGTTGATGTATATGGCGTTGAGTTTTGTGGCAGTTTTTTCTGCCAGTTGGTTGGAAGTAATTTTGCTTTTTCGGCAATTTCATCAATATCTGCTGCAAGTGCTAATGTCACCACATCTGCATTTAAGCCATCGATAACCGCACGAGCCTGCTTACCAGAGCCGCCGTGTGATTGCTTAAACTCAATATCTTGACCAGTACGTTGTTTCCAGTAAGTACCGAACTGTTTGTTGAAATCTGTATATAGCTCACGAGTAGGATCGTAAGAAACGTTTAAAAATTCTTGGGCTGCAAATGACGAAACAGAAAGAAGTGCAGCGATAACCCCGACTTTTAATTGAGAAAAACGCATGAGATAAGTCCTCAAAAAATATGAAATGTTCAAAACATGAACGCAGAATAGCGCTAGTCTTTATTCTAAAAAAATAATAAAAAACGAATTTAATATGAAAAAAATAGAAATAATAAAAAGAGATAAACTATTCTTAAATCTTGATATATAACAAGTTTCAAAAGTTAATAAGAAATCGGTATAATTTTTTAAAATCAATCATTTATTATTTAAATGAAAGGTGTTGTATTGTTGTGCGGCTTTTAGTAAAGGATGGAACAAACATGTGGTGTTTTAAAAATGGGCAACCCGTTGAGACTATTCCTTTATTAGATCGAGCCTTTCATTATGGAGATGGATGCTTTACCACAATTCGTGTTTTTCAAAATCAGATTGAGCTTAAAGAAAGGCACTGGCAACGTCTAAAACTTGCATGTCAAAAACTGTCTTTGACTGTAAATTTTGAATTAATCGAACTGAGTTTACAGCAACTGCAAAAACACAACCTCGTACTCAATGGCACTTTAAAAATTGTGATTAGTCGTGGGGAAGGCGACCGCGGTTATAGTTTGCCGAAACATGAAGCTGATATTTATATCTGGTTTTATCCAAAAGCTTTAGAGCCGTTTGTGCCTGACTCTATCCAGTGCGGTGTTTTAAATCAGGCCCTAGGTTTAACCATGCCGAGCTTGGTCGGGCTTAAATCTTTAAACCGCCTTGAACAAGTATTGCTAAAAAAAGAAGCAGATCAACTCGGGTGGGCTGAAGCATTAGTTACTGATGTACAAGGTTATATTGTTGAAGGGATCAGTAGTAATTGTTTTATTCGTTTAAATGATAGATGGATTACTCCTGAACTTCGCTATAATGGCGTCCACGGTGTAATGCGGGCAGAAATTCTGGCGCGTATGCAGCACCATAGTATTGCCTGTGAAGTACGTGTGATTGAATTAGATGAAGTATCTGAAATACAAAGTCTATTCTTTTGTAATGCTTTAAACCCTATGCGAGTAGTCACTCATTTAGGTGAGAAAACGCTAGAAACACAGGCATGCATAGATTTATTTCATATCCTTAACTTAAATCAGATTCATTAATATGCCGAAGCCACCTGTGAATGCGAAAGCAAAAAACGCCAAGAAAAATAACAAAAAACAAGCTCCAAAATTTTCTAAGCGATTGGTTCTAATTGGCCTTTTTATTGTTTTAATTTCTACTTTTGCCATTTTATGGTCAAGTTTGTTTAAGGCTTATCCTATCGAAGGCAAAAAACAGATGTTATCTATTACATCTGGGGAAACTTATTCTGGTTTTATTGATCGTTTAGCAAAAGAAGACAAAATTAGCTTTCCTATCGTATTAAAGCTTTATCAAAAGTTTATGATTCATGACAGCATGAAAGCTGGTGTGTATGAAATTGAACAAGGGATGAGTGTAAGACAAGTGTTAGAGATGTTATCTGATGCTGATAATGCTCAGATGAACCGTGTTTTGGTGATTGAAGGTACAACTTTTAAGCAGCTTATTACTGCACTCAAAAATGATAAAAATGTAAAAAATACAATATTGGATTTACCTAATGATCAGCTTATGAAAGCGCTTGGGATTCCTTACGATCATCCAGAAGGCTTGTTCGCGCCGAATACTTATTTCTTTGCCAAAGGCGAGACTGACAAGAAAATTCTTACCGATTTATATCATCGTCAAGTAAAAGCTCTAGATGCAGCTTGGACAAATCGCGCGCCGAATTTACCTTATAAAGATAAATATGAAGCATTAATTATGGCTTCTATTGTTGAGAAAGAAACAAGTTTAGACAGTGAACTTACACAAGTTTCTGGAGTTTTTGTCCGCCGTTTAAAACTCGGTATGCGTTTACAAACGGATCCAACTGTTATTTACGGAATGGGTAATAACTATAAAGGCAACATTACCCGAGAAGACCTCCGTACTCCAACACCATATAATACTTATACCATTAATGGTTTGCCTCCAACTCCAATTGCTTTGCCAAGCCAAAAAGCAATTGAAGCAGCATTACATCCAGATGATTCAAATAACATCTATTTCGTAGCGACTGGTAATGGTGGACATAAATTTACGGCAGACTTGCAAGCTCATAATCAAGCTGTGCAAGAATATTTATCCGTGTTGAGATCGAAGAAATAAGGAAAAGAGATGTTTATCAGCTTTGAAGGCACGGAAGGGGTAGGTAAAACTACACTCATTCGAAAAATTCATCAGCATTTTGAAGAGCAAGGCAAACAAGTTATTTTAACTCGAGAGCCGGGGGGTACACCGTTAGCTGAGCAAATTCGTTCGATGCTTTTGGCGGTGAATCATGATGAAAATATGAGTCATGATACTGAGCTATTGCTTATTTATGCGGCACGCGCTCAACACTTACAACAGGTCATTTTGCCTGCTTTAGAAGCTAACAAAATTGTATTAAGTGATCGCTTTACCGATGCGAGTTTTGCTTATCAATGTTCTGGCCGTGGTTTAAGCCAAGATAAATTACAACTTTTAAATCAGAACTTCGTTTCACGCATGCCAGAGGTGACTTTCTGGTTAGATGCACCGATTGAACTTGGTATGAACCGTGCACGTGAACGTGGAGCTTTAGACCGTTTTGAACAAGAAAAGTTAAGCTTCTTTACTAAGGTCCGTGAAGGTTATGAAACCTTATGGAAGGCTGAACCGGAACGTATTAAACGTTTAGATGCTACACAAAGTCCAGATCAGGTGTTTGAGCAAGCTCTACAATATTTACGGTAAGCAATTGGATGAGCCACTCTTATAAAAATATGGGAGTGGTGAAAAATGACGTTAATTCTGATTTAAAACGTCATAGAAAATATCTGTTATTTTCTTACGCTATCTTACACATGATTTATAGATTGAAGAATAACAAGGATGAAAAGCTCAAAAGAAGAAATCGTGGCATTTCTTGAAAAGGAATTTCCACCAAGTCTTGAACATTGCACAATTGAATCAGTCACTCCCAAAGCTGCAGTTGTTTACTATCATGTCGACCAAAGGCATCAACGCCCTGGTGGCACCATATCTGGCCCAACCATGATGACTTTGGCAGACTTTGCTTTATATATTGCCATATTAGGTGAGATCGGTATTGTTGGTTTAGCCGTAACCACCAACTTTAATATTAATTTTTTAAGAAAACCCGCAGGTGATCAAGACTTACGTAGTGAATGTAAACTCATGAAGGTTGGAAAGAGCTTGGTTGTTGGGGAAGTCTGGATTTATTCAGTTGGTCTGGATGAACCCGTTGCGCATGTGACCGCGACTTATTCAATCCCACCTAGAGCATAAATATCAAACCAAATAAAAAGCACAGTCAGAGCTGTGCTTTTTTGTAGAAGAACAACTTAAATGTCAGTATTAACCAATGGCTGTTCTACTGCAAAATTTGGAGGAGTTAAAACAGTTTTACGAATTTCACTCGAAGTTTCCGGATAATCGAGTGTGTAATGTAAACCACGTGATTCTTTACGTTGCATAGCACAGCGAACAATCATTTCCGATACTAAAACAAGGTTACGCAACTCAATCAGGTTTTTGCTAACACGGTAGTCTTGATAATATTCGGTGATTTCACGCTTTAACATTTCAATACGGTGTAAAGCACGTTCTAAACGTTTTGTGGTTCTGACAATACCAACGTAGTTCCACATGGTTGAACGTAACTCATCCCAGTTTTGTAAAATCACAACATCTTCATCTGGATTGGTTACTTGTGAGTCATCCCAAGTTGGTACTTTAGGTAATTTGAAGTTTTCATCAAATTTATTTTCGATATCTTTTGCTGCACTCATGCCATAAACGAAGCACTCAAGTAATGAGTTACTTGCCATACGGTTTGCACCATGTAAGCCTGTATAAGATGTTTCACCAATTGCATAGAGACCATCAATATCCGTCTGGCTATTTGAGTCAACCACAACACCACCACATGTATAGTGAGCTGCTGGTACCACTGGAATCATGTCTTTGGTAATGTCGATGCCTAACTCAAGCAATCTTGCATAAAGTGTAGGGAAGTGCTCTTTAATAAACTCAGGTGATTTATGGGTAATGTCTAACCACACGTGACGAATACCGAGACGTTTGATTTCATGGTCAATGGTACGTGCCACAATATCGCGAGGAGCCAGTTCTGCACGATCGTCAAAACGCAGCATAAAACGTTCACCATCAGGTAGGCGCAAATAAGCACCTTCACCACGCATAGCTTCAGTAATTAAGAAAGAGCGGGCTTGAGGGTGATAGAGACATGTTGGATGAAACTGATTAAATTCCATATTGGCTACACGGCAACCTGCGCGGTAAGCCATTGCAATACCATCACCTGTGGCAATATCTGGATTAGATGTGTACAGATAAGCTTTCATCGCACCGCCGCAAGCCAATGCGGTGAATGATGCAAGGAAAGTATGAACCTTTTCAGTATTTTCATCTAATGCATATAAACCAATAGCACGATTCGCTTGGTCGGTATGGCCTAATTTATGCGACGTGATTAAATCAATCGCAATATAATTTTCAAAAATAGTAATATTTTTACGTTCTTTGGCACGCTCAACTAAAGTGGTTGAAATGGCTTTGCCTGTTGCATCAGCAGAATGGATAATGCGACGTTGCGAGTGACCACCTTCGCGAGTTAAGTGAAGTTGCTCATCTTCATCTAAGGTAAATTGCACGCCTTGTTTTAAAAGAAAATCAACAGAAGGGCGGCCGCCTTCTACGGTATGTTGTACCGCGTCCATTTCACATAAATGAGCGCCTGCAATCATAGTGTCATTAATATGCTGTTGAATAGAGTCAGTCTCATCAAGAACAGCAGCAACGCCACCTTGAGCATAAAAGGTACTTGCTTCGGTTAGAGCAGCTTTGGCTAAAACTGCAATATTAAAATGATTTGGTAACGATAAAGCCAGACTTAAACCAGCGCCGCCGCTGCCCACAATAATCACGTCAAAGTGGTGAATTGTCTGTAAATTAGGCATGTCCATTCGCATCAATTTAAAACGTCCGCTAATGACACCCCTTTTTACCTAAAAAGGCAAGAGCTTAAGCGCTCTAACTCAGAGAAAAATTGCAATTGGCTTAAAAAGTTGCAATGCGTAAAATAATCCTTGTGATGACGTATTACAAATAAACATATTGTTACGCACAACCTCAAAGCGTTGTGATACAACAGTTTTATCCTTATTCTCGTAGACCAATTGTGGGTGAGCACCGAATGAAATCTCGCTATTTACAACAAGGAATGTATGCAGCGGTATTTACAGTTGCTGCTGTTCAAGCAAATGCTGCTGTTGATTTTTCAAATCTTGTTGAACAAGTTAGTCCAGCAGTCGTGAGTGTAAATGTCGTAAAAAAAATGACTCAGGATGAACTGTTGCAGCAGCAAGTTCCTGAAATTTTAAAACGTTTCTTTGGCAATCAGGTCATCATTCCACAGCAACAAGGTCCACAAGAAAAGACAGCTTATGGAAGTGCATTCTTCATTAGTAAAGATGGTTACCTACTTACTAACCACCATGTGATTGAAAATGCCTCGCGTATCAGCATTACTTTAAATGACCGACGTGAAATTGATGCAACCGTGGTGGGTAGTGATGAGCGCACCGATGTTGCATTGTTAAAGGTCAATGGAACTAACTATCCAGCTTTACGAGTAGGAAATGTTGACCGTTTACGTGTCGGCGAACCTGTTTTAGCAATTGGTTCGCCGTTTGGCTTTGATTACTCAGCTTCGGCCGGTATTGTCAGTGCAAAATCACGAAACATGAGCGGTGAAACTTCGGTGCCGTTTATTCAAACAGATGTGGCTTTAAACCCGGGTAACTCTGGTGGTCCATTGTTTAACCAAAATGGTGAAGTGGTCGGGGTAAACTCTCGAATATTTAGTGGTACTGGCGGCTATATGGGCTTGTCTTTCTCTATTCCGATTGATGTAGCTATGGATGTTGCAGACCAGCTCAAAACAAAAGGTAAAGTAACACGCTCTTACCTAGGGGTGATGATGCAAGATATTGACCGAAACCTTGCTGATGCGTACAAATTACCAAAACCTGAAGGTGCTTTAATTACTCAAATTTCTCCGAACTCACCTGCACAAAAAGCAGGGCTAAGAGCGGGCGACGTGATTTTAAAATTAAATGGTGCGCCTGTACTTCGTACGAGTGATTTACTTTACGCATTAAACAAAGTACAGCCAAATCAAACTGTTCAGTTTGAAGTGTTACGTGATGATAAAACACGCAATATTTCAGCGACTTTAACGACTGCACCAGATGAAACACCTGCTACTGGTGCACAAGGTGCTGCATCTAAGGGGCCAGTTTTAGGCATGAGTATTCGTGATCTAGCTGAACCGGAAAAAAATGCGTTGAGTGTAAAAGGTGGTATTTTTGTACAAGATGTTCGCCGTGGTGGTTTAGCGTCATTGTCCAATATCATTCCGGGTGATGTGATTACCCAAGTCAATAATAGCCAAATTTTAAATAGTCAGGATTTTGCAAAAGTTGTTTCTAACTTGCCGAAAAATACTGTAGCACGTGTTGCTATTATTCGTCAGGGACAGCGCGCAATGCTTGGTTTACGTATTCAATAATCCTTAACCCAATCAATAAACCACCCTGAAAATGGGTGGTTTTTGTTATTTATCTTGAGCGTTTAGCGATATCTACCTACACTTATTTCAGTTTTAAGGTTAATAAATAAGAGTGTTCATTTGTGAGTAGTATTTTTGATTTACATATTCAGGTGCAGCCACATCATATTGATGCGTTGGGACATGTAAATAACGTAATGTATGTTCAGTGGATGCAGGATGTAGCGGCTGCCCATGTTGAAACTTTGGGAGTAGGGGTAACTAAATATCTTGAGTTAAAACACGCAATGGTCGCGGTTGAGCATCATGTGCAATATCGTAAAGCTGCATTTGAAGGCGAACAAATTGTGTTACGTACATGGTTAGATGACATTAATGCACTTTATTCATTCCGCCAGTATGTGTTTTTTCGCCCATTAGATCAGGCCGTATTATTTGTTGGAAATACCAAATGGGCATGTATTGAAATTGCTACAGGACGTCCTAAACGAATGTCACCAACTTTTACCCATGCATATAAGCCGCTTGACTCAAGCATAAACCCTTACGATTTTACCGTTTCGTATGGTAAGTAAGTAAAAAAGAGAGGCTGGAATTTGAAGAATTTATTTTCCATAGAAACCGATCGATTAATCTTAAGTGACCTTACAGAAGCTGATAAAAATTTTATCTTTGAATTATTTTCAAATTCAAGCGTACTCGAATTTTATGATTTAAAAGCCTTTACTTTATTGGAAGAAGCTGAGGCTTTAATTGAAAAAATGCATAAAAAATGGAATCAACAGCTAGGTTTTAGGCATGCTATTCGTCTTAAAAAAGATGGAACTATGTTGGGAACATGTGGGGTAAATACTATCAAACAAATTGGTGATGATTTTGCGGTTGTCATTGGTTATGAACTTCATCCTAATGCATGGGGTAAGGGATATATGCAAGAGGCTCTTGTAGGGCTCATCCAGTATTTGAAACAAAGCAGATTATTCCAAAAACAAATAAAATATGTTTGGGCTGAAATATTTGAACAGAACATTAGATCTCAACAGGTCGTGCAGAAACTTGGATTTGAATTAATTGGGGATATAGCTAATGAAACTGGCAATAATTTATCTGCAAGCCTAATTAAGTTTGAGTTAAAACTGTTCTGATTTAGAGGCTTTTCAACGAGAAATAGATCGTTATGTTGAGAAGTTTAAAAAGCTTTTTTAAAAGAAAGAATTTATATCTTTTTCATATCGGCAATCTGTTATAATCTCACGCAATTTATTTAACCGCTTTGGCTGTGTATTAAAACAAGCTACATAGCACTCTATATTTTCTCAAGGTAACCCATGGCGCAAGCTAAAAAATCCGTCGATATCAAAAATATACGAAATTTCTCGATTATTGCCCACATTGACCATGGTAAGTCTACATTGGCTGACCGTTTTATTCAGATGTGTGGCGGTCTACAAGATCGTGAAATGCAAGCTCAGGTCTTAGACTCAATGGAGCTTGAGCGTGAACGTGGGATTACCATTAAAGCCGCTTCTGTCACGCTGTATTACACCCATCCAAATGGTCAGGAATACCAACTTAACTTTATTGATACGCCAGGGCACGTTGACTTCTCCTATGAAGTTTCTCGTTCATTAGCTGCGTGTGAAGGTGCACTATTGGTTGTAGATGCTGCACAAGGCGTTGAAGCTCAATCAGTTGCAAACTGTTATACAGCAATTGAACAAGGTCTAGAAGTTCTTCCTATTCTAAATAAAATTGATTTACCACAGGCTGAACCTGAACGTGTAATTCATGAAATTGAAGAAATTATCGGGATTGAAGCGACAGATGCACCAACTTGTTCAGCAAAAACTGGTTTAGGTGTTGAAGGTGTACTCGAGCGTTTAGTCGATGTTATTCCGGCACCAGAAGGTGATCGTGAAGCACCATTACAAGCATTAATTATCGACTCATGGTTTGATAACTACTTAGGCGTAGTTTCTCTTGTTCGTATTAAACAAGGTCGTATCCGCAAGGGCGACAAAATGTTGGTTAAATCGACAGGACAAACTCATCCGGTCACTTCTGTAGGTGTATTTAATCCTAAGCATACTGAAACAGATATTCTTGAAGCTGGTGAAGTAGGTTTTGTTATTGCTGGTATTAAAGATATTTTTGGTGCACCAGTAGGTGACACAATTACTCTTGCTTCTACACCAGACGTTGCAACTTTACCTGGTTTCAAAAAGGTTAAACCGCAAGTATATGCTGGTCTTTTCCCGATTGATGCGAGTGACTTTGAACCGTTCCGTGAAGCGCTACAAAAATTGCAGATTAACGACTCGGCTTTATTCTTTGAACCAGAAAGTTCTGATGCATTAGGCTTTGGTTTCCGTTGTGGCTTCTTAGGTATGCTACATATGGAAATTGTACAAGAGCGTTTAGAGCGTGAGTACGATCTTGACCTCATCAGTTCTGCACCTACCGTAATTTATGAAGCATTAACCAAGAAAGGTGAAACGATTTATATCGATAGTCCATCAAAAATGCCGGATGGATCGACCGTAGAAGATTTGCGTGAACCAATTGCTGAATGTCATATCCTTGTTCCTCAAGAATACTTAGGGAACGTAATGACGCTCTGTATCGAACGTCGTGGTGTACAAAAAGATATGAAATTCTTGGGTAACCAAGTTTCTATTACTTTTGAAATCCCGATGGCTGAAGTCGTTATGGATTTCTTTGATAGATTAAAGTCATGCTCTCGTGGCTTTGCATCTTTAGACTATAACTTTGTACGTTTTGAAAGTTCAGCTTTAGTTAAGGTTGATGTGTTAATTAATAGCGAAAAGGTTGATGCCTTGGCTATGATTTGTCACCGTAATGATGCACGTCATCGTGGTATTGCATTGGTTGAGAAAATGAAAGACTTGATTCCTCGCCAAATGTTCGATGTTGCTATTCAGGCAGCAATCGGTGCACAAATTATTGCCCGTTCTACCGTAAAAGCGATGCGTAAAAACGTATTGGCAAAATGTTATGGTGGTGACGTTTCGCGTAAGAAAAAACTACTTTCTAAACAAAAAGAAGGTAAGAAACGTATGAAACAAGTGGGAAGTGTTGAAATTCCACAAGAAGCGTTCTTGGCTGTATTGAAAGTAGAAAGATAAGAAATGAGGGTGGGGAAAGTGAATAATTTCTTTTCCCCACTGTAATACAAGCAGCGAGGCTGCGAGTGAGGTCATGTGGATTTTGATTTTAATTTAATTCTTGTTCCAGTTACGCTGATTCTATTTGCAGTGTGGTTGTTAGATAAACTTGTATTAAAACAGCGTGCAAATAAAGGACGCGGGAACGAAAATTTTGTCATTACATGGGCCTATGACTTTTGGCCAGTTTTAGCTGTAGTACTTGTGCTTCGTTCATTTCTTTATGAACCATTTAATATTCCATCGGACTCTATGGTACCAACTTTAGAAACTGGTGATTTTATTCTGGTGAATAAATTTGATTATGGTGTACGTTTACCTATCGTTAATAAAAAAATTATTGATGTAGGTGAGCCGAAGCGTGGTGATGTAATTGTATTCCGTTACCCACCTCAACCGACTATTAGTTATATTAAACGTGTAATCGGTTTACCTGGTGATCATATTGTTTATGACCATGGGCAATTAATTATTAACGGGCAAAAAGTACCGAAAGTATTAACACAGTTCAGTCGTGAAAAAGATGTGATGGATACGCCAACGTCTATTTATCATAAAGAGACGATTGGTGAGCATACCTTTACGATGCGTGAGCTTGAAGGCGTAAATGTGGCGCGCCAAGCACCGTTTATCAACTATGTTGAAAATGGTAAATATGCGAACCAAGACGGTTTATATTGGGAAGTGACTGTACCAAAAGGACATTACTTTGCAATGGGGGATAACCGAGATCAAAGTGCAGACAGTCGTTTCTGGGGTTTCGTTCCTGAAGAAAACTTAACAGGACGAGCATTCTACGTGTGGATGCATAAAGAACCGGGTTTACACCTTCCTAACTTTAGCCGAAATGGAAAAATAGATTAAAAACAACCATTAGGAAAAAAAGAAATGCGTAAGGCACAACAGGGTACTTCGTATTTAGCAATTTTATTTGGGGTGGTTATATTTGCGGTTGCAGTAAAAGCTGTACTTGCAGTTTGGCCAGCATATTGGGATGATCGGCTGATTAATAATCAGATAGAAGAGCTTTTACAAGAAAGCTCTTCTGAGATCACACCACAAAAGTTTGTAACACAAATGGATCAGCGACTCGAAATGAACAATATTCGTGATCTCCACTTTAAAGAGATCGCTCAAGTGTTTAATCAGTCAGGTCTAACGGTCAAAAAGAAATATGAAGTAAGAAAACCTTTCTTATTCAATATTGATTTAGTTTTAACATTTGAGAAGAGTTTTGATAAAACATCAGTTCAAACTAAGTGATCCTCGCTTACTGAGTCGAATCGGATATCAATTTAAGCAGCTTGAATTGTTACAGTTAGCTTTGACTCATCGTTCGGTGAGTCACAAATACAATTACGAGCGCTTAGAGTTTCTCGGTGATTCATTATTAGGCATGATAATCGCCAATTATCTATATCATGCCTATCCAAATGAAAATGAAGGTCGTCTCACGCGTATGCGTGCGACCTTAGTTCGCCAAGAAGCGTTAGGTAAGATTGCAACCGATTTGCAACTTAGTCGGTGTTTAATATTAAGTACAGGTGAGTTGAAATCTGGTGGTCATCATCGTGAGTCAATATTAGCCGATACGGTAGAAGCGATTATTGGTGCAATTTATCTTGATAGTGGTGATCTCAACTTACTTAAAGATATTGTGCTAAAATGGTACATACCCTATTTAGACCATATAGAACCTACGGATCAACTCAAAGATCCGAAATCACGTTTACAAGAGTATCTACAAGCACGTAAAAAACCTCTCCCTGTTTACGAGGTTGTAGATATTCAGGGTGATGCACCTCATCAGCACTTTAAAGTGGAATGTGTAGTAGATGGTTTACCGAAGATTTATGGTGAGGGTTCAAGTCGTCGTTTTGCCGAGCAGGCAGCAGCGGCGGAAATTTTAAAGTTATTGGAGCAATAACCTGCATGTCGATGCATTCTGATCAAATCAATCCAGATTCAAATGAAAACCAAGATCCTAATAATCTGATTGATCAATTTTTTAGTTCCAAAGGCGTAACAATCCCTTCGGATTTTAAGAGCGGATTTGTGGCGATTGTGGGACGTCCAAATGTGGGTAAATCTACCCTCATGAACCATTTATTGGGTCAAAAGCTCTCTATTACTTCGCGTAAACCTCAAACAACACGTCATAAAATTATTGGTATTGATTCACGTGAAAAAATGCAGGCGGTATATGTAGATACCCCAGGTATGCATAAAAAAGAAGTGCGTGCTATTAATAAAATGATGAACCGTGCTGCTCATTCTGCATTACGTGACGTTAACTTAGTTTTATTCGTTATTGATGCTTATAAGTGGACTCAAAACGACGATTTAGTGCTTGAAAAACTCAAGAACGCTGAAATGCCGGTTATTTTAGTCATTAATAAGGCGGACACTTTTGAAGATAAAAGAGAGATTCTTCCTCTCATTCAAGAACGTGCCAAACTTATGAATTTTGCTGAGATTGTTCCTGTTTCTGCTTTGCGTGGTGCAAACTTAGAACACTTGAGTGAAACGATTGAGAAGTACCTTCCTTACCAACCACCATTGTATTCTTTTGATCAGATTACTGACCGCTCTGAACGCTTCTTGGCAAGTGAGATTATTCGCGAAAAAATCATGCGTCAGTTGGGTGAAGAGCTTCCTTATGATTTAACAGTACAAATTGAATCTTTCAAAACGGAAGAAGCAACTGTTAATGAAAAAACTGGTCGTTTAAAACCAGCTTGTACCTATATCGATGCAACGATTTTTGTAGATCGCGCTGGTCAAAAAGCCATTGTGATTGGTGAAAAAGGTACTAAGCTTAAAACGATTGGTATGGATGCTCGTAAAGACATGGAAAAAATGTTTGAGCAAAAAATTATGCTTACACTTTGGGTAAAAGTGAAGGGTGGCTGGTCTGATGATGAGCGTGCTCTAAAAAGCTTAGGGTATAGTGATATCTAAAGGATAAGGATGCTGGTATGAAAACAATTACATCGTTAATTGCTATAGTTGGATGTACATTGATGTTACAAGGTTGTGTATATAAGCTTGTAACCGTACCAGTAGGTATCGCCTATAAAACTACTAAAGGTGTAGTTAAAGGTACAGCAGCTGTTGTAGGTGCTGTTATTCCTGATGGTGATGATGAGGATGACAAAAAAGAAAAAGAATCTGAGGAATAGATTCTTTTTATGATGCGCAATGAAGTCCTCCATGGATATATGATTCATCACCGTAAGTACCGTGAAAAAAGTCATATTGTGCATCTTTTTACTCAGGAATATGGGCGAGTCGATGGCATCTTAAGGCAGACTCCGCCCCCTCAATATCAGCCTATTCGGCTACAAGCCACGGGTAAAAGTGAACTCAAAAATTTTACTAAGCTGGAAATATTAAATCAGCCTGTTTTCTTTTTTGGTGATGCTTTTTTTGCTGGTTTTTATCTAAATGAAATTGTTCTTAGACTTTGCCCGTTAGAAGAGGCAATGCCGCAATCTTTTGAGCAATATCAATTAACCCTGCTTCAATTACAGCAATTATCTTCCCATGAAAATCCTGATCTTTTTCTGAGACAGATTTTGCGTCAGTTCGAACATGTTTTACTTCCTGAGCTGGGTTACGCGATTGATTTCTCAATTGATACTCAACAACAGCTAATACAGGCTCACCAGTTTTATCAATTTCAGGTGACTGAAGTTTTTGCGCCCGTTGTTCAGGCAAGCCGTTCCTCATTGTCAGGTAAAGCAATTTTATCTATGTTGGATTATGAGCAAGGTCAGGATTTTTCTCACGAACAATTGCAATTATTAGGTAAACTATACCGTCAAATGATTACATCGCTTTTAGGAGATCGTCCCCTAAAAAGTCGACAATTGTGGATTCAAAATACTCAAACTCAATCGTAATTAGGATTTATTTATGGCTGCATTGCTTGGTGTAAACATAGACCATGTTGCTACTTTGAGACAGGCGCGCGGTACTACTTATCCAGACCCTGTGGAAGCTGCTCTTATTTGTGAACAAGCTGGTGCAGAGGGGATTACTTTGCATTTGCGTGAAGACCGTCGCCATATTCAAGATGACGATGTACGTCGCATGCGCCCATTATTAAAAACGCGTATGAACCTAGAGTTGGCTGTTACTGATGAAATGGTCGAGTTTGCGAAAGAAATTCAGCCTCAGCACGTATGTTTTGTTCCTGAAAGACGCCAAGAAGTAACAACTGAAGGTGGTTTGGATGTAGTGGGTAACTTTGAAAAAGTTAAAGCTGCAACTCAAACTTTAGCGGCTATTGGTTGCGACGTATCATTATTTATTGATGCTGATTTAGCTCAAATTGATGCAGCAGTTGCGTGTGGCGCACCTACGATTGAGTTGCATACGGGTGCATATGCAGATGCGGAAACAGAGCAAGATCAACAAGCTGAGTTGGCGCGTATTATCAAAGGCGTTGAATATGCAGCTTCAAAAGGTTTGGTTGTAAATGCTGGTCATGGCCTTAACCTTAAAAATATTGCACCAATTGCAGCTATTCCACAAATTCATGAATTAAATATTGGCCATTCAATTATTGCTGAAAGTGTTTTTGTAGGTCTGGTTCAAGCTGTTAAAGATATGAAAACCGCGATTAAGGCCGCAGGATAGTTGGTTATGTCGAGTATCAATTACGATGAATTAATGCAACCTGTGATCGCCTTTTTAGGTTGTCAAACACCAAAAGCATGGTTGGATGAAGCAATCAATAATTTAGATATCTTGATGCAAGATCATGCTAATTGTGAAAAGAAAGCAGCTAGTACAGCAATGAACTTAATGTTCCGTTATAGCTTCTTTCCTGACTTACAAATAAAACTTGCTCAGCTTGTACGAGAAGAAATGCTTCACTATGAACAAGTGCTTGAGCTTATGGCTAAGCGTGGTCAAGAGTGGACTGGTTTAAGTGCCGGACGTTATGCAGGTGGATTACGTAAAGAGATTCGTACGTATGAACCTGAAGCTTTAATTGATGTGCTGGTGATTGGTGCATTCGTAGAGGCTCGTTCATGTGAGCGTTTTTATGCACTTGCTCCGCGTGTAGATGATGAGTTAGGACGTTATTATCGATACTTGCTTAAGTCAGAGTCTCGTCATTTTGAAGACTATCTCGCACTTGCGCTTGATGTGGCAAAAACTGCAAAAATGAAAGATCCTAAAGAGGATATTCAGCAGCGAATTGATCATATCCGTGAAATTGAAAAGAATCTGATTTTAACGCCAGATAATACTTTCCGTTTTCATAGTGGTATCCCTGCTTAGTCTTGGATGTCTCAAATAAAAAAGTTTACCTTTCACGGTAAACTTTTTTATTAGGTGAACATTATCTCTTAGACAGTAAGCATGCTCTGCTTTTAGTTTTTTAATGCATATAATTATTTAATAAATATATTTTTTATAGATTTTAATTTCTCTTAAAATTTTTAAAAAACTTTTATTTTTTTAGGCTAATAATAAATATTGTGTAAATATAAAGACTGATATGTTCATCATGAGTTCAACTGAAATAGTTGATCATTTCTAAGGATATAAGAATGTTAGCATTAGTTACAGGCGCATCGGCAGGTTTTGGTTATAGCATTTCAAAAAAGCTGATTGAGCTAGGATATAAAGTTATTGGCTGTGGAAGACGAGCAGAAAAACTAGAAGAACTAAAACAAGAACTTGGTGAGAAATTCTACCCATTAGTATTTGACATGACGGATACGGCAGAAAATATAAATAAGGCATTGGTTGATTTGCCAGCCGAATTTCAAATCGGTCAAATTGATTTATTGGTGAATAATGCTGGATTGGCATTAGGATTGGAACCAGCAGATAAAGCAGAATTAGATGATTGGTATACGATGATTGATACCAATGTTAAAGGGCTTGTTACTGTTACCCGACTAATTTTACCAAGTATGGTAAAGAAAAAATCAGGTTTAATCATTAATATGGGCTCTATTGCAGGTACATACCCATACCCAGGGGGCAATGTGTATGGGGCAACCAAAGCATTTGTGGAGCAATTTAGTCTAAATCTTCGTGCTGATTTGGCTGGTACTGGTGTGCGCGTAACTAATATTGAACCAGGATTGTGTGGAGGTACTGAATTTTCTCTTGTGCGTTTTAAAGGTGATGAGGATAAAGTAAACAGCCTATATGATAAAAAGAATCCACTCTTGCCTGAAGATATTGCAAATACGGTAGCTTGGATTGCTTCACAACCGCCACACATTAATATTAATCGTATTGAAATGATGCCGACCACCCAATCTTTTAATCCTTTAAAAGTGGTTGAAGTCGAATAATAATTCGAGAATAGAATAGATTCTTTAGAGTTAAATTGGACCCTTAAACCTAACAAGACGCTAATAAAAAATTAAATCCTCTATCTGCTGATAGAGGATTTTTTTATAGTTATTGATAAATTTATGGCAAAAAAAAAGCCCGCTTTAATGCTGCGGGCTTTTTAGTATTTGGCTCTCCCACCTGGGCTCGAACCAGGGACCTGCGGATTAACAGTCCGTCGCTCTACCGACTGAGCTATGGGAGAATCTGCATGCGATTATAAGGAGATTTTGAGAAGGGTCAAGTCTAAATTGTCATGTTTACTTCATTTTTGTGTCGTATGCTTTTTATTTGATCAGTTGAGCGGTGAGTTAAGAAATTACTTGCACTTTAAAAAATCAATTGCTAGATTCAAAAAAGAACAAGCGTTTGGAGAAATCCAAACAGTGTGGATTTAAACCAACTTGCCAGCACTAAAATGGCTAAATCGGAGATAAGTATGAAAACGCTTACGATCGCTTCTATTTTTTCTAATTTTGATTTCTATCAACACAATTATCTGAATATCTTAAATCAATCAGAATCTTATTACACACCTGTAGAAAGTGCATGGATTAATACTTATCCTTTCAAAAAGCAGAATTTGTATTTAGGCGATTTATTGCAGCTTTGGTTTAGCTCTAAATGGAATGTGCATAATTCACTTAAGATTTTAAAAAGCTCGGAACTACTAAACTCCTCTGAATCTTTATATATTTTCCAATTAGAAGGTGAGTTATTGCTGGGTAAAAATAAAGTTTTAGCTTGGTCTGTAGAGCATCAAGAAATTATAGAGCTCCAACTTAAAAATATTTGGGCGCCGTATGTGATTGCACAAACTTGTAAACGTCCAGATAATTCAGGTGATTCAATAAAAAAGGCAGCGATTTAAGGCTGCCTTTAACGATTATGGACGAATAATCATGCAGGTTGCTGTTGCATAAGCATACAGTTTACCTTCCTCATCAATAATCTTTCCTTCAGAAATACCTAAATTTTTACTTAAATTAATAACTTTGCCTGTTGCAATTAAAGCCTGATTTTGGGGAATAGGGCGGCACATTTTTACGTTAAGGTCGATTGTGCCGTAACCTACACCCGCAGGTAACATCGTATGTACTGCACAGCCAGTCACTGAATCTAGGACGGTGGCAGCAAAACCACCATGTACGCCACCGAGTGGATTTAAATGGTTATGATCTGCTTGGGCTTTAAAGGTAACAGATCCTTCTGAAATTTCAGTAGGTTGCATAGGTATTGTTTTACTAATGCTGGCAGGTGGAATATGGCCTTCTATCATTGCTTGTAAAAATTCAAGGCCAGTCATTTCCATCGGATTTTTCATTTTTTGGGTCCTTTAATTCTTTAAGTTCTAAAATAGAACTTGATATTAGCCTATTATTAAGTCATCGATAAGTCAATTCTATAGTTAAAGATTGAACTGATAAGTTGAATCTTAAAATTTTGTTCATTTAATATAAAATTCCTTTATTATAAAAATTGAATTAAATGAGTTGCATAATGAATTAGATAGATAAGAAAGACTTCTTTTACACTATAAGAAATAACAGGAGCATAAGGACAATGCTTTTTAAAATTGCACTCGTTATGGTGGCTTTTGCAGCAAATTCTGTATTGTGTCGTTTGGCTTTGGCAGGCCAACATATTGACCCAATGACTTTTAGCCTCATACGAGTAGCAAGTGGTGCAGTTGTTTTATTAGGACTGTTTTTATATTCAAAATCGTCTCAAACCAAAGTCCAATGGAGTTTAAAAAACGCATTTTTTCTAGCGGTTTATATTTTGGCATTTTCGTATGCTTATCTTCAAATCGACGCTGGTATTGGTGCTTTGTTATTGTTTGGGGTTGTACAGCTGACTATGGTGCTTTACGGCTATTGGCAGGGGGAGCAGATTGGCATATACCGTGGTATAGGCTTATGTATTGCTTTGGCTGGAATCATTGTTTTGCTATTACCGGGTGCTCATGCGCCTGATTGGGGATATGCTCTAATTATGGTGATATCTGGTTTAGCATGGGCAGGATACAGCATTGCTGGTCGTAATATGACACAACCGATTGGTAGTACGTTGGCAAATTTTTCGCTAGCTGTGCCAATGGTTTTGTTGGCGAATGTATTGGTTACCCAAGATAGATACATTGACGTGCAAGGATGGGTCTTAGCGATTTTGTCGGGTGGTGTCACTTCAAGCGGGGCTTATGTACTCTGGTATGCGATTTTGAAGCATATTGATCGGGTGACAGCGAGTACAGTACAGCTAAGTGTGCCATGTTTGGCGATTATAGGTGGAAGCCTATTTGTAAATGAGACTGTGACAGGGCAAGTGATTTTATCGAGTTTTATGGTTTTATTTGGAATTTTATTAGTCATTTATATAAGACCTCAAAAAGCCAAAAATGCATAAGTGAATTAAAAAAGGGTTCTCTCAAGAGAACCCTTTTTATGCAAAATGCAGATTATTTCGCAGCTTTTTCAGCTTCAATTGAAGCAATAGCAGCGTCTACACCTTCAATTGAGTCAGCAGCTTTTTTGATACGTGCTAACGCATCAACTAGTACTTCGTCAGCTGTTGCATATGAAATACGCATAAAACCGCCTAAACCAAATGCATCACCAGGAACAACTGCTACGCCAGTTTCTTCTAGTAACCATTCAGAGAACTCTGTGCAAGATTTTAAGCCTTTTGCACGAATAAGAGGACGAATGTTTGCATAGGCATAGAAAGCGCCATCAGCAGGTAAGCAAGAGATACCTTTAATATCATTTAAGCCATTTACAACTAAGTCATGACGGCGTTTAAACGCTTCAATCATAGGTTGTAAAACGTCTTGTGGACCATTCAATGCAGCTTCAGCAGCAACTTGCGAAATAGAAGTTGGATTAGAAGTTGACTGTGATTGGATCTTTTTCATTGCACCAATGATTTTTGCTGGACCGGCTGCATAGCCAATACGCCAACCTGTCATTGCATATGCTTTAGAAACACCGTTTAGAACAATTGTGCGGTCATATAAATCAGGTGCAACAGTTGCGATATTGTAGAACTCGTCTTCCCAACGAATCGGTTCATACATATCGTCAGATGCAACAAATACTTGTGGATGACGACGTAAAACTTCAGCTAAAGCTTCTAATTCAGCTTTGCTATAAATCATGCCTGTTGGGTTAGATGGGCTGTTTAATACAACTAAACGAGTGTTAGGTGTAATAGCAGCTTCTAATTGTTCAGGAGTGATTTTGAAGCGTTGGTCTTCGCCACATTTCACAATGACTGGAGTACCTTCAGCAATAATGACCATATCTGGATAGCTTACCCAGAAAGGTGCCGGAATGATAACTTCATCGCCTTTGTTTAATAGGGCAAGTGCCAAGTTAAAGAAGCTTTGCTTACCACCACAAGAAACCAAAATCTGGTTCGCTTGATAATCAAGATTATTATCACGCTTGAACTTAGCAATAATTGCTTTTTTTAACCCAGGAGTACCATCTACAGCCGTATATTTGGTGAAACCATTATTAATCGCTTCGATTGCAGCATCTTTGATGTGTTGAGGGGTATCAAAATCTGGCTCGCCAGCACCTAAACCAATCACGTTCTTGCCAGCAGCTTTAAGTTCAGCAGCTTTATTTGTTACAGCAAGTGTAGGGGACGGTTTGATAGCATTGACACGATCAGAAAGACGTACGTCCACGGCAATATTCCTCTTATGGGATTAAAAAATAAAAAGCATACTATCTTATCGCAAAAATTAAGCAATTTGCGGATACGGGTATTTTTAGATGAAAAAAAGTTTAATTTAAGAAGGTTCTTGTTGCTGTTTTACTCAATTGAAGCTTTTTTGAAAAGAAATGATAAAAATCATTTATAATAGGTCGCAATCGAAATTTCGAGAATGAATCATGACTGAGCAACAGCCAAAACAGAAAAAGGCTTTGGTGAAATTGCCATTCCCAATGCCGAATGAAAGCAATCAAGCAGATGATGCGGTACACAACCAAGTGCGTCCAAAACCAGAGCAATACGCGGATAGAACATGGATGCCTCCCCGTGGTACGCGTCGTTCTATGGGAAAACGCTAATTTTGAAAAACAGGCAATATGCCTGTTTTTTATTGATTGAATAAAATTTCTTGATAATAACTTTTTTTCTTTTGATACATGTGATGGTCTGCTCGTTTTAACATGTCCTCAATTTGTTCATTTGTTTGAGTGGTTGCATGTCCAATTGCAATACTTACTGGATGGCTTGAATAGTATTGATTGTCGATATTAAAAAGCTCTTGAATCGTTTGAAGCATAATTTGAACGTTCGCTTCATCTGCGCCTGGCATTAAGATCACGAATTCATCACCACCGATTCTGGATGCAGTATAGGCTGTATTTGAAATAGCCTGACTTAAAATATTTCCAACACGGCGTAATAAACCATCTCCAATATCATGCCCAAACTGGTCATTTGTTTCTTTTAATCCATTCATATCTAAAAAAATTGAAGAAACTGGTCGAATAATACTTCGATTTAAACGATTAAGTTCCTCTGTAAAAAAAGCACGGTTATATAGTTTAGTAAGAACATCGTGTTGCCCTAAATATTCAAGATAGTTTTCCGCTTTTTTCCGGGCAGTAATATCTGTCAGCGCAACTTGCACTAATCCCCAAGTCTCTTCATATCCCGGAAAAACGGTAAATTGAAGCAAGACATTTCTTATTTGGCCATCTAAAGCGTAGTTAACGGCTTCACGTTTATGATGGATATTACCTTGCCATAACTCGATGAGTTGTTCTCGAAAGGTTTCAACCATTTCTTCAGCAAAAATCTTGTGTGTATTTCTTAAAAGTGTCGACTTATCAGGAGCTTTAAATAAATCTATCGTGGCCTGATTAACATCTAAAATTAAAATATCTTCTACACACTGGCGGACAAACTCAGGATGAACATCTAGAAAAGTTCTAAAGTCTTCAATTCCCAATAGCCTAAGTTGATCAATTCTATTTTTTATACGGCTGAAATCCTCGACCCACAGCGAAGTAGGCGAGTAGATAAACATAGATTCAGCCAGTCGACGGTTTTTTTCTTCCTGACGGAGTGCATTTTGATAAGGGGTAATATCTTCTGTAGTAATTAATACACGTTCAAAGGTAGATTCAGAACCAGGTAAAATGGAACCTCTTAACTGAACATCAATACGTTTGCCTGATAAGGTGTAATTCACGGTAGTGCTTGAAAAATGGGTTTTGCCATTCCATAACGCTTCAAGCTCATAAATATGTGATTCGAACATTTCCTTTTTAAAAATAAGATTCAAATTTGAATATAGTTCCTCGCGCGTTGTTGCTTCAAAAAGTTCCAAGGTTTTTTTGTTAACACGAATAATTTTAATTTTATGAGCGCATTCGATAACTAAGTGTTTATTTTGATTTAAAAATTCATGGAGGTTTTCAATTCCTTGCTTTCTCCATAAATTAAATTGTTGTTTAACTTCACTGAAATCCTCAATCCACATCGGAATTGGGCTAAGGTCAAAAATCGAAGAATCTAAAGTTTCCATATGTTTCTTTAAGTATTCAGTTTGTCTTAAAGTATAATGAGAAAAATTAAGATTTGGGAGAATAAAGAGTTTAAATATATTAGAATAATTAAAAATAAAAGGATTAAATGTAATTAAAAATAAAATAATGAGAAAGCAGAGATTATCTGCTTAACTCATAAATTCATAAGAAAAATTAACGATTAATAGGGTGATCAATGTTTTTTTCACCACGCCATAACTTAATAAAATCTTGCTCATCAAAATCGTAAAGTTCCATCAGTGCAACAACTGCACTTACAAAAATCATGGCACCCTCAGAGTTTCCATGAAGATTGAAAATTTTACCGTTTAACTTCCCTAAAATATCACTAAGCTCATGATCACGACCTCGTCCATAACGATCTCGTGGATACAACTCTTCATTTAAAACAATAAGAGCTATGGCTTTCTCAGCTTCTGATAAATCAGTTTTATCTAAAGCTTCTTCAAATGATTCACTGCCATGATTAAAGTAAAAAATAACTTCATCATTAATGAAACTTTGTACCATCTTTTGAGTTAAAGTCGGAAATTGAGATACTGCATTATCTTCTACATAGGGTTTAAAAGACTCCGGAAAGATAACGTTGTGATAAATACCTTTAAAAAGAGGAGCGATTTCAGAAACTTTATAGCCTGCGATGCCACAACCTAATGCAGTAATGAAATATTTCATTTTAGGATGATTTTTTGTGTATATCTTAAAGTCTTCAACATAATGCTGAATTTGTGAAAGTGGCATTTGTTGAATGTGTTCATTTAAAGTTGGGATTGCAAAGCTTTGACCAGCCCAGCCACGACCTACACCTTCAACTGCTCCGAAGTGCTGACTTGCAACGCGCGCTGCACCACTACCGTGTTGTCCAGCAAGATTACTTCCAAATACAAAAACTGTATCCTCGGGAAGTTCGGTTACAATACTTTCATCATGATATTGATAGGTCATGGTTATACTTTTTGTTTAATGGATAGCTTCATGTTGCAACCGATTAGGGTATTGGTCAAGTGTTAAGATGCTTAATCTTTTACATTGAATTTCAAGCTCAATTTAGACTTTAAATTAAGATAAAAATCCCCATTAAAAGGGGAGACGTTAAATTCAATTTTTCATAAAGAGAGATAACTTTGAACGAAAATCAACCTTTTGATTTGGTCACTCATTATCAGCCAGCAGGTGATCAGCCACAGGCCATTGAAAAGCTGGTAAATGGTATCGAGCATGGTTTTCGTAATCAGTTATTGCTGGGTGTAACTGGCTCGGGTAAAACCTATACCATGGCGAATGTGATCGCTCAAACACAGCGACCTACAATTGTGATGGCTCATAACAAAACTTTGGCTGCCCAGCTTTATGGAGAGTTTAAAGCATTCTTCCCTAATAATGCGGTTGAGTATTTCGTAAGTTACTATGATTACTATCAACCCGAGGCTTACGTTCCATCCTCAGATACTTTTATTGAAAAAGATGCTGCCATTAACGATCACATTGACCAGATGCGACTATCAGCAACACGTGCTTTATTAGAGCGTCGTGATGCAATTATTGTGGCCTCGGTTTCTGCAATTTATGGTTTGGGTGACCCAAATGCTTATATGCAAATGTTACTGCATGTGGTTGAGGGCGACCGTGTAAGTCGTGATGAAATTATCCGCCGTTTGGTTGAAATGCAATATACGCGTAATGAACTTGAGTTCTTACGTGGTACATATCGAATTCGCGGCGAAATTATTGATATTTTCCCTGCCGAATCTGACCAACATGCGATTCGTATTGAACTATTTGATGACGAGGTCGATTCGATCCGTTGGTTTGACCCGTTAACGGGTAAAATGGTCCGTAAAGTTCCACGTGTTACGATTTATCCAAAAAGCCACTATGTAACACCGAAAGATCATCTGACTCGTGCTATTGATACAATTAAAGATGAGTTACAAGATCAACTTAAATTCTTCCGTGAACATGACAAATTGCTGGAAGCCCAGCGTATTGAGCAGCGTACCCGTTATGATTTAGAAATGATGCAACAGTTGGGCTATACCAATGGTATCGAAAACTATTCACGTCATTTATCGGGCCGTCCAGCTGGTGAAGCGCCTCCAACTTTATTTGATTATGTACCAGAAGATGCATTGCTGATTATTGATGAGTCACACGTTACAGTTCCGCAAATTGGGGCGATGTATAAAGGCGACCGATCACGTAAAGAAAATTTAGTGAATTACGGGTTCCGTTTACCAAGCGCACTTGATAATCGACCAATGAAATTTGAAGAGTGGGAACGCATTGTGCCGACGACTATTTTTGTCAGTGCAACACCTGCTAAATATGAGCTAGAAAAGTCTGACCAAGTGGTTGAACAAGTGGTACGTCCAACAGGATTAATTGACCCTGAAATTGAAGTTCGCCCAGTACTTACTCAAGTCGATGATGTTCTTTCTGAAATTAATATTCGTAAGAACCTAAATGAACGTGTGTTGGTGACCACTTTAACAAAGCGTATGGCGGAAGATCTGACTTCTTATTTAAAAGAATACGGGGTTAAAGTCGCTTATTTACACTCTGATATTGATACTGTTGAACGTGTCAAAATTATTCATGAGTTACGTACAGGTGTGTTCGACGTTCTAGTCGGTATTAACTTGTTGCGTGAAGGTCTCGACATGCCAGAAGTTTCTTTAGTTGCTATTTTAGATGCAGATAAAGAAGGTTTTTTACGTTCAGAACGCTCACTCATTCAGACAATTGGTCGTGCCGCGCGTAACGTGAAAGGTAAAGCAATTTTATATGCTGACCGAATTACTGATTCTATGCAAAAAGCAATAGATGAGACTGAACGCCGTAGAGCTAAACAAATTGAGTTCAACGAGTTGCATGGTATTACGCCACGTAGTGCTGTTCGTCAGGTCATCAAAGAAATTGATTCAGGCGAAGTGCTTTCAGACGACGAAATTGATGAGAAGGTGCTTGAACAAGCACAAGCTTTAAGTGCTGACGAAAGACATATTCTCTCTGATCCAAAATTGTTTAGTAAGCATATTACTAAGCTTGAAAAAGAGATGTTAAAAGCTTCGAAAGATTTACAGTTCGAGCAGGCAGCTCGGATACGTGATGAAATCATTCGACTAAAAGCGCAAATGTTGCAATAAACGAATACATAACGCTACATAATGTGTTTAAAAAACAAGCTACTGTAGGTATTTGAGTTCTTTTGTATTCACAACTAATCGTTGAGGGCAACAATGGCATTTCGAAATAATGTTCCGCAAGCCAGCTGGCGTTTGGCTAAAATTGCGTTGGGCGGTGTCGTTTTGGCTGGTTTGGCTGTTGGAACCTATGTCTATGCCCAGCCGAAACCCTTGCAAACTGTCTATAAAGTTGAACTGGACCGATATTTAGGTGTTTGGTATGAAGTCGCGCGTAAGCCTGCATTTTTCCAAAAAAAGTGTGCTTATAATGTATCTGCGACCTACACCTTAAACGAAAATGGAAATGTAGTAGTAGATAATCGCTGCTACGATAATAGAAAACAATTACAGCAATCTATCGGGGAGGCCTTTGTGGTTAACCCGCCATATAACACCAAATTGAAGGTAAGTTTTTTACCGGAAGCTGTAAGATGGATTCCGGTAATTCGTGGGGATTACTGGATTTTAAAGCTAGATGAAGACTATCAGACTGTTTTAGTCGGGGAGCCTTCACGTAAATACCTTTGGGTGCTATCAAGAAATCCTCATCCAGAGCAAGAAGTGGTGGATGAATATTTAAATTATGCAAAAACATTAGGTTTTGATATTCGAGATGTTATTCGTACAGAACATAAAGAATAGTGGTATATGTCTGATTAAGAAAAAACCATGTTTTTACATGGTTTTTTCTTTTTTATAGTGGATAAATCAAGTATTGTAGTGAGTTGTTTTTACTAAAGTCTAAGAGGTTGATGATGTTTAAGGGCGTGATCTTGTCTGTCATGGCATCATTCACTTTTGGTGTACTTTATTTTTATACTGAATTATTAAGCCAGCTCGATAGTGAACAAACTTTTGGATGGCGGATTATTGCAACACTACCGTTCCTTACTTTATTTATGTGGTGGAGTGGTGATTTAGCCTATATCAAGAATATCTACCAACGTATTTTGGCTAAGCCTTCTTTACTCTTATTGTTAATCACAACCTCTATTTTAACCTCAGTACAACTTTGGCTTTTTTTGTGGGGGCCGATGCATGGGCGTGGGTTACAAGTCTCTTTGGGATATTTCTTATTACCGCTGGTTCTTGTCTTAGCTGGAAGTGTGTTGTATGGCGAAAAAATATCAAAATTTCAATGGGTAGCAATTATTCTTGCAGTCATTGGTGTTAGCCATGAGATATGGCGTTTAGGAAGTATTGCGTGGGAAACTGCATTGGTAGCAGTTGGATATTCTGCCTACTTTTTATTACGTAAAAAAATTAAAACAGATAATTTAGGGGGCTTTTGGTGGGATTTGGTCATTATTATGCCCGTTGCGATTTATTTAACTCATACCGGTTTGCTGCCATACAGTAAATTTATAGACCAACCGAGTCTTTCTTTGATCATTATTGGGCTTGGAATTTTAAGTGCTATTGGTCTGGGAAGTTATATTCTAGCAAGCCGCTTTTTACCTTTAGTTGTGTTTGGACTCTTAGGATATTTGGAACCTGTATTACTTGCTTTAGCTTCTTTGGTTTTAGGGGAGAGCATTGGTCAAGAAGAATGGTTCACTTATATTCCGATTTGGTGTGCTGTTTTTGTACTCGTTTTAGAAGGGGCAATTCATCTTTATCAACAACGGCAAAAAGCCCAAAATCTGCAACTTAATATCACGAAATATCAAAAAAGATTAAAAAATGATGAGTTCAATTAGGTCGTCAGAACCTAAAAAGTAAGAAAAAGCAAAAATTTAGCTGCTTTAAACAATAAGATAATAAAAAATAATTATAGGTATTTTATGAATTTATGATGAATTTTAGGAAAATCTAGTCACTAACGTCAGCTTTTGATTCATTCTTGCCAATAATTCCATTACAATTACGGGGTTTTAAAAATCACGCCTAGATATAATTAATTAGAGGACGTATCTGTGAGCAAAGACACTATCATCGCCCTGCACGCTGAACACCAAGGCCGTTGGAAAAACCGTGAAGAAATCGCGGAACGTATGATTGCATTAATCGGTCAATTATACCGTGAAAAAAATATTGTCGTATCTGTTTACGGTCGCTCTTTAATTAACCGTTCTGTTATCCAAATTTTGAAAACTCACCGTCGTACACGTGTTGTAGACGTTGAACTTTCTGTTGTAAACACATTCCCAATTTTAGAAGCTTTAGCAAAAGTTGAAAATATTGGTTCTGCAGAAGTTGATATCGGTAAACTTGCTGTTGAATACAAAGAAAAAGGCGGTGATGTTGATGCTTTTGTTGCTCAATCAGTTGAGTCAATCAAAGGTAGCGCAACTTCTGAACAACCTAAAGATGTAGTTCTTTACGGTTTTGGTCGTATTGGTCGTATCTTGGCTCGTTTAATCATTAGCCAATCAGGTTTAGGTCGTGGTTTAAGCCTTAAAGCAATCGTTGTACGTAAGTCTTCTGACGGTGACTTGGCAAAACGTGCTTCTTTACTTCGTCGTGACTCTATTCACGGTACTTTCGCTGGTACAATTTCTGTTGATGAAGAAAACGAAGCAATCATTGCTAACGGTAACTTCATTAAAGTGATTTATGCGTCTAGCCCAAGTGAAGTTGACTATACTGAATACGGTATTGAAAACGCACTTTTAATCGACAACACTGGTAAATGGCGTGATGCTGAAGGTCTAAGCCAACACTTGAAATGCTCAGGCGTTGCACGTGTTGTATTGACTGCACCAAGTAAAGGCGAAATGAAAAACGTTGTATTTGGCGTAAACAACACAGATATCTTGGATGAAGACAAAATCATCTCTGCTGCAAGTTGTACAACAAATGCAATTACTCCAATTCTTAAAGTATTGGATGACAAATATAAAGTTCTTAACGGTCATGTTGAAACTGTTCACTCATTTACAAATGACCAGAACTTAATCGATAACTACCATAAAGCAGATCGTCGTGGCCGTGCTGCTACTTTGAACATGGTAATTACAGAGACTGGCGCAGCTAAAGCAGTTGCTAAAGCATTACCTGCATTGAAAGGTAAATTAACTGGTAACTCTGTACGTGTTCCTACACCAAACGTATCTCTTGCAATCTTGAACTTAACGCTTGATAAAGAAGTTGATCGTGAAGAAGTGAACGAATACATTCGTCAAATTTCGATTAACTCTAACCTTCAAGGTCAAATTGGTTATACCAACTCGACTGAAGTTGTATCGAGTGACTTTATCGGTTCTCGTACAGCAGGTGTATACGATGCTCAAGCAACGATTACTTCTGGTAACCGTTTAACTGCTTACGTTTGGTACGATAACGAAGTTGGTTATAGCTGTCAGGTATTACGTATTGCTGAACAAATGTGCGGCGTAAGCTACAAAAAAATCCCAGCAGAATTGAATGCTTAAGATCATTTAACGATCTATAAAATATTTTCACAAAAAGACCCAGTCTAGACTGGGTTTTTTTACAACCGTACAAAATATATGCTGACTATTTTTTGTAAATAAATGAGAATACAAATTAAGGAAAAAAAGAAAATAGTAAGGGATAGGAATTGTCGCAGTTTAAACGTTTGTTGGTCGTTTTTGTATTCATCATTATTGCCAATTTATGTGGTGTACTCATTGCAATATGGGTATTTAAGCACTTTAATATTTATATTCCACTGAAAAATCAGGCAGTTGCTATTGATTTACAAGAGCCTCTACAGGTTAAGGTTAAAGTACAAGATGCTTTAAATGTGGATGTAAAGGGGCGCGTAAATGCCAGTATTCCAATTGATGAGAAACTGAATATTCCTTTAACACAAACATTAACTCCGCGTGTTTATTTCGATAATATGGTGCCGATTAGTACAACCATTCCAGTCAAAGAAACATTAAAAGTTGAGCAAAATCTACCAATTGATACCAAGGTTCAGGTGCGTGTTTTGGGGCGTGATATTACATTGCCATTAAAAGGAACGATTCCATTAAAACTTGATGTGCCAATTGATATTAATGTTCCGCTTGAGCAAAAGGTTCATTTAAAATTTGATGCTCCAGTACGCACGGTATTAAAAGAAAATCTACATATTCCTTTAAAAGCAAGATTAGACACGAATATCCCAATTGAGGGTAATTTAAGTGTACCTGTTAAAACTGCATTAAATGCTTCGGTTGATGTGAAAAATACTTTGCCTGTTAAGATTGCAAATGGTGAGTTAAAGATTCCTCTGTCCACTATGCGATTAAATCGAGTATTGGGTTCAGAAACATCACAAAAGACAGCTGATCAATAGGGTGGATGCTAATGTTCCGTTCACTCAAGAGTATGTTAATCAGTTTCTTTTTAATGATGATACTTGCCGCTATTATGTTTTGGGTGTATCTCAATATTCAAGCAAATTTAGTCGTTTCGGCTCATAATGCCGATATTAGTTTACCTGACTCTTTAGAAACAAAAATTCAAGTTGGTAATACTTTGCAGGTTCAGTCTATTGGTAAACTTGATACAACTTTAGATATAGATCGCCAATTAACTTTACCCCTAAAAGGGAAATATTTGGCAGATTTAAATTTTGCTGTAGAAACACCTATTACGGTAAGTGTCGATTATTCAACGACTCTAAAAATTGATCAGGTTATGCCTTTAGAAACCACCACAGATTTGGTTTATCAAAGTAAGTTTTTACCAAAATTTCCCCTTAAATTAGATATCCCTATTAAATTAGATGTGCCTTTTAATTTAAAACGTAGTTATACCGTTCCCGTTAAAATTGTTTTTGATGGTCCAGTTTATTTTGAATTCGATGAACCTGTAAATTTATCGGTGAAACATCAGTTTAAACCAAGCCTAAACGTAAATGATCCTATGGAAATGGGGAATGTCTCTTCATTTAATGCCATCATGTATAATTCTGTGCCAAAAACAAAAGCAAATCTTGATATGCAAATGACCTTACCTCTGCGTAATGTTCATCCTTGATAATTAAATAAATTGGCTAAATTTTATTTTTTATAAGGATCTTATTTACAAAACTAAAAGCATCTGCTGGATTAAAGATAAAACAGATCGTTATAAATGGAATTGTTCCATTTTCTATTCGAGAATTTTATGAAAATATGGCAGAATAGGCGGTTTTAGAGTTTTTAGAGGATTGGCAGATGCGCTTTGTTGATGAAGCAGTCATTACCGTAGAGGCTGGCGACGGTGGCAATGGCGTAGCCAGTTTTCGCCGTGAAAAATTTGTACCATTTGGTGGCCCAGATGGTGGTGATGGCGGACGTGGTGGAAGTATCTATATTCAAGCTGATGACGATACAAGTACGCTAGTCGATTACCGTTACACACGTAAATTCCGTGCTGAGCGTGGAAAAAACGGTGCAGGTGCTAACTGTACTGGACGTGGTGGTGAAGATGTGGTTTTAAAAGTACCCGTTGGTACAACAATTGTTGATACAGATTCAGGCGATATTATTGGCGATTTGGTTGAAGACGGCCAAAGAATTCTGGTTGCTGGTGGTGGTGAAGGTGGTTTAGGTAACACTCACTTTAAATCATCAACTAACCGTGCACCTCGTAAATGTACGACTGGTACAAAAGGTGAGTTTCGCGAAATTCGTCTTGAATTAAAAGTATTGGCAGATGTTGGTTTGCTAGGTATGCCAAATGCCGGTAAATCTACTTTCATTCGTGCTGTAAGTGCTGCAAAACCAAAAGTGGCAGATTATCCATTTACAACCATGGTTCCAAACTTGGGTGTAGTCGATGCTGACCGCCATCGTTCATTTGTAATGGCCGATATTCCTGGGTTAATCGAGGGTGCAGCAGAAGGTGCAGGTTTAGGAATTCGTTTCCTTAAACATTTGGCACGTACTCGTATTCTTTTACACATTATTGATGTACAACCAATTGATGGTTCAGATCCAGCGCATAATGCAAAAGCGATTATGAATGAGTTGGCTAAGTTCTCACCAACTTTGGCGAAATTACCAGTTGTTTTAGTACTCAATAAACTTGATCAGATTGCTGAAGAAAGCCGCGAAGAGTGGTGTCAGCACATTCTAGATGAACTAGAGTGGACTGGACCTGTCTTTAAGACATCGGGCTTATTAAGCGAAGGTACAAAAGAAGTTGTGTATTACCTGATGGATCAGATTGAACAACAACGTGAACGCGAAGTTGAAGATCCTGAATACGCAGCAGAAGTAAGAGCTTTCCGTGAACAACTAGAAGTTGAAACACGTGAACAAACCATTGCGGCAAAAGAAGCATATCGTGCAATGCGTCGAGCACAACGTCTCGAAAGCATGATGGACGATGATGATGATTTTGACGATGATGAAGACGACAATGATGTAGAAGTCATCTACGTTCGTGACTAGAAAACCGAGGGAAACATGATAGAAGTGGTCGATGGGCAACGTCAGCTCAGTGAGTGTAAACGAATCGTTGTTAAAATCGGATCATCTTTACTTACGGCTAATGGGCAAGGTTTAGATCTAGATGCTATTTCGCATTGGGCGAAACAGATTGCAGATCTGCACAATGCTGGACACGAGATTATTTTAGTGTCATCAGGAGCTGTAGCAGAAGGTATGGTTCGTATGAAGCTTGCGAGTCGCCCCACCGATCTACCCAGTCTACAAGCCTGTGCTGCAATTGGGCAGATGGGCTTAATTCATACTTGGTCTAGTGTGCTTGAAAACCACGGTATTCGTACTGCTCAGGTTTTATTGACTCATGATGATTTGGCAGATCGCCGTCGTTATCTGAACTCGTGTGATGCTTTGCAAAACTTGATTGATTGGCGTGTGATTCCTGTCATTAATGAAAATGACACGGTGTCTACCGATGAGATCCGTTTTGGTGATAATGATACTTTAGCTGCGATGGTGGCAGGTCAGGTTCATGCAGAATTGCTGATCATTTTAACCGATCAGCAAGGTATGTTTGACTCAGATCCGCGTCATAATCCTGATGCTAAATTACTCTCTACTGTTCGTGCTATGGATGATGATTTATTCGATATGGCCGGCGGTGGCGGTGTGCTTGGCAGAGGTGGGATGGTCACTAAAGTTCGTGCTGCACGTTTAGCTGCTAAATCGGGCTGCCCAACCCTCATCGCGAGTGGCGAAAGTGATAATGTCTTATCACGTGCGATGGCAGGTGAGATGCTAGGCACTTTGTTTACTACAGATAAAGACCGCATGACTGCTCATCAACAGTGGCTTGCTGCTCATTTACAAACAGCAGGTCGTCTTGTGATTGATGATGGTGCTGTTGAAGCGATTAAATTGAAGCATCGCAGTTTGCTCCCTGTGGGAGTTAAAAATGTTGAAGGACATTTTGATCGTGGTGATGTGGTTGAATGTGTCGATAAACAAGGTAAACGTATTGCGGTAGGTCGAGTGAACTTTAGTTCACGATCAGCCGAAATTATTAAAGGCTTAGCCTCAGATAAGGTTTATCAAGTGCTTGGTGAAGCTCGTTCACTTGAAATGATTCACCGTGATCATATGGCAATTTATTAAGTTTTACTCAAATAAAAAAGCTCGCTTTAAGCGAGCTTTTTTTCTGGTGTTAAACGAGGTAAAACACGGTCTTCACCTACCATATATGGATGTGTGGCGAGACTGAGCATGTCTAAGTCTTCCGAGCTATTACCATAAGCATAAATCTGGTGGTAATGCTGTAGCGTATATTGCTGATGTATTCTTAACTTCTTTTGTTCACTACTACAGTCTGGAGTGGAATAGTAACCCGTCATCATGCCGTTTTTAATTTGAGTTTCAGTACAAATTAATTCGATATCTAGTAACTTGCAAAGTGGAGCAAGATAGACATCAATTGAAGCTGAAACTAATACGACCTGATCACCACGCAATTGATGGTGTTGTAACTGATTAAAAATTTCAGGCGAAAGCGCAGAGACTAACTCTTGTGCGTATTCTTCACCTAATTTTTGTAATTCAATTGCAGGCGTATTTTTAAACATGCTACGGAATAACTTGGCACGCATAGCATGGGCAGGATAAAAGTTAAGATAGTAGGCTTGAATCCATGGCAGAATTTTCAAGCCTTGCTTAACAATGTGACGCTTAGATAAAGCATAAAAGATGAACCCTGTAAAACTATCTTTACTACACAAGGTTCCATCAAAATCGAACAGGGCGAGACTTTTTATAGTCTTATTCGTTTCGCTCGTTGCATACATGTTTCATATCGTCCGTTTACGCGGGTTGCATACCAATTGGTATTATAATCACGACTTAATTTAGGCCCAGAAATCACCACTTGAGGCATAATCGCATAAAGTGGTTCTTTGCCAGTTTTTGATTTATAAAGTTTAGTCAGCGCAATATAAGTTTGAGTACTTTCAAACTTTTTCTCTTTTTCTAATTTAAGATCATCACGAATTTGTCTTGGTGTAACCAATACATTATTTTTTGCAAATACCGTAATCAGTTCTTTTTCTGACTCGCTTTGAGCTGCGCGTGGATCACCATCTTTTGTATAAAGAAGTAGATCGCCATCAAGACTTATATCTTTATCGGTAAGTTCTTGTAGCATTTTTTGAAAAGCAGCATTACGGCTAGAGTACATACCAGAGTTATAATCCGCAAAACGATAAATGGCTTTATCGTAGTCTGCCGGATAAACCATTAAACGATGTATGCCGTAATATAAACCACCGTATTCAGTATATAGGTCATCGCGGAGCGCAGCAGTACTCATACTCGAACGCTTATTGGCTTTCGCATAGTTAATATGAACTTGCATTGAGCCCAAAGTCGTAATAGGGTTCATTTTCTCGCCAATATCTTGACCAACCAATTTGGCTGCACCAGTTAAGGCACTCACATGATAGTGTTTAGCCATGAAGTCGAAAATTTCTCGGTAAAGTAAGTCGAGTTCTTTCTCGGTTTTAACTTTACGCATTTGACTCATATAGTTGTTATCAGGAGAGGGCTGAGTTCTTAGAACTTCTTCAAAGTAACCAGCAATTGTTCCACCAACGGTTTTGCCAAGCTTATCTTCAAATTTTTCATTTAAACGTGTACTAACTTCTTCAACTGCCTTTTGTCCTAACCCAGGCACTTGAGGGTTGGCAACAAAGTTAGATTCCTGATCCACTACAGCTACAATACTACAGACATTTTTCTTGGTTTTAGGAATATCCAAGTCTTTCATAATGTCATCAATATCTTTAGCCCATGACTCACGGTCATGCACACGTGATGGAATTAGACGTTTAATCTGTTGGCTTTCTAGTTCAGGCTCATCATTGTTTGACCACCAAGCTTTATCACCACAAGCAGCTAAACTCATGCATACGGCAGCCATGCCGAATGATTTTAATAAAAAACGGGAAGACAACGGTTTGTTCATGGCGAGGAAAGCACCTGCATAAAAAGATGAGCCGATTAAGCGGATGAAGTATACTATGTTGATCATCAATTGTATGAATATATATGTATATTGGTCCCTATCAACTGTCAAATAATTTAATTGTTGCTCCTATGGCGGGAGTTACTGACCGTCCATTTAGAACACTCTGCAAGTATTTTGGCGCAGGCCATGCAGTCAGTGAAATGATGACTGCTGATAAAACTTTGCGGATGAGCAAAAAGAGCCTCTACCGTGCGAACTTTGATGGTGAGCTCGCTCCGATCTCTGCTCAAATTGCAGGCTCTGATCCTGAGCAATTGGCAGAGGCTGCACGCTATCAAGTAGCAAATGGCGCACAAATTGTTGATATTAATATGGGATGTCCTGCCAAGAAAGTATGTAATAAGCTCGCTGGTTCAGCGTTATTACAAGATGAAGACTTAGTGGCTCCAATTCTTGATGCGGTTGTTGCTGCTGTTGATGTTCCCGTGACTTTGAAAACCCGTTTAGGCTTTTTAAATGGTCAGGAAAATATTTTAAGAGTCGCAAAAAGGGCAGAAGAAGCGGGGATTGCCGCGCTAGCTTTACATGGCCGCACCCGTGAAGACATGTATTTAAATACAGCACGTTATGATTTGATCAAACATGTCAAAGAATTAATCAATATTCCACTTATTGCGAACGGTGATATTGATAGTCCTGAAAAAGCAAAATATGTACTCGACTATACAGGGGCCGATGCAATTATGATTGGTCGCGCTGCTCAAGGCCGACCATGGATTTTCCGTGAAATTGCTCATTATTTAAAAACTGGTGAACACTTAGCTGCACCTAATATTGAAGAGGTGAAACAGGTACTACTAGGCCATTTATCAGAACTTTATCAATTTTACGGTGAATACTCTGGCTGCCGTATTGCCCGTAAACACATTGCTTGGTACACCAAAGGATTACGTTCGAGTAATGAATTCCGCCAAAATATGTATAAAGTTGAAAGTACCGCTGAGCAAGCACTAGTAGTTGAGAACTATTTTAATCAGTTATTGGCTGAAGGCAATTTGATGAGTGATGTGCAAGTAGAGCAGGTTAACTTATTAGAAACTCATTAAATAAAAAGCCAGTATCTGATTACTGACTTTTTTAGATTTACTCATCTTCTAGCATTTCTACGACTAACTGGTTAACCAGATCAGCAGCATCTAGCTCTCGTATTTGCGAGACATTACTACCTGCCCAAAAAGCACCGAAGCCATAGTCTTTATTCTTGCTTGCAATGGCATTTAATTGCTTAGCTAAATCATATGCATATGGATATTCGGGTTGAGGTGGGCGATTAGGTAAATCAATTTGTGTGTGCCAATGGTTGAGCAGGCCACGGGCTGGACGTCCAGAAAGACTGGCGCTGATTTGTGTCACAGGCTCACTAAATAAAGCTTTACGATACTCGGCAGATGCATTTGATGTATGGCATTGAACAAATGCTGTTCCGAGTTGAACAGCAGCAGCTCCTAAGCTCAACATGTGTCGTGCCTGTGCTCCATTCATAATACCGCCTGCGGCTACCACAGGCTGTTTGCAATGCTTGACAATAAGGTGTACTAAATCACTCGTTTTAATTGCTGCATCAAAGGTTTTATTAAAGATTCCACGATGTCCGCCTGCTTCAATCCCTTGAGCAATAATAATATCTATACCAGCTGCTTCAATGGCTTGTGCTTCAACTAAATTAGTAGCAGACACCATCGTAATAATTCCGGCATCTTTTAATGCTTGAATTTGATGGGGATGGGGAATCCCAAAATGAAAACTTACCGCTTTAGGTTTGGTTTCTAATACGACATTTAGAAAATCATCGTTATCAAGAAAACTTGGATAAATACAGTTTAAGTTTTGAGGAGGCTGTTCTCCGAACTTTTCAAATTGTGGGCGTAAATATTCAATCCATTGAGCAGAAGCTTGGAGGTTAAGTTGTTCGGGGTGATGACAGAAAAAATTAACCTGAAATGATTTTTCTGTAAGTGTTTGGGTTTTTAAAATCTGTTCACGTGCACTTTGCGCCGTATTTGCACCTAGACCTAAGGACCCGAGACCACCCTGATTAGAAACTTCTGCTGCAAGTTCAGGTGTAGATACACCTGCCATAGGGGCAAGAAAAATTGGATGTTTAATTTCAAGTTGTTGTAATAGGTCCATTTTATTCACCTCATTTCTTTCTGTTCACCATAACGTGAAAGCAGAACCAAGAGCAAATAATATTGGGCATTTAGTTTTTAAATATTTAGTTCTTAAACATTGATAAGTTCTGATTTTTTAAAGTGGAGTAACATGAAATAAAGAGCCGATCCAGCTTGAAAAGCCCATCGCTAAAATTCCCCACAAGGTAATGCGTAGGCTCCCTTTAAGCTTAGAAGTGCCCGCGAAATGACTTGATAGCGCTCCTAAAAAAGCTAATGAAATAATGCCAAATATTAAGACTATTTTTTCGATCCATATCTCTGGACTGAGTAAAATAGCCAGCATAGGAAACAATGCCCCAAATGAAAATGAGCCAGCTGAAGCTAATGCGGCTTGAATAGGATTTGCTGCGGGATTTTCATGAATACCAATTTCATCACGCGCGTGAGCCCCTAATGCATCATGATTTGTAAGTTCAGTAGCAACTTGTAGAGCTAAGTCAGGTGCTAAGCCTCTGGATATATAAATTTGGGTGAGTTCGTCCAGTTCACGCTGCGGATGCTTTTTGAGTTCTTGTTCTTCAAATTTTAAGTCGGCTTTTTCAATATCTTCTTGTGATTTTACTGAAATATATTCTCCTGCAGCCATAGAGGTTGCACCGGAAATTAAACCAGCAATACAGGCAATAAGAAGTGTATGAGCAGAGGCCCCACTTGCAGCTATTCCCATAATTAGACTAGTAACAGAAATAATTCCATCATTTGCCCCTAAAACGGCCGCCCTTAACCAACCTGAGCGGTGAATAAAATGATGTTCTGGATGCTGAGAAAAGGACATGTTTTCCCCTATTTGTAGTTATAAATTTTTATCTTATCCTATAAGATTATTTACAATAATACGATTAAAAAATGTGTCATTATAGGAAAAACAAACAGATAAGAACGGTTTTAAAACATAATATTAAAGGAGATAAAATGAACAATTTAAAGAACTCATCTATTTATATAAACAGTGTCATTTATGGGTTTAATTATCATACTTATTGATTAAATTTTAATTTGATTGCTACGCAAGCATTCTACCTATTTTACTCTAGAGGTCCCAATGAATAGCAAAACAATAAAATCTATAACCCGTTCCTTTATCGTTATTGGTTCGATCTGCCCAGCTTTAGGCCTCTTAAGCATGGAGACTAGTTTTGCGCAAGAGATTGTTAATCAAGAATATAAACCAGGTAATCCGATTTATGATAAATGGGATCAATTTTATAAAATTGAAAAGACTCAACCTGAAAATGCCGAGAAGTTATTATTAGAACTTGGAGAGATGACGCCACAAGATATTAAAGTATGGAAAAGTTTAACTTATTTACAGATTAGGTTAGGGAAACAAGATGCTGCTTTGCAAAGTCTAAGAAAAGCAGAGGCATTAGATCCAGCAGATGATAATTTAAAACTCCAAGAAGCTTATCTACTGAATTCTCAAAAAAATAACAAAGAGGCTTTGGTGGTTTTTAAGGAACTTACCCAGTCTAAAGATACTGATATTGCGACTAAAGCGACACAGGCTGTAAAAAATCTGAGTGGAGGAGAGGTCAAAACTTATTTTCGTGATGTGTATTTTGCACCTTCATATGAATCACGTTACGACGATGTAATTTTCCCACTTAAAGCTCGTTATGGTAAGAACCTCGATAATGGTCGAGCGCAGGTGTATGGCTTTTTAAATCTAAACCGCGATACTCAATCTCAAGGTGGTGTGCGACCTGAAATTATTGATGAAAATGCAGTAACTCTAGGTGTAGGCGCTAATTATCAACCTTGGACTTCTATACCTGTACGCATGTATTTAGAAGTAGGTGGTAGCTATGATCTGATCGATCGAAATAGAGATAAATTTCGTGAAAGTGTTGTGGGTGGGGTAGCAGGTTATCAAGAGTGGTACTCTCAAAATAGTTGTAATCAGTCACTTTGTTTTAATGATTACTTCACTGATTTATATGGCAACGCAGCAACTTATTCTAGAGAAGATTATAACGTTATTGGTGACTTGCGATTACGTACGGGTTTGAATGTCTATAAGGGGGAAACGGGCACTGTACAGGCGTATGTGAAATTGCATGGCTTAGCTGACAGTAAAGATGAATATTACAATAATTTATTTGAATATGGCCCAGGTATTTCATGGCAGCCTTTTAATTATCAACCAATAAAACTACGTGTTGAACGTCTATATGGCAATTACTTTAAAGATGTGCCAGTAAATACGAAAGATCATTACAACAATACTCGAGTAGAGCTCGTTTTTTATAAGGATTTCTAAAGTGAATAAAATTTTTATATCTATTGTATTTGGAACCCGTCCTGAATTAATCAAACTTGCCCCTGTTATTTTATTGGCAAAACAAGACCCTCGCTTTCAAGTTGAAGTGATTTTTACTGGACAGCATGACGAACTAGTAAGAGATGCGATAGATTTCTTTGGGGTTGAAATTGACCACCGTCTTAAAATTATGAATGCTGGACAAAGTTTAAATCAGCTCTTAATTCATGGTTTGAGCCAAATCGAGAATGTATACACTGATGGGCAAAAACGAGATGCAATTGTTATTCAGGGAGATACAACAACTGTTTTAGCAGCTGGCTTAGTCGCGTTTTCAATGAAAGTTCCTGTTGCGCATGTTGAAGCTGGTTTACGTTCTTATGATTTAGATCATCCTTTTCCAGAAGAGGGAAATCGTCAGTTGGTTTCACGTATTACTAAATGGCATTTTGCCCCGACTGAACAATCAAAAAGAAATTTACTCAATGAACAAATTCCGCCAGAGCTCATTACGGTTACAGGCAATACAGTTGTTGACGCTGTGTATTTAGGGCGTAAATTAATTGCTGAAAAATCTGATTTGAAGAACCAGCTTGAACCTTATGGAATTCAATTAAAGCAGGATGACAAAGTAGTACTTATTACTGCCCACCGTCGTGAAAATTTTGGCGGTGGAATTCAAAATATTTGCAACGCGGTTGAGTACTTAGCCCAAGCACATCCTGATTTACATTTTATTTGGCCTGTACATTTGAACCCAGCAGTACATGATGTGGTTCATGATAAGTTTAAAGACCATTCCCAAATCCATCTTGTTAAACCATTAGACTACCCAAGTCTATTGGCAGTGATAGACCGATCTACTTTTATTTTGACGGATTCGGGAGGCTTACAAGAAGAAAGTCCATCATTTAATAAGCCAGTTTTAATCTTGCGGGACACTACCGAGCGACCAGAAGTGGTTGAGGTGGGAGCAGGCGTTTTGGTGGGTACAAATCAAGAAAAAATTATTGAAGAAGCTGAAAAGTTACTCACTGACCAACAGCACTATGAAAAAATGGCGCATGTAGAAAACCCATTCGGCGATGGGCAAGCAGCTCAACGTATTCTCAATCAAATTGCTAAATCTTATGAATTGGCATAATCATGATTTAAGGATCTTGTCTCATTTATGGTTTTGTTGGCATGACCATAAGTGAGGCGATACCATAAGCTCACAATATTAACGCACCAGCGGCTCATGTAATGAGGGCCATCAAAAATATAAACAGTTTTACCTTCATATGCTTTTAGCTGAGAAATAATTTCCCAAGGATACGCGGCTCTAAATTGTCCATTCTTTTTCACTCTAAAAGCTTCTAATACTATAATTACTTTGTCTTTTCCAAGTTTATGTTCAAGCTGATCTAAAATATGTTTGGCCTGTTTAGGTGATCGAACGCCAACACCAACACCATCTTGGAAAAAAACTCCAGTATGGTCAGGCAGCCAGCTTTTAACCCATAAATCATAATTTTCAGGTTCACTTTCGCCACTATAAATACTCACCCAGACTGGTGAAGGAAGCTTCGATAGCACATGACCTAAAGTACTAACTCGTAGCCAAGTTGGATCTGCTTCTACTGGAAAGTAATAACCTTTAAATGCTGTTTTTTGCTCTTTTATAATTTGGGCAGATTTTTCGCCTAATTCAATGACATTAGCCCGAGCTTTAGGTTCATTATATTCACCGGCTAAGCCCAATATGAGATTTTTTGCCCAAGGTTCTTGTTTAATCTTTTCTAAATTAATGGCTTTTTCCCATTGAGGAAAATTTGATTCTTTCCACCAAGATTTAGATTCAACCACAGACCATTGAGGAACAAAGGTATCGACACCTAAGTAGTGCCAATTTCCCTCTGGAGGAGTCGTGTTATTGTCAGGTTGCCAGAAAATACCTTCAATATGAGGGGCTTGACCTTGATGTTTGAAAAGCCCCGCATATACGACGACACTACATATAATTAAAATAATAAAAGCAGCTATTTTAATTGGTATCTGTTTTCTCATTATTTCGTCTTAACCAGTACCACAAGAAGATAATTATTATCATAATTGCAGAGATAATCACAACTAGTAAGAAGAAAGAAGACTGTTGGACTAGAGGCGCCTTTTGATTTCCGACAATGAGTTTTTGTAAAACATAGATATTTCCATTTTCAGAAACCAGCATTTTCGTCACGTTGTTTGGAATTTTATGTTGTATTTTTTCCCAAAGATGCATAAAAGTTTGTGCGCCACCCTCTGAGTCGGTAATTACATCAAAGCGATTATTGTTATAACTAACAATGAAACCATTCTGCGCAGCAGGTGCATAGATAATATCCTGATGCATTAATACCTGTTGTTGATAAATATCTTTATTCACACGGACATTTATGGATTGAGGTGCACTCGGTGAATAACGGACTAGGTTGAGAGGCATTGGTGCTGGTGTTAAAAGCATTTTTTTCGCGGTTTGACCTAAGACAATAGCAATATTTAATGCACCAGATTGATCATCAATCGCAATTGTAGGAGTCGTTGCTAAAGTCATTGAAATTGCAGCTACACCATTTTTAAGTTTGTGGGGAAGCTTTACAGTAGACTTGGCTGTATCAATCCAGAGTGAACCATGCGCGTTAGGTAAACATTGGGAATTGGCAATTACTGAGTTTTCAAGCTTTAGACTAAAATTTGTCGTATTAGAAATGGCTTTTGCAAAAATATTGAATTGACGGTTTACTGGGTCTGAAGCAAGATCCGCTGTTTTCATACTTCCTGCGAGCCCACCATCAATCCAAGCTGTAATATTGGAACCTTGTAATAAACCACTTTGAATACGAAGTGCAATTTGCCCTTGCAAGATATCGGTTGGTTGCCATACTGAAGGGAAGTCAAGGAATAAGTTTTTTTCAGCATGATTTAATCTGAAATCTTCAATTCCCAAATCAGCGAGAGTATCTATTTTTTTAAATTGAGCCCAGGTCGGGTTAGATATCGCATTTGGAAAAATTGCGCTTCCTGTACTAAGTTGTTGCACATAAGAAGGATTAATTAGCCCGTTTACTGCGCTCGTTAAATCTTGTTGAGTGTGATAGGTAATTGTTAGAGTCGGCACACCTTCTACAGGTTTCGCGATTTGTACTAATGCTCCGCCTTTTAATGGTGTTGGTGAGTGAATAACTTCAATAATAAAGTTTGTTTCAGGATTTAAATTGGTTTGTCCTGAATCAACCCATTCAACGGGTGTTATTGAAGTCCATGAACTTGCTAATCTAGCGAGCATAGACGCTTCTATAATCTCTTTACGGTTATATTTTAAAATGCCAACAAATGGAGTAGGTCGTCTCGCTTGTGGGTTATATAAAGCATCTGGCAAATCTTTTATGCGATACTCATTACGAACAGGTGTAAAGTCGAGTTGGGAATTGCTTAAATATGTTAGGTGATCAATATCTTCTGTACAAAAGGTTTCTTTGGTTTGATTCAGCGTAGTCGGTTTTGCATATTGTTGAATAATAAAATCTAAACGGTGGAAACCACTTTGGCTTACTGGAATATCAAATTTGAATTGACCATCACCACTTAGCGTAGTGTTATAAATGAGTTTATCATCATATTTTACAAGTAAAGTTGTATCACTTTCAGTGGAATAATCACTTGAAAATTGAATGTTTTGCCACTGGGCACCTTTGCCAATATAGAAAAAATGAGGCTCGACTGTGTATTTAGTAGAAGTACTAATGTCGTCCAATTTCCATGTGTAAGCATGAGCAGACATGGCGAGCATAAGACTGGTGCTGGCAAGGAGCACTTGAGCTGTGTTGTAGAGATCAAAAGTCTTTTTCATTTATTTTTTCTCCTTGCTACGTTCCGTTTTGTACCATTGAAGGGAATTACCCTGTATTTTATTTTTAAGCATGTCATATGCGGCTTTAAATACAATGAATAGAAAAACTTGTGAGTAACTTACATAAGATAGAACTGAATAAAAATAGAGTTCTGGTTTTACTTTTTCGAGTGAAAGGGTAAACCACATTTGTGCAATATATAAGCAGAATGAGAGTCCCCACAACGTGGTAAATGGACCCGGAACTGAAATGCCTGCTATATCAAGCAACCCAAGGGTTAACGTGATATGACTCCAGAATAAAGCGGGTACAAAAAGTATGTAGCACATAATGTTATTTAGAATTTCAATCCCTATAGGAAAAGGCGTTCTTAATGCTACGGGTAAATATTTACGAGTTACATAAAAATTACCTTGGGTCCAACGTGAGCGCTGTTTAACAAATACACTTAGAGATGGGGGGTCTTGCTGCCAACCAATCGCATAGGGCACCCATTTAATTCGTTTTTGGCCGATAAAAATCCTAAAACTCATTTCAGTGTCATCGACCAATGACTTTTCATCGAAACCACCTAAGGTTTCTAAAGCATCACGCCAAATCACATAGTTAGTACCCATCAATGTTGATAATTCAAAACGTTGCCAACGACCGCCTTGGAAAATCCATTGGAAAAAGATGAACTCAATTGCGATAAATCTGGTCAAAATACTATCTTGCCAGTTACGTGTTCTTACTTTTCCATTAACGGCTACTAATTTTTTATCGGCAAGCAGGGTTTGAGCTAGCAAGCGGACACAGTCGGGTTCAGGTGTACTATCTGCATCATAGACAACAATCAATTCGCCTCTGGCATGGGGGAGGCCATTATTAAGCGTTCTAGATTTACCTTTACCACCCATTCCTTTAGGAACATTAACAATCTTTATGCAAGGATAAATTTTTGCCAAATTTTCGGCGATTTCTAGGGTGTTATCCTTTGAACCATCATTAATAAGTAAAACTTCATATGCTTCGGCTGGGTAATCTTGTTGAGCAATTGCATGCAAAGTATCTTCAATCACAACCCCTTCGTTATAGGCAGGGATCAAGACGCTCAAAACAGGCCATCTCTCTGGTATAGGAAGGTTTTGTAGCTCTTTTTCAGCTGTTTTTGAATATTTCCAAGCTTGATAACTTAACCACGCCCAAAATGCTTGTGGAATCCAAATCCCTAAAAAGCCAAATAAGAAGAGAATATCAATGGGAGCCATTTGATTTAACCCTCCTAATAATAGACGAGATGAGCAATATCAATAAAATCAACCCAACTACTAAGGAGATCCATGAAATATAGCTACCAAATGTACCAAGGAGGTCTGGGTAGGTACTCGTGAGAATTAGATCGAGTGGAACTACAACGGTACTTAACCCAATGAAAATATAGCCAATAAGACTTGTCTCTACTTCTTCAGGCGTACTTATGTAATTAATCTTATTAAATTTCCAAGATATTCCGAGTTGAGGATACCGAATATTTGTTGTGGGTAGATCGGCAGGGGGATTAATAATAATTTCATAGCCAGAAATATGACTGTTAAAAGGTTTAGCCGAATAAAATAAATGCTGTTTTTGCTTAATCTCTCTAGAGGGGAGAGGAAGCTGTGACGGATTAAATTGAATAATATAGCTACCAGCGGTCTGTGAAATTAAGTTTTCATCCCAACCTGTTGAGACAAATGCAGCCATAGGCCGTAAACCAATGGCAGTGGAAAAGGTGGCTTTGGCCGCAAAATATTGAGGTTGCTCTGATTTATAAAGTGCAATCGGAATCGCACCTTGGCTGACTGCTTCTTTGAGCAAGAAATAATGAGAAAAGCTAAAAACTTCATCCGGCAATATAATGCCGGGCTTGATCCCTTTATGAATAAGACGTTGAAAGCTATCCGAGCTGATCTGGTCAATTGTAAAGATAGGCCACCATGTATCCTGATATGGAAAAAACATGGAAAGATCATAGGTACTTTGAACTTCTGTTTTGGTGTATTCAGTTTTAATCTCACAATGATAATATTGTCGATAGAACTGCTGTAAAGTGGCATCAGGATACTGACTAGATGCAATAATAATTCCACAAATATTAAGAAGATTAGACATTAGGTCATCTCCTCTTCAGGTGGAATCTGAATAACTTTATATTCGACTTCAAGCCGCAAAGTCATAATTTCTTTTAGCTTTTTAATAAATTCAGGTTCTTCATCCGTTTTTTGCTTGCGAATTACAATGCTGTATATAGTTTCAAGATCATCATCAGCAAACTGGAAAACGATTTCTTGTGGATGATGTTGGCTCAAAATCTTAATCATTTCATTTTGAGTGGTTTTCCATACATCATCGCCTAACATTTCTTTAATTAAGCTTCGGTTGAGAATTCTAATTTCAAAGACTTCATAGTCTTGTATGTTATGATGATCAAGAAGCTTAAAGAAACTACGTTGGAAATACTTGAGTGCACTAAGTGGGAAAATATCACGACGATAATTACGGTCATAACTTTGAATATCGCGGTATTTTTGAACGTTAATTTCAATATTGTGGCGTACAGCACTCAGAAAAAGAGGAATGAGGGGAATAATAAAAAGTAAAAGAAGCTGACGTTCAATATGGGTCTGAGCCCCTAAGTCGAGTAGAAAATATACTGCAACACCGATAAAAGCGACTAAGCCCACAATTAAAGATGCGCCAACTTGTAAAAAAGCTCCAGAAATTAAAAGAATGAGAATAAAGATCCAGCTTCCTCTAAAACTTACAGGCAACCACTCATACGCCACTATGCCCATAAATAGATGAGCTGCGATAATCCATAAGACGAGTGTTCTTCCAGGGTTTTTTTGTTGCTGTTGCATGCGAGCTATGGCTACCTTCTTGTAATGTTAATTTTTTTATACTTTTATTACTAAACGTGAGACATTGCGAAGTTATTGTTGTTTATGGCCTTTTTAAGTAACTATTATGTTTATTTGTAGATCAAAGTCACTATTTAGTCAAATATTGTTCTTATTTTTTAATTAAAAATAAACAGATAAGACGTAACTCTTATCTAAATACTCTTGAAAGTTTCAATTGCTTTAAGGCGGGTTACCTTTAAATCAACTATTGGTTTTGGATAATTTAACTGAGTATTTGTTTTGATCGAGTAGGGCTCATGAATGGTTTTATTGTCTAGATGAGCTAATTCTTCAACCCATTGACGAATATAATCTCCATTTGGATCAAATTTCTTTGATTGAGCAACAGGGTTAAAAATTCTAAAGTAAGGTACAGCATCAGTGCCGGTAGAAGCGCACCATTGCCAGCCACCATTATTTGCTGCTAAATCCCCATCGATTAAATGTTCCATAAACCATTGTTCACCTGCTCGCCAATCGATGAGCAAGTTTTTACATAAAAACATGGCAGTAATCATGCGTACACGATTATGCATCCAGCCAGTTTTTAAAAGTTGACGCATACCCGCATCAATAATTGGTATACCTGTCTGGCCCGTTTGCCATGCGGCTAGGTGCTCTGGATTGTGACTCCATTTAATTTTCTGAGTGTCTTTTTTAAATGGAATATGTTTAGAGACATGAGGGAAATCAAATAAAATATGTTGATAAAATTCTCGCCAAAGCAGTTCATCTAACCAAGTCTGCTGGCCTTCATTTGTCAAATGAAAGTTACCATGTTCAGCCCTAAAAAGAGCTTGCAAGCACTGACGAATAGATAAAATTCCAAGGTTTAAATAGGGAGAAAGTTGGCTAGTTCCTTTTACATTGGGGAAGTCACGTTCTAATTTATAATCAGATAAATGATCTTTAATAAATATGTCGAGCTGCTCTAGAGCAAAATCTTCTCCTGCTGGCCATAAGTCTTGTTGCTCTTTAGAAACAGAAGGGTCAAAAAAAGCTTTAATATCTTCTAGAGTTAAGCTGTTTATTTTTGAATAAGAGGTCGGGTAGGCATTTTGCTTTTCAGGAATTGGATAGCATTGAGGTAAACCACTGATATCCAATTTTGAATAACATGCTTTTTTGAATGCACCGAAAACCTGATAGGGCTGCTGTGATTGATTGCGAATAGAGCGTAAAGGAAAAATCGTACGGTCATGGAATAAAAAGAGCTCTTTACCTTGTTGATTTAAAAAATCTTGTACAGTTTTATCTCTTTTTAATTCATTAACGCCGATCTCTATATTTGAATAGACATTTTCAATATTAAGTTGAGTGCTAAGTTTACTAATATAATCAGCGATATCTTTCCAGTAAGGAATGACTTGGATAATAAGGGGAATATTAAGTTGTTCTAGTTCTTTTTTGAGTTGTTGAAGTTGACGTAAATAGAAATTAATTTTTATAGGCGCATCTTGATGCATTTTCCATTGTTCAGGAGATAAAATAATTAACCCAATACAAGGCCCTTGTTGAGAGGCATGCCATAAAGCAGCATGGTCTCGAACTCTCAAATCTTGACGAAACCAAATTAGCTGATTTACGTTTGACATGAAAATTGGCCCTTATAGAGTGAGATGAGTTAAAGGATTATTATCAAAATATTATATAAAAATAAATACATAAAAAAAGCAAAGCCGAAGCTTTGCTCTTATCATCTTTAAAGATGAATTAGTGGTGATGACCACCAGCACCGTGTACGTGACCGTGATCTAATTCTTCTTGAGAAGCATCACGGATTTCTACGATTTCAACTTCAAAAGTTAAATCTTGACCAGCAAGTGGGAAGTTAGCATCAACAACAACGTTGTCGCCTTCAACCGCTTTAACAGTAACGATCTGTACGCCGTCATCTGTTTGAGCTTGGAATTGCATACCAGGTTGAATGTTCTCAACACCTTGGAACATTTGAGCTGGAACTTCTTGTACTAGGTCTGGGTTGTATTCGCCATAACCTTCAGCAGCTGGAACGTTAACAGTGAATTTTTCACCAACAGTTTTACCTGTTAATGCATTTTCTAAACCAGGAATGATATTGCCTGCACCGTGCAAATAGGCAAGTGGTTCACCTTGAGATTGATCAAGTGTTTCACCCTCAGCGTTTGTTAATTTGTAGTGGAATGAAACCACGTGGTTATTTGCAATAGCAGTCATGTTTTTGATCCATTCAATCAATTGAAGCGTACATCATAAAGTGAAAAATAAATTTTGTAGACTACAAAATCTTAATCTTTGGCACTTTTTCTGATGCGTTTTTATATAAATAGGGATGAACTTAAAAAATTCAACTTAATACAGCTTAATTTTTGGACGTACACGTCTTGTAAGTAAATCTTTCATTGTGAGTAGTCCAGCCTGAGTATATCCGTGAATCGTTGCTTGATGTAAACGATATAAAGAGACATACATAGTTTTCGCAATATAGCCTTGCACGCTGACATCTCCAAGTAATTCTCCAACGGCTTTATTACGACTTAAAGACACGAGAGAACCTTTGTCGTTAAATGTAAACATTGGCTGTGATCGGCCATTTAGTCGAGCAGCCATAGCGTCGACTAAGAAGCTGGCCTGTTGGCTTGCAACTTGAGCACGTGGGCCAAGTGGAGGGTGTCTTGCATCAAGTTGGCAATGAGCACAGTCACCAAACGCAAATACATTTGGATCAGAATAGGTTTGCAATGTTGCATAGACCATGAGGCGGTTAATGTTATCGCGTTTAAAATCGGTAAAACTTTCTAATACCTTTGGTGCTTTTACGCCTGCGGCCCAAACGGTAATATCACTTTTAAGTTGGTTGCCATTGCTAAAGTAGATGCAATGCTCATCAATTTTTTCAACGCGGTGTTGAGTTAAAATTTCAACACCCATTTTTTTGAGTTGCCCAGCACTGTGTTCAGCAGTTTTATCGCTTAGGGCAGGTAAAATACGCTCAGAAGCTTCAATTAGTGTAATTTTGACTTGGTTTGGATGAATCTTCTTTAAACCATATCGATAAAAGTTTTTAGTTGTTTCAATTAACTCAGCTGCCAGCTCCACACCTGTTGCTCCCGCACCAACAATTCCAATATTTAAAGTTCGTTGATTGGGTTGATTCTGAGCTTCAATATAAAGATGTAATAAATCTTGCTGGAAAATATCGGCTTGCTTTCTGCTATCAAGGAAATGGCAGTTTTCACGCACTCCCGTGGTATTAAAGTCATTTGATACTGAACCAAGCGCTAAAATAAGTGTGTCATAACTTAGCTCTTGCGAATGATTCTGTTGATCCTTAGACACTTGAGGGGGCATTAGTTCAATTAATTTTTTATCTTTATTAATCCCAACTAATGTTCCGAGTACAAATTCGTAATGATGTTTTTCTGAGTGCGCAAAATAGTTAGTTTGTTCTTCGTGGGGATTTAAAGAGCCGGCAGCAATTTCGTGAAGCAAGGGTTTCCAAATATGGGTAAGGTTTTGGTCAACCAATGTAATCTTTGCTTTACGGTTTTTCCCAAAAGTTTCACCGAGTTGTGTGGCCAGTTCTAAGCCGCCAGCACCACCACCAACAATTACAATATGATGTAAATTTTGGGTCATTTTTTCACCTAATTATTTTTCTATAAAAAAAGATGGCTAAATTATGCCATCTTTTATTTATAAAAATTATTGTGCGTCTGTGCACAATTTGATGTTTTTAGTGCGAATCTACAGGGTAGAGTTTTGCAGCACTATGTTCACTTGATGAAAAAATAGAGAAGAGGCTAGAAAACCACATTGCGATTTTTTGGAAAATATTGGCTTCTTCAATATGTACGTTATCTTCGATTTGAAGACTACGGATCAGTTGATTATTTTGATAAATCGATACTGTTGCCAAACTTACGACTTTCATTAATGGCGCAGTTAATTGTTTTTCATTGAGCTCAATGTTTACATGTGTTTGAGTCGTTTCAAGTGGAGCAATCACCTTGAGCTGTTGGTTACTATCAAGTACTTGAACGCGTTGAGTTGCATTATCAAAAGTATTTAGGTCAATTGGTGCTGGGTCTGCATATAAAGATGTCGTTACAATTGTTGGTTGCTTTGTTTCAACCTTAAACATTTTTAAAGTCGACTTTACAACAGGTAGTTCAGCAATTAATTTCTGCTCAGGAATAATCACTTCATCACGTGTATAGGCGTAAGCAAGATTCATTAATTTATCTGCAATCTCAGCGCGTTTTACAGCACTCGGTGTACCTAAAACAATGACTAATAAACGTCTTTGAGTTAAGTCAGATGAGAATGAAGGACGTGAAGCTGTGAGTGCCAAATTATAACCCGCTGCTTTGGTATATCCCGTTTTTAGGCCATCTACATATGGGTCATATTTTAGAGCAAGGTTTGTCGCATGATGGAAGCGTTGGTTATAGCTAAAGCTTGGCATTTTTGAATAATGCAAATATTCAGGAGTTTGTTTAATTAACGCCTGACTTAATAAGCTAAGGTCGTGTGCTGTAGTGAAATGATCAGGCATCGTAATTCCGGCAGGATTACTAAAATGAGTATCTTTCATACCCAAAGCTTGAGCTTCCTGATTCATACGTTGTACGAAGCGCGGAACATCACCAGAGATTTTTTCAGCTAAAGTCACGGCTGCATCATTAGCAGACATCACGATTAACCCTGCCAATAACTGATCAACTGAAATTTGTTCACCAGCTTTAAGATACATTTGTGATTCATCCCACTGCACAACACTAACCACAGGAGTTGCAGTAATGATTTCTTCTTTTTTCAGTTTTCCAGCTTTAATCTCTTTTAGGGCAATGTATGCAACCATCATTTTGGTTAAAGATGCTGGTGCGCGTTGAACATGGCTATTATGCTCAGCAATGATTTGACCCGATTGAGTATCTACAATAGTCCATGCAGCAGCTTCAACACTTTCAGGTGCAATGTTCAGTAATGCAGCGTTGGTTAGAGTAGTACAAAAAATACTAAAGAGGGTAAAAAGAGATAGAAAAAATTTCACGGATGACCTTAACTTTCACTGGCAAATACGGGACACAGATGCACAGCATGCTATGCCTTTTTTTCATGGAAGGCTAGTGGGAATTGTTGCCAAAAAATACATCTACGCAAGACGATACAAAAAAGTGATAATCTAATGTGAAGCCGTTCTTATTTTAAATTGAAGAATTTATGTTGCATTATCAAATTGAGTTCGATGATTACAAACAACACCTAGTTCACGTGACAATTCGTTTTTTAGCCAACCCGAATCAGGAACTTTGGCTACCAACGTGGATTCCGGGTAGTTATCTAATTCGAGAGTTCTCAAAACATATTGAATCCGTTAAAGCTTATGATGAAGCTGGACGTCTGCTGGACATTAAAAAAACGAGCAAGAATCGCTGGCGTTTATTTAATACAGATCATGAATTAATGACGATTGAATATGATGTATATGCATATGATTTGTCTGTCCGTGGTGCTTATGTAGACCAGACTCGTCTATATATTAATCCAGCGTGTGTATGTTTGGCTTTAGAGGGGCAGGAGCAGTCTGCTTGTGAAGTCGAAGTTTTCTTGCCGGATGAATTAAAGCATTTTCAGTTAGCAACAGGCTTAGCTTCAAAAAGCTTAGTTAAAGGTCGATTTACTTTAAAAGCAGATCACTACGATCAACTCATTGATAGTCCATTTGAATTGGCTGATCAAACACGCTTTAGTTTTGAGACGAACGGTATTGAACATGAGTTCGTAATTTCTGGCTCGCACAATACCAATATTGATCGCCTAAAAGCCGATATTGAAAAGATTTGTGCAGCTGAAATAAATATGTTCGGTTCGGCACCATTTAAAAACTATACCTTTATGACCATGGCAACAGGTAATAGTTATGGCGGATTAGAGCATTGCAATAGCACAAGCTTGATTACACCGCGTGATGATTTGCCAAAGTCGAATGAACCAACTGAACCTTCTAAAGATTATCAACGCTTTTTAGGCTTATGTAGTCATGAATATTTTCATTCATGGTTAGTCAAGTTTATCCGCCCAGAAAACTTTGCAAACTATAATTTGCATCAAGAAGGCTATACTTCTTTACTTTGGATATTTGAAGGCTTTACTTCATATTACGATGACCTGATTTTATTACGTAGTGGCGTAATTTCTCAGAAGTCTTATCTTGATTTACTCAAAGCACAAATTGACCGTTATTTGCAAAACCCGGGCCGTTTTGTTCAAACAGTTGCTGAATCAAGTTTTGACGCATGGATTAAATTTTATCGTCAAGATGAGAACTCGAATAATGCGGGCACCAGTTACTACAATAAAGGTTCGTTAGTTGCGTTATGTCTAGATTTAGGTTTACGCCTGCGTGGTTCTAGTCTTGATGCTTTAATGCGTCGGTTATATGAAAACACTCAAAATGGTCTTCAAGTAAATGAAAGAACCATTTTTGATTTATGTAAAGAACTGACGGGTGATAGCTGGATTGAACAAATTAATCATTTAATTAATACCACTGATGAATTGCCACTTGATCAACTGTTCCCTGAGTTTGGCTTAAGTTATAGAGTTAAAACTGACAAATCTTTGCCACTTGGTTTGAAACTTGTTGATAAGCCAGAAGGCGTACTCGTGCAAAGTGCTCGCCGTGATAGCGCAGCAGCTAAAGCAGGTATTTCTGCCAATGATGTAATTATTGCAATTGATGGTTTAAAAGCGACCACTAAACTTGTTGAGAAGTATGCAAAGCAGGGCGGTATTTATACCGTGTTTGCTTTCCGTCGCGATGAGTTACTATCTTTTGAAGTTGAGTGTGCTACATCTGATTTAACTGAAGTTGAACTTATTATTGAAGATCAGGCTAAAACTGAAAAATGGTTAAAAGCTTAAATAACAGATAAATAGTTTAAAAAAAACCGATGTTTTGTACATCGGTTTTTTATTTTTAAGTGCTACTAAAAGATGAAATCCGTTTTATCTTTGAGTTTGTTTTGAATGAAAAGTATAATAATTGTCAGAACTCTGAAAGATATCTCATGTAATTTAATCGTATTCAGTCCATAAAAAAGTAATGATGAATTATGTATTACTTAAAGTTGGGTATAGGAATATTATCAATAGATTTAAATTATGTATTATTTCGCTGCGAAATGTCGTTATCACTGGATATTTCGTTGACTGGAAGACAATGAGAGCCGATACTCTCAGGGTTTTATTTAAGCATATCGGTTCGTAGGCACTGGGCCACAAGCTCGGTCCTCAACACTCAATCAAACGGAAGGGGCTATATATGGCTGGTGAAAAGTCAACTATTATTTACACACTGACTGATGAGGCGCCATTATTGGCGACCTATTCGCTACTGCCGATCATTGAGACCTTTACCAAGCCAGCTGGCATCGAGATTATTAAAAGTGACATCTCTGTAGCTGCACGTGTGCTCGCAGAATTCGCTGATTACCTAAGTGAAGAGCAAAAGGTATCCGACAACCTTGCAGAGCTAGGTCGTCTTACACAAGATCCAGATACAAACATTATCAAACTCCCGAACATTAGTGCGTCTGTTGCGCAATTAACTGCATGTATTAAAGAGCTTCAATCAAAAGGTTACGCAATTCCAGATTATCCGGAAAATCCAACGACTGAAGAAGAAAAATCAATCAAAGCTCGTTATGGTAAGTGCCTTGGTTCAGCAGTAAACCCTGTCCTTCGTGAAGGTAACTCTGACCGCCGTGCTCCTGCAGCAGTTAAAAACTATGCGAAAAAACACCCTCATTCAATGAGCGAGTGGAAACAGTGGTCACAAACTCATGTTTCACATATGGAAGAAGGTGACTTCTACCATGGTGAAAAATCAATGACACTTGATCGCGCACGTAATGTGAAAATGGAACTTATCACGAATAGTGGTAAGAGCATTGTTCTTAAGCCAAAAGTTGCGCTTCAAGAAGGTGAAATCATTGATTCAATGTTCATGAGCAAGAAAGCACTTTGTGATTTCTATGAAAAAGAACTTGATGATTGTAAAGAAGCGGGAATTTTATTCTCTTTACACGTAAAAGCGACAATGATGAAAGTTTCACACCCGATCGTTTTCGGTCACTGTGTGAAAATTTACTATAAAGAAGCTTTCGAAAAACACGGTAAGTTATTTGACGAATTAGGCATTAACGTTAATAACGGTATGGCTGGGTTGTACGAGAAAAACGAAACTCTTCCAACTTCATTACGTGAAGAAATCATTGAAGACTTACATGCTTGTCAAGAACACCGTCCTGCACTTGCAATGGTTGACTCGGCAAAAGGCATCACAAACTTCCACTCTCCAAACGACATCATCGTAGATGCTTCTATGCCAGCAATGATTCGTGCTGGTGGTAAAATGTGGGGTGCTGATGGTAAGCAATACGATGCTAAAGCAGTAATGCCAGAATCAACATTTGCCCGTATTTACCAAGAAATGATCAATTTCTGTAAATGGCATGGTAACTTCGATCCGAAGACTATGGGTACAGTACCAAACGTTGGTTTGATGGCTCAAAAAGCTGAAGAATACGGTTCTCACGACAAGACTTTTGAGATTTCAGAAGCTGGTATTGCAAATATTACCGATCTTGACACTGGTGAAGTGTTATTGACTCAAAATGTTGAAGAAGGCGATATCTGGCGTATGTGTCAGGTTAAAGATGCTCCGATTCGTGACTGGGTTAAACTTGCAGTAACTCGTGCACGTAACTCAGGCATGCCTGCAATCTTCTGGCTTGACCCGTACCGCCCACACGAAAACGAATTGATCAAGAAAGTACAAAAGTACTTAAAAGATCATGATACGACTGGTCTTGATATCCAAATTATGTCTCAAGTACGTGCAATGCGTTACACACTTGAGCGCGTAGTACGTGGTTTAGACACGATTTCTGTGACTGGTAACATCTTACGTGACTACTTAACTGACTTGTTCCCAATTATGGAACTTGGTACTTCTGCAAAAATGTTGTCTATCGTTCCGCTTATGGCGGGCGGGGGGATGTACGAAACTGGGGCAGGGGGGTCAGCTCCTAAACACGTACAACAGCTTGTTGAAGAAAACCACTTACGTTGGGATTCACTTGGTGAGTTCCTTGCGCTTGCAGTATCTTTAGAAGAAATGGGCATTAAAGAAAATAATGCTCGTGCTAAGTTACTTGCGAAGACACTTGATGAAGCGACTGGTAAATTGCTTGACAATGACAAGTCTCCATCACGTCGTACTGGTGAAATCGATAACCGTGGCAGCCACTTCTACTTGTCACTTTACTGGGCTGAAGCGCTTGCTGCTCAGAATGAAGATGCTGAGTTGAAAGCTAAATTTGCTCCTCTTGCTAAAGCTTTAGCTGAAAATGAAGAGAAGATTGTTGCTGAACTTGCGCAAGTACAAGGTAAACCAGCGGACATCGGTGGTTACTACGCAATTGACCCAACTAAAGTAAATGCTGTAATGCGTCCAAGTGCTACATTTAATGCAGCTCTTGCAACAGTTGAGGCTTAATTACTAACACGTTAGTAAATAGCTTAAGAGCCGGTGCATATGCACCGGTTTTTTATTGCCTAAAAATAAAAGACATTAAAAAAGCCCACTGGTGTGAGCTTTTAAAAGATTAAATCTTATCGACCATTACGTCCGCGACCACGTGGTGCTTTTGTATTTGGGCGAGTTGTACCATTGGTCTTACGACGTGGCTTTTCACTTTCATCCATTTGCCAAATACGTTTTGTACCAGACTTTTTCGCAGAACCATCTTTGTTCTTGCGAACCATTGGTTTGCCACCTGTACCGCCTGGCTTTTTCACGTATGAACGCGAGCGATAAGGCTGTTCAGCTGGTACATCTTTAAAGTCAGGGTAGAGTAATGGTTCAATTTCTTTTACATCACCCGGTCTTAAACCAAGTTGAACTAAGTCAATTGAGCCAATTTTAGTACGAATTAAACGTAAAGTTGGAAAACCTACCGCAGAAGTCATACGACGAACTTGACGGTTACGGCCTTCGCAAATTGAAATCTCAATCCAAGAAGTTGGAATATTCGCACGGTAACGTACGGGTGGATTGCGTTCCCATAACCATTCAGGTTCACTGACTTTAATGGCTTTGGCAGGAAGCGTCATACCATCATTTAGCTCCACACCTTTACGAAGTTGCTCAAGTGCTTCTTCGGTTATATCGCCATCAACTTGAACTAAATACGTTTTGTATTTTTTATTTGCAGGGTTGGTAATGAACTGATTCAGACCACCATGATCGGTTAAAAAAACTAAACCCTCAGAGTCCATATCAAGACGGCCTGCTAAGCGCAAAGTCGGGTCATCAACAAAGTCAGAGACGGTCATGTGCGCTTCGTCTTTACGAAACTGGGAGAGAACGTCATATGGCTTGTTGAGAATCACAATTTTCATAAAAAATGGCTTCTTCTTTCAAATAACTAGAGAAAACATTGAGCTATATTTAAGTGGGAAATTTGCTTATTTCCCACATAAATCTCAAAAAGAATTAAATTCGATTAAGCTATTATGCGTTAATAAAAGTTGAAAGTATTGTTTATCGATAATTATTTTTAGTTAATTAAGTATTATAAAAGGGAGAATCTACACAATGGGTTATCAGAAGATCGTGGTTCCTGCCGACGGCGACAAAATCAAAGTAAATGCAGACCTATCACTGAACGTACCAAATCATCCAATTATTCCTTTCATTGAAGGCGACGGTATTGGTGTGGATATTACACCAACCATGAAAGCAGTCGTAGATGCTGCGATTTTAAAAGCTTACGGTGGCAAACGCTCAATCGAATGGATGGAAGTGTATTGCGGCGAAAAAGCCAATAAAATTTATGGCAACTATATGCCTGAAGAAACTTTTGAAGCACTTCGCGAGTTTGTTGTATCAATCAAAGGTCCTTTAACCACACCAGTAGGTGGAGGTATTCGTTCACTCAACGTTGCATTGCGCCAAGAATTAGATCTATATGTTTGCGTACGTCCAGTGCGTTGGTTTGAAGGCGTTCCATCACCCGTTCAACACCCCGAATTAACCGATATGGTGATTTTTCGTGAAAACTCGGAAGATATCTATGCAGGGATTGAATGGAAAGCTGATTCTGAAGAGGCAAAAAAAGTCATTAAGTTCCTTCAAGAAGAAATGGGTGTCACAAAAATCCGTTTCCCTGAAGGATGTGGCATTGGAATTAAACCTGTATCGAAAGAAGGAACACAGCGTTTAGTCCGTAAAGCCATTCAGTTCGCAATCGAAAATGACAAGCCTTCTGTGACGTTGGTTCACAAGGGCAATATCATGAAATACACCGAAGGCGCATTTAAAGAGTGGGGTTATGAATTGGCTCTAGATCGTTTCGGTGGAGAACTGATTGATGGTGGTCCATGGGTTAAAATTAAAAACCCTAGAACGGGTAAAGACATCATTATCAAAGATGTCATTGCAGACGCATTTTTACAGCAGATTCTCATGCGTCCAGCCGATTACTCTGTGATTGCCACGCTAAATTTAAACGGTGATTATATTTCTGATGCTTTGGCAGCAGAAGTCGGAGGTATTGGTATTGCACCGGGTGCAAATATTGGTGGTGCTATTGCAGTATATGAAGCAACTCATGGCACAGCACCTAAATATGCAGGTCAGGATAAAGTAAACCCTGGTTCTATTATTCTTTCTGCGGAAATGATGCTGCGTGATATGGGGTGGACAGAGGCAGCTGATTTGATCATTAAAGGAATTTCTGGAGCGATTGCTGCCAAAACCGTAACTTACGATTTTGAGCGCCTAATGCCGGGTGCAACCTTGTTACGTTGTTCTGAATTTGGTGATGCGATTATCAAACACATGGAAGATTAAATAAATCTTATATAGGAAAGCCCTCGGTTGAGGGCTTTTTTTATTGCATAAACTCGGGATGTTTCGGAGTTTTAATAAAGCCAGTTTTCTTTTGATAACTCTGGTCTAGGGCTTGAATAATAAGAACGAAAGCAACTAGAAATAAAGGAAAGAGCAGAGTTTTCATGATTTGGTTTCTCCGAAAGTTGAGGTGAAAGAAGGGCGTAGGGGAATTAAAAGGCAAACCGCAAAGAGAAGAACAGTTCCACCCAAAAGAAAGAGATGGGCATAAGACCAATGCAAATGATGCAAAGTACTAATGACAACACCACCCAAAAGTTGAGTACTGGCAAAGCCAATGGTGGCAAGGCTCCAAAGCTTTTGATAGCGTTGCTCATAAATCTGTAGCAGGCTAAAAGAACTAATAAATACTGTTGCGGGAGTCAGTAAGCCTGTCAGAAGCGAAGATAAGGCTAGTAAAGATGCGGTATGTGAAAGGAACGGTAAAACAACGGCTAAGCAGTAAATGGTATATAACCATTTAATGGCCTGTAGATATCCGATTAGTCTGCTTAAGCAATAAGCGACAAGTGCACCAATACAGCTTCCTACTCCATAGAGAACCCAAAATAAATTTCTTTGCTGTAATGGGAAATGCAGAGTTCCAGATAAATAATCCATCCAAAACAAAGAGTGTGGAATATATGCAAAGGCACTACACATATAGGCAATAATAATGACAAGGCCTAAACGTGATTTTTGTGAGGCTTGAAGAGCGCTCGATTGTGGCTTAATAAATTGGGCAGTATTACGGCTTAATAATCGGTAAAGAGTTAAGCTTCCTAATAGCGAAAGACCCGCAAAAATATTCCAAACATAATGAACAGGCATATTTTGAAGTAGAGGAATAATAATAGTGGCGGATAAAACCCCTACACCAATCCCGCTAAATCCTAAAAAGTTAACTTTTAATCTTTGCGTGGTGGGAATGTATTTCATTGCAAAGCTAGGCGCCAAAATCATTAGTAAGCCGCCAGCAATACCTGAAATCGTACGCCAGACAATGAACCACACCAAAGGCATATCCATGAATGAACAGCAGAGTAGGCTAAGGCTGCCCGCTATAGCTGAAAGTACGATGAAGGGTGAGATGTACTTCTCTTTAATACTTAATAGCGCTAATAAGGCACCAATGAGATATCCCAATAAATTTGCACTACCTAAGAAACTGGCAAAATCGTGAGTCCAGTGGTATTGCTCGATCATGATGGGCATAAGCGCAGTATATGAAAATCTAAAAACACCAATTCCCAAACAAGTTGCCAAAAAGACAATTAAGCTCATTCGATAAAACGTAGACATGAGAGGACGCTCATTTTTTTTATTATTAAAAGCGAGTTTTTAAATCTTTAAAAATGATTTAATATGATGGTGATTATCTTGTTTTGAGATAGTGAAATGTTACTTAAGTCCCTAGAGTTTTTTTTAGCTGTTGCAGAGAGTGGAAGTTTTTCCTTAGCTGCACAAAAAATGTATACCGTGCAATCGAATATCACGAGCCATGTGAAAAAACTTGAAGAAGAGTTAGGGGTTATTTTATTCAATCGTAATAACCCTGTGACTTTAACGAATGCTGGACAACAGCTGCATAGTTATGCTGTTCAAATGATTGCTCTACATAATAAAGCGAAAAAAATCTTTCAAGAGGGTGATATTGACCCGAACGAAACCATTCGTTTGGGCAGTATGGAAACGACAGCAGCAATACGTCTACCTCAATTACTCAATCAATGTATGCAGCAATATCCGAATTTGCCGATTGAGCTGCAAACTCACCCGACACGATATTTGTTAAGCGCTGTGCAGCAAGGAGAGGTCGACTGTGCTTTTGTTGCTTCTAAATATTTAATTCCAGAGTTGTATAGTTTACCTGTTTGGCAAGAACAATTGGTTTTGGTTTGTCCGAAACAGCAAACTCACTTTCCAGATGTTGCCAAGCTTGCAAAGACCCGATTTATTGCGTTTCGACAAGGTTGTTCTTATCGTCATGCAATCGAGTTATTTTTAAATGATCACAGTGTTCCGCCTTCACAAATTATGGAAATGGGCAGTCTGGACGGGATTGTAAGCTGTGTGGAATTAGGTGTTGGTTTTGCTTTATTGCCAAAGTCATATCTAAACAAAGTAGTCGAGAAAGTGTCATTAAGTTGTTTTGAACTTAATACTGAATCCGCTCATTTTACTACCTACTTGGTTGCCCAGTCGCCTGAAACCTGGGGAACCAATTTAAAGCAGTTTATTAATTTTATTGAGCAACAATTTGAATTAAAGGTTGCTTAGGTTGTGATTGATTTTCATACGTAAATATCCAACTTAATTTATAAATTAAAAGTGATATATATGTATGAAAAAGTCATTTTATATTCTCACAGAGGTTTGTAATCATCTTGATGCTATAAAATTGTTGAAAAGGGTAGTTTATATAGGCCGGCTATGGTCAAATATGCCCCCTTGAAAGATGACACAAGCAATAATTTGGAGTTTGGGAATGAATATACCCTTAATCATCAATATTGTGGTTTTTGTCGGGTTAATATTTTTACTCGCCCAAACACGTAAAACGGACTGGAGCTTATCTAAAAAAGTTCTGGCTGGCTTAGTTCTAGGTGGGGGGTTTGGTTTAGGACTACATTTGATTTATGGCGGTGGCCATCCGATTCTTGCTGAATCTATTAGCTGGTTTAATATCGTTGGAAACGGCTATGTAAAACTTTTACAAATGGTCGTGATGCCTTTGGTATTTGTGTCTATTTTGGGAGCGGTTGCAAAATTACACCAAGCCTCATCTTTAGGCAAAATCAGTTTTTATACGATTGGTACTTTACTCTTTACAACGCTGATTGCTGCACTGGTAGGGGTATTTGTTACCAACCTGTTTGGCTTAACGGCAAAAGGTTTAGTGCAAGGTGCTGCTGAAACTGCACGCTTAACTGCGATTAATACGGATTATGTAGGTAAAGTTACCGATTTAAGTGTACCGCAGTTTATTCTTTCCTTTATTCCAAGTAATCCATTTGCTGAATTGACTGGTGCAAACCCAACATCAATTATCAGTGTAGTTATTTTCGCCGTCTTTTTAGGTATAGCAGCGCTTAACCTAATGAAGGACGATGCGGAAAAAGGTCAACGTATTCTGACTGCGATTCAGACGTTGCAGTCATGGGTAATGAAGCTTGTGCGCTTAGTAATGACACTTACACCATATGGCGTATTTGCGCTTATGACAAAAGTCGTGGCAAGTTCAAACGTCGCAGATATCTTAAATCTAGGCGGTTTCTTGGTTGCATCTTATTTAGGCTTGGCGATTATGTTTGTCGTACATGCCATTATTTTGACTATGACGGGTGTTTCTCCTCTTAAATTCTTTAAGAAAGTTGCTCCAGTTTTAACGTTTGCATTCACTAGCCGTTCAAGTGCAGCAAGTATTCCACTGAGCATTGAAACACAAACTCGTCGTTTGGGTGTGCCTGAATCTATTGCAAGTTTCTCTGCTTCTTTTGGTGCCACTATTGGTCAAAATGGCTGTGCAGGTTTGTATCCTGCAATGTTGGCAGTGATGGTTGCACCAACTATGGGTATTAACACCTTAGACCCAATGTGGATTGCATCGTTAGTCGGTATTGTGACCTTAAGTTCAATTGGAGTTGCCGGAGTAGGTGGTGGTGCGACTTTCGCTGCGTTGATTGTGCTTCCTGCAATGGGTTTACCTGTAACATTGGTTGCGCTTCTTATTTCAATTGAACCACTCATTGATATGGGGCGTACTGCATTAAACGTAAATGGATCAATGACTGCTGGTGTTGTTACGAGCCAATTGATGGGTCAGACTGATAAAGAAATATTAAACAATGAAGATGAAATTGAGTTAACTCAACATCATTAAGAATGAGTATTAAACGGCTCTCCACTCTGGATGAGCCGTTTTTTTATATGCATAAATTGCTACTGTGATGTTAATTTTAAAAAAACTGTATCTGTTTTTCTTTTAAATAATTTTCGAAAATAGGCCTATTACAAAAGAGAGCACTATCATGAAAATGTATCAAGTCGATGCTTTTACAAAAGAGTTATTTCGTGGAAATCCGGCCGCTGTCGTTGTTGAAAAAGAGTGGTTAGATGTAGATTTAATGCAGAAGATAGCACTTGAAAATAATTTGTCTGAAACTGCTTTTGTAAAAATTATAGACTCTGAAAACTATGAAATCCGTTGGTTCACGCCAACGGTTGAAGTTGATTTCTGTGGGCATGCCACGCTTGCCAGCGCTTTCGTATTATTTAAAGATTTTACCGAGAAAAAGACCATTAATTTCCATGTTCGAAACTTAAGTCTTTTTGTAGTTCACCAAGATGAAGACGGTAAAATCAGAATGGATTTTCCAATTCGCAAAGCTCATCAAGTTGAAGATTATCCAGCTATTTTACGTCAAGCTTTAACAAAACCTTTTAAAGCAGTTTATCAAAATGTTCAAGCCTACATTGTTGAATATGAATCAGTGCAGGACGTGTTAGATGAGCAGCCTGACATGAACTTACTTAAAGCCTTAGGTAAACGGACTGCGATTACCACTGCAGGGATGGATGTTGCAATCACCTCAAAAGCCGATCAACAATATGATTGTGTATCGCGTTATTTTGCATCTGTCGCGGGCATTGAGGAAGATCCAGTTACGGGTTCAATTCATACGGCAATAGCACCATTATGGGCAGAGAAACTCGATAAAAATAATATTATGGCTTATCAGGCTTCTAACCGTGGGGGCGTTTTATATTGCAAAGTTCTGAATCAGGAACGTATTGAAGTTTCAGGGTATGGGAAGCTTTATATGCAAGCTGAAATTTTTCCTTAAAATATAAGGCCGTTTAAATAAACGGCTTTTTTTTCAAAACTTTACTATGAAAGTTAGTTCAAATTTCCTACTATAGTCCCACAACTATTGATTTTTTATTATTCAAATTAATTGGTATTTATATGTTTATGCAGTTTAAACAACTGACACTCTCCCTATGTATTCTTGGTTTAAGTGCTGCGTCTTGGGCACAAACTACACTAGTAAAAAGTAAGCAAAATGTTGAGGAATATAAATTAGATAATGGTTTTCGGGTAGTGCTTGCGCCGAATGACAAAGAAAATAAAATCTTTATTAATACCATTTATTTAACAGGCTCATTAAATGACCCGCAAGGTAAAAGTGGCTTAGCTCATTTGCTTGAGCACTTGGCTTTTAAGGGGACACAAAATGTTAAAGGGGAAGAATTCCAGCGCCGTTTAGATCAATATACATTGATGACAAACGCCAGCACCGATTATTATTCAACAAAATATACTAATATCGTTCGTCCAGAAAAAACTGCGCTTGATCAGGTGCTGTATCTTGAATCTGAGCGTATGGATAAATTAGTTCTTCAAGAAAAGTTTGTTCCTTCCGAGATTGAAATTGTAAAGCGTGAACGCGAAGTCCGCATGGATCAGCCTTTTGCTGTGCTGATGGATCAAATGTGGAAGTCAGCTTATGGTAATCAATATTTAGGACGTTTACCGATTGGCGATTTGCCTGAGCTTAAATCTATTAAAATGCCTGAATTGAATCAGTTCTATCGTAGCTGGTATGCACCTAATAATGCAGTCATGGTGATTTCAGGTAAGTTTGATAAGACTGATGTCTTAAAAACAATAGATCAATATTTTAGTCCAATTGCGGCAAGAGCGGTTCCTAAAACTGTACAGATTCCTGTGCTTGACTCTACAAAAATAAAAAATCGTCAATTCATGGTGAAAAAGGGCAGTGATCTGGCTAAATTCCATATCTATATGAATGGTAAAAATACCAAAATTCAACCCGAACTGGCTTTCGCACCTATGTTGTATACCATGCAGCCAAGTGGTCACTTATACCAAAACATGGTGGAAACAGGTATTACCACAAATGTTGAAGCGAGTACTTGGTTAGACCAAGATTTTAACGTGGTGTTTTTAGGTGCTATTTATTCACCAAGTAATGACCCTAAAAAAGTTGAAAGTTCTTTGTTAGCAGGTATTGAAAAAGGGAAGCCGTTTACTGAAGTTGAATTAAATCGTGTAAAAAGCTTAATGAAAACACAAGGTGAGTTAGTCAATAAAGACGCCGTTGCTTTGGGTTCCCGTTTAAGTGATTACACTGTAGCGGATGGGCAATGGGACCAATATTTTAAAGATTTAGATTCAATTGATAAAGTGAAGCTCAATGAGGTAAATCAAACTTTAAAGCAGTTCCTTGTGGCTGAGCATCGTATTGATGGCGATATTTTGCCAACACCTGAAGACCAGAAAAAAGCATTACAACTCGATGCAAAAGATAAGCCTAAAACATTAGATCAAACAGATGTTAAAGCAGAGCCTTTAAAAGATCCGAAGGTATATCAACAAGAAGTTGCTGAGTTTTTAAAAACTTCAAAGCAATATGTTGAAAGCAATGAGAAAAAGATTATCCGTGGAAAACTAAAAAATGGAATGAAGTATGCTTTATTCCCAGTTGAAACACGTGATGATCGTACTTACGCAACGATTACGATGGACTTCGGAACAGAAAAATCTTTATTTAATAAAGGTACGGTAGTTGATTTAACGTCATACTTATTGCTTCGTGGTTCTGATAAATACAGTTTGCAAGATATTGCTGATAAATCAATTGATGCAGGCGGTGCGGCTTATGCAAGTGCTGATGGCAATGGCATGACCATTAATATTCAGTCTAAATCAGAAAAATTTGATGAGTTTTTCAAGTTTGTTCTTGATGTGATGAAAAATCCGAAATTTGAACAATCTCAATTTGATTTAATTAAATCGCAAAGCTTATCAAGCCTTGATCGTCCTTATACAGAACCAGATGTAGTAGCGGGCTTAACACTTTCACGTTTACTTGAAGAATATCAACCGGGTGATTTGCGTTATCACTTTGAACCTGAACTGGCAAAACAACAGTTGAAAAACGCAACTCAAGAGCAAGTGAAAGAGTTATATGAGCGTTTCTTTGCAATGAACCATGCTCAAATTGCTATTACAGGCGAATTTGATGCGAAAAAGATGCAGATATTACTGAATCAGGAATTTGGTCGTTGGAACGGTAAGCAGCCATATCAAAAAATCTTGATTGATCACGTTGATTTTCCAGCACAGCAAGTTCATGTTTTATCTGAGCAGCGCGAATTTGGTAGCTACCAAAGTGTGCTTTCAATTCCAGTTGGGAAAAACCATCCAGATGCATCTGCTCTCATTTTAATGAATTATATTTTAGGGGAATCTCAAATTTCATCACGTTTAGCTCAAGAGCTTCGTGAGAAAAATGCGCTAGTCTACGGTTTTGGAAGTGGGCTGCAACTTGATCGTGATACGAATGTAGGGGCTTTGAGTATTAGTGCAAATTATACTTCGGGTCGCTCAGCACAAGTGTCTGCATCAATACACAAAGTGTTAAATGACTTGGTTAAAAATGGGGTAACTGAGCAAGAGCTTGAAGCTGCTAAAGCAGATATCATGAAGAAACGAGTTACGGCTTTAGAAGATGAACGTAATATTCATGGCATGTTAAATCTACAGCTTGAAACAAACAAAACATTGCAAGACCGAATTCGTCATGATCAAGAGTTAACTAAATTGACTGTTGCTGACGTTAACAGAGTAATTAAGAAGTATATTAAACCTGAACATTTGGTCGAAGTGATGGCTGATCAATATGGTCAGGCCGCAAAGAAATAAAGTCTTCTCGCAAATAAAAAGCCACTCAAATGTGGCTTTTTATTTGGATCTTTAAATCATATTAATGATCATGTTTATGAGCGTGAAAATCTTCATTTTTACGGAAACGTAAATAATTTTCGAATTGTTCACAATATTCATCGAAGTTATCTTCAAGCATCATTTGAAATTGCTGAAGAAGATAAGACATGACCTGATCTTTCGCATCACGCATTTCATTACCATCTTTAAAGTTATTTGCTGCTACCCATGTATTGAAGCGGGCAGTGGCAAATAACATTGCAGCGCTCACTTGACCACGTAGCTCAGCTGGATCAACTTTTTTATCTTTTGGCGGGCGACAAAAATCATTAGCTTGTTTAATAAATTCATCCGCACGCTCAAAGAAAACCGCATTTAACGCTTCTTCTTCAGTAATATCTGTTGCATTAATCTTTTGAGACATGACTTATTCCCGCAAAAATAGAGCTGCTTATTATAGGCAAACGCTTGCGGAAACAAAACCTTTGACTTAGTCTGTAAATAGCCTAAGTATTAGTAGGAGAGACTAATATGCAAGATGCAATTGCGATTCAAAGTTTAAAAACAGATATTGCTTTATTACGCCAGCATGTTTTCCCACCTCAATATTTAGAACATGTTGAAGGGCTGCCGATTTATTATGGCTTGCAAGAAGAAGTCGAAAATTATTACCAACAATGGCAGGGGCTAATTGAAAGGGCACAAGAGCTTTTTCAGCCATTTATGGAAGATGAATTACCAGATGCCATTCATTTACCAAGTCATTTAAATTTACCGCTATTCTTTTTTCATGTAGACCGAATTCGGATTAATAAAACACGTGCAAAAGAATCTAAAACTTTCCGCGGTGTTGCGAGTCTTATTGAAAAATGCGGGCAGTTTGAAACAGACCAGATATTTACGATGCAAGAATGGTTGCAAAGTGATGATACCGCGGCTCTGGTTGCTCACCGTGAATTCATCGATTTAAGAACCTATGTATTCCAGCATGGACAAAGCGAATATACACGTTCACGGTTTTACACCAATGGGATTGTGCTAGGGGTTGAACCGCATTTTAAATTGGTAGATGCTCGTGATAAGCCAAGAAAGCAACGCAGCGATAGCTATAGTGATCCCTTAGCAGATAACGGCGTATGGAAAGTATTTGGTAAATACCGATAAAAAGTCGCTGCACGTTTACAGCGACTTCATATAAATTACCAAAAAGTTTCAGCCTGACTAAAAGTCTGTAAAGCTTTTGCTGAGCGCTTTTGTAGGTGAGGCTGTTTGGCTTTTACCCAGCCTAGAGCAAACCAGAAAGATGAGTCATTTTCGACAGCTTTATTGAAAATACCTTCCGCAATAAATAAGTCGTTATAGTGACCTAATGTGTTTTGTACAGGTTGTAGCTGTTTTAAATATTGCTGTACTTTTTTGTTTGAATAAAGACTCGAAATAAACTCAACACAATAACGTAACTGCTTAGCTTGCTTTCGTATTTTGTGCTGTTCAGCAACTTCAAGTTCAGAGAAATGTTCAGCATTGCTGATCACTTTATGATGTAGCTTATCTAAACTCTTTTTAATATGTTTTTTTAACGCACCAGTTTTACTCTCTGAATCTTCTTCTGAATAAGCAAATGCTAATAAATTGAGTAATAGCTTAATCGTGTCTGCAGAGGTAAAGATTGTTGTGAGTTCTTTTGAGGGCTGGGCTGAAACTGGTAGTAAAAGTTCAGGTGAACCGTGTTGTTGAATAATAGGTAAGACTTCAGTCCGAATCGCATCTTCATCACGAGTGTCTCCAAGTTTACGGAAAAGTTCAGCAATTTGTTCTTCCCAAACACGATTTAGCTCGCCTGACCAACCTGCAAAATGCTTAAGGGCACTACGTAAACGACGTAAGCTTACACGTGCCTGATGGATATGCTCAGCTTCGGCAACTCCATCGGCAATGACAGCCATATTTGGTAAGAATTGCCCTAAACAGTTTTCGACAACCTTTTTTAGAGCCTGTTCAGCAGTAATATCTTTATTTAATGTCAGAGTTTTAGCATGAACAGCAGGTGAGGCGGCTTGTCCTAATGCTAATAAATTGCCACGTTCGGCTTTACTTCTTACATCAAGCCAAAGTGAGTAACGATTAATCCATTGCTGAGCAAATTGAATAAGCGTTTTTACTGCGCCCTGCTTGAGTTCAAATTCGACTTCGCAAATTACACTTTGTGCATCCGCTGTTTTCACGACACCATCATCTAAGCAAACTTCAATCGCTGTATTATCTGCTTCAAACACATGATAGGTGCGCTGTACATCAGTCTCAAACTGTAAGCTTAGCTTTTCGACTTCAGAGCCTAAAGCTTGAGTAATCAAATCTGTGACGGCTTTATTGTCTTTATATAACTCAAGGTTTAAGTCAGGTTCTTGGTCACATACACCTAAATGAATTTCTTCTTCAACACGGTGGAGATGGCTTTGACCTGCGGCTTTAAATGTTTGTACCCATTGATCATCTTCTTTACGTAAACGTAAGGCCATACCGTTTTTTGCTAATAATCGATCAGGAGTGTCGTAATACTTTGCCTGTAAGTGGATGTTCTTTGCTTTGTGTTTTTTTAAGTATTGCTGGACAGTTTTTTTCTTCGATTCAGGTAACTGAAACTTTAGTTCGACTTCGACCATAATATATCTCCCTGAATCAGGTATTTAGACTATCTTGAATAAGTATAATAGCTTAGCTCTAAAAATAATGGTTTTGATAGAGAAAGTTACAATCAAACATATGACGCTACACTTTTATTTAGGTGTACAATCAGGTGACGTTTTGATCAAATAAAAATCAGGAAGATGATCGTGAATGCACCAATAAACTTTAGCCATGAAGCTCAGCCAGAGTTTGAATTGCCGATTAAAAACTATCAGGAATTTTATCGTTTTTATTTAACTGAACACCGTAACATCATGAGCAGACGTTTGCATGTGGTGGGCAGTAGCATTGGTCTATACTTTTTTTCAAAAGCAATTCGTAAGAAACAGGCCAAATATGTGCTCTATGGTTTGGTAGCGGGTTACGCAAATGCTTGGGTTGGACATTTTGTGTTTGAAAAAAATAAGCCTGCCAGTTTTAAACAGCCTTTCTATAGCTTTATTTCTGATTGGCGAATGTTGTCTGATGTTGCACGTGGCCGTTTGAGTTTGGTTGACCGTAAGTTTGATAAAATTCCAAGCTAATTTTTATATCTATTCTTAATATACCGATTGGTACTGTTAAGCCTATATCAATCGGTACTTATGATGATCTATAAATCCGTTATACTAGCGAAGTTTTTTAAAGCGAGAGTAGAGTATGCGCGGTTTATACCTCATTACCAACGATGACCCAATCCAACTATTATTAGAAAAACTAGATGCCGCACTCGCAACTCGTCAGGTCGCAATTTTACAGTACCGCCGTAAGAAAATAGACAAATCAGACCAACCCGCAGAAGTCGAACAAATCAAATTATTGTGTGAAAAATATCAGGTTCCTTTTGTCATTAATGATGACTTAAAACTTGCCGCTCAGTTTGGTTTAGGTGTGCATTTAGGTCAAAATGACGGTGAAATTACCGATGCAAAATCGCAATTACCAGAAGGCGTCATTATTGGTCGTACTTGCCTGAACTCATTAGAACTTGCGCAAAAAGCAATTGCAGATGGCGCGACTTATATTGCATTTGGTGCAGTCTATGCGACCTCTACAAAACCTGAAGCAGGTAATGTGGGGATCGAAGTGATTAAGCAAGCAGCAGCCCAATATGATTTACCAATTTGTGCGATTGGTGGTTTAACTGTTGAAAACTCAAAACCTGTGATTGAGGCTGGGGCTGACCTCTGTGCAGTCATTAGTGATATATTAGGCCGATCAACTGCTGAAATTCCTGCCCGTGTACAGGAGTGGGCACAATTATTTTCTTAAGCTTTCAAAATTATTTTTTAGATATTTAAGACGAGCATTTCCATGAGTTTATCTCCAAAGCAAGAACAGTTATTTAAACAAGCCAGCAAACACATTCCAGGTGGTGTGAACTCTCCGGTACGTGCCTTTAATGGCGTTGGAGGAACACCGGTTTTCATCGAGAAAGCAAAAGGTGCTTATTTATGGGATGTGGATGGTAAGCGTTATGTTGACTATGTTGGTTCTTGGGGACCAATGATTTTAGGTCATGCTCATCCAGAGATTATTAAGGCTGTACAAACAGCAGCAGAAGATGGCTTAAGTTTTGGTGCACCAACCGTACACGAAACAACACTGGCAGATATTATCTGTGAAATCATGCCATCCATTGAATTGGTGCGTATGACTAACTCGGGTACAGAAGCGACCATGACCGCTATTCGTTTAGCGCGTGGTTATACTGGCCGTGACAAAATCGTGAAGTTTGAAGGTTGTTACCACGGCCACTCAGACTCACTTTTAGTAAAAGCAGGTTCGGGCTTACTTACTTTAGGTGAGGGTGAACCGACTTCGAAAGGTGTTCCTGTTGATTTTGCTAAACACACTTTAACACTACCTTACAACGATATTGCAGCATTAAAAGAATGTTTTGCTAAGTTCGGCCATGAAATTGCGGGTGTTATTATTGAACCAGTCGCGGGCAACATGAATATGGTGAAACCAATTGACGGTTTCTTACAAGCCATTCGTGATATTTGTGATGAATATAAATCTGTATTCATTATTGATGAAGTGATGACAGGCTTCCGTGTTGCTTTAGGCGGTGCGCAATCGGTTTATAACGTTAAACCTGATTTAACGACTTTAGGTAAAATTATCGGTGCAGGTCTGCCTGTTGGTGCATTTGGTGGTAAGCGTGAAATCATGGAATGTATCGCACCTTTGGGTGGTGTATACCAAGCAGGTACATTATCTGGTAACCCACTTGCTATGCGTGCTGGTATTGAGATGTTTAAACATTTACGCCAACCTGACTTTTACAGCAAATTATCTGCTCAACTTGAAAAGTTACTTGCAGGCTTACAAGCTGCAGCTGATGAAGCGGGTATTCCATTTAAGACTCAGCAAGCTGGCGCAATGTTCGGTCTTTACTTTACTGACCAAGAAGACATTACAAGCTTTGACTCAATGTTGGCATGTGATATTGAAGCTTTCAAAAAGTTCTTCCATGGCATGTTAAAGCGTGGGGTAAACTTGGCACCTTCAGCATTTGAAGCAGGCTTTATTTCATCTGCACATTCTGATGAAGATATTGAATTTACGATTCAGGCTGCAAAAGAAACATTCGCTGAAATGAAGTAAGCAAAAAAGCCCGTGTTAAACGGGCTTTTTAATTTGAGCTATTTTTATATTTGTAGAGAACAATGTTTTATCCCTTACCTCGAAAAATCCAATTAGCTGCAAGTACTTCAAATTGGTCAATTGAGTCAGCGCAAAGTATTTTGCTCATGGTTGGGCTCAATGAGCTTAAACTACGACCAGATTGGTCTGAGCAACCATTGGCGAATCATTTGGAATTGTTGATTAAGCGCGCTCAATCACTCGAAATTCCAATTATTTTTATTGAGACATCTCAACTTCAACAAACCATGTTGGAGCTTGGTCAGCGTTTGTCATCAAATACTAAAGCCCAAGTCATGATGGCTGGTGATTTATCGCCTTTGTTTAAACAAGTCATGCAGCTTGTTTTATCGATTACAGATCAGGTCAGTGTTGTAAATGATGCGATCTTGGCGGCTAATCTAGAGCAGCATATCCAATGGGTTGAAAAGATCAGTTTTGACCATATAAAACATTTAAATACGCAGAGCTTAATGCGGTTATGGTCTTTAAGTACGCCGTCCTCTTATATCTTGTCAGATAAAGGAATCTTATTGGCAATTGCTGAACAGGTGGGGCGACATCCTATGGAGATCCATCCTGAAATTGATTTAAGAAACTACGGACTAGATCAGTCTGCTGTTAATTATCTGGTCGATCTATGGCGTGCAAATGGTGCGAGCTTAAGTGCTGAAGAGATAATGCAAGCACCGACATTGCAACATATTATGCAGTTATTGAAGCCTTGACTGACTATAGACCTCAAGTGATCCATAATATTTGCAAATTCTGCTGTTAATTTACCCGAACGGCATTGTAATTCGGACGTAAGCTTTTTATTATTGCCCGCTTGTTTTTCATCTTACCTTGGGAATACAACTTTGAGTGATTTTCTAAGTGAACATCTGATCTATCGTGATGATGATTTTATGGTGATTCATAAACCTTCGGACATCTTGAGTGTTCCTGGTAAGGGTGATTTACATGATAGCGTTTTGACAAGGTTGGTTGCGATTGAACCTAAAACTTTGCTCATTCATCGTCTAGACCGAGATACTTCAGGTATTTTAGTATTTGGTTTATCGAAGCGTGGTCAAAGTGCGATTGCACGTCAATTTCAAGATCGTCAGACTTCAAAAATATATGAAGCGCTTGTCGCAGGTCATTTAGAGGGTGAGGGGACTGTAGATATTCCTGTCATCTATGACCCAAGTCGACCACCTTTACATATTGTCGATGCTTCTCACAACAAGCCTGCTTTAACACATTGGCAGGCCATAGAACATTTTCAGATTCAGGGACAGCCTGTAACTCGTGTGAAATTAACACCAATTACGGGCCGATCTCATCAACTCCGTGTACACATGCAATATCTTGGGCATCCAATTGTAGGTGACACGCTGTATGCAACAGCGGAGCAGCAACTTGTTCCGCGTTTATGTTTGCATGCCAAACAGTTAAGTTTTAATCATCCTGTCACAGCAGAAACATTAACTTTTGACTGTCCTGTACCGTTTTAATGTAAAAATTTTAATGCGTGATTTTTTGTAGCAAAGCAATTTAATTGGTTTTTGCTTCAAAATTTTGCTTTAAAGACTACATAAAAAGATGCAAAAATAAGCTAATTTGCATCGTACAATATGTAGTGCGAACTTGAGAGAAAGGTGGAAAAATTGCAGCAGTATGCTATTGGTCAACGTTGGCTATCAGACACAGAAACTGAGCTCGGTTTAGGTGTTCTTATTGATGTAGATGAAAGATCTGTCAGCATTTTATTCCCCAAAAGTGATGAGACACGTGTATATGCACGTAATAATGCTCCACTATCTCGTATCATCTTCAATACGAATGATGAAGTTCAAGATCAAGAAGGCCAGAAGTGGATCGTTGAGTCTGTTGAAGATCGTCATGGCGTTTTGCGTTACAACGTTGTTCGTACTTTAGAAAATGGCGAGCAAGAGCGTAAAGCACTCAATGAAACACGTATTGGTGCGCAAATTCAATTATCTAAACCTTTAGATCGTTTGCTTGCAAGTCAAGTTGACTATAAAGAATGGTATGACCTGCGTATTGAAGCGATGCTCATGCAAGCACAAATGCAAACCAGCCCTCTACGTGGAATGGTCGGTGCACGTGTTGGCCTGATCCCTCATCAGCTTTATATCGCACATGAAGTTGGTAAACGTTTTGCACCTCGTGTTTTACTTGCCGATGAAGTTGGTTTAGGTAAAACAATTGAAGCTGGTTTAATTATCCACCAACAGCTTAAAACTGGTCGTTCAGAACGTATTCTGATTTTAGTCCCTGATTCTCTTCAGTATCAGTGGATGATTGAAATGCGTCGCCGTTTTAACTTGCAATTCTCTCTGTTTGATTTAACGCGTACCGCATCTATTAAAGAACATGATCCAGAGCTTAACCCGTTCTTGACTGAGCAATGCATTATTGCCAGTGTTGACTTAATGGTTGACCATGATGATTTGCGTGAACAAGCCATAGAAGCTGGTTTTGATTTGCTCGTCGTCGATGAAGCACATCATTTGATGTGGAGCGAAGAAGAAGGCGGTAATGATCGCTACGATTTAATTGAAGAGCTCGCTGAAAATACAGCAGGTGTACTATTACTCACTGCAACACCTGAACAATTAGGTGTAGAAAGTCATTTCGCTCGATTACGTTTACTTGATCCACAGCGTTTTAGTAGTTTAGAGCGCTTCTTAGATGAAGAGACTCAATATCAGCAGACTGCAAAAATTGCTGAAGTGCTCATGTCGGATCAAGCTTTAACCCCAGAGCATTTATCTGCTTTAGAAGGTTTGTTAGGTCACAGCATTGAAGACCAGCCTGACCAACGCTTTAGAGCAATTCACGAATTATTAGACCGTCACGGTACTGGACGTATTTTATTCCGTAATACACGTGAAGCCATTCAGGGGTTCCCAGGTCGTGATTGTCAGCCAGCACCATTACCAGCACCAGAAGATTGGTCAAAAGATGGCAAACTGCGTGAGCAGATGTGGCCTGAAGAAGCACAAATTGATGGTTCATGGATGCAAAATGATGCGCGTGTGCCATGGTTAATGGAAATTCTACGCAAAGATCTTAAGCATAAAAAAGTGCTTTTAATTGCGCGTAGCGGACCAGTAGTTGAATCTTTAGAAAATGTGTTGCGTTTGCATGCAGGTATTCGTACCGCAATGTTCCATGAGGGCATGAGCTTACTTGAACGTGACCAAGCGGCTGCTTATTTCGCTGAAGAAAGCTATGGCGCTCAGATTCTATTGTGTTCGGAAATTGGTTCGGAAGGCCGTAATTTCCAATTCGCCAGTGATCTAATTTTATTTGATCTACCAGCTAACCCAGATGTTTTAGAGCAACGTATTGGACGTCTAGACCGTATTGGTCAAGAAAACCGTATCCAAATTCATGTGCCATATCTTGTGGGAACAGCTCAAGAGCGTATGTTCCGTTGGTATAACGAAGCACTTAATATTTTCAGCAATATTTCTCCGACAGCGCAAACGCTGCAAGAGAATTTTATTGTTGAATTAAAAGATTGTTTACTTGCAGACCAAGGTCAAACATTTGAAGATTTGCTTGAAGAGGTGAATGTTCAACGTCAAGCCTTAGAAGCTGAACTTCAAGCTGGCCGAGATCGTTTACTTGAATATAATTCATGTCGTCCTATTGTGGCACAAGAAATTGTTCAAGCTCTTGAAGACTATGACGACAATACAACGCTGCCAATGTTTGTGAAGCGTTTCATGTCATCAACCAATATCGACTTTGATGAACAAAGTAATGGTACGGTGATTATTAAGCCGACCGACCAAATGCAAGTGCAAGGTTTGGCATTAGACGAAGAAGGTATGACAGCAACTTTCTATCGCGATCAAGCTCAGCTTCGTGAAGATGCTCAATATTTAACTTTAGAGCATCCATTCATTGAAAGTGTTATGGAAATGATCCGTACGCAATCATTTGGTAGTACCAATGTTGCTGTACTCAAATCTAATGCTTTAAAGCAGGGTTCGGTATTAATTGAAGTCTGGTTTAAAGTAGATGTTGTTGCACCAAAATCTTTGAACTTGCCATCAAGCTTACCGAAGCAGCTTATCCGTGTATTGTTAAGTGAAAATGGTCAGGATTTATCTGAAAAGATTGATCCAACAATTTTAAAACCTTATTTGCACCATTTAGATGGCAATAGCTGCCGTCAAGTAGTTAAAGCTCGTCGTGATATCATTGAGCAGCGCTATAAACAAGCGTTAGAAATTGCGAAAGTTGATTTACCGCAGCTTCAGCAACAAGCAAAAGAACATTATGGCAATAAATGGCAATATGAAATTGACCGTTTAACTTATCTAAAACAGTTCAACCCAAGTATTCGTCAAGACGAAATTGAGCGTTTACAGAAACTGCAAAAAGAAGGCTTGAGCTTACTTGATGGTTTAACTGTTACACCAGAAGCAATTCAAGTGTTAGTTGTGGTTAAGCCGTAACTCACTCAAAATGAAAAAGCGCCGAGAGGGCGCTTTTTTTATACATCGATTTTGAGTTAGATGAGACCAGCGTCTTTTAATTCTAGCTTTAAATAAGCATAAAAAATTGGAGCTGCGATTAAACCGCCTAAGCCAAAAATTGACTCAAATACTAGCATTGCTAATAAAATCTCCCATGCATTTGCATTGATTTTATGCCCAATAATTTTAGCATTAATAAAATATTCAAGCTTATGAACCAAAACGAGATAAAGTAATGCTGCTCCTGCTAGTCCTAGGGAAATTGTAAGAGCTGCAATAAACGTTAAGGTGTTTGAAAGCAGATTCCCTAAAATTGGAATGAGACCAAACATAAAGGTCAAAATAGTTAAAGTTTTGGCAAAAGGAAGGTGAACTCCCCAAAGCGGCAACAAAATAAAGGCGAATAAAATAAAGAGCAGGGTGTTAATCGCTGAAATTTTTATTTGGGCAAAAACAACATTTTTAAATGAAATTGATAATTTTTGAATACGCTGGATAAGCAGTGACTTAAAAACAGGCTGAGGCGTACGGCGATGAAAACCATGTATTGCCACCAAAATACCAATAATTAATCCCATGACCATAGTCACGAAGTTATGCAAAATATCGGAACTGGTGTTTTTTAGTGTGGTGACGTTATCTTTCATAAATGCAAAGATTTCGTCTTTTAGATCTGTCACGCTATCAGGAATATAACCTGGAAGATACTTTGTGATCTCTGCTTGTAAATGAAGTAAGGTTTGATCAACCTTGCTATTAATACTATGTAATCCGACACCTTTTAGATCGTATACAACGAAACTAATCAGACTGGTAATGAAAAAACCAATAAGTGAGATGGTGACGATACTGAGTAAAATACTAATAAAAATACGGGCTCTTTGGCCATCAATATAACGTTCTACAACCGAACTTAAACTAATAATAATTTCATAAATGAGAAAGCCTGCAAAAAAACTTGCTAATAGATGTAATGGGATAACCGAAAGCAAAAAGATGCCCATTAGAATGTAGCTTGCAATCAGACTTTGACGATTATTCAAATTTTGCATGTGGATCCCTGAGATCGTTGGGAATATAGGAGAAAGAGCAAACGGAATGATTATTTATACTCTGGCAAGCTATTCGCTTCAATCAGTGAATTATATTTTTATTGGAAAATAGAGGAGTTAGATGTAAAAATGGCCTGTTCATCAACAAGCCATTCATTAGATCATTTTAGCGAATTTTTGCTTCATCTAGATGACGTGCGCCTTCTAAAATCATCCGAATCATAATCATGGTTTGTTCAGCAACTTCTGCACGTTGATTGATCGGTAAATCAATCACTTTGGCACCCATGTGAAACACAAGTTGAGTAATAGCTTTTGCAACAAGGTCTGGGTGATACAGGTGATTGTTATTTAAGCGTTCAAGACGAATTAAATCTTCTTGTAGCTCTTGCTGAAAAAAGTTGAGCTGGCGGTCTACGGCAGCCTTATAAGAAGCAGAACCTGTAAAACTTTCACGTAGTAATAAACTTAAATTACCTTCATCGGCATCGAGTTGTTGAAGGAAAATATCGACAGAACTACGAATAATACTTTCTTGTAAAGAAGCACGTAGGCGAGCCTGACGAATGATTTTACGTAAAACGATACCTGCGCGGTCAATTAGAGAAATTGCTAATTCATCGATATCTTTAAAATGTCGATAGAAACTATTTGGGGCAATTCCTGCTTCTCGAGCTACTTCACGTAAACTCAATGAAGCAATACTTTTTTGCGGACCAATAAGGTTTAAAGCGGCCTGAAAAAGTTCTTCTTTAGTAATTGTCGCTTTTCTTCCAACAGAACGCGTAGCTGTTTTAATTTCAATGACATCTTGTTGTTGAGGTGTGTCATTCAGGTTCTGAGAAAGTGAAGATTGGGTCATGCTGTTCAATATATTTGTAAACTCTCAGGATTATAGCCTTAGAAGCTGAACTTGTGAAATTGTAATTAAAAGTACGGGTGTATATACAAATATATATACATGTGTATAATAATTAAAAAAGAGCGACAGAGCCTTCAATTATGCAAGCAATCGAAAAGAGAAATTCTCTATTCAATTCATTGACACAAGCCATCTTTGATAAAGAAATGGCTAATTTCTGGCTACAAAAAGTTAATCCTTTATGGTCTGTAAAGCACGGACTTGTTCAAATTGTAAAAAAAGAATTTGTCGCTCATGACATGGTGAGCCTGACGCTAAAATGCAACCGCTTAGTAAAAATGGGCGTTGCAGGCCAGCATCATCCTGTGATTGTAGAAATTGCTGGTCGTCGCTATGAACGTACTTATAGTTTGACGCAAATTGATGCTCAGCACTTACGTTTAACAGTTAAAAAAGTTGCTGATGGTATCGTGAGTAACTGGTTTATTTCTGAAAGCAAAATCGGTGATGTTTTTGAGCTTGGTCAACCTTATGGTGACATGCAACAAAACATCAAAACACCGAATTTAATTATGTTGGCTGCGGGTAGTGGTATTACCCCAATGTTGAGCTTGATTACTGCGATTAAACAAAGCCAGCAGTTAGATAAAGTTCAGGTGCAACTTTTATATTGGGTGAAACAACGTTCAGATGCAGCTTTTGTTGAATACTTTGAAAAAGTTGCGCAGCAATATCCGAACTTTAATTATCAGGTTTTCTATACAAAAGAAACCCCAAATGATGAACGTTTAAATGCAGAGCATTTAGCTTTAGTTGATGATGTAGAAAACAGCACAATTTATGCGTGTGGACCTTCTGGTTTTGTGGCGACTGTTGAGCAACTTTTTGAAAAAGCTCCAGCCGTTTTAACAGAAGCATTTAGCTTAACAAATGAAAGCTCTGCTGATGATATTGGTTATGTGAATGTCACATTAACCCAGTCTAATAAGGTAATTGCAATTCCTAAAGGCCAGTCAATTCTGGTTAGCCTTGAACATGAAGGTCTTAAACCAACTCATGGTTGCCGTATGGGAATTTGTAATAAATGTGTTTGTAATAAATCACAAGGTTCAACACGTAATTTACTTAACGGTAGTGAAAACACTGAACCAAGCCAATTACTCAAAATTTGTGTGAACTCAGCAAAATCCGATCTAGTTATTGATCTTTAAGAGAGAACTCTTATGAATATGCCAGTGAAAGTCGAATATTTTAAAAATCCTAAAAATCGAGATTTGACTCCAGCAGAACTTGATGCATTTGCAAAAGAGCTCGATCAGATCAAGCAAGAGGTATTGGATGATTTGGGTGAGAAAGATGCTAAATATATCCGCCGTGTTTATGCTGCGATTCGTTATAGTAGCTTTTTAGGTCGTGCATGTTTGTTTGCAGGCTGGTTCCCACCAGCGTGGATTTTAGGAACAGGCCTATTAGGCTTCTCTAAAATTATGGAAAACATGGAACTCGGTCATAACGTGATGCACGGTCAATATGACTGGATGAACGATCCTAAATTTAATGGTCAAACTTACGAGTGGGATACTGTCGGTACTTCTGATAACTGGCGCCAAACTCATAACTATAAACATCACACCTATACCAACATTAAAGGTATTGATGATGACATCGGTTACGGTTTACTTCGTTTATTCCCAGAGCAACGCTGGAAGCCGGGTTTCTTACTTCAACCTGTTTATAGCATCCCATTCTGTTTATTGTTCCAATGGGGCGTAGCTATTCAGAATCTTGAAATTGGACGTGTCCTTTATAAACGTAAGAGCATGGCAAAATTCTTGGAAGAGTTAAAACCTGTTAATAAAAAGATTGGAAAACAACTTTTTAAAGACTATGTTTTCTTCCCTTTAATTGCAGGTCCAGCAGCTTTACCTGTATTCACTGGTAATTTGGTTGCAAATGGTCTTCGTAATATCTGGACGTTTACGATTATTTTCTGTGGTCACTTCACAAAAGATGCAGAAGTATTTCCAAAGTCTGTTTTACAAGAAGAAAGCCGTGGTCACTGGTATATGCGCCAGATTCGTGGTTCTTCTAATTTGAAAGGTTCAGAAGCATTACATATTTTAAGCGGACATTTGAGCCATCAGATTGAGCACCATTTATTCCCTGATATCCCAGCGCGCCGTTATCGCCAAATGGCTCCAAAAGTGGAAGCTGTATGTAAAAAATATGGCCTAAATTATAACAACGCAAGTCTGGCTAAACAGTTTGGACAGGTGGTAGGCCGTATCTTTAAATATGCTTTACCTTTTAAAAAATAAGTCAAAAAAAAGCCCTGATGAGTTCAGGGCTTTTTTTAGAGAAACAAATTATTTAAACTGAATTGAACCGTTTGCATTTACAGTAATTTTAGACTCACCAGCTGCCATGTCTTGAGCTGGTGCAGCTTCGGCAACGGCAAACTTAGCCATACTGGTACGCATTACAGGTTGTGGGAAATAGTTATTTGTGTTCAGGTTTAGAGTGACTAAAGTATATTGGTTTTTATTCCAAGCTTGGGTCAACATTTGAGCACGTTGTTGGAAGTTTTTAGAGGCTTCAACCATCAACTCATTTTCAACTTTTTTACGTTGTTCATCAGAAACCGTAAAGTTAATTGATTGAGTTTGGAAGTTTTGCTGTAATTCGTTTACTAACTGGCTAGCAGCTTTAAAGTCTTTACTTTCAAGACGGATTTCAGCACGGCCACGCCATTCTTTTAACTTATTGCTATCGTTATCGTAAATTGGGTAAGTGCTTTGAGCACCAGTTTCCACTTTTACTTGAGGATATTTACGAGAAACGCTAAGCGCTTGATTCATTAATTGATTAATTTGATTTGAAAGTTCAGCTGGTTGTTTGTTACTTTTTTCAATATATAAAGTCGCATGCATTTCATCATTAGAAACTTGGCGAGAAGCTTCGGCTTGTACATTTACAATATTGTAGTTCAAAGCATTATCATCCTGAGCAAAAACTAAAGGGCTAAGGAGGGAACCTAAAAGAAGGGTTGATACGGCTAAAGTACGCATAAATTTTTCCTTTAAAAATTAATATAAATTTAATTTTTTTCATTAAGAAATGTTAAACATAACTTATGCATAACTTTTGCAGATTTTGTGGCGTATTTGTAATATTGAGATCAGTTTTTTTAAATGATGGCTAATGTAAAATCTTTAAAAAATAGTAACTTAAAAATAAAATATTTCAATGTAAACTAAAAAATCAAAGTAATATAAAAAAAGAATATTTTCTTTAGGTTGTCACATAGTATGATGATAATTCATCATAACTATTGGGATGATACATTTTTTCAATAAGATTAGATGAGTAAAGTACATAAAAGACGTTTTTTTTCTTGTAAAATTAGGTATCATCGCGCTCCTAGTTACAAGATATAAAATAAGTGTCTTTGCTAGTTCTATAAAGCACCGAGTCAAAGGACCAATCGTCACCAGACTTATTTCTTTCTCCCCCTATCAGAGATGGTAATCCGATATGAGCGTTACTTCCGTTAACCCTGCCACTAATGCTACTAACGAATATTATTTGACTCGCCAAAGTCAAATGGAATCAAATGTTCGTAGCTATCCACGTAAATTACCGTTAGCGATAGCGAAAGCACAAGGATGCTGGGTTACTGATGTTGAAGGTACACAGTACCTTGATTGTTTAGCTGGGGCAGGTACATTGGCTTTAGGTCATAATCATCCTGCGGTGATTCAAAGTATTCAAGATACATTGGCAAGTGGTTTGCCATTGCATACTTTAGACTTAACCACACCTTTAAAAGATGCATTCACTGAAGCATTGTTAGCATATTTACCTGGTGGTAAAGAAGAATATTGCTTGCAGTTCTGTGGTCCTGCTGGTGCAGACGCAACTGAAGCAGCAATTAAACTTGCTAAGACTTACACTGGCCGTAGTTCAGTGATCAGTTTCTCTGGCGGTTATCATGGTATGACCCATGGTGCACTTGCTATGACTGGTAACTTAAGTGCAAAAAATGCAGTTAACGGTTTAATGCCAGGCGTACAATTCATGCCATATCCGCATGAATACCGCTGCCCACTTGGTTTAGGTGGGGAAGCTGGTGTTGACGCTTTAACTTACTACTTTGAAAACTTTATTGAAGATGTAGAAAGCGGTGTAACAAAACCGGCTGCTGTTATTCTTGAAGCGATTCAAGGTGAAGGCGGCGTAGTTACAGCTCCAGTAAAATGGTTGCAAAAAATCCGTGAAGTGACTGAAAAGCACAACATCGTTTTAATTTTAGACGAAGTTCAAGCTGGCTTTGCACGTTCAGGCAAAATGTTTGCATTTGAACATGCAGGTATTGAACCTGATGTTGTTGTAATGTCTAAAGCAGTAGGTGGTGGTTTACCACTTGCAGTATTAGGTATTAAACGTAAATTTGATGCTTGGCAACCTGCTGGTCACACGGGTACTTTCCGTGGTAACCAACTTGCTATGGGTACTGGTCTTGTCGTATTAAAAACGATTAGCGAACAAAATCTTGCTCAAAATGCGCAAGAGCGTGGTGACTTCTTACAAGCTGAATTTAAAAAATTAGCTCAAGAATTCCCATGTATCGGTAACGTACGTGGTCGCGGTTTAATGATCGGTGTTGAGATCGTTGACGAGCGTAAACCAGCTGATCGTATTGGTTCGCATCCTGCTGACTCACAATTAGCTGCTGCAATTCAAACTGCTTGTTTCAACAATAAATTATTGCTTGAAAAAGGTGGTCGTAACGGTACGGTAATTCGTTTACTTTGCCCGCTTATCATCACTCAAGACGAGTGTGTTGAAGTAGTTGCTCGCTTTAAGAAAGCAATTGCAGAAGCATTGGTTGCAGTACGAGGCGCATAAGTATGGTGGATTTTGCAGAACATCGTAAAGCGTTACTCTGCAATGATGCACAATCCATTGCTGACTATGAGTCAGCAATGGGCGAAGCGGTAAAAGCCGTTTCAGCATGGTTGCAAAATGAAAAGATGTACACTGGTGGTAGCATTAAAGAATTGCGTTCAGCAATTTCTTTCCAACCTTCAAAAGAAGGTATGGGTGTACAAGAATCTCTTCAACGTATGATTGAGCTTTTCTTGAATAAAAGCTTGAAAGTACATCATCCACATTCATTAGCACATTTACACTGCCCAACCATGGTGATGAGCCAGATCGCGGAAGTGTTAATCAATGCAACTAACCAGTCTATGGACTCATGGGATCAAAGCCCGGCGGGTTCATTAATGGAAGTTCAGCTCATTGATTGGTTGCGTCAAAAAGTAGGCTATGGTTCTGGTCAGGCAGGTGTTTTCACTTCTGGCGGTACTCAATCTAACTTGATGGGTGTGTTACTTGCTCGTGACTGGTGCATCTCGAAAAACTGGAAAGACGAAAATGGTAACCCATGGTCTGTACAGCGTGATGGTATTCCTGCCGATGCAATGAAAAACGTCAAAGTCATTTGTTCTGAAAATGCACATTTCTCTGTGCAAAAGAACATGGCAATGATGGGCATGGGCTTCCAGTCAGTTGTGACTGTTCCTGTGAATGAAAATGCACAAATGGATGTAGATGCTCTCGAAAAAACGATGGCGCATCTTCAGTCTGAAGGTAAAGTTGTTGCTTGTGTCGTTGCGACAGCAGGTACGACTGATGCCGGTGCAATTGACCCATTGAAGAAAATCCGTGAAATTACCAATAAATATGGTTCATGGATGCATATCGATGCGGCATGGGGCGGTGCATTAATTCTGTCAAATGACTATCGTGCAATGCTTGATGGTATTGAGTTGTCTGACTCAATTACTCTCGACTTCCATAAGCATTATTTCCAAAGCATTAGCTGTGGCGCGTTCTTGTTAAAAGATGAAGCGAACTATCGTTTCATGCACTACGAAGCTGAATACTTGAACTCTGCTTATGACGAAGAGCACGGTGTACCAAACCTTGTGTCTAAATCATTACAAACGACTCGTCGTTTTGATGCATTGAAATTGTGGATGACAATTGAATCACTAGGTGAAGACCTTTATGGTTCAATGATTGACCATGGTGTAAAACTTACTCGTGAAGTTGCAGATTACATCAAGGCAACTGATGGTTTAGAACTTTTAGTTGAACCACAGTTTGCTTCGGTATTGTTCCGCGTTGTGCCACAAGGCTACCCAGTTGAGTTTATCGATAGCTTGAACCAAAACGTAGCAGACGAATTGTTTGCACGTGGTGAGGCAAATATCGGTGTAACAAAAGTTGGTAATGTACAGTCATTGAAAATGACAACATTAAGCCCTGTTGTGACATTCGAAAACGTTAAAAACCTTTTAGGTCAAGTATTGGCTGAAGCTGACCGCATTAAAGATGCAATTGCTTCTGGTAACTATGTACCACCAATTGACTAATTGAGTTGATAACAAAAAAAGCTCGGTTTATTACCGGGCTTTTTTATGGCAGATTGTTTTTATTTGGATTGTGTATGAAGAAAAGAATACATGCACAAATCATGCATATTTTCAAAAAACAAAAATAATTATGCATGATTTATGGGGAGCAAATTTCTTATTGTATTGATATGTCCCCAATATTTTTGGTCACATTGATATATCAATATCGTACTTACTTTAAATAATCCCGCTTTAACTGAAAAAAGTAAGTGGCTGTAATTACAATTAAGACAAGGAAGAAGAAATGCAACAAGCGAATATGCTCAATGAATTTAAACTCATTATTGGCGGTCAACTTTGTTCAGGTGAGCAAGGCGAGCTAGAAATTCTTAACCCTGCTACTGGCTTAACTGCTGCACGTTGTGCAAAAGCATCGGTTGCACAGGTAAATCAAGCAGTGAGTGCAGCTAAACAGGTATCTAAAGCTTGGCAACAAGTCTCGCACGATGAACGTAAATCAATTTTAAATAAAATTGCTGACGGTATTGAAAAGCATGCTGAAATGCTTGCAGAGTTGGTTGTGCTTGAACAAGGTAAGCCACTCGCACTTGCACAAATGGAAGTGCAGGGTGCAATTGGCTGGACGCGTTATGCGGCTGCTATGGATTTACCTATAGAAGTAATTGAAGACAGTGAAACCAAGCGTATTGAACGTCATCGCCAACCATTAGGTGTAGTGGCTTCAATTACGCCATGGAACTGGCCACTGATGATTGCGGTTTGGCACATCATGCCTGCATTGCGTGCGGGTAACGTGGTCATTAGTAAACCTTCTGAATACACGCCACTATCGACTTTGCGTTTGTGTGAAATCATTCAGCAAGAAGTTCCTGCTGGTGTTATTTCAATTGTGGTTGGTGCTGGTGAGATTGGTGAAGTATTATCTTCTCATCCAGATGTGCAAAAAGTCGTGTTTACGGGTTCAACTCGAACTGGTCAGCACATTATGGCTGGGGCAGCTCAGCAGCTAAAACACTTAACTTTAGAACTTGGTGGTAATGATGCTGGTATTGTATTGCCTGATGCAAATATCGATGAAATTGCAGCCAAGATTTTTAATATGGCGTTCTTAAACGCTGGTCAAACATGTGCAGCCTTAAAGCGTCTATATGTGCATGAAAGCCAATATGAAGCTTTATCTCAAAAGTTAGCTGATATTGCCAACGCTCAAGTTGTGGGTGACGGAATGACGTCTTCTACAACATTTGGTCCAGTACAAAACCAAATGCAATATAACAAAGTGAAAGCTCTTATTGCTGAAGCGATTGCACAAGGTGCAAAAGCACTTTCTGGACAACAACAGCTACCAGAGCAAGGCTACTTTATTGCACCAACTATTTTGACTGAAATTTCTGATTCTTGCCGCGTGGTGCAAGAAGAACAGTTTGGCCCTGTGTTACCTGTTTTAAAATATACCAATATCAACGATGCAATTGCTCGTGCCAATGATAGTGAGTTTGGTTTAGGTGGCTCAATTTGGTCTTCTGATATTAAAGCCGCTCAGACTTACGCTAGTCAGCTTCAATGCGGAACTGTTTGGATTAATACCCATGCTGAGGTTCTGCCTCATGCACCTTTTGGTGGCTGGAAAATGTCTGGTTTAGGTGCTGAGTTTGGTTTAGAAGGTTTACTTGAAAATACGATCGGGCAAACAGTTCATATTAGTAAAGTCTAAATATTAATTTTAAGGCGGATCTAGTATCCGCCTTTTTATTTTCACTTTTATGTGTGAAAAGCTGAGCTGTTTATTGGGAGTGATGATAGCTCATGCTTTTAGATTTGATTAAAAAATGATTCTGTTCTTTAATTTTTTTAAGAACGATGTAAGACTTTATATGCCCAATAAAATTATAAGAAAGCAATCTTTCAGTCACAAATTGAGAAAGCTGTTCTAAATTTTCAGCAACGACTTTTAAAATAAAATCCGCATCGCCACTAATTGAAAATGCATCCTGAATGTTGTCTTCAGCTTCGATGAGTTCTTGAAAAGCTTGTTGTGATTTTGCCTCGTGTGTTCTTAGATTAATATGTATCATCGCTGTAACTTCGAGTCCTAGCGCCTGCTGCTGGATGCGTGCCGTGTAGCCTAGAATAATACCTTTTTGCTCAAGTAGCTGCCTTCTTCTTGAACATTGCGAAGCAGATAAACCGATTAAATCTCCTATTTCCTGATTAGTGAGCCGTCCATTCTTTTGTAGTGCCTGAATGATTTGCCAGTCGAACTTATCCATTGCATAAAATCCTTTTATGATACACAAATCATGTATTTTTATTAAAATGCGTTTTCATTATGCACGAAATCTAAAAGATAGATGAAATATTATTTTTCTATGGAATAAAAATTGGTCTCAAAGGATATAGAGCAATGTTCATAGAAATCGGTGAATTTTTAAATCTTCGTTTAAAACAAATGGGTATCCAACATCTTTTTGGAGTACCTGGTGATTTTAACCTCTCATATCTAGAACAAGTTGAAGCAGACCCACAACTCGAATTTATTGGAAATTGTAATGAATTAAATGCTGCCTATGCAGCAGACGGTTATGCACGAATTAACGGTTTTTCTGCCTTGGCAACCACTTATGGTGTAGGTGACTTAAGTGCGATTAATGGTATTGCAGGTGCCTATGCAGAAAATGTACCTCTTATTCATATCTCAGGTATTCCGCCTTTACATGCGGTTCAAAAGGGCACACTAATACACCACACGCTTGTCGATGGTAACTACGACAATATTATGAACTGTATGAAAGAGTTCACAGTTGCCCAAACACGTTTAACTCCAGCAAATGCAGCTTTTGAAATTGACCGTGTATTACGCCAGTGTTTCCTTGAACGCCGTCCTGTACACATTCAACTACCAGGCGATATTACTCACGTTAAAATTGAAGTATCTGAGCGCCCGCTTGACTTAAGCTACCCAGCTGTTGAACCTGAATTATTGCAGAGTGTGGTAAGCAAACTCTGTGACATTATTGAGAATGCTCAAAGTCCTGCACTTCTTATTGATAATGAAGCTTCAGTTTTTGGTGTAACTTCACTTTTAAATGATTTGTCTCAAAAATGCTCAATTCCATTTGCAGGCATGAATACTGCAAAAAATATTATGGATGAAGGCTCACCTCGTTACATTGGAACTTATGTGGGTGGGGCAAGCCAGCCTCATGTGAAAAATATCATTGAACAATCCGACTGTTTAATTGGTGTTGGTGCACGCTTTACCGATGTAGGCTCAGCTGTATTTACTCATCAAATTGAGACCAAAAACTACATCGAAATTAAATCTTATGGCTTAAATATTTTTGGTCAGGATTTTCCAGGTATTGAAATTGGACAATTGCTTGTCGAGCTAAATAAAAAAGTTGCGCCACGTAAATCAACAACACCTCTTCTTGAAAAACAACCTCAGAAAGTAATTGAAGCTCCAGCTCAACAAAAGCTTAGCCAAGATGTGCTTTGGAACTACATTTCAGGGTTCTTAAAAGAAGATGATGTGATTATTGGTGAGGTAGGAACATCAAACTCTGCTTTGTCAGGTATCAAACTTCCTGCTACAGCTAAATATATTGCTCAGCCGCTTTGGGGCTCTATTGGTTATACCTTGCCAGCTTTACTTGGTAGCTTGCTGGCAGCTCCTGAACGCCGTCAAATTTTATTTATTGGCGATGGTTCTTTCCAGCTTACGGTACAAGAGCTTTCTACAATTATCCGTCATGGTTTAAAACCAATTATTTTCTTGCTGAACAATGGCGGCTATACCATTGAGCGCTTAATTATGGGTGAAAACGCGGCCTATAACGACGTGCAAAACTGGAAATACACTGAAATTCCTGCGGTATTTAACGGTAAAAAAGGCCATACAACTTATGTTGTTGAAACCGCTGGACAGCTTAAGAGTGTTTTAGACAACGTTCAGCAAAATGATCAGTTAACTTTCATTGAATTAAAACTACCAGCAATGGATGCGCCGGTAAGTTTGAAAAAATTTGCTTCTGTGATTGCTCGTTTTGACTACGGTGATCGCGGTTACGAAATTTTAAAGGAGCGTTCCCAACCGATTAAATGTAAGGATGCAATCTCTTTTTAAATAGAAGATAGGACAAGTCTTCTCAAAAATTAAATGGACTCACATTACAGCAAACTCACATCCGAAGATCGGTTCCTGATCTTCGGATGTGGTGCTGAATAAAGGTGTACAGGAAGTGACACCAACATTGGAGATAATGTTATGGATGCAAACAATAAGCACGAGTTAAAACAAGGCTTATCCAATCGGCATATTCAACTCATCGCACTCGGAGGGGCGATTGGTACAGGATTATTCTTAGGTCTTTCACAAACAATTAAATTGGCTGGTCCTTCAATTTTATTAGGATATGCAATTGCAGGAATTATTGCCTTTTTAATTATGCGCCATTTAGGTGAAATGGTTGTTGAAGAGCCGGTCAGTGGTTCTTTTAGTTATTTTGCGAACAAATACTGGGGCAAAATGGCGGGTTTTATGTCTGGCTGGAACTATTGGGGATTATATGTACTCGTCAGTATGGCTGAATTGAGTGCGATTGGGACATTTATACAGTTTTGGTGGCCTGAAATTCCGACATGGCTGACTGCTTTATTTTTCTTTATTTTAATTAACGGCATTAACTTGGTAAATGTCCGCTTTTTTGGGGAATCCGAGTTCTTATTTTCCTGCATTAAAATTGTTGCCATTTTAAGCATGATTGGTTTCGGTGCTTATCTTTTACTTTCAGGCTCAGCAGGTCCGCAAGCGGGTGTTGCAAATTTATGGCAACACGGTGGTTTCTTCCCGCACGGGATTCACGGTTTTGTCATGGCTTTAGCTGTCATTATGTTTGCATTTGGCGGCTTGGAATTAATTGGTATTGCTGCAGCTGAAACGAAGAAACCTGAAACGACTATTCCTAAAGCAGTAAATCAGATTGTGTACCGTATTTTAATTTTTTATATCGGTGCAATCGGTATTCTTTTATGTCTTTATCCATGGAACATGGTGGCAGAAGGCGGCAGTCCATTTGTTATGATTTTCCAGTCACTCAATAGTAACGGTGTTGCGAACGTTCTGAACTTTGTGGTCTTGATTGCTGCTATTTCAGTTTATAACAGCTGTATCTATTGTAATAGTCGTATGTTGCATGGTTTGGCAGAGCAGGGTAATGCTCCTGCAATTTTGAAAAAAGTAAACAGTCGCGGTATTCCAGTTCCAGCAGCAGTTGTTTCTGCATCTATCACAGCAATATGTGTGGTCGTGAATTATCTGATTCCTGGCCAAGCATTTCAGCTCTTTATGATGTTGGTTGTAGCTGCACTTGTTATTAACTGGCTTATGATTTCAGTCACACATTTGAAATTTACCAAAGCAATGAAATTGCAACGTCGCCAAACTAAGTTCCAAAGCATTATGAGTCCTTGGAGTAATTATTTAACCATTAGCTTTGTATGCTTTATTCTTATTATTATGGCGATGACTCCAGATATGAGATTGGCAGTTATTTTAGGACCAATCTGGCTTGCTGTTTTAGCTGTGATGTACTTCTTAAAATATCGTAAAAAAATGGTTGTTCTGCCAGAAGTACAATCGAATTGATCGTCTAAATTGACAATGATATTGCGGTTATCAGCCTTAAGGTTGGTAACCCTTTATCTCTTGTCATATTATTTTCATGTTACAAAGAAATTGTTTTTTTCTAGAAATTTTTAATAATAATTTTAATGACAGAAAATATTTAAATAATAAAATTAATAAATCACTAAATTACCGTTTTTTAATATATTTATAATACCTTTTGTTTTTATATTTTATAAAAAATAAAAATTTAATATTTTTAGATAATGTCATAATATAGATTGATAGAGAGGATAAAATAATCTCTATATTTAAAATAACTAATTGATAGTACATAAAAAATATTAATGTGACAGTTAACAATATCGAAATCATTAAAGCGTCATCATACTGTAACTTAATTGTCATATTTTCTATTCACAATGCAGCTATCGAAGAGCGTACAAGCACTCAACAAAAAGTGACGTACAACCTATTGCATTAATGAGAGAGAACAGAATGCGCTTAAATCCACGTCAAATCGCAATTGCGTTAGCAGTAACTGGGGCAGCTGTAACAACGACTGCAAATGCAGCTCGTGATACGATTCAAATTGCTGGTTCTTCAACTGTATTACCATTTGCCAGCGTTGTAGCTGAAGAGTTTGGTAATACTTTCCCTCAATTTAAAACTCCTGTAGTTGGTTCTGGCGGTTCTTCTGCTGGTTTGAAACAATTCTGTCAAGGTGTTGGCGATAACACGATCGACGTTGCTAACGCTTCTCGTAAAATTAAAAGCACTGAAATCGAAGCTTGTAACAAAGCTGGTGTAAAACAAATTCAAGAAATCAAAATTGGTTATGACGGTATTGTATTCGCGTCTAACTCACACAAAGCAGCTTATAAATTAAAACCTTACCATGTGTTTGCTGCTTTAGCTGCACAGTTGCCTTCAAAAGGTAAATTGGTTCCAAACCCATATACAAACTGGAATCAAATTGATAAAACACTTCCAAATGAACCGATTACGCTTGTAATCCCTGCATCTAACCACGGTACTCGTGAAGTTTTCCAAGAGAAAATGGTTGAAGCTGGTTGTGAAGCATATGAATACTTCAAGAGCTTAGATAAAGATGCTCAGAAGAAAGCATGTTCTACTTTCCGTAAAGATGGCCGTGTAATTGAAATCGCTGGCGACTATACAGAAACATTAGCGCGCTTAAAAACTTCTCCAAGTGCTGTAGGCGTGTTTGGTTTAAGTTTCTATGACATGAACCGTGACAAGTTACGTGTAGCAACAGTAAACAACGTTGTTCCATCTGAGAAGACAGTATTGAATGGAACATACCCTGTATCTCGTCCACTATACTTCTATGTAAAAGGCGAGCACTTAAAATCAGTTAAAGGTTTACCACAATACGTAGAATACTTCCTAAGCAAAAAAGCGACTGGTAAAGGTTCTAAAGCTGAGCGTGATGGTTTAATCGCGATGTCTGATGCAGAACGCGCTAAAGTTTTAGCTGACTTTAAAGCAGGTAAAACTGTTAAATAAGTTGGTTTGAATAGGGGCTGGTGATCTCAAGCGATCATCAGCCTTTTTGTCTAACACGTTTTTCCCAAATTATGACAATTGAGAAAACAGTGGAGAATACATGAATCTGCTACTTATCGGTGTGTTGTTAGCCCTTGTGGCAATTGCATATCAACTTGGGCTGAGAAAGAGCCGTAACATAGCAGGTAAGGGAAGCAACTCGGCGACGTTACATTCTCGTCCTGGTTATTATGGCGCACTGGTTGGTCTTTGGTGCGGTATCCCTGCTTTTTTAATTTTGATCATTTGGAACTTGGTTGAACCAAGTATTTTAAATCATATTATTTTTAATAATATTCCGGCGTCTGTAAGTGCTTCTCTTGATGAAGCGGGTAGAAGTGTATTGGTTGATCGTGTTCAATCAATTGCTTCAGGTTTTGGGGTGAGCGATAAACCGGCAGCCTACGAATTAGCTGCTGCTCAACAGTTTGCAAAATTTCAAACCATTGGCTCTTTTGCCAAATTTGCTGTTGTAATTTGTGCTGCTTTATTGGGGTTGGTTTGGGCAAAGAAAAAAATCAGCCAACAATATCGTGCTCGTAACCAAGTTGAACGTGCCATTAATGTTGGTTTGATTTTATGTTCTGGTGTTGCGATTTTGACAACCATCGGTATCGTAATGTCGATGTTTGGCGAAGCAATGCACTTCTTCCGTTTTGTCAGTCCAATGGACTTTTTCTTTGGTACAGAATGGAATCCGGGCTTTAGTACTTCTGGTAATGCTGAAGGCAGTTATGGTTTATTACCATTGCTATGGGGTACGCTCATGGTCAGTGGTATCGCTCTACTCGTTGCTGTACCAGTTGGATTAATGATCGCAATTTATTTAGCTGAATATGCTTCACCATGGTTCCGCTCATGGGCAAAACCAACAATTGAAGTCTTAGCTGGTATTCCAACAATTGTTTATGGTGTATTTGCCATGATGATTATTGGACCATTCTTTAAAGCAGCGGGTGCATATGTTGGTTTAGAGATCAATGCGACGAGTGCTTTAACTGCTGGTTTTGTAATGGGAATTATGATTATCCCGTTTGTTTCATCTTTGTCAGATGACATTATTACTCAAGTCCCGCGTGCACTACGTGACGGTTCTTTAGGACTTGGTGCGACTAAGTCTGAAACAATCCGTCAAGTTGTATTACCGGCAGCTTTACCTGGTATTACAGGTGCTTTCCTATTGGCAGTCTCTCGCGCTGTTGGGGAAACTATGATTGTGGTTTTAGCAGCAGGGAATAGTCCACTTTTACACGCAAATCCATTTGAAGCTGTTTCGACAGTGACAGTAACTATTGTAAAACAGTTGACTGGAGATACAGACTTCTCAAGTCCACAAGCATTGGTTGCATTCGCGCTAGGTTTAACACTATTTGTTATTACCTTGGGATTAAATATTGTAGCACTGTACATTGTGCGTAAATACCGTGAGCAATACGAATGAGTACATCAAATACATCGTCTCCTATGGATCAGAACGTATTTGATCCGAAAACTGCTGCCGAAACACGTGAACGACGTAAACAGGTTATTGAAAAATCTTTGGCTAAACGCCATCGCAAAGAAAAAGCTTTCCGTTTTGCGGGTTTCTCGGCAGTCATTATTGGTCTTGCATTCGTTGCTCTCTTGTTCGGTAGTATCTTGGCAAAAGGTTTACCTGCTTTTTGGCAAACCAGTATGAGTGTTCCAATTTACTTTGACCCTAAAGTGATTGATGCAGGCCCAGTACCCGTACGTACTCAAGGTGAAACACCTGCACATTACCAAGAACGTTATGTTGATTGGCAAACTAAAATGGGTATGGTCGATTGGGATGGCATCATTGTAAATGGAATGATTGCTAAAGATCCTGCACTTGCATCACAACGTGACTACCTAAGCAGCTTATATGCAAGCTCGGAAGCTTATCGCCTACGCGATATGGTTTTTGCAGATCCATCACTCATTGGTAAAAAAGAAAATATTACCTTCTTAGGTGATGCGAACGTCGATGTTTGGTTAAAAGGTAATATTGATCGTTCATTACCAGATGATCAGCAACAACTCGATCCAGAAGTGCGTAAGCTTGCCGATGACTTAAAAGCAAAAGGCGTTCTTGAAAGTACTTTTAACTTGAACTTATTTAAGAACCCTGACTCACGTAGTTCACCAGCAATTAGTGGTCTTGCAGGTGCATTCATGGGTTCATTATTCATGATGCTCATCGTGATCATCATTGCGATTCCAATCGGTGTTGCCAGCGCAATTTATCTCGAAGAGTTTGCTCCAAAAAATGTTCTTACGGATATTATTGAAGTTAACATCAATAACCTTGCTGCTGTTCCTTCAATTGTATTTGGTCTACTTGGTGCTGCGATTTTCATTGGCTGGATGCATTTGCCTTTATCAGCTCCGTTGGTGGGTGGTTTGGTTTTAAGCTTAATGACACTGCCAACAGTGATTATTACCACGCGTGCTTCATTAAAAGCAGTGCCACCTTCTATTCGACAAGCGGCACTTGGTTTGGGGGCTTCTAAGTTCCAAACGATTTTCCATCACGTTTTACCGTTGGCATTACCAGGCATTATGACAGGTGCAATTATTGGTGTTGCACATGCGCTTGGTGAAACCGCACCTTTACTTTTAATTGGAATGAGTGCATTCGTTGCAAGTATTCCAGCAACTCCATTTGATCAAGCAACTGCTTTACCTGTACAGGTTTATTTATGGCAGGGTAATGAGTTGCGTAACTTCTTCGAAGGCCGTACTGCTGCTGCGATTATCGTACTACTTGCATTAATGATTGGTTTAAACAGTCTTGCAATTTGGTTACGTAAAAAGTTCGAAGTGCGTTGGTAATAGAGGATAAATCATGAATACTATTGATATTACGAATTCCTTAGAAAAGGATAAGTTAGTGAATACTGAACAATCTCAATTTACAGATAAATCGCTGAATCATGGCACTTCGTATGTTTCGCATTTTGAACCACATACTTCAAAAAAGCAGAACTCAAACGAAATCAAAATTAGTGCACAAGATGCCCATGTTTACTATGGTGATTTTGAAGCTATCAAAGGTATTGACCTAGATATTTACCAAAATGAAGTGATCGCATTTATTGGTCCTTCAGGTTGTGGTAAATCAACGTTTCTTCGTACGTTAAACCGTATGAATGATACGATTGATGGTTGCCGCGTAACAGGTAAAATTACCCTCGATAACCACAATATTTATGACCCAAATCTAGACGTTGTATTATTGCGTGCTCAGGTTGGTATGGTGTTCCAAAAGCCAAACCCATTCCCTAAATCTATTTTTGACAACGTGGCTTATGGGCCTAAACTTCACGGTTTAGCGCGTGATAAATATGACCTTGAAGAAATTGTTGAAAATAGCTTACGTAAAGCTGGTTTGTGGGATGAGGTTAAAGACCGTTTGAACCAGCCAGGTACAGGTTTATCAGGTGGTCAGCAACAACGTTTATGTATTGCACGTACCATTGCTGTTAGTCCTGAAGTGATTTTAATGGATGAGCCGTGTTCTGCACTCGATCCAATTGCAACAGCAAAAGTAGAAGAACTTATTTCTGAATTGTCGAATCAATACACAATTGTGATTGTGACTCACTCAATGCAACAAGCGGCACGTGTTTCTGATCGTACTGCTTATTTCCATTTAGGTGATTTAATTGAAGTCAACTCAACTGAAAAAGTCTTTACTCAACCTGACCATCAGTTAACGGAAGCGTATATTACTGGTCGCTTCGGTTGATTAGTAAACAATAAAAGAAAAAGAGCCACGTGCTCTTTTTTTTATTTTATAAATGAAAATGACTCTATTTTGCAAAATCGCTATTGAATTTTAATCAAAAGGACCACATCTTAAGGCTATAAAGATAAACTTATGAGCTTAGAATTTTATGTTATTCCATTTGCCTAAACTCCCTGCGGAAATACGTGTCAGCCATTTAAATGCACGTGTCAATGAACAGAGAAAAAAAATTGCGCAAACTACGGCAAGCCGTTTAGAACTTTTACAACTAGCTCAACAACTTGCTAAAGAAGCTAAAATTCGCCGTAAAAATAATCAGAAGATTTTTGTTTTAGATTTCAAAGGTGATATTCAAGCTTCGGCAGTTGAAAACTTGCGTGAAGAAATTACCCTGATTTTAGCAACTGCTAAAGCAGGACGTGATCGTATTGTAGTTCGTCTGGAAAGCCCAGGTGGTATGGTCCATGGTTATGGTCTAGCAGCAGCTCAGTTGGTGCGTTTACGCGATGCAGGTTTTCATTTAACGATTTGTGTGGATAAAGTCGCTGCAAGTGGTGGCTATATGATGGCATGTATTGCAAATGAAATTATTGCAGCGCCGTTTGCTATTGTGGGTTCAATTGGCGTGGTTGCTCAAGTTCCAAACTTTAATCGTCTTTTAAAAGAACACAATGTGGATTTTGAGCTTTACACAGCAGGGCAGTATAAGCGTACAGTCACCATGTTTGGTGAAAATACGCCTGAAGGTAAAGCGAAGTTCGAAGAAGAGTTGCAACAAACTCATGTGTTATTTAAGCACTTTGTAGAAAAATATCGCCCACAGCTTAATGTTGATAAGGTGGCGACAGGTGAACATTGGTATGGTGAAGATGCGCTAGATCTGAACCTTGTTGATAAATTACAAACATCTGATGAGTATTTATTAGCTTTATTGCCACAACATGATGTGTATGTCATTAATACACGTAAGAAAGCGACTTTAGGTGAAAAGCTGGGTTTACAAGCAGCGCAAATGGCCGATAGTTTGATTCCTACTGTAATCGGCAAAGTCATGGAAAGCCTTGCAAAAGCGAACACGACGCTTGTACAGGTACGTGATCCAAAACTATAAGTTTATATAATTCAAATGTTATAAAAAGACCAGCTTAAATGCTGGTTTTTTTATAAAGTTAATATTCAAATTTGTCTTATTAAATAGGTTTAGATTTTTAATGGAAAGTAAAAAATAAATGTTGATAAATATAATTTTTGAATTGTGATAAACACATGGTTTTGATATTTTAAACAGCAATAAAATAGCTTTTAAATGAAATATTTAAAAAGTTAGACATTTAAAAATATAACTGAAATTTAGGACAGGAAATAATGACAAGAATAATTGTAGCATCCAAAGAGGGTTTGGACGTTCTGCAAGATGGTCAGCTCAATAAGGTCGTGTTAAGTAAACCTTCTATTATTCAAATTGGCGTAAGTCAAAAAGATATAGCATCGGTGGAAAAACAAGGTGGAAATCTAGTCGTCCATTTAAAAAATGGAGAGACTATTGTTTTAGAAAATTTCTTTAATGAAGCAACGAATACAACAGAACATTCACTTGTTCTTCCGACTGAACATGGAAAATTTGTTGAAGCACAATTTGACGCCCAGGGTAAGGTGATCGACTATACAGGTTTAAACCATGTCACAGATTTAGCCTATACCAGCACGAGCCAACCAGCCTCAACAATGGCGGTTGATGATTCCCCAACTTTTTCGATGGGTAACGTGCTAAAAGCAGGTTTAGCGGTTTTAGCTGCTGAAGGTTTATATCTTTGGGTTTTTGATAACGATGACAAAGATGACTCACCTATAGATAACGTAGCTCCTGCTGCTCCGACTGCTACTGTGGGTGATGATACTGTTACTGTAACAGGAAAATCCGAAGCGAATGCAAAAATTTATATTAAAGATGCTGCTGATAATACGGTCGCAACGGGTGTTGCAGATGCAAGCGGAAATTTTACTATTAAACTTGATACGCCTTTAGCAAATGGAAATAAACTAAAAGTTGTGGCTGAGGATGCTGCTGGTAATATTTCTAAACCAGGTGTTTTGACTGGCAGTAAAGACACAATTGCTCCCGATGCACCAGAAGCCCAGTTAAGTGAAGATGGTTCCATCTTGGATGGTAAGACTGAATCTAGAGCTACTGTCAAAATCTATGATGCTAATGACAAATTGATAGATACTGTAACTGCAAGTAAAGAAGGGAAGTTTTCTTATAAATTTATTCCACCTTTGACGAGTGAAGCGGGTGGTAAAGTAGTTGTTATAGATGAAGCTGGAAATGAATCTGAAGCAACGCTCATTTTTGCTGGCAAAGATACGATCCCTCCAAAAGTTCCTTTACTGGAAGTAAATAAAGAAGGAACAGTAATTGAAGGAACGGCAGAAGCTAATACAAAGGTTTATGTCAAAGATACTGATGGTAAAGTAATCGGAATCAGTACCGCAAATGCTCAAGGTGAATTCCAAATTACGCTTTCTCCGGCATTAAAAGATTCACAAAAGGCGACAATCATTGTTGAAGATGCAGCAGGTAATACCTCTAAACCTTTAGAAATTAAAGCTGGCTATGACACTATTGCACCGGATAAACCTACAGCTCAAATTAATGCTGATGGCACAACAGTAACTGGTACAGCTGAAGCTAATGCAAAAATAGAAATCAAAAACTCAGAAGATAAGGTCATTGGTACTGGAACGGCAGATGCAAATGGAAAATTTACAATTACGATTTCTCCTGCTTTAACTGATAATAAGACTGCGAATGTTATTGCAATAGATGGCACAGGTAATAGCTCTATAGCATTTGAGGTAACAGGTACCAAAGATACAACACCTCCTGATAGACCAGTTTTTAATAAATTAGAAAATGATAATGGGACTACTTTAAAACAAATTCTCCCTAATTCTGAAACAGATGATACAACCCCCAAATTTACGGTTAAAGTTGAATCACATGCAAGTTTGACTATTTACGATAATGGCGTAGCAATTTCAATGATTGAAATAGGTGATTTAGGTAAGAGTACGACTTGGTCATTTACACTGGATAAAGAATTATCTCTTGGTAAACATACGATTACCCTAATGCAAAAAGATGCTGCAGGCCTTACAGGCGAAGTGAGTTCGCCATTTACGTTTTATGTGGTCGCTCCAAAGACTACCAGTTTAAGTGAGGTAGCTGTTGATACTGCTCATACAGAAAGTGTATCTGTTGCTGATAGTGTTGGGTTAAATACATTAAAGTTAGTACAAAGCACAACAAATGAAACGGATAGCCAGCAGCAGAAATCTGTGCCAATAGATGATTTGTTAAAAAGCTCTACGTCTAGTGAACCAGACCCAATTGAAACTCTTTTATCTTCAGCGGCATTAAAGCCTACTCAGGTAAATGATCAGAGTGATATAGCTACGAACGCTAGTAATATAACTCCCAATCTTGAGCATGTTTTACCTGATACGACTTCTTCGGTTTTACAAAGTTTTTTAGAACAAACCTATCCTGTTGTCTAAAGTGATCTTAAAAAAAGCGCTCATTGAGCGCTTTTTTATTTATGAGTTATTTGTTTTGGAGGGAAGCATCAGTGCAAGAAGTCCATAGAAAATTGCACCAATGGTCGCTAACAGCATATCTTTATGGGCATCCCACATATCGCCTTGTTGCCCATTATAATTTTCGGCTTCTTCGGGAGATAATCCAATAGCAATTGCCCATTCAATAAGTTCATATAAAACACTTGATGCCATTACAAATTGAACCACTAGCAAAAAAAGACTGAATGGCTTTACGGATGGTAACCATACTTGAAACACGCGATAAGTAAGAGGGTAAAGAAAAATACCATAGGCAAGATGAACCAAACGATCATACATATTACGGGACCAACCCATATATTGATCTAAGTTAAAATTGAATGCTTGTTGTATCCAATCATTGTATGGAACGTATGAATACAGGTAATGTGCACCAACAATATGGATGAGCAAAAACAGCAGATAGAAAGTAAAACTTAAAAAATCGAGTCCAATCTTCTTAAAAATAACAAAGAGCAAAATCAACATAAACACAGTGCCCGCTTGGTGAAGTAAATAGGCTTCAAATTCAAGAGGCTGAATAGCTGAAATAACAATCGCAATCAAAAGCAAGCCAAGAGCAATATAGTGTTTAAGTTTGAATTGTTTTTCGATCATTTTATGAAGTCTTTATTGTGATTTATATGAGTGTAATAAAAAAGCGAAGCCTAAGCTCCGCTTTTTGTAAACTTTTTAATTAAATTTTGCTAATTAGATCGTTAATTTGTTTCGCTTGTTCAGCTGCATTACCTGTGTAAGTTGCAGGCGTAAGTTCAGCTAAGCGCGCACGTTCTTCGCTTGGTACTTGAGAAAGCTCATCACCATTTACGAAATTAACCATCATGTCACGCGTCATTGCTTGACCACGAGTTAATGCTTTTAATTTTTCGTATGGTTTTTCAATGTTGTAGCGACGCATTACAGTTTGAATTGGTTCAGCTAAAACTTCTTGAGCTTGGTCTAAATCTTCATTTAAACGGTTTGCATTTAACTCAAGTTTACCAACACCTTTTAAGCACGCATCGAAAGCAATTAAACTTTGTGCAAAACCAACACCCATATTACGTAATACAGTTGAGTCAGTTAAGTCACGCTGCCAGCGAGAAATTGGTAATTTTTCACCTAAGTGAGCCAATACTGCATTTGCAATACCTAAGTTACCTTCAGAGTTTTCAAAGTCAATTGGGTTAACTTTGTGTGGCATTGTTGATGAACCAACTTCGCCTTCTTTCAATTTTTGTTTGAAATAACCTAAAGAGATGTAACCCCATACGTCGCGGTTAAAGTCGATTAAAATCGTATTGAAACGACGTAACGCATCAAACAACTCTGCCATGTAGTCATGTGGTTCGATTTGAGTTGTATAAGGGTTGAATGTTAAACCTAAAGATTCAACAAAAGCTTGTGCGTGAGCAGCCCAATCAACATCTGGATAAGCAGAAAGGTGAGCATTGTAGTTACCTACAGCACCATTGATTTTGCCAAGTAACTCAACGTTTTCAAATTGTTTGATTTGACGAGCTAAACGGTATGCCACGTTCGCCATTTCTTTACCCAAAGTTGTTGGGCTAGCAGTTTGACCGTGTGTACGAGACAACATTGGTTGTTCAGCGTGAGTCGTTGCCAAAGCAGAGATCGCATTAAGGATTTGCTTCATGCTTGATACTAAAACTTCACGACCATTTTTAAGCATAAGCGCGTGAGACAAGTTGTTGATGTCTTCAGAAGTACATGCAAAGTGAATGAATTCACCCGCATTTTGTAATTCAGCGATACCGGCAATTTTCTCTTTTAAGAAATACTCAACTGCTTTAACGTCATGGTTAGTCGTACGTTCAATTTCTTTAATACGATTTGCATCTTCTTCAGAGAAGTTGCTAACAATTGCATCTAAAGCTGCATTTGTTTCGTTTGAAAAAGGTGCAACTTCAACAATTTCCGGACGGTTAGAAAGTGCTTGTAACCAACGCACTTCTACAGTGACACGAGCATGGATTAAACCAAACTCAGAAAGAAAAGGGCGTAGCGCATCACATTTGCTGGCATAACGTCCATCTAATGGTGATAGTGCGGTTAAAGCGTTCATAACGATTCCTTAATGTTGGAATAAACATAAAACTAAAAAAAATCTCGTTCATAGTCTTAAACGACTTGGTACTGTAAACGAGCAAGTGCTTGAATATCCTGTAGCAATTTACGTTTGCTAAAAATCATGTCCCATGAACTCCCGCCGAGTTGTCGCCATAAAGGGGCCATTTGCAAGCCAGTAAACAGACAAGCACGGATGCGGTTAGTATGGTTGGTATCTTTAAATGCTTCTGCATTACCACGAACTAAAATGCGTGGATTAATCTGGCCAGCCGTATCAACATAAGTTTGCGCCAAATTAGCTAAAATGCTCGGGTGTAAGTAGTTATTATCAAAAAAAGACAGCTGTTTTAAAATTTTCTGCTGAGCTTTTTCAATGATTGCGACATATTCAGGATTGCTATAAACCTTTTTTTCTAGCTGTAAGAGCGACATCGCGTAGGACATTGGCAATTTGGCCGTGCCCATTTTGGGAAGGCGAGACTTAGGCATGTTTGAAAAAGGTTGAGTAATACAATTTTCGAGTGTTTTAAGCCCTAAAGAGATATCTGCTAATTGATTAAAAAAATCTAAGGTTTGAACACCATTGTTGGCTGTAGGGCGAATATTTAAACTTGCTTTGATTAATAGTTCAAAATAGAAGTTACCACTTTCACCAATACTTTGCTGACCCGTCATGGCTGTCATATGGGTGAGCTGAGTGGCCTGAAATACCCCAGCCAAGGCAAGGGCACGGTTTTGGCGAACATTCAAGGCTTGTGATTGTTGAAATGGTAACTCCACCATGCCATTCATTCCCTTAAATAAAATTTGGTGTAGGGGCATTTGTATGGTGAATGACACCCCCGCCTAAGCAAACTTCATCTGAATAAAATACAACGCTTTGACCCGGTGTAACAGCACGCTGAGGTTCATCGAACTCAACGCGAACACCCTGTTCAGTGTTTTCATCAATAAAAATTGTACATGCCTGATCAGGTTGGCGATAACGCGTTTTAGCTGTACAGCGTAATCCTTCAACTGGAATATTCTGTTCACCAGCTACCCAGTCAATTGACTCACTCCACAGTTGAGTACTTTGCATGAGTGGGTGTTCATGTCCCTGACCAACAACGAGGCGATTATTGGCCAGATCTTTATGTAGTACGAACCATGCACCTTCTGCTGCACCTTTCAAACCACCTAGACCAATTCCGCCACGTTGACCGAGCGTATAGTACATCAGACCGTGATGTTCACCAACTTCTTTACCTGTATCAAGTACAATTTTCCCAGGCTGAGCGGGTAAATATTGTTTAAGGAAGTCATTAAAACGACGTTCCCCAATAAAACAGATTCCTGTTGAGTCCTTTTTCTTGGCTGTAGCAAGATCAAGTTCTTCAGCAATTCTGCGAACTTCAGGTTTTTCGATTTCACCTACTGGGAATAAGGTTTTATTAATTTCTCTACCATGAACGGCATGCAAGAAATAGGTTTGGTCTTTATTGTTATCTACACCACGTAATAATGGTGCGTATGCTTCGCCTTTAGAGTTATATGCAGTTTCACCACGGCGTGCATAATGGCCAGTCGCAATAAAGTCTGCACCTAAAGTCATGGCATGATCTAAAAATGCGCGGAATTTAATTTCTTTATTACATAAAATATCTGGATTTGGCGTACGACCAGCAGCATATTCAGCTAGGAAAAGTTCAAACACTCGATCCCAATATTCCATCGCAAAGTTTGCTGTATGCAACTTAATACCGATTTTATCAGCTACTGCTTGGGCATCAGCTAAGTCTTCCATTGCCGTACAGTATTCCGTGCCGTCGTCTTCCTCCCAGTTCTTCATGAAAAGACCTTCAACTTGATAACCCTGTTGAAGTAAAAGTGCTGCAGAAACAGAAGAGTCTACACCACCAGACATACCGACGATGACACGTTGTTGCATAGGACTAGGCATCCAAATGAGAAGTTAATGAGGGAGAGAAGGGGTGCTCATAAATAAGCGATAAAGGATAATGGTGGCCTTTCATAGCATCTTCAACTGCTTTTAGCACAAGAGGACTGCGAGCACGGGCAGATTCTTTAAGTTCATCGGGTGTCATCCACACAGCAGCCACAATATCTGTGTCAAGTTGAGGATCACTTTCAACCTGAGTTACATGCGCTAGAAAACAGAAACGGTAATAAGTGCGATCGGGAAACATTGGCGGGGTATAAGTATAAATACCAAGCAAGGCATCAATTTCAACATGATGGCCTGTTTCTTCAAGTGTTTCTCGAATGGCAGCTTCTGTTAATGACTCACCACATTCCACATGACCAGCAGGTTGGTTAAATACTGTGTGTACAAAACCTTCGCTATGCTCTTCAACAAATAGATAGCGTCCGTCTTTTTCTACGACTGTAGCAACAGTGACATGAGGAGTCCATGCGGCCATAAAAAAGCACCATGATTTAAAAGACGTATAATACGAAATTTAGGGGTTTTTGGCTACGGTGATCTGCTAAACGATATGAGCAATACGGCAAAAACCATATCGTTTAAAAATCAGAATTTTTAATACTCATAAACAAGATGGATAATTAATCTTTATCTGCTTGTGCAGCTTTATGATTATTTTGCACTTTTACATAATGTCTTGCTGAATAAGGGAGAAACGCCAGTTCTTTTTCAGTCAGTGGGCGCACTTGTTGTACAGGGCTTCCCACATAGAGATAACCGCTTTTTAAGACTTTGCGAGGTGGAACTAAACTTCCTGCACCAATCATCACATCATCTTCAATAATTACGTCATCTAGAATAACGGTGTTGATTCCTACTAAAACACGGTTGCCAATGGTACAGCCATGCAAAGTCACATGGTGTCCAACCGTTACATCTTCACCGATAATCAGAGGTGAGCCATTCGGTTTTGCATCATTTTTATGGCTTACATGCAACATACAATGGTCTTGTACGTTACTGTTTTTGCCAATTTGAATACTATTTACGTCACCACGGATGACTGCAAAAGGCCAGACAGAAACATTTTCAGCTAAGCTAACGTCACCAACCACAACAGCCATTTCATCGATATAACATGTTTTATCTACTTGAGGGTGGTGTTCAAGATAAGGACGAATGTTCTTTGCCATAAGAAGTATCAAAATAAAATTTAGTCGAATTATAAAATAAAAAAGCACTCAGGCTAAATAGCATGAGTGCTTAATTCAACTATTCAAAAATTAGAATAAGTTGCTGAAGAATTGTTTGATATGGTCGATTAAACGAGCAAAGAAACTTGCTTCTTCAACTGGCTTTAATGCAACTAACGGTTTTTCAGCAATTACTTTGCCATCTAGGCTAGCAACAAGTTTACCCACAACTTGACCTTTTTGAAGTGGTGCATTTAAGTTAGGTTGAACCACTAACTGAGTTTTAATGCCATCAGCTTTACCTTTAGGCATAGTCACACTAAAGTTTTCAGCTAAACCAACTTGAACTTCATCTTCTTTACCAAACCAAACTTTTGCTTTTGCAAGAACCTGATTTGCTGGTTGAACATTTGCAGTTTCAAAGTTTGCAAAGCCCCATGCCAGTAACGTACGCGTTTGGTCTGCACGTTCAGACATGCTTGGAGTACCAAAAATCACTGAAATTAAACGCATTGGACCGCGTTTACTTGAAGTAGTTAAGCAGTAGCCCGCTTCATCTGTATGACCTGTTTTTAAACCATCTACACTTGGGTCAGTGTAAAGCAAGGCATTACGGTTACCTTGTTTAATACCATTAAAAGTAAATTCTTTTTCAGAGTAAATTGGGTAGTATTTTGAGCTGTCTTTAATAATATGTTGTGCTAACACAGCCATATCTTTTGCAGTTGAATAGTGACCTTCAGCTGGCATACCAGTCGAGTTAATAAACTGGGTATTCACCATGCCGATACGTTTTGCTTCCTGATTCATCATATGAGCAAACGTGCCTTCATTTCCTGCAATATGTTCAGCCATTGCTTTTGATGCATCATTACCTGACTGGATAATAATACCGCGGAGCATTTCTAGAACTGTCGCTGTACCGTTTAAAGGAACATACATACATGATTCAGAGCTACTTCCTTTACACCATGCAGACTCGTTCATACGAACCTGCTCATTTTCAGTCAGTTCACCTTTTAATAATTTTTGTTCAATGATGTAACTGGTCATCATTTTTGTCATAGACGCAGGTGCAAGCTTTTCGTTTTCATTTTTAGAAGCGAGAATTTGGCCTGTCTCATAATCCATTAATACATAAGACTTATTATTTAATTCTGGCGGAGCTGATAAGACAGTTGCTGCATAAGAAAAACTTGGTAAGAGGAGTAGTGCAGCAATAGCGCTTTTTCGAGTCATTCTAGGTAATTCCAATATCTTGTATGAAGCAGAAGAGCCTAGCATTTTAGGATAAAGCAAAGCCGACTTCTACGGGAGAAGTCGGCTTTTTCAAACAGTATTGTAACTCAAGAGTTTTTTACTAATTTAGTTTTGCGATTGATATGCTTTCACGTCTTGGCAAACTAATGTGTTTTGTTCATCACCAGCAGCTTTCGCATCGCTACGTGCTTCTTTTAAGTATTTCTTGAAAGCTTTGTCTTTACTACGTTTTTCTAATGCAGAAACAGCATCAGTTTCATTTGGTAGGTAGTCTTTAACTAAACGTTCATAGCCTTGAGCAAAATCAGCGTCTTTTTTACCAATCAAACTTGGACAAATTTCAGAAAGCACTTGAATTGCAGCTAATTCTTCAGGAGTTGTGCCTTGTTGTGGAGTGACTTCAACAACATTTTCATTTTCGGTTTTCTTTTCAGTTGTTTTCTTCTTATCAGCAGCAAAACCAGCTGTTGCCATGCTCATAAGTAAAACCAAAGAGAGCGATTGAACTAAGCTTTTCTTCATAAACATCGATAACCCAAAATAAAATTTCTAAATATGCCGTTAGCTTAACCAATTTAGAATTTAAAAAAATGGAAAAAATGTATTGTTATGTTGGTTTTCTGCTTAATGGCAAACAGAAAACCCAAAATGAATAAGTCTCTAGATCAAAAAAGAGTAAGATCTATTCTTTATAATTAACGATCTCTTCACAGAGCTCATGTTGCTCGTGATGGTCCATTTGTTTTGCCGCAAGACGTGCTTCATTTAATAAAGTTTTAAATTCAGCATCGTTTTGTAGAGTCGCTAAGGTCATTGATTTATTTGAATAACCACTTAAATACATCGCAATAATTTTTTGAGCGTTTGACTCAAGTTTTTTATTTGTTCCAACAAAAGCTGGGCAGATTTCCTGCAAAACTTGCGTTGCGGCAATGTCATCTTTAATTAAGCTATCAGCCTCTTGTGTTGAGATATCCTCATCTGCAAAAACCGCTTGCGTACACAATGTGATACTGATCCCCAATACCTGAAAAAAAGGAGCGAAAGTTTTCATTTTTTCACAATTTTATAATGCTATGGAGGCATAAATATATATAATTCAACAAATAATTCAATTGTGAAAACCTTTAGGTTTATTTGTAGAGAAAGATTTTAGTGAATATTTTAATTGCGAATGATGACGGTGTTTTTGCGCCAGGTATACAGGCTTTAGCTGAAGCATTAAGACCACTTGGACGCGTGGTTGTGGTTGCACCAGAAAGTGAAAGAAGTGGTTTCTCAAGTGCATTAACATTGGATCGACCATTACGTCCCATTCAAATTGCCGAAGATGTCTGGGCAGTGAATGGTACACCAGCAGATTGTGTTTATTTATCCATGAATGGTTTGTTTGATTTTGAGTTTGACTTGGTCGTGAGCGGAATCAATAGTGGCGCGAACTTAGGTGATGATGTTTTATATTCGGGAACGGTAGGGGCCGCATTTGAAGGTCGTTTAATGAAACAACCTGCAATCGCTGTGTCTTTAGCGGGTCCTGATGTGCGTGCTTATAACAATAAAGAAGATTATGCTCAGGCTGCTAAATGGGTACATGATTTTATTGCAAGCGGATTACCAGCTTTGCCTACGCGACATATCTTTAATATCAATATTCCTGACGTGCCGCAGTTAAAAGGGGCTCAGATTACGTATCAAGGGCGTCGTGCTCAATCTAAGCCTATTACCAGTCATGTCGATCCACGCGGACGTCAAGTTTACTGGATTGGACTAGCAGGTGAGGCGGTTACAGATCCGCAACGTGTTTCTAGCCAGATTCAATCTGATTTCTTTGCCGTTGCAAACGGTTATGTAAGTGTTACCCCTATTCAAATGGATGCAACAAATTACGCTGTTTTAGAAGATTTACAGATCAGTTTGAGTCAATAATTTGCCTCGAATGTTATAACTTTGTGAATAAAGAAAAAGAGGAACGTGTTTCCTCTTACTTTTTTGGTACTCTTAGCCGAAATGATTTGTAGCATTTAGTGAGGGAGATCAATGCATTTAATTGGGCAACAAAGCAGAGTGCATATCCAAAAAGACAAAATAATGAAAATTATGTTGTTGTCTGTGGCTGTAGGTTTTACCGTTGCTATGGCAGGGTGTGCTTCTAAACCACAAATTAATAATAGTTCTCGCTATGCAATGGCTCCTAACTATTACACAGTTCGTTCAGGTGATACTTTAAGTGGTATCGCAATGCGTTATGGCCTCGACTATATCAGTATTGCCGAAATGAATGATATTGCTCCGCCATATCGTATTTATGTTAATCAGTCTTTGCGTTTGAAGAAAGGTTCTTCACCAAGAACAGTATCTACGCAAGTCATGGCACAACCTGAGCAAATCAAACGTCAAACCATTGCTCTACCAACCACACAACCTGTTACACCAGTAACTCAGCCTACAACGACCGCGCCGTCAACGAATACGACAGTGACTTCGGTTGCACCAAATTCTAGTTTACGCTGGATAAAACCGAATAATGGGCCAGTGATTCAAGGGTTTAATTTGGCAAATAATGTCAAAGGAATCCGTTATGGTGGAAATCAGGGTGACCCTATTTATGCCGCAGCAGATGGTCAAGTTGTCTACGCAGCTGATGGTTTAAAAGAATACGGCAATCTGGTTTTAATTAAGCATATTGACGGCTATATCAGTGCCTATGCCCACAATAGCAAGATGTTTGTAAAAAGCGGTGACAATATAACTGCTGGACAAAAAATTGCCGAGATGGGCTCTACTGGGGCTTCACAGGTCATGCTTGAGTTCCAAATCCGTTTGGATGGAAAACCAATTAATCCTATAAATCTTTTACCAAAATAGCTAATGCATAAAACTTAGGTTTCCTCGTATAATATAATTGGTTGCTTTCATTACAACAATAAGCATTTTTTTATAAATTTAGAATTAGATTTGAGGAAACCTATGTTAGATCAGCTTCGTGCGATGGGTGTTTTTGCTTGTGTGGTTGAAAAAAGTTCATTCAGTGGTGCGGCACGTGAATTAGGAATTACAACAAGTGCAGTGAGCCAGCAGATTCGCTCCCTCGAGCATGAAATGGATGTAATTCTCTTACATCGCTCCACTCGTAAACTTAGTTTGACAGAAGCCGGACAGGCTTTTTTTTCAAGCTGTCAAGAAATGTTGGCCGCTGCTGAAAGGGGGAAAATCAGAATTAATGAGTTGAGGGATGACTTAATTGGGGATTTGCGTATCGCAACTACTCCTGATTTAGCAGTTCAGCACATTATTCCTGCGTTATCTCATTGGATGTCAGCTCATCGCGGTTTATCAGTGCATTTTGAAGTTGGGCATCGTTATATCGACTTAATTGAAGAGCGAATTGATATTGCAGTGCGCATGAGTTCTACGCCAGTAGAAGAAAGTAGCTCTGTCATTCCGATGGCTTTTGTCGATCAGATTTTAGTAGCTTCGCCAAGTTATCTGAATCAATCTAGTCCAATTGTGCATCCTAATGATTTAAGAGATCATGAATTATTATCAATTAATGTCATGAATGACGCGCGTCATTTCAATTTTCAACATGTAAAAACAGGTGAAACACTTAATATTGAAATGCAAAGCCGTTTGCAGAGCAATAATTTACAAATTGCAAAAGCGCTATGTCAGCAAGGACATGGTATTGCAAGAATTCTATATTTAGATGCTCAAAAAGAGTTAAAAAATGGTTCTTTGATTGAACTCATGCCAGATTGGAAATTACCAACTTTTACTTTGTATGCAGAAGTTGCCAAGCATGACCAACAGCCAATGAAAATTCAGCGCTGTGTTGAAGCACTTAAACAATATTTTAGTCAGTTAGCAGGAGGACGAGCGATCCAAATCGTTCGTTAATTTTGCCACTCTAAAAGTAAAAAGGGCCTGCATTTGACAGGCCCTTTTTTATTACTTCTGTTTTAAGGTTGCGACTTCTTCTACACTTTCTTGTGGTAGATCTTCCGCAGTAAGTTCTTCATGCTTCTTAATTTTTTTCTTATTTTTCTTTTTCTTCTTTGGCTCCTCTTCAATTTCTGCGCCATCTTCAATGGCTTGCCAATATTCGAGTTGCTCCATTACAGCAGCATAAATAGAGTGTTTACTGTATTTACCTTTTTTATCGAGTGTACCGACAGGGCGGGCCATTAGGATTTCAAGCGCCTGATCAATCGTGTCAATCGCATGGATATGGAATTGACCACTTTGTACCGCATCAATCACATCTTGGCGTAACATCAAATGCTGCATGTTTTGCCGAGGAATAATGACGCCTTGTTTGCCAGTTAAACCTTGTAATTTACAAGCATCATAGAAGCCTTCAATTTTTGCATTTACACCACCAATTGGTTGAACTTGGCCTAACTGGTTCATAGAACCCGTAATTGCCCATGATTGATCAATTGGTATTTGGCTAATTGCAGAAATTAATGCAGAAAGCTCGGCAACTGTTGCACTGTCGCCGTCTACTTGCCCATAACTTTGTTCAAATGCAAGCGCAGCAGAGAAATGTAAAATCTGTTCACGACCAAAGTGAGCTTTTAAGAAGCTAGACATGAGTAACACGCCTTTGGCATGTAGTGAACCGCCAAGTTCTACACTACGCTCAATATCAAGAATATCACCGCCACCTTGATAGACTGATGCAGTCAAACGTGAAGGTAAACCAAACTCAACATCTGCATAGTGAATGACAGAGAGGGCATTAATTTGACCTAAACGATGACCGGAAGTCTCGATTAACTGAGTTCCACGTGACAGATCTTGCCAGTAAAGCTCTCTTAAATAACCTAAGCGATACTGTCTGTGTTGTAGTGCCAAGTTAATGTGCTGGTCAGTTACAAGCTTTTCATTGGCTTTAAATGCATGATGATGTGCTTCGCGAATGAGGTCGCCTAAAGTTGAAGCATGTAACGACAGTGAGCTTTGGTCTTCTGCCTGACGACTTGAGTCGGTAAGTAAAGCTGCTAAAGCACTGCGGTCAAACGGAAGTAATTTATCCGCTTGTACATAATCAGCAATTAGCTGCATGTAGGCTTGTTCATTTTCGTCATTACGCTGCAGAGTATCGGTAAAATCTGCACGAATTTTAAATACGCTACCAAGTTCTGGTTCTACTTCTAAAATTTCATAATAAATTTCAGGTTCTGCCATAAGAACCACTTTAATATCAAGTGGAATGGCAGCAGGTTCAATCGAGATAGAGCCTGTTAACGTCAGCATATGTTCAAGAGAAGAAAGCTTGAGCTGACCTGATTTCAAGGCACGCTTTAAACCTTGCCATGCATAAGGCTGTTCGAGTAATTGCTCGGCCTCAAGCATTAAAAAGCCACCATTGGCTTGATGTAGAGCACCTGGACGAATGAGCGTGAAATCTGTGGTAATTGTGCCGTTGTGAGTAAGTTGTTCAACATGACCAAGCAAGTTGTAGTGCGTTGGGAAATCTTCAAAAATAACCGGTGCACCACTGTTTGGTTTGTTTGAGACAATTACATTGGCCTGATAACGTGCAGGCACACGATTGAACATTGCCGGAGCAAAGTCATCTTCTTCTTGCTCTAAAATGAGTTCAACATTATCAATTACATCTTGAGCATATTGTTTTAAATAATCTTCAAGGCCTTTGACTTGACCATATTTATTTAAAATCAAATCCATGCGTGGCTTAACCACTTGAGTCGCGATGTCTCGATTCAACACAGAGACTTTGTCACGTGCGTCATCCTCTAAATCACCTAAATGCAAACCAAGACGCTCGAGCTTTTTATCCATGTAGCGAACATTCGCTGCAATTTCAGCACGTTGCTTAGTATTTAGAGCATCAATTTCTGTTTGAGTCAGTTCTTGCACCTGATCATCTTTTACTTGTACAGGTACAAAGCCATGCTTTTCATTGCGGGAGATGAGTTTTAAGTCGAGCTCTTCACCTTCTTTGGTTAACTCGACGAGCGCTTGTTGCTGTTCATCTCCAGTTTCCTCACGGATACGCTCAATACGGTTATGATAGGTCTCGGCACTAAAACGGCGTTCAAGCTGTTTTAAAATAATTTGCCAAGTTTGATGAAGGGCATGTTGAAACTTCGTTCCTTGTCCAGCGGGGAAGCGTAGAGCAAGTGGTTGGCGTGCCTGCTTAAAATTATAGACATATACCCAGTCATCTGGAGTAGGCATTGTTTTCGCATGTTGTTGGAGTAAACGCTTAATCATGGTGCGTTTACCCAAGCCTGCTGTTCCTACTGCAAAAATGTTATAGCCAGAGTAGGGTAAAGAAATCCCTGCTTCTACCGATGCTTTGGCACGGTCTTGCCCTAAAAAGTTATTAAGCGGTTTTATACGTTTTGTAGAAGCTGGAATTTTTTCAAAATCTGGAATATGTGTTAGTTGTTCGGGTTTTAAGGCTGTTTTATCCAAAGTCATTTTTATATCAGGTTGCTCAAAAGCTGAAGGAAATGCATTTATTGTGACGTTTGTGGTGTTTGTTTTAGCGAGTGATAAAGTTGAGATGGTCACTTGATCAAGTTTTTGTGTCACTGTTGATATCCAGCAAAAGAAAACGAAGGTTGAAGCTTAAAGGTATACAGGTTTAGCATAAAATATCAAGCAAACTTGCCGTTTTTATCGCCAAAACAAAATTGATTGCATAAAGAATCTTGAAAGGAATTGTAAGAAGGGTTTGAATAGGCACATTTATAATTTATGGAAAATAAAAAACGAATGACCACACAAGCTTCGGGTTGGGTCTCGGCTTTTAAAGCATTTTTAGATCGCCGTGCATTAATTATGCTGTTTCTAGGTTTTTCTGCCGGAATTCCGATTTTATTAATTTTCTCTAGTCTCTCTTTATGGCTTGGAGAGGCGGGCATTGATAAAAGTGCAGTCACTTTTTTTAGTTGGGCTGCCCTAGGTTACTCTTTTAAGTTCGTTTGGGCTCCTCTTATTGATGAGTTACCTGTGCCTGTCTTAACTAAAACCTTAGGCCGAAGACGAGCTTGGTTGTTAATTGCACAGTGTTTGATCGTTCTTGCTATTTGTATTATGGCTTTTTCTGATCCTGCTCTAGGGCAAAGTTATCTTATTCAAATGGCGGTAGGTGCTGTGTTACTTGGCTTCTCGGCAGCAACCCAAGATATTGTGATTGATGCTTACCGTATTGAATTAGCAGAAACAGAAATGCAAACGGTATTGGCCTCTACCTATAATGCGGGTTACCGAATTGGCATGATTGTGGCTGGGGCGGGGGCATTATTTCTAGCTGCCCACTTGGGAACTGCTAAAGGTAATTACATTTACGAAGCTTGGAAAACGACTTATTTAACCATGGCAGGCGTTATGTTAGTGGGTATTGTCACGACCCTACTTGTGCGTGAGCCTGTTGTAAATCGAGTTTATAAAAATTATAAGAGTAGTGATTACTACCGTTTGGTTCTCGTATTTTTTATTGCCGTTATTTCATTCGTAGTCACTTATATTTATTCGGGGCAAGTTACCGAGGCCATTTCACAAGCTGGTAATATTAAAGACAGTGCTGCGTTATTTGGTTTAGAGGCTTTAAGATTTTTAACTGCAACTGCTGCTGCGATTTTTGTAGGTTATCTACTCGTTAAAATTGGTGTAGTTAACCAGCAAATGGCTAAAGAGACATGGATTGCACCAATTCTAGATTTCTTTAAACGCTATGGTGTCAAACTTGCATTAGTGTTGTTGCTACTTATTGGTTTCTTCCGTATTTCAGACATTATTGCTGGTGTTATTTCTAATGTGTTCTACCAAGATCTTAACTTCAGTAAAGAGCAAATTGCAGAAGCAGTTAAAATCTATGGGGTACTATTTAGTTTAGTCGGCGGTTTCTTAGGTGGTCTTTTAGCACAGCGCATCAACATTATGAAACTGATGTTTGTCGGTGCAGTTTTGGCTAGCTCTACCAATTTAATTTTTATTGGACTAGTAAAATCTGGTCAGCCATTAGATATGGTAGACGTAAAAGTTGGTGAACATAGCTATCAAGTCAAGCCAGATGAAGTCGGGTTATGGAAGTTAGAAGTACCAAGTTCTGCTTTTAGTGGAACAAAACAAATTGAAGTAAAAGCTGCTTATGCTTCAAATAATGTAGCGCCTGTTACACGTACTCAGCCATTACTGACAACTGAGTCAGCTAAATCGCCTCTACAAATTTTACCCGTTATGGGCAATGATCAGGTCTCACTTAAAGATGGTGAGGGAAGTGTTGTGGTTCGAGGGCAATACTTTGGACAAGCATTAACTCCTACCCAAAAAATTATTATTAGCCTTGATGGGCAAAATTTTGATGCAAAAATGACTGATCAAAAAGGTGTTTTTAGTACAGCCATTGATGCAAAAAAACTAGTGGCATCGACAAGTAAAGAGCTTAACGTAGCTGTAATGGATGGCGAACAAAAAATACTTTCTGCATCTCATCCATATGCTGTTAGCTCAAATCAAAAAGTGGCAAGTGAACTTGATGTGAATATTGAACCGGTAGCTTATATTGATCCGCTTTCTGGTCAATCAGTTGAAGTCAGCGGTAAGGTCATTAAACCATATAGTTCTTTATGGCTTTATTTTGCCATTATTGTCGATAACTTGGCTTCTGGTTTGGCTGGTGCAGCATTTATTGCATTCCTTTCAAGTTTAACGAGTGTTTCATTTACAGCTGTTCAATATGCAATCTTTAGTTCACTCATGACACTAACTCCAAAACTTTTGGGTGGATATTCAGGTACCATAGTCAGTAATATTGGATACCCAAAGTTCTTTTTGATGACAACTCTTATTGGTATTCCAATCTTGATCTTAGTGGTTTGGGTTGGAAAATTGCTAAGAGATCATCAAACACATGAATCAGAAAAGGCAGGTGAATAAACATGCGAATGCTTCATACAATGTTGCGAGTAGGCAATTTAGAACAATCTTTAAAGTTCTATACCGAAGTATTAGGGATGAAGTTACTTCGTAAGCGTGATTATGAAGAAGGACGCTTTACACTAGCATTTGTTGGCTATGGTGATGAAGAAACCAATACCGTGCTTGAGCTTACTCATAACTGGGATACATCAAGTTATGATTTAGGCAATGCCTATGGCCACATTGCCATTGGTGTTGATGATGCCTACAAAGCGTGTGAAGAAATTAAAGCACGTGGTGGCAAAGTTGTGCGTGAAGCGGGGCCAATGAAAGGTGGTGTTACTGTTATCGCATTTGTTGAAGATCCAGACGGCTATAAAGTCGAATTGATTCAACAAGATGCTAATGCGACAAATAACTAAAAATTGACTGTGATGCTTTAAGAATTAGTTCTTAAAAGCCTAGCTTTATTTTTTTAGCCCAGTATGATGAACGCTTGACCAAATGGTCAATTTATCAACTGGGTTTTTTATTTATCTAGAATAATCATAGGATATGGCTATGCTGAAGTTATTGGCTCTTGATCGATTTACAGTTTTGTTAGTTGGAATGGTACTACTAGCAACATTTTTTCCAGTCAGTGGTCAAGCAGCTCAATATTTCAATACACTGACCACAGTCGCGATTGCAATCTTATTCTTTTTGCATGGTGCGAAACTATCACGTGAGGCTGTAATTGAAGGTATTTTGCATTGGAAAATGCATCTACTTGTCTTTGCATTTACTTTCTTTATTTTCCCTGTAATTGGTCTGTTGGCTAAGCCAATTTTATTACCTCTGTTAGGTCAACAGCTGTACTGGGGTTTTTTATTTATGTGCTTTTTACCCTCTACAGTTCAATCCTCTATTGCATTTACGTCGGTTGCAAAAGGGAACGTGGCGGGAGCGGGGTGCAGTGCATCTTTTTCAAACTTGATTGGTATGTTTATTACACCAGTCTTGGTGAGCTTTTTTATTTTAGGCCAAAGCCAACATGGATTTGACCCGACAACTTCAATTATACAAATTACATTATTACTGTTAGTGCCATTTATTTTAGGTCAATTATTACGTCCTTATATTTTCCCTTATATGGCAAAAGTTCCAAGTATTGTTAAAGCATTTGATCAAGGCTCGATTTTGATGGTGGTGTATGGCGCATTTAGTGGAGCAGTAGTGGCAGGGCTCTGGCATCAAGTAAGTTGGAAAACTTTACTCATTCTAACAATTGCGTGTTCAGTACTTTTAACGATCATTATGCTGTTAGCACTTTACCTACCGCGTGCTTTAGGTTTTAACCGAGCAGATCAAATTACAGTTTTCTTTTGTGGCTCCAAAAAGACCTTGGCAAGTGGTGTTCCGATGGCGCAAATCTTATTTATTGGCCAACCTTTAGGCATGATCGTGTTACCTATTATGATTTTTCACCAAATACAGTTAATGGTGTGTGGCGTGATTGCAAATTACTGGGCTAAATCGAAAGATTAATTCGCAAAAGAAAATTATTTGACGTATAATGTTGCCCACTTGTTGTGCTTAGCTCTAACCCTAGAGGTTTCGGTGGGCCAAAAGAATGGTCTGTTGTGGTGTTGATCTGCTCATTTTGAGCCTGTCCTCAACTTAGTTGAGAGTGATCAATTGCGATGACAGCTTAAGCCTTTCTTCCAATTAGGAGTAATCGACGATGCGCGCCGATATTCACCCAAAATATGAAAAATTAGTTGCAACTTGTTCTTGCGGTAACGTAATCGAAACTCGTTCTGCTTTAGGTAAAGAAACTATCTACCTTGACGTATGTTCAGCTTGCCACCCATTCTACACTGGTAAGCAAAAGAATGTAGACACTGGTGGTCGTATCGACAAATTCAAACAACGTTTTGCTGGTATGTCTCGCTCTATCAAGCGTTAATACTGCAACACGAAACAAAAAACGGGCTTTATGCCCGTTTTTTGTTTTTCAGTACAAGACCATTATTGGTCTTGTACGTCTGTTAATCGATCAAGTTTTTTCTGGAAATAGCGCCCTTGCAAGAAACGCGTTTCCACATTCCAAGCGTTTGCAAATAGGTTCATATCATCTAGATCACTCAGTAAAATTCCTACAGGTTTTACGGTCAAATAGTTCAAAACCTTTTCTTGTAATCGTGCTAGACCATCATCTGATTTTAATAGCTCTGTTTCCTTCGACTGTAGTTTTAAATATTGAACATCAAGTTGTTGCAATATTGATTCGCTATACATAGAGGAGCTGAAATCCCGAATCGAAATTTCTGCGCCGTGTTGACGCAGGCGAGCTATGTGTTGCTGGGCAATTGCAAGATGAGGCTGAATTGCTTGTTCTGAAAATTGTAAAACTAGGGGGCTTTCAAGCTTACTACCAATAATGGTGAGTAGTTTTGAAATTAGCTCGGGGAAGGATTTATCTTTGAGCAAGATATCAATATTCAGGTTAATAATCAGTTTGGCTTTAGGGTACTGAGTAATAAAGTTATGTAGTTGCTTACATGCCTCAACCAAAATCCAGCGATCTAATTGAATAGAAAGCTCACTGTCTTCTCTTAATTCAGCCAAGTCATTTATGTCATACCATTGTTCATCGCTGATAAAACCGCTAGTCACCTCATAGTTATGGGTTTCTTGATCGTGTTTATCGTAGATCTGCTGATATTTTAAATGAATTTCACTTCGAGCTAACTGCTGCTTTAATTGCTGCAATAACGAAGATTGCAAAGGAGCATCGACTTGCTCAAGGCTTAGATCAAGCGATATAGAAGATTTAACAGGTTCGGGAGCGATAATATCGATGGTTGGTACCAACTCAATTTCTGCCTGCGCCTTAGGTAACTCTTGCTGACTTGTTTGAGCAAGTAAGCTTGAAAAGCTATCTTCATTTAAAGGTTCAGTAATTGGGGCATAGCTCAGCTTAAATTGGATCGAGTAGTTAAGCTCATTGATCTTTAATAAATGCTCTTTTTGCAAACTTTGCAGACTAGTCAGTTGGGAGTTAAGGACTGTGCTGTTTTCAGCTTGTAAAACGCCAACATATGCGCCAAGTTCAATATTAAAAATCGGCATTTGCGCGTGTTCTTTTAAGAAACTGTGCAGCTGATTGAAATATTGTGCAGGAGTTTGCCAATCTTGTTGAAATACTCGCTCTGGGCACTGATTTAATTTAAATAAAATTAATGCGTTGGCTTGATCAGGGTAGGTCGATAGTTGTCGATTAATTTGTTGCCAAGGTGCTTGCACACCATAATTCTTTTCTGAAAAAAGTGTATTTGCAGGTGTTGCTAAATCCAGTTGATAGTCAATGGTTAGCTGTACAGCATCTTCTTCCTGACTAGGAATAAACTCTAGTTTTAGAGCATTGTTACCTGCGATTGCTGCATGTTGACTCTGAATTTCAAAGCGGGCCTGATCAAATTGGCCTAATGAAATTTTCTTAAATCTTTGTTTAAAAAAATTTAAATCATCAGGTTGTAAAACATCTAAAATCGGTAGGCCAATAATCTCGTCTTCTTGCTTAAACCCAAAAAGGTTGAGGTATTCTGTGTTTGCCTTAACATGCATCCCTTCTTGAAAAAGGGCAACAGCTTTATGGCTGTTATTGACCAATGTTTGTGTATGGGAGTGAATTGTTTCTAGCTCATTTGTTAGGCGTTGTTCAGTCTGCAATAAGTGGCTATACGACAAGGTCCGAATAAGAGTGATATAAAAATAATCTAATGGTTCTAATGGAACTACATCATAGATACCTTTTTGAATATAAGCCTGATATTGCTGAGGCTGATAATCGTCGGGCTGTAATAATAAAACAGGTAAATTTGGCTGCTCAGATGCTTGAATGAGGGAGAGAGTTTGTTCAATTTTTAGGTCATAAGCACGACCAAAAATAATAGCATCCCACGGCGTATTTAACTGTTTTTCAAAACTTTTTAAATCATCAAGTAATAATGCCTGAACTTGATAATCATTCCCCAATAATAAATTTAAAATCTGGTTATAACGTAGCTGGTTGTCATCAATAATGAGTAAACGTGTTTCAGTACGTTTTAACTTTTTAGATAATAAAGAGTTTCTCACTTTAGTGCTTCCCATAAATCTTGAGTGCTAGAGTTATTACCCTTTTTCATCATGAACTGATCAAGCAGACCTTGTTGCTGCTCATTCAAAAGCTCGAAATGAAATTGAATAAAACTTTGCGTAATGAGCTGTGCTTTGAGTAGATACACTTTGATTTCTTCTGTCCCCAATCGTAAATGAATTGTTTGTTGCTCTCTAAAAATTTGAGAGCCCGGTAAAATAAGCGTATTTTGTATTTCTTCTAGATTTTGTGTTTGTAGTAGTAGTGCGGGATGATAATTGCGAGTATGACGCTCAGCTTGAATATGCACTGAACAAGGGAACATGGCTTGCGACAAAATCTCTAAACCTAACTCTAGGGATTTTTCTGTCGATTGTTTAATCCAGCGAATCACACCGCCACGCCATTGTCCATGCAAAGTTTCTTTAACTAAAATGTATTCACCAGTTCTTAAGTTTTTCGGTGCTTCGCCAGACCATTTAATACGATATCCATTGACACTAATATCGAGAACGGTGGTTTGATAAATGGTTTTGCTTTCACGACTTAAGCGTTGATAAGAGCTGGTTTGTTGTTCTTTTTTCTCTAAGTTGGATAAAATTTTAGACTCGCTTTGTAAGTTATAGTTATGGTTAAGCTGTAGCGTTTCTTCAAAGTTTTTTGCTTTTGATAGATAGAAATGGGCAGTGCTTAAACCAAAACAAATTTGGAGCTCTGCATTGTACTCATAACGTTCATGACGACGTTGAGCCGTGGTTCCTAAAATCGTTTGAACATGAAATTTTAAAGCTGGGCTTAAATAAAACTTTTCATTCTTAGAAATATATTGAGCATTTTTATGCATGGTTGCAGTGACATGCTCAAGTAAAGCTTGCGTACCGATGAAGATGCTTGGGTTAAAGTTAGAGCTACGCTTTGTATTATAAACAGGTGGATGATCTTTATTTGGATCGACCACATATTTCGTTAAAGCGGTATCTTTTGGCAAAATATGAATCATTCTTGCCCAGTCAAAACTACATTGAAATAATGCCTGAATTTCTGACTGACGAATCTGGTTCGTATTTAAAATATCCAGCAAAATCAACTGAGCATAAGCTTGTGTAATATTCGCTAAAGGGTGTTGTATTCCCTGAATATGATTGATATTGATGAGATGATATTTGTGTTGAACCGCGGTTTCATAGAGTTGATGCGCAATTAACCATTGCCCTTTAAGGGGTTCACTATAGAGCATATGCTGCTGATAGAGGAGATTGGTTAATTGTTGCAGGGCATGAAAAGTCGATAAAGTACGCGCCGTTTGCAGATTCTTTTTTTGCTTATAGGCAAAGATTGAAAACTTTTGATGCTGGAGTTGCTCATGACTATTTTGCGCAATATTTAAATAAATACTGGCGAAATAGCAGCGGAGCAACATCGCTAATTCAATAATGTGCTCATTACGATCTGTACTAATCACGCCTTGGTTAAAGAAGTTTTTCTCTAGGCTGGCGAGTACATTGTTAATGGTCGGATGAAGCGTTTGTATAAGGTCGAAACGTAAGGTTTCACTACATTTTAATTCATTGAGCTCTAAAATAGCTGTGAATAATGCTTTTGACGTATCACCGAGTTGCATAATAGAAAGGGTAGTGACCCATTCATTAAGATCTTTAATATTGGCTTCACAAAAGCTTAACCGTTCACGAGAGAGTTCGGTTTGATTGTGAAAAATGTCCGACAGCGCATTATTCATCATCACTTATTATATAACTCAAAAAGTTGTAGCCCCAAAAAGCGGTGTTTTATTCTTTTCGCCCGCAATTTCCCTGACGAGTTTAGGAACCAAATACCCCGGTAGGTTCGCTAACACGTCACGATAGATATCATCTATCTTGGATGATTCTAAATCAAAATGTTGTGCACCTTTTACTTTATCTAAAACATGTAAGTAATAAGGCATAACGCGAGCTTCAAATAAACGATAACTTAAATCAATTAACGTCTGTGCAGAGTCATTGACACCTTTTAGCAATACTGCCTGATTTAGTACAGTAATGTGATGGTCGGATAACTGCAACAATTTTGAACAAGTAAAGTCATCGAGTTCAGAAGCATGGTTTGAGTGTACCACCAGAACTATACGCAGCCTACTGTTTTTTAATAAAGAAATCAGCTGTTCGTCGATCCGGTTAGGAATAACAATTGGGACCCGTGAGTGAATTCTCAGAATCTGGATTTGTTTGAGAGATGATAGGCGTTCTAACCAAAGTGCTAATTTACGGTTAGAAAGCGTAAGCGGGTCACCACCACTTAAAATGATCTCGTTAATGTTCGGGTTTGCTTCAATATAGTTTTTAATATTTAGCCAATCTTCATTTTTTGGCAAATTTTCTTGATAGGGGAAATGACGACGGAAGCAGTAACGGCAATGTACGGCGCAAGCACCTGTCAAGGTTAATAAAAAACGCGATTTATATTTATGTAATACACCCGGTAATTGATTTGCTGCTTCTTCGCCTAATGGGTCGGTAACAAACTCAGGATGTTCTTCGAGTTCTAGGTGATGGGGTAATACTTGTAGCAAAAGCGGGTCAAGCGGGTTTTTAGCGTTCATTTTTCCGACGAACGCACGAGGAACACGCAATTTAAACTTTTCAGAAGCCAGAATCGCACCCGATAATAGCTGTTCTGAGGATAACTCGAGTAGGCTTAGCAATTCCGAAGGATCAGTAATAAGGTCACTCAGTTGAGATTGCCAGTTTTGCTCTTGGTATAAATAGTTTATCATTTGACACGATTAAGATAATGCAACAACGCATTATATCGCATAGTTGACTTGTTAAGTTTGGAGTGTGCCTTTCATGGCCTATTATTCTACAAATGATTTCAAAGCAGGCCTTAAGGTTATGCTTGATGGTAACCCATGTTCAATCATGGAAAACGAATATGTAAAACCAGGTAAAGGTCAAGCGTTCAACCGTGTAAAATTACGTAACCTTAAAACCGGTAAAGTATTAGAAAAAACTTTCAAATCAGGTGACTCTTTAGAAGCAGCTGACATCGTTGAAGTTGAAATGGAATACCTATACAACGATGGTGAAATGTGGAACTTCATGGATCCTGTATCTTTTGAGCAAATCGCGGCAGACAAAATTGCTATGGGCGATGCTGCTAAATGGTTAAAAGACGATTCAAATGAAAAATGTACAATTATGTTGTTCAACGGCGTACCTTTAACAGTAAGCCCACCGAACTTCGTTGTATTGAAAATTGTTGAAACTGATCCGGGCGTACGTGGTGATACATCTGGCGGTGGCGGTAAACCAGCTAAGCTTGAAACAGGTGCGGTTGTTCGTGTTCCGTTATTTGTTCAGCAAGAAGAAAGCGTTCGTGTAGATACTCGTACTGGCGATTATTTAGAGCGTGCATAATAGTTAAAAAATACACTATTATCGAAGGGATGATGTAAATCATCCCTTTTTTTATGCGAAAGTATAAGAGGAAAAAAGAAAAAGGAGGAGTAGAGTCACAGGGATTAAGAGAAACAGTACATAACAATATAAAAATGCTGTAGTTATTTATTGAGAGGTTAAGAATGGACACAATGCAAGCGAAATCTACGCTTCCCTCCAAGCTGGTCTGGAGCCTAGTGGCAATAATAGGTGCAATTTCTTTTGGGATGCTGGCACTCAGTCGTGGTGAACATGTCAATGCGGTTTGGCTTGTACTTGCTGCAGCATGTGTATATAGCATCGCATATCGATTTTATAGTCTATTTATTGCAACTAAAGTATTTGAATTAAACCCAAGACGTTTAACCCCAGCACATCGCTTGGCCGATGGTCTGGATTATGTTCCCACCAATAAATACGTGCTTTTCGGTCACCACTTTGCTGCAATTGCAGGAGCGGGGCCATTAGTCGGACCAATTTTGGCTGCACAAATGGGCTTTTTACCAGGAACAATCTGGTTATTGGTCGGTGTGGTTCTGGCGGGGGCGGGACAAGACTTTTTAGTTTTATTTATTTCAACACGTCGAGACGGTCGCTCACTTGGTGAAATGGCAAAACAAGAACTCGGTTCTTTTGCCGGTATTGTGGTCATGCTTGGTGCGCTTGGGGTAATGATTATTATCCTTGCTGTACTGGCATTAGTTGTGGTGAAAGCACTTGCCCATAGTCCATGGGGTGTTTTCAGTATTGCAGCGACGATTCCAATTGCATTGTTTATGGGCGTTTACATGCGTTTTATTCGCCCGGGACGTATTGCCGAAGTTTCTATTATCGGTTTCGTTTTAATGATGTTTGCGATTGTTTATGGTGGACAGGTTGCAGCAGATCCTTACTGGGGTGAATTTTTCACTTTAACAGGAACACAGCTGACATGGTGCTTAATCATTTATGGATTTATCGCATCAGTTTTACCAGTTTGGTTATTGTTAGCACCACGTGATTATCTATCAACATTCCTTAAAATTGGTGTCATTCTTGGCTTGGCCGTTGGTATTGTGATTGCATTACCTGAATTGAAAATGCCGGCAGTGACTCATTTTATTGACGGTACTGGTCCAGTATTCTCTGGTAGCTTATTTCCATTCCTATTTATTACTATTGCCTGTGGTGCCATTTCTGGTTTCCATGCGCTTGTATCAAGTGGTACGACACCAAAACTTGTTGATAACGAAGCTGACATTCGTGTGATTGGTTATGGCGGCATGCTCATGGAATCTTTCGTCGGTATTATGGCGATGATCTGTGCAACTGTCTTAGACCCGGGTGTGTACTTTGCAATTAATGCGCCTGCTGCTGTACTCGGTACAACTGTAGAATCTGCGGCAGAAGCTGTGCGTAATTTAGGATTTGTCGTTACGCCTGAAATGCTAACCGTGTTGGCTCAAGAAGTAGGTGAAAGCTCGATTCTTTCACGTACAGGTGGTGCGCCTACCTTTGCGATTGGTATGGCACATATCATTTCTGAAATTTTTAATAGCCGTTCAATGATGGCATTCTGGTACCACTTTGCGATTTTATTCGAAGCATTATTCATTTTAACTGCTGTCGATGCGGGTACTCGTGCTTGTCGTTTCATGGTGCAAGACACTGTGGGTATTGTTATTCCTGCGGTTAAATCTTCAAGCTCATTCTTTGGTAATTTGCTAGGTACTGCTGTTGCGGTAGGTGGATGGGGCTTCTTCGTCTATCAAGGTGTGATTGATCCGTTAGGTGGTGTCAATTCACTCTGGCCTTTATTTGGTGTGGGTAACCAGATGTTGGCTTCAATGGCACTCATTTTGGGTACAGTCATTCTGTTTAAAATGAAAAAAGAAAAATATGTATGGGTAACGATTTTCCCAACAATTTTCTTGTTCATTACCTGTATGACTGCGGGCTGGCAAAAGATTTTCCACGAAAATCCAAAGATTGGTTTCTTAGCACAAGCGAATAGATTTTCAGATGCGATTGCACGTGGTGAAATTCTTAAACCAGCAAAAACACTTGAAGAAATGCAGACGATTGTGATGTCAAATCAAATCAACGCTGCACTTTGTGGTTTCTTCATGATCGTTGCGATTGTGATGGTAATTGCTGCGATTGGTATTGTGCGCCGTGCGTTAGCAAGCCCGACACCAACTGCGCATGAAGCACCAGCTGTATATGCTGATCCGAAAGTGGTCACCCCACGAGGAGAGTAATGATGAATTTTAAATTTGCAAAAAATGGAACTGTCATTATTGCGAAAATCATCAAAATGACAGTGCTCTCGCAAAAAGAGCTATTACTTTCTCCAAAGAATTGGTCGCGCATTGCAACCTTGTGGCAGCGTTTGCAGCAAAGCTTCCGACTGATGGTTGGGGTTCCAGACTATCAAACTTATCTGGAGCACATGAAAGCCCATCATCCTGATTTAACTCCAATGGATGCGACGACTTTCTACCGTCATTGTGTTGATTCGAGATATCCATCGGCAGGGGGTAATTTAAAGAAATGCCCTTGTTAAGTTGAGATTAATAGTCAGCTAAAGAAACGGTATGTGGTTAAACCATGTACCGTTTTTCTTTTTTGGAAAATGAAAAAGAGTTTGCTTAAAGTCTGCTCATTTGTATTTTTTTCGATGGCAAATCACTTGTTTTGCTTTTGAAAAATGAATATTATGCTTTCCATTCTAGGTGTATAGCTCAGTTGGTTAGAGCGCTACGTTGACATCGTAGAGGTCTCCAGTTCGAGTCTGGATATACCTACCAAGATATTAAAATCATATGAACTCGCATAGCTTTATATGATTTAAAAAAGCCCTAAATTATAATGATTTAGGGTTTTTTTATTGTTTTTATAAATTAATTTCAGTTTCTATATTCGCCTAAAAGAGCAATTTCATTTCCTAAAAGGCTGAAGCAGTTTGGAGCTTTTTTAATACCGAATGTTTTAGATAACGATAAATTCTTTATTAATAATTAAAATTAGCGAAGTACCTCCTATTTGAGGTACTTCTAGGATCTATATTTATGCAAAAAAAACTTCCAATACCAGATAACTTACCAAATCATTTAACGGACATTTTTTATCATATCAATATAAATTTGCCTAAAGGTGATTTAAAAGAAACTGTAGAGCTGGATAAAGCAATAAATCAAGTTAACGCAAGTGATGTATATGCTTTACAGGATTATCCTCTGCATAATTTATCTGAATATGCGGGTTGGGCTCTTAACTCAGAAACAACTCAATCTGCAAGTAAAGATAGCCCTTTATTAATTACTCATTGGTACTATTGGGGGCAACAGCTTTATAGATCTATTAATCCGTATAAATTAGATCTAAAAACTCCAAGTTTGTTAGAAATTCCTGCCTATACAAAATTACCAGAGTCTTTAGATTCAGTGATTGCTGAACAAGATGAGAGATTAGATCTCTCTGATACCGATGCTAAAAAAATTACTGGTTCTATTCCTGCCATGCATGGTGTTATCCCAAAGGGCAGTATATTTAAACAAGGCGATGTGATTCTAAAAAAAGATGAGAAACTGACTCCTGAAAAATTAATTGTTTTAAGACGAGCGGGAATCAAAGAATTATCTATATATAAAAACCCCAGAATCCTCATTGTAAGTATGCATTCCTTTGATAAAGAAGAAATGAGTGAGGAAAGTCTGTATGTTAAAGATGTCTTGAAAACATGGGGCTACGAACAGGTAGAAATCAAATCACTCAAACCTGAACGTTTTGATGCTGCATTTAATAATCTTAAAAAAGATAATGACCCAGCTTTAGATGACTCATTAACAACAAGCAGGGACGATTATATAAAATTCTTTGAAGAACAAACTTCAAACTTTGATGTCATTATTTGCTGCACATATCAAAATAATCGTTCTTCTTTATTCCAGCTTGAAAAACTTCCAATCTTTGATCAAAGCAGCATGTCATCGGCCTTGAATACACGTTGTATGCCAGCTAATGAAATTAAAATTCTTAAAGGACAAGATAGGACTCCACCTAGTCGTGAGACTGTGCAGATATATGATGAAAGCGGTAATCATAAAGGTATGCGTGTAGTCGTTACAGAAGACAAAGCGACTATTATTAATTTACCGGGTGACATCCAAGATATTGCGATTCTAATGCATGCTTTTGTGAAATATATTTTGAATAAGCACATCTCAGACTTTTTTGATCATGCTTACTTTAAAGGTAAAACTGACATAGAGATTGTTCCTGATGTGACAAATAGAAAGTTGTTATGGGGGCACTATAAGCCTCAAGAAAATGGGGAATATGTATTAGAAATTATTGAGCAACAACAGTCATATCAGATAGAGCCATTTGTTAAAGCGAATTGTATTGTGATAGTACCTTTTCAAGAGCAGACAATTGCAAAAGGCACTGATTTATATTTTATGAAAATAGGTTAAGTCTAATTTCTATTTATAATTTAATTGAGCGGTGTAACCTTTAAACTTGTTAAAAGGTTACAACCTATAAAGTTATAGCTGCCAAAACCCCCACCTTTATAAACCCCTCTTAAACAATAACCAACTCATTATTTATCCTTACTTTTTAATGATCTAATTTAAAACAAATGTCATTTTGTGTGCTTGACTGGTAAAGGGCAGAGCACTATCCTTTGCCTGCTGGCCACATTGCCAGCCGGCTTTGACAGGCTGAATAATAACTCCCGCATCAGAGTCATTCCTTCTGAGGAATAGTCTTGTGTGGTAGCTACTCGTTCCTTTCCCGTAGCGGTAGGACGGGAGAGGGACACCCTCGGGGGTGCTAGTTTGAGTTATTACTAGTCTGTCAACCTTCTTCCGTTCTGCCACCATAATTCTATAAATGTCTGGCAGAACTCCCAATAAAAAGGAGTTGGCTTTGCACATTCATAATTTCTTGGCAGCGGCTGCCAAAAGCTATAACGATACAACTTAAAAATTTAAAGCAGCTTGATGACCTTTAGGGTTTTCAGGCTTTAAGTCATTACGGCTCAAAAAACTTGCATTAACTATAAAACTTGAGATGTGCCAAGCACAGTCTTACGGCTTTGCTATGCCTTTTTTTCTCCCAAAAAAGCATCTCGTTTAGAAACAACAAGAATTTATAACGGTAAAAATATGCCAAATTTAGTTCTCTCAACACGTGCGATCCAAATCATTAATACATCGATTCATTTGTTTCACCATCACGGATTTCACACAGTGGGCATCGACCGAATCGTGAAAGAGTCTCACACTCCAAAAGCAACTTTTTATAACTACTTTCACTCTAAAGAGCGATTTATTGAAATCTGTTTGATCGTGCAAAAAGAACGCTTAAAAGAAAAAGTAGTCTCAATTGTTGAGTACGATCAAAGTACAAACGGGAAGGATAAACTTAAGAAACTTTATTTCTTACATAGCGATGTAGAAGGGCCATACTATTTATTATTTAAAGCAATTTTTGAAACGAAACTGACCTATCCAAAAGCCTATATCACCGCAGTGAGATATAGAACGTGGCTCATCAATGAAATCTATAGCCAACTTAGAATACTTAAAAACGATGCGACTTTTCAGGATGCCAAATTATTTTTATATATGATTGAAGGCGCAATCATTCAGCTTTTAAGCCCGGATGCGGCAATTGAGAGGGAAAAGGTGTTGGATTGTTTTTTGGCGGGATTTGTTTAGGACAAATGAAAAAATCAACGTATAAAACAATCCTATTTATAACTATTTATAACGGATCTAATCACTTCTTGTACATCCAAAATAGCTTTGTCTTTTAGAGATGTTTTTCTACATGAAAGAACCATCGGGTAGGTCGGGATCGAAATTGGACATTTTGTATAAATCAGTGAGGGTACAATTTCAGAAATTTTTCTTGCAGCATGGGTTGGAAGCGTACAAACCGTTCCTTTTCTTTTTAATAACCAAGGAATGGCTGCAAAATGAGAGGTGGATGCAAATATGTGTCTGGTTTTATTTAATTTTGTTAAATGTTCGTCAACTATTCCGATCTGTGCTGTATTAGAAATTAATAGATGTTCAAAACCTAAAAACTTTTCCAAGGTCAGATCAACAGCATCTTCAGGGTGAGTGACTAAACAAGAATAATCACCTAAAACCATTAATTCTCGGTACAAAGAGTGATAGTAAATACCACCAGAAGTCACTCCAATATCAACATTATGTTTTACTAACATTTCAGCAATAATATGCATGTATGTCTGTTTTATCACGATTCTATAATGCGGAAATTTTAATCTAATTTGCTCGATAATCTCTTGTGCAAATGCAATTTCAAAATCATCTGACATACCAAGAGTGATAATTCTTTGCTGTAATGTATTGGTATTATCTGGTAGAGATATCAGTGTTTCTCTAAAAATATTTAAGGCATTGCTGACCAATGGTTTTAAAGCATGGGCTTTAGTAGTGGGTGCTAGACCTCGGCCAGTCCGTTGGAAAAGTGGATCTTGGTAAATATCCCTGAGGCGTCTTAAAGATGCACTGACCGCAGACTGAGTAATTCCTAAACGTTCCGCTGCACGCGAAGCATTCTGCTCTTCATATAGGATTTCAAAGCACTTCAAAAGATTTAAGTCGATTTGTTCGATATTAATTTCATTCATATCTGATAGTGCCTAAATCCTATTCCATAAAGATGGTGATTATATAACAATGAATTCAGACGTAATGAACGGAACTTGTATGGAAAGTTATAGATAAGGTTCTTATTTACGTGATGCTTTATCAAAATATATCAATTTTTTGGTCAAAAGTTATTGATATTATTGTTGATTTTTAACCTGATCTAGTAAATAGGATTGATCAGGTTTATTTGGAAAAATATGATTAAGGACTGATTCTATGACAGATTATCTTTTAAATCTAGCTTTTCGATGAGTTAATCACTCTAGACAATTGAACCCCCCGTTAAATTTAAATCTAAACACATATGAATGTTGTTTATAGGGGATTCGTTTGCCAAAAAATGCAGGGATGTGTTCAAGCACAAGCATTTTAAAGTTTCGATATAGGAATTCGACATGTTAAAAAAACTACATGTGCAGGTAATTATTGCAATTATTGCTGCCATTATTTTGGGTTTAGTCTCTCCTGAATGGGCAAAGGCAATGAAGCCATTAGGTCAAGCATTTATTGCTTTACTCAAAATGCTTTTAGCTCCTTTGATTTTTCTTACCTTGGTTCATGGTTTAACTCATATTAAAGATATGAAAAAACTGGGCCGTTTGGGTGTTAAGTCACTTATTTATTTTGAAGTGCTAACAACTGTAGCAATGCTGATTGGCTTTGTATTTGTCAATGTGTTGCAGCCCGGTTCAGGACTTCATGCAACCGATTTAGCCGAACCTGATGCGGCAAAAGGTTCAGCAACACTTTCGGCGGTTGATTTCTTCTTAAATATGATTCCGCACACCATCGTAGATGCTTTTGCGACCGGAAACGTATTGCAAGTATTGGTTGTTTCGATTTTAGCGGGTATGGCTATCAATTTATGTTGTGGCCCAGACTCTGTAATTGTTAAAGGAATTGATGAAGCGCAAACCATCTTGTTCAAGATGCTGGGCTTTATTATGAAACTTGCTCCGCTCGGTGCATTTGGTGCGATGTCGGCTGCAATTGGTAGTTACGGCGGTGAAACACTCATTTATTTAATGAAATTAATTGGTGTTTTCTATGCAGCATGCTTCTTCTTTATGGTGTTTGCCCTTGGTGCAGTGACATGGATTATTGGTCTACCTTTTCTCACCATTTTAAAAGTGATTCGCGACGAAATACTTTTGGTGTTCGGTACAGCATCAGGTGAAGTTGCCTTTCCAAAACTGATTGAAAAGCTCAAAAAAACGGGTTGTGACGAGGCTGTTGTCGGGTTCGTATTACCTACAGGTTATAGCTTTAATTTAGATGGCACAGCTTTATATATGGCAATTGCGGTGGGCTTTATTGCACAAGCAACTGACACACCTTTGAGCTTAATCGACCAGTTGGTTTTATTAGCAATCTTAAGCTTTACATCGAAAGGGGGAACTACTGTCGCTGGCGGCGCCTTTATTAAGTTGGCGGCGACCTTACAGTCTGTAAAAACTTTACCACTCGGTGGTTTGGGACTGTTATTTGGTGTTGACCGAATTATGGCAACTATCATGGCAATTACCAACATTATTGGAAACACGCTTGCAGTCTATGCGGTTGCTCGTTGGGAAAATGCTTTCGATGCTGATGCTTTTGAAAAACAAACAGGTAAGAGACCTAAACGTAGTTTGCTACGGGCGAAAGATTCTTTGGTAGAGACACCATTAGCCTCCGATTCAAATCAATCAAGTCAAGTTTTAGATAAATCTCATTAATTATCTCAACTTCTTATATCGAGAATAGACATGCGTTTAAAAGCGATAGACCCAGAACATTTAACTGCTGAACAACAAGTTGTTTTCGATGCAATTGCAAGCGGTCCACGTAAAGGGGTGCGAGGTCCTTTAGCGATCTGGTTGCATCATCCGAAGTTAGCCAATTTGGCACAAAGTCTTGGTCAATATTGCCGATACGATAGTTGTTTAGAGCCGCGTTTGAGTGAATTAGCCATCTTACTAATGGGTAGACACTGGCTCGCTGAATATGAATGGGCTGCTCATAAACCATATGCAATTGAGGCTGGCCTAAATACAGACGTCATTGAAGCTATTCGTTTAGGTGAGCAACCCGCATTTATTCATAAGGACGAACAATTAATTTATCAGTTTATTTGTGAGCTTCACGAGACCAAAAGGGTTTCTGATCAGACTTATCAAGAAATAGAGCAACTACTTGGGACAGATACATTAATCGATTTAGTCGCGATTGCAGGCTATTACACCCTTATTTCTATGACGATTAATGTTTTCGAAGTTCCACCACCAGCAGGTGTAGCTCCTGAATTACCAACTCCAAAAGCAGGAATTTAATATGTTTGATGAAATTAATCCTCAAGGACGTTTGCAAGATAAAGTTGCAATCATTACGGGTGCCGGTTGTGTTGGTCCGGGTTGGGGAAATGGTCGTGCAGCGGCAGTACTTTTTGCAAAAGCAGGGGCAAAAATTTTTGCTGTAGATCGCTCGATTGATGCAATGCAAGAGACTTTAAATCGTATTCAAAACTTCGGTGGTGAAGTGACACCTTTTGCATGTGATGTGACTGACAGTGAGTCAGTTCAAACCATGGTTGAAGCCTGTGTAAAGAAATATGGTCGTGTCGATATTTTAGTGAATAACGTAGGTGGTTCTGCCGCTGGTGGGGCTGTCGCGTTATCAGAAGAAGCTTGGAACAAACAGCTCGACCTAAATTTAAAAAGTGTGTTTTTAACTTGTAAGCACACCATTCCATATATGGAGCAACAAGGCGGTGGGTCGATTGTAAATACGGCTTCAACTTCTGGAATCCGTTTTACAGGTTCTCCACAGGTTGCTTATGCCGCAAGTAAAGCCGCGATTATTCAACTATCAAAAGTCACAGCCGTCGAATATGCCCCTAAAGGAATACGAGTAAATACGGTACTACCTGGTCAATTACATACTCCAATGGTTGAGGTCCGTTTAGCAGGACAACGTACTGGCGGTGATGTCGATCAATTGCTTGAAAGTCGTTTAAAACGAATTCCCGCAGGCTTTATGGGAGATGGTCGTGACACAGCTTTTGCTGCTCTGTTTCTAGCAAGTGATGAAGCCCGTTTTGTTACTGGAACAGAAATTGTGGTCGATGGCGGAATGACCGCACGTTGTGATTAAGGTGAATTCTGAGTAACTCCAAATATGTGAGGTACATGGAATATTTGTTGAACCTAATAAGATTTGTTTAGGAAGTACTATGTCATTTAATTTGCCAAAAGGTTCATGGGATTGCCATTTTCATATATACGGGCCTTTTGATCGCTTTCCGTTACCTGAAGATGCTGCATATCATCCTGAACCAGCAACATTTAAGCAGTTGCTTGAATTACACAAAAGTTTAGGAATTGAACACGGTGTTTTTGTTCAAGCTGTTGCCTATGGTTCAGATAACTTCATCATTTTAGATGCGATTGAACAAAGTAACTTTAATTATCGAGGAGTTGCTTTAGTAGATCATGATATTACAGATGAACAACTTGTTGAATTAAAGCACGGCGGAATTTGTGGCATTCGCTTTAACATGATGGGGCATTTGCCTGGAAATCATGATCCACAAGCATTACGAGGTTTGGTTGAACGAGTTGCAAAGCTCGGATTGCATATTCAGATACACGGAAAAATTGAGGATATCTTCCCAGCGATTGAAGCTTGGCAAGACATAGATGTCGATATTGTGATTGATCATATGGCACGACCTAATTTGCTTGATTCACAAGATGCAGAAAATACTTTTAACAAGTTGCAACAAGTCATGATTAATCCGAAGCATTGGCTAAAAATTTCCGGAATTGATCGCGCACAGAATGGACAACCTGCCAGCACTTGGGATGGTTCACTGAATTGGGTTCAGAAGTTAATCAAACTTGCACCAAACCGCGTGGTGTGGGGAACAGATTGGCCTCATCCAAATGTAAAAGGTGAGGTTCCTAATGATGATGAGCTTTTAAAGTTTGCATTAAAAGCACTCGATACGCCTGAATTACTACAAGCCGTATTTATCGATAATCCACGGAATTTATATTTCAGAGAAAATTAATGTTTTAAAACCAATGAAGTATTCATTGACTGAATACTTCTTCACTTAAAAGGAAGTTAAAAAATGAGTTTAAAAAAACTAGTTTCAGGAATGGGCTTATCAATTGCTATGGTCGTGTCAGCACATGCAGCGCAATTAAATGTTATTGCATCTGGTTCTTTTCATGGCGCTATGGATACCCTTATTCCGATGTATGAAAAATTAACTGGAAATACGGTTCATATCGAATGGGGGCCATCTGCCGGAAAGTCTCCTGAATCATTACCAATGCGAATTAAAAACAATGAAAAAATGGACTTGGCTATTATTTTGGATGATGCACTTAAATCTAATGAATTAAGTCAAAATTTTGACTTATCTAGTCGTACTGAATTGGCAAATTCAAAAATTGGTTTGGCTGTGAGTAAAGGTACTAAAGTACCACCATTAAAAAATGAAGCAGACTTAAAGGCAGCCTTATTATCAGCCCAAAAAGTTGCCTACTCTCAAGGTTCAAGTGGTGTCTATATTCGCTCAACATTATTCAAAAAATTGAATATTGAACAGGAAATGCAAACAAAAGGGCTTGAGGTTCCAGGCAAAAAACTGGTTGGAGAAGTGTTAGCAGAACATCAGGCTGATGTGGGAATGCAACAGATTAGTGAGCTTAAGCATACTAAAGGGATTACCTTTGTTGCACCTTTACCTGAAAGTTTGCAATACGTTAGTAAGTTTTCATCGGTTATTTCAAAAAAAGCTGAACATCCTCAAATTGCAGCTCAATTTGTACAGTTTTTAAAGTCTAAACAAGCAGCAAGTATTTTGACCAGTAGTGGTTTGGAACCAATTGGTAAGTGAGGAATCACCATGAAGAAATACTTAACTGCAATTTTATCGACATCATTGAGCCTCATGGGATGCTCAAGTCTTGATAAGGTTGAATCTAATATGGATCAAGCAAATTTAATTTCAAATTTCTCTGTTCATAAAAAGCAGATCCAACAAGGTGATGTCTCAATTGAGTTCTATGTACAAGGGAAGGGCCCCGTAATTGTATTACTGCCTTCGTTAAGTCGTGGAGCTAGAGATTTTGATGTTGTTGCAGATTATCTTGCAAAATCAGGCTTTAAGGTAATACGTCCTGAACCTAGAGGCATCAATGGCAGTACAGGGCCTTTAGAGAATTTAACTCTCCACGATTTTGCTGCTGACGTTGCTTTAGTTTTGGATGCTGAAAAAACTGGTCCAGTGGTAGTCGTTGGACATGCCTGGGGAAGTCAGCCTGCACGTATGCTTGCTGCTGATCGACCAGATCTGGTTCGCGGTATTGTCATGGCCGCTGCTTCAGCAGGTAAGTTACCTAAAGATTCAACTGAAAAACCGTATGGGCGTTTACGAGATGCAATTGATAACGCAGGGAATTATAAGCTTCCTCAAGAACAACGTATCACATATCTAAAACAAGCTTTCTTCGCACCTATGAATGATCCACATGTGTGGTTAAACGGTTGGTATGAAAAAAACCATGCTGCTGAAGCTCATGCACGAATTGTAACGCCAATTGATGAGTATTTTTCGGGTGGGAAAACGGTTCCAATCCTTGATTTACAAGGAGAGTACGATGCCGTTGTCGTCAAAAATGTAATGAAAGAGTATTTGCCTGAGCGAGTTATTGAACAGGTCATCAAAAACGCAGGTCATGCGATGGTACCAGAACAACCAGAAGCGATGGCAAATGCGATAGCCAAATTTTCCAAACAAGTTTATTCAGCCTATTAGTTGACTTAAATCTGCTTATTTAATTTTTAAACCACAATCATCTAAAACATGGAGTTGATTAAGATGAACAAAACCTTAGCTATTTTATCTACAGCAATATTATTAGCCACAGCAACGGTTACGGAAGCAAAGCAAACAAACGTTACACCAGCCACGCATACGGCAGCTGCCTCTAAGGTAAGCAATGTGCCTTATGAGATGGTGAAGTATGGTGATGTCTCTATTCAAGCTTATGTACAAGGTAAGGGGCCAACCATTGTGATTATGTCGTCACTAGGGCGTTCTGTACGTGACTATGACGTAGTTGCACAAGATTTAGTTAAACAAGGCTTTAGAGTGATTCGACCTGAAGTTCGTGGAATTGGTTTAAGCCGTGGTCCAATGGAAAAACTGCATATTCAAGATTATGGAAATGATGTTGCAGCAGTGATCGAACATTTTAAAGCTGGTCCTGCAATTGTAGTCGGTCATGCATGGGGCAATTTCCCAACCCGTATGGTCGCAACGCAACGTCCAGATTTGGTTAAAGGGGTGGTGTTAGCAGGCGCTTCCGCAGGTAAAGTGCCAGAGGGATATAAAGGTAAACCAATTGGTCCTGAAATTCGTGAGGCGATTGATAATGCTGGAAATGAAGAGCTTCCAGAAGCTAAGCGTATTGAATATTTAAAACGTGCATTCTTTGCACCAATGAATGATCCGCGCGTATGGCTAACTGGTTGGCACCACGAAGCACACGATGCACAAGGTTATGCGCGTAATAACACTCCTGTAGATGACTATTTTGCTGCTGGCAAAGCACCAATTTTAGATATTCAACCAGAATACGACACAGTTGCGCCTAAACCTTTAAGAGGTGTTTTAAAAGGTGCTTTAGGTGATCGAGTGACGATAGTCGAAATTAAAAATGCAGGTCATGCCTTAGTTCCAGAGCAACCGAAAGCTTTAGCGGATGCCATTGGTAAATTTGCTAAACAACAATTCGCGAAAAAATCATAGTTGTTCCTTAAAGAAACGGACGTTCAGGAACGTTCGTTTCTAATCGATTTTGTGCATTACGGTTTTAAGAGACTTTTCCATATGATTGACAAAAGTAAGTCCACACTTAGCGAGGTTCTATCGCAGATTAAAGATGGCGCGACCATTCTGATTGGTGGTTTCGGTACCGCAGGACAACCCGCTGAACTCATTGACGGTCTTATTGAACTCGGTGTTAAAGGCTTAACCATTGTCAGCAACAATGCCGGTAATGGTGATTATGGTCTGGCGAAATTGCTGAAAGCCGGTTCAGTTAAAAAAGTGATTTGCTCTTTCCCACGTCAGTCTGACTCTTATGTGTTTGATGAACTGTACCGTGCTGGAAAGGTCGAGCTTGAAGTGGTACCGCAAGGTAATCTGGCGTGTCGTATTCAGGCAGCTGGTATGGGCCTAGGCGCTGTGTTTACACCAACTGGCTTTGGAACACTTTTAGCTGAAGGTAAAGAGACCCGTGAGATTGCTGGTAAAGATTACGTACTTGAGTATCCAATCAAGGCTGACTTTGCTTTGATTAAAGCTTACAAGGGCGACCGCTGGGGCAATCTGGTTTACCGTAAATCTGCACGTAACTTTGGCCCGATCATGGCCATGGCTGCTGATGTCACCATTGCTCAGGTCTCTGAAGTGGTTGAATTAGGTGGATTAGACCCTGAGCACATCATCACCCCAGGTATCTTTGTACAGCACGTTGTACAAGTCGCACCCGCACAGTAAGCAATAAGGAGAAATAACATGAGCTACCAGAAACTCAGCCGTGACCAGATTGCAAAGCGTGTGGCACAAGATATTCCAGATGGCGCCTATGTAAATTTAGGTATTGGCCTACCCACCAAGATTGCCAGCTACTTACCGAATGACAAAGATATTTTCCTTCATTCCGAAAATGGCCTGTTGGCCTTTGGTCCTCCTCCAGCGGCAGGGGAAGAAGACCCTGAACTGATTAATGCGGGGAAAGAGTATGTGACCATGCTTGAAGGCGGCAGCTTTTTCCACCATGGCGATTCATTTGCCATGATGCGTGGTGGTCACCTTGATATTGCTGTACTCGGTGCATTTCAGGTGGCAGCCAATGGTGACTTAGCGAACTGGCACACGGGTGCACCTGATGCGATTCCTGCTGTTGGTGGTGCGATGGATTTAGCGGTTGGTGCCAAGAAAGTATTTATCACTACAGACCATGTGACCAAACAAGGCGAGCCAAAGATTGTCGCTGAGCTCACTTATCCGGTAACGGGTAAACACTGTGTTGACCGTATTTACACTGACCTGTGTGTGATTGATGTGACCAAAGACGGTTTAAAGGTGATTGAGAAAGTGGAAGGTCTTAGCTTTGATGAGTTACAGGCTTTAACAGGTGCAACTTTGATTGATGCGACTCAAGGGTAAGGAAGTAGGGAAATGACATTAAAAAACGCTTATATCATCGATGCCATCCGTACTCCATTTGGCCGTTACGCCGGTGGCCTTGCACCTGTCCGTGCCGATGACCTTGGCGCTGTGCCGATTAAAGCACTCATGCAGCGTAACCCAAGTGTAGATTGGGAACAGGTCGATGATGTGATTTATGGCTGTGCCAATCAAGCCGGTGAAGATAACCGTAATGTCGGCCGTATGTCAGCACTACTTGCTGAGTTACCATATCAAGTGCCAGCAACCACCATTAACCGTTTATGCGGTTCATCACTCGATGCCATTGCCATTGCTGCCCGTGCCATTAAAGCCGGCGAAGCGAACTTGGTAATTGCAGGTGGTGTAGAAAGCATGAGCCGTGCACCTTATGTGATGGGTAAGTCTGACAGTGCCTTTGGCCGTAGCCAGAAGATTGAAGACACCACCATGGGCTGGCGTTTCATTAACCCTAAACTTAAAGAATTGTATGGTGTAGACACCATGCCCCAGACTGCCGAAAACGTCGCTGAACAGTTCAACGTCAATCGTGCAGATCAGGACCAGTTTGCCTTGGTGAGCCAACAACGCACCGCAAGCGCGCAAGCCAAAGGCTTTTTTTCTAAAGAAATCGTGGCAGTTGAAATCCCTCAGCGTAAGGGTGATGCTGTGGTGATTGATACCGATGAGCATCCTCGTGCATCGACCACGCTTGAAGGCTTAAGCAAACTTAAACCTGTTGTGAAAGCAGATGGCACAGTTACTGCGGGTAATGCTTCAGGTATTAATGATGGTGCGGCAGCTCTACTGATTGCTTCTGATGATGCAGTTCAGGCTTACAACTTAAAACCACGTGCCAAGATCATTGCTTCAACGGCCGTAGGTGTAGAACCACGCATTATGGGTTTTGCTCCGGCCCCAGCCATTAAAAAATTACTTAAACAAGCCAACTTGACTTTAGAGCAGATGGATGTAATTGAGCTCAATGAAGCTTTTGCTGCTCAGGCTTTGGCAGTGACCCGTGATTTAGGCTTACCAGACAACTCTGACAAGGTAAATCCAAACGGTGGTGCCATTGCTTTAGGTCATCCACTTGGTGCATCAGGTGCACGCCTAGTGACCACAGCCTTAAACCAACTTGAACAAACAGGTGGTCGTTATGCCTTGTGTTCAATGTGTATTGGTGTGGGCCAAGGTATTGCATTGATTATTGAACGTGTTATTTAAAGGGAAAGAACTAATGCTATTTTATGTACGAAAAGATGTGATTTTACCTAGCCATTTATCTGAGCAGGAAATTGAAGATATCAAAGCAAGAGAACGTGCTTATTCTCAAGAAATTCAAAGACAAGGTAAATGTCGCCATTTATGGAGAATAACAGGGCAGTATGCAAACATTAGTATTTTTGATGTCGAAAGCAATGAAGAACTACATAACTTATTACAAGGTTTACCACTTTACCCTTACATGAAAATTGAAATGATCGCTTTAAATAGGCACCCATCTTCAGTGAGGGAAGGTGATTTTTAACTATTGAATTAAATTATTGTTTATGAAGTATCCATATGTAACCTCAGAAATCTGTAACCTTTTCTCTTTTTTAAAAGGTTACACCCTGAAAGCCTTGCCACATAAGGGTGTAATCTCAGTAACCTTTGTAACCTCTAAAATTTAACTGATTCTTAAATTAAACTGAGAAGCAAGTATTGATATTAAGCCACAGCAAAGGCAATAGGAATATTTTTGTATCATGGTTTGTATCATTAATATATTTTTCTTTAATATATATTTAAGTTTCAATGGTTTGTTAAATTGTTCGGTAGTGGATATGCCTACCAAGATTTAAAGTCATATAAACTCGAATAGCTTTATATGACTGAAAAGCCCTAAACTGTAATGGTTTAGGGCTTTTTTATGGGTTTTATAATTTAATTTCTATAATATCAACAACTGAAACTTTATTCCTTAGATCAAAGTTAGGTGTGGTGTCTCCTTCTATCACAATGGGGGAGTTAGTGAGGAAATACTTAAGTAAATAGGGAATACCTAATTGGAAGATTATCCTTTAATAATTTTTCCCCATCATTTATAACTAAAGAAAATAATTAATTTATTTAAATTAAGGTTATAGAAATTGATTGAAAAATGTTTTTATAAAATTTGCTTTTCACCATTAGATATAAATGGGCCTAAATTTTTCGGTTTCTCTGAATTTTTAGCAGGGTTGGCTTTAATGATTTTGGCTTGGACAATTGCTGATGTTCGTTATCGCTTTAGAGTACAAGTAGCCCCTCTACCGTTAAAAATGATTACTTTTTCTGTCGTTGTTTTTATTGGTTTATCTACTATTCTTACAGATCTATGGCGTGCATCTGGATGGTTTGTACTTAGCCAGACATTTATAACCTCAGCGCTTTGGCAGGCCTTTTTAGGTATTACCTTTTTTTCTACATTTCTAATATGGATTTGGTTTGCTTTTATAAGACCTCCTTTATTTAGTAAATTGAATTCAAAACGTTATGTCAGTACTGTTTATAAATATTTAGTTGAAGGTGTACCTACTAATTTAGCGATAATTGCCGATGAACTGACTCACTCGGCCTCAAGAGTTATAAAATATGCTCCAGAAAGCTATAGATTTGAAAAAGTTGATAATTCGGCTAAATTAGAAAAAGTAGAATTATATGCTCATGATTTACTTAATTTAATTGCAGATAAAAGATTTTGTAAGGTAGTAGTTGAGTCATCTCCAATTACTACTTTTGCTTTTTTTAGAGAAATAGAGAAACAGCATAAATATAAAGTTGATATAAGAGTTTTTGCTAGAAATATTGTAAGTGAAGCAATAACTAATAAAGATTCATTTATATATCACGAAACAGAAGGATATGATTCAGGATTAATTGGAAATGAAAAGCCTATAACACAATCTATATTTTCAAACTTTGATATGGTGGAAAGTATAGGAACTATATTTGATGCACCGTTTACTAAATGGGATGCACCGCAATGGGAGGCTTATAGTAGAGTTGTATTAATTACTATAGAAAACTTATTGGAGAAAAAATTTATAAATCCTTGTTATACAATTTATAGTGCTATGAATAACTTGGAAAACTCTGTTAGGGACTTATATACATTAAATGGAAGCCCAAATATGGGAGAAAATGATACTTATGAGCGTCTAAAAGTAGTGATTGGTTTTATAGAAAAGTTTTTAAAGTTACTTGAGGAAAAAAGAGCAGACGAAAAAATTAAATTGCGTAGTTTAGATAAAGAAAATATTTATTATGACAGAACTATTTATGATCATTTAGTCAATATGTTGTTTGAAATAATTTGCAAAGCATCCTTTATAAAATCTTCCTCTTCTTCTTTTGAGCTTTGGAATATTCACCATAATACTATTTGGAGCGAATTTTTTAATTATGGTAGTTTTGATACTTATATTGGTAGAGCTTTTAAATTCAAATTAAGAAGAATTATATATAACGAAATATTAAGAATGAACGAATTTCCTAATTTTCAAGGAGCCGCTATTTTGGGATTTTGCCTTTATCTACTTGGTTTTAAAGTTAATGAAAATTCAGTTGACTATAGAGATATAAAAGCTTTACACAAAGTTGTATTAAGCTGGACTAAAAAAAATTTTGCTGCTCTATATGAGTTCAATCCAAAAGTTGCTGAGCAATGTTTAATAGATAATATTACTTATGATCATGAAAAACTCAGACTAACCCGTGCATTTTCTGGAAATGCCTTAAAACGAGAGGTAACTTATTATCATTTTAATGTAGATCCGCCACATGAAAATTTTAAAAAATTTGATTAAGCCTCTATATTAGATTTAGCTAATTCAAAAAATTAGTCTTACGGATTTCTTTTGTAAAATAGATTCTAACCTATATATCACTAGTTTTATTTAGTTTTGGTAAATACATTCTCGTAAGACTAAATATCTTCATTTTACTTTTAAGGACTAGAGAAATTTATCCGTTCATTTCCTCGGCATCCAACTAACTAAACAGATCAACTCCACCTTTATAAACCCCTCTTAAACAATAACTTACTCATTATTTAGCCTTACTTTTTTAATGATCTAAATTAAAGCAAATGTCATTTTGTGTGCTTGACTGCAATAAATGTGAAGCTTATCCTTTGCCTGCTGGCCACATTGCCAGTCGGTTTTAGCAGACCGTGATGAAAGATCGCATCAGAGTTATTCCTATCTGAGGGATACTCTTATGTGTAAACTCCTAGTCTCCTCCCGTAGCGGTAGGACGGGAGAGGGACACCTACGGGTGTGCTGGTTATATCTTTCACCAGTCTGCTAACCCTTTCTCGTTCTGCCACCATAATTTTAATGCTTTGGCAGAACTCCCAATAAAAAGGAGTTGGCTTTGCACATCCATTATTTCTTGGCAGCCTTTGCCAAATGCTATAACGACACCACATAAATCTTAAAGCAGTTTGAGGGCTATTAGGCTTTTCAGGCTTTAAATCGTCACAACCAAAAACTTAGCACCATAAAACTTGAGATGTGCCAAGCACAGTCTTTATAAGCTTTACTGTGCCTTTTTTTCTCCCAAAAAAGTATCTCATTTACAAACAACAAGAATTTATAACGGTAAAACTATGCCAAATTTAATTCTCCCAACACGTGCCTTATACGTTGTAAATAAAGCAATTGATCTGTTTCATCACCGTGGGTTCCACATTATTGGGGTCGACAGAATAGTGAAAGAATCAGGGATTACAAAAGCGACTTTTTATAATTATTTTCACTCTAAAGAACGGCTTATTGAAATCTGCCTTGTGGTGCAAAAAGAAAAGCTCCAAGAACAAGTGGTCGCAATGGTCGAGTATGACTTAAGTACCTCCGCAATAGATAAACTCAAAAAGCTTTATGACTTACACACCGATATAGAAGGGCCGTATTACTTATTATTTAAAGCCGTTTTTGAAATTAAAAATAGTTATCCTAACGCTTATCAAACCGCGGTGCGCTATAGAACATGGCTAAAAAATGAGATTTATAGCCAGTTTAGATTGCTTAAACCCGATGTCTCTTTTACCGATGCCAAGCTATTTGTATATATGGTGGAGGGCACAATTATTCAGCTTTTAAGCTCTGGTGGGGTAAGCGAGCGGGAGAATGTGTTTGAATGTTTTTTAAGAGGACTAACTACATGCAAATGAAAAGTTTAGGGTTGTGCCATTAGCGGCTAAATACGAGTCATAAGAAAGGGGGCTGTATGCTGTATTTATCAAAAAATAACTTGTTTATTCAGCATGGCTCCTTTAAATAATGAAAGAGAAAAACAACAATGATCTCTATAGCTGTATGAGGGAGGACGTTATTTGAAGTTATTTATTGTGATATTTATTGCCATTTTTTCGAGTATTGGAATCATTTGCTTAATCGCATTACTCAGAAATTCAAAAAATTATTCACCATCGGGTGAGCATGATTATTCAGTTTCAACACATCCACAACACCACCATATTTACGATAACAGTCACCATAGTTCTCATTCATCAAATGATTGCTCATCATTTTCCGACTCAGGCGGATGTGATGGGGGCGGTAGCAGTGACTAAAAAGCCCTTTCATATAAAAGGGCTTTTAAGCAGTTTAAGGTAAATCAAACCAGATAAATTGGCTGTCTTCATTTGCATGAATCACGGCGTTATCTTCAAAGACCAGAGCATCACCCGCTTTCACTTCGTACTCACCAATACGAACTTCACCTGAAATTACATGAACGTAATTAACTCGTTTTGAAGTCTCAACTGGCAGTTCACGACCTTTTTCAAGTACCGCAGATTTTACTTCTGCATCTTGGCGAATATGCATTGGTGCATTTGCATCAGGCCCTGCAATCAAATGCCATTCGTTAGGTTGATTACGTGGGTCCAAACTAATTTGCTGATAATTTGGCTCGGCTTCTTTTACATCAGGAATAATCCAGATTTGTAATAAGTGCACTGGCGTATCGGTGTTATTAATCTCACTATGAGCAACACCTGTACCGGCACTCATAAGTTGCCATTCACCTGCTTTAATCTGGCCTTCATTTCCCATGGTGTCACGGTGTGAAATTGCACCATCAAGCACACAGGTTAAAATTTCCATGTTGTCATGCGAGTGAGTACCGAAACCGTTGTGGGCATCGATTCGGTCATCATTAATGACTCGAAGTGCACTTACCCCCATATATTTAGGGTTATACCAGCTACCAAACGAAAAGCTATGATAAGACTCTAACCAGCCTGCTTTAACATGACCACGATCTTCACTACGATGTAGATAAGCATTCATGATCTAATCTCCCAAATTTTTATTTATCTCTTGAGAAATATAGTAATGTTCTATAGAGGCTAGAAAAATAGGTTAACTGCAACATGTCGTTGCATAATTGATATGGTCGTATAGCTTTATATTTATAGATGTATGTTGACTCAAAAAAACCTGCACAAGGCAGGCTTTATTCAAATGATTGCTTATCTTAGTTCGCTAAATCAAGGTCATCATATTCATTCAATGTCTTACCTTGCTGAATATGTTTCTGATAATGTTGAGCACGTAATATGTCTAGTTCTGAACTTGATACGCCATCTCTCCAATAGCCAGCAATACGCACGTCATTTTTATTAAACTGTTTGTCTTCTAGAAAAAACTGGCGTAAAGCTCTGGCTTCTTTGCGTTCGCAAGCCGCCCAAATCGTAATATTGTCATAAGTTTTTAGTGCAAATGCTGCTTTTAAAAGAAGACCTTTTTGTGGCGTATGATGTTCTTTATGGAACGAATGAATTTTGACATGGTCATGATGGGGTAATTGGCTAGCAATATCTTTTTCAAAACTTTCAATAAAAATATCAGCACTTACGCCATTTTCCCATTCATTCAATATTGAATATAACGCAGGTACAGCCGTATCGTCGGCAAACATGACCACATGTTTTTTATGTATGAAATTGGGAATGAAATGAGGGCGGGGGCCAATAAGCCCGATTTTTGTACCCACTTGAGCCGAATTAAGCCATTCCATTGCTGGGCTTAAATCTTCATGTTTAACAAAATCAATTTCAATTTGAGCGTTTACAGGATTGAACGAACGGATCGTATAGACGCGTGAGATGGGTTGACCCTCTGGCGGATTGCTCACAATTAACCGAATTGCCAAATTGGGAGCTTGCCAAAGCTCAGGCTGTAATGTGTTGATTTTTCCTTGAATTCTTACAATGGACGGATACGGCGTATGGATCGAGACGATAGTCATCTCAAGCTGTTCCATATCTTGTAAATGGTCTTTTTCTTTTAGTAAGTCGCCATATTCTTGTTTCGATTTTTCTGCAATTTTTGTCATACATATAACCCAAGCTTCATGATTACTATAGAGCGTAATAATTGATATAGATGTAGTCTCTCTATTCATTACGATAACCAACTTGGCTCCAAATGTAAATAATAATCATTATTAATTGTGGTTTTTAGTTCATAAATATAGCCCTCTAAATGATTAGGCCTAAGGTTAAAAATTATCTTATTGTTTTGATATTTATTATTTTTTATAAAGTGCTTTTAAAGGAGGGAAATAGATATTTCTCACAATATTAATTGTAAATGATTATCATTTGTATTATTGTGCTGGGATATCTATTATTTGAACAAACAGCGATAAAGACGACATTTTTATAACTTTGTTTTGAATATTAGGTGAGGTGGTATTGCATAAAGAATAGGGTGAGGACCAAGATAAATGCTAAAAGATTTGAGTCAAAATTTAGGGCAAATGAATGATAAAAATAACAACGTAGAAAATTTCTTAAAGCGAATTTATGAAAATATTTTTGATCAAAATTCCAATCGAACAGCACTTATTTTTGAAGACCGTAGCATTAGTTATGCTGAGGTAGGGACTCAGGTCGCCAAAGTCATGTATGCGCTAAAAAAGCAAGATTTGGCGACAGGGTCTGTGGTTGCAATTTGCCTGAGAAAAAGTCCTGAGCATATTTATACAGCCTTGGCATGTGCGCTCACAGGCATCATTTGGTTACCTGTAGATATGGATTCTCCGCCGTCGAGACTGAACTATTTATTGACGAATAGTCGGGCAGATGTTGTGGTGAGTGACTCATCCATTGCTGGTGTTCAAAACCTAAATATTAATGAGATTTTATTGGCTACAACTGAGTATGAACCGAGCTTTAATGCCGAAATTAACCGACTTCCAGCATATTATTTGTATACTTCGGGAAGTACAGGGACTCCGAAATGTGTGGTCCTAAATAATCAAGCCACTGAAAACACGCTACAACAGACGATCTCGGAATGGCGAATTACTGCGGATGATGTGATTATGGCGGTAACACCGTTTCATCATGATATGTCGGTATTTGATGTTTTTGCTTCAATGGCAGTGGGTGCAACTTTGGTGGTTCCATCCTTTGAGCAAAGCAAAAATGCCGTTGTCTGGGCCAATTTAGTAGATCGCTACAAGGTTACGCTTTGGAGCAGTGTGCCTGCCATTGTTGATATGTTGTTCAGTGTAGCTCAAAAAGAACAATTACAGTCTTTGCGTTTAATTGCCCAAGGCGGCGACTATATCAAACCTTCACTTATAGCGAAGTTAAGACAACAATTACCTAACGCTCGTTTATTTTCATTAGGTGGACCTACTGAAACCACAATTTGGAGTATATGGCATAAAATAAATGAGCAGGATCAGGAAATTATTCCGTATGGAAAAGCTTTAGAAAATAACCGTTATTTTATTTTGGATGAAAATCTGAAGCCTTGCCAAATGGGCGAGGTCGGTACGATGTATATGACCGGCCTGAATTTATCTAATGGTTATTTACTTGATGGGGAAATTTATTATAAAGATTTCGTGGATATTCAAGTGAGCGGAAATGAAACTCAAACTGCTTTTCGCATGAGTGATCAAGGATATTTTAGGGAAGATGGAAATATTATTTTTGCTGGACGTGAGGAAGGTTATTTAAAAATAAAAGGCGTGAGAATCTCTGCGGCCGAGGTTGAAAATGCTTTAACGAAGAACCCGTATATTCATCACTGTGTGGTGGTAAGTTGTGTACATCCAACGACTGAAACTCAAGAGTTAGTCGCCGTTTATACTCTAGAAAATAAATACAAAACTACTCGCTTAAATAGCCCCGAATTAAAGAACTTTTTAAAAGTGCATTTGCCAAGTTCTCATATTCCTTCGAAATATTTGGCCGTCGAAACCATACCTCTGACCCGAAATGGAAAAATTGATCGTAAAGCTGTGCAAGAAATCGCTCAGGGGAAAATTTACGTATCTTCTATGTTGTCTACAAACTCCTCTAAAACACAGTTATCAGTCGCTGAGGTAGGAGATTCAGTCTTATCGGTTTTCCGTGAATGCATAGCTGACAGCCAAGCTGAAAAAATGGATATTTTTTATAGAAGTGAAATATTAGCGATAGGAATTCGTCCGAAACAACTCATGAGTATTGCTCAGAAACTTTCTCAGAAGCTCAATACAGAAATTGATTTTTATACACTCATTAGCTGCAAAACAATTCAGGATGTGGTGAATAAAGTAGAGCAGCAAATAAAATAGAAAAATTGAAATGTGCTTAAAAGCGGAGTTGAGTTGTTTGCTTTTAAGCACATGGTGGGTTTTAGGGCAACTAGATTTGAGCTAAGGTTACCTTAATTTTTTCACAGATACTTTGCACTGTTGTAGTCGGGAAGCGGTGGGCTTGATACGTAATGATCATGCTTAAATGATGTTGTCCATCAATCACATTTTCCATAATTTCAAAATGTAACCCGAACATTGATTCATCACGTTCCGGCAAGATCTGACGATAAGGAAGGTCTTGTCCCTGAGGTGTTTTGAGCGCGCCGTTTAAAGCGTTATTTGAATGGATATGAATAAACACATCAAATAACAATCCTTCATCGGCGCTCATTCCTAATGCATTTTGTATATGGTTGATGGGAATATCTGCATAGGCCATCGAGGTATTAATCATTGTGCTGATATTGTGGAGCAACGATTGGAATGAATCTGATGGGCTAAATTGTGTGCGATGCGCAACCATGGTCGTAAAGTAACCCACCGTATCAAAAAACTCAGGATCAGTTCGTCCAGAAGCAGAAGTACCAATCACAATATCTTTTAAATTACCTTGTTGCTGTAACGCATTGGCGATAGCAGTATAGATAACCGCGAAAATAGAAGAGCCGTGTTGTCTCGAAAATGCGAGGAGCTTTTCATACATTTCCGGTGCAAATTTAAGTTCGAGCCATTGGACAGGAGGTTTTTCCTTTTCAGCATTTAATTCATTTTCTGAAACAGGGAGACTTAGACCTTTGGTTGCTCCTGTTAGCAGGTTAGTCCAATAATTTAGATGGTCTTGGTTGATGCCTTGCTTTTGCTGGAGTAAAGAAAAATCAAGAATAGATTGAGCGGGTGCCTTCCAGTTCGGTGCTTGAGTATTTGAGCGAGCAAGATAAGCATGCGTAAGGTCAGCCATAATCGTATTTAAAGACCATTCATCAATCACCATGTGGTGAACTAAGAATGATAGAGTTTGGCGGCCTTTTGCATTTCGAATTAAACGAATTCTTAAGGGAAGTTCGTGAGTTAAATCAAATTTATATGAAGCTTCACCGGCAAGCGTTGCATCTTTACTTTCGGCACTGTTCCAAAACCATTTGAATTGTTGAAGTTCAGATGTAGGAACCACCTGTTGATAGGTTTGAGCATTGTCGGTATTAAAAATTGTGCGTAAACCCGCATGGCGCTCAACAATATCTGTAAAGGCTTGAAAGAAAATATCTTCATTAATTTCTGCAAGGAATTCTACGGCAAATGGCAAGTTATAAATTGGGCTAAAATCGAACGCAGAATAAGCTTGCCACAGGAAATCTTGAGCTAAAGTAAGCGGGGCTTTATCGACACTTTGTAAGGTGGATTTTTCAGTTTTTGCAGATTTAACGAAAGCGTATTGGGCTAAGTCAGCAGCAGATGGGGATTTAAAGAAATCATTAAATTGAATCTCAATTCCATGTTTATTGAGTAGGTTTCCAATAATTCGTGTTGCTAAGAGTGAATGGCCGCCAAAATCAAAAAAGTCATCATGTTGGCTCATTTCTGGTTCAGCGAGCGTATTTCGGAACTCTTCTAAAATAATTTCTGAAACATAAGTTTGGTTATGTTGTTCTGGCGCTTTTGCGAAACTTGTATCTAGATGATGTGAGATATCAATTTCAGTCAGTACCAATGGCATATTATTGGGTGAATATTGTTGATAACGATTTTGTATGGCCTGAATGAAATCTGACTTTTGATAGCTTTCATCAAGAATAGGATGGAGCGCTAAAATAAGAAAATAGTCTTGTTCAGTTTCTACGAGACTTGTAAAAAAAGGGGGATGAAATTCTGCATTCCATGATTGCGCTTTTAAGGTAGCTACCTGCTCAAATACTTGTTCTGTATTGCTCTTTTTTAATTCTAGGCAAGATGAATGGTCATCAAATGGATATTTGTATAAATCGCCTTCGTCACTAAATTTATAACGGACATTTAAGTCAGGTGTATTTTTAATAATGTCTTGAATTGCTTTAATCAGCAGTTGAATATCTAAACCTTGATTAACTTTCCACAGATTAAAACGTCGATTAACTTGTTCAGGCTGCTGTAATTGCAACATCCAGATATGTTCTTCGTAATCAGTAACCGAAAGGAGAGAGGGCGATTTGGAAAATTGTTCCAACATAAATGAATCCTGGTTTATCAAATGGCTATTTTCATCAATTTTTATTTCGCAAATTTTTTACATTAGATTAAATTTCATATAATTCATAATGTTATAGATTTGCTTGTTTGCAAAAATTGACCTTTTTCTAATGAGTTGATGTCCACATGAACTGTACTGATGTAACAGTAGGGTTACATTTTACCTTTAAACATACTATAATTGATTCTCATTTACATCAAGATTATTATTTGCAAGAAGATGGTGCCAATTGAGAATGACGAATTTTTAAAATAGAAAATAAATAATAAGTGATTGATTAATATTTATTTAATTCGAAATTGGTTCGGCAAAAATAATTTAAAGATGAAAAAAACGATCCTCAGAATAGGGCTGTGATTTTGCCTATTCAAAAGGAACTGATTCTGTTGTCTCGATAAAATTGAGGAATTTTCATGAGAATATTCAATCATGAAAGGTTAATAAGCCCATCAAATATTGAACAAATTTTCCCTCGCTTTGGTTTGATGGGACTCAATTTGCAATTTGCATCGGTTTTATTACGCTCAAGTGGGGCACGCCACTGATGCAATTCGGCTTATTTTTTATTTTTATCATTTTATGTATTTGTTCATTATTGCTCGGGGCTGAGCAAATACAGTGGTCTACCTTATTTTCTTTTTCTCATGAGAGTTGGCTCACTCTTACAGCCAGCCGTATCCCTCGTTTAATTACCATTGTGCTCACCGGTATCGGGTTGGCGGTATGTGGTGTCATCTTGCAGCATATTGTGCGTAACAAGTTTGTTGAACCGGAAACGTCGGGCGGTTTAGATGCTGCCAAACTAGGAATTTTAGTGTCGTTAACTTTAGTTCCGGTAACCAGTACGCTGAGTAAAATGATATTTGCGATCATTTTTTGTTTTATTGCCAGCTTAATTTATATCGCAATTATCCGTCGAATCCGTTTTAGAAATACGGTTTTAGTACCGGTTATTGGCTTGATGTACGGCAGTGTACTGAGTGCCTTAGCTGAGTTTTATGCCTATCGCTTTAATATTTTACAAAGTATGCAAGGGTGGCTTTTAGGAGATTTTTCAAAAATTGTCCAAGGCCACTATGAAGTTATTTACATTATTTTTCCGATTGTTGTCCTGACTTATCTTTTTGCACACCGCTTTACCGTGATTGGTATGGGTGAAGAGATGGCTTCTAGCCTAGGACTTAGTTATTCAGCTATAGCCGCGATTGGTTTAATACTGGTTGCTATTACAGTTTCAACCACAGTAATTACGGTTGGTGCCATTCCTTTTGTCGGGCTCGTGGTTCCCAATTTAGTCGCACTGAAATACGGAGAAAACTTAGCTAAAACCTTGCCCATTGTGGCTTTAGGTGGGGCGTCTCTATTACTGGTTTGCGACATTCTTGGTCGCTCGATTATTTACCCATTTGAAGTGCCAATTGGACTTACCGCAGGTGGTGTGGGGGGAATTATTTTCCTCATCCTCATTTTGAGGGAGTTCAGATAATGCGTATTACAAAGCTATGGACGATTTATCTGATTGTCATCTGCCTAGCAATAAGTTTTTTATTTTTAAACTCAGGGTTAGATTTTGATTACGTCATTCCTAATCGACTTCTGCGTCTTGCCACGATTGTGATAGCTGGTATTTGCGTTGCTTTTTCCTCGATTGTTTTTCAGACACTGGTCGGTAATCGTATTTTGACTCCCTCAATTATGGGCTATGAAGCGATTTATCTCTTATGGCAAGTTTTGTTGTTGTTTTTTTGGGGAACACATGGATTAAGTCAGTTAGGGGTAAACGGCAATTTCTTTATCTCTATCGTTTTAATGCTGCTTTATTCGTGGGTAATCCATAAGTGGTTATTGCCATATGGCAGAAATGATGTCTTTCTCCTGTTGCTTTTAGGTTTAGTCCTTACGATGGTCGTCGGGACGGTTACTCAATTTATTCAACTCAAAATTAATCCTGGTGAATTTTCTGTTTTCCAAGGCCTTAGCTATGCTTCTTTTAGTCGCTCTCAACCAGAAACTTTATTTTATGCCAGCTTAGCTGTAGTCATTGTTCTATTCCTTGGTAGGAAAGCACTTCCTGTTTTGGATGTTCTGGTTTTAGGACGTGAACAAGCGATTTCATTAGGCATTCATCATCACCGCTATGTCAGTTTCTATTTAGCCCTGATCGCTATTTTGGTTGCGGTATCTACCAGTCTGATTGGCCCGACAGTGTTTATGGGCGTATTCATTGCCAACATTACTTATGCACTAGCAAGAAGTTATAAGCATAAATTAACGTTGCCCATGGGTTGTGCCATCACGATTGCCATATTTATTGCTGCTCAAATTTTAGTTGAGCACGTTTTTAATTACAAAACGACCGTCAGCATTTTGGTCAATCTGGTATGTGGCATTTATTTCCTTGCGCTGACGGTTCGTACCCGAGGTGTTGCATGATTCATGTCAAGAATATCAATAAGTCATATGGAAATAAGCCAGTACTGACTGACGTAAATGTTGAATTTCCTACAGGTCAGGTGACGTCACTCATTGGTCCAAATGGAGCCGGAAAATCGACTTTGCTCATGATGATGGCACGTTTAATTGAACCAGATAAAGGCGAGATTTTTCTTAATCATCAAAATATTGCGGATATTAAAACCGCTGTTTACGCCAAGCATGTCGCGACTTTACGTCAAGCACCTGGCTTTAATTTGCGCTTAACCGTAGAAGAGCTGGTTTCATTTGGACGCTTTCCCTATAGCCGTGGTGTTTTAACCGAGCAAGATCGTCAGGTGGTTGATGAGGCGATTGAGTTTCTTTCTTTAGAGCCGCTGCGCAAATCTTACATAGATGAAATTAGTGGTGGTCAAAGGCAAATGGCCTTTTTGGCGATGACGATCGCACAGCAAACAGACGTACTTTTGTTAGATGAACCCTTAAATAACCTTGATATGAAACATGCCGTTCAAATTATGCGTGCACTCAGGCGCTTATGTGATGAACAAGGGCGCACCGTGATTTTAGTTATTCATGACATCAATTTTGCCACGAATTATTCGGACCATATTGTCGCGCTCAAGAACGGCAAGCTTCATTTCAGTGGTTTAACCGAACAAGTGATTACAGAGGCGCAATTAAATGATCTGTACGAGCTTGATTTTGAAATTACATACAGTGAGCGTGGCTGTATGTGTAATTACTTCAACTCATCTGGAGCTTGAATACATATGAACTGGAAGAAAAAGTATGGGGGAGTAGCCCTAATCATAGCGGCAGCTGTCACTCTACAAGCATGTGATCAAAAAGTTGCAGATACCACTCAAGCTTCTCAGAAGCTAGCAGAACCGATTACGGTGAAACATGCGCTTGGAACCACGGTGATAGATCATCTACCGCAACGCGTTGCCGTACTTGATATGAATGAAGCTGACTTTTTAGATCAACTGAATGTCCCGATTATGGGAATGCCAAAAGATTATGTTCCACACTTTTTGGAAAAATATAAAAAAGATGCACAAATTCAGGATTTGGGTGCAATTGTACAGCCCAATATGGAACGGATATATGCATTAAAGCCAGACCTGATTTTGATGACGCCATTACACGTTAATCAGTATCAGGAACTGTCAAAAATTGCCCCGACCATTCATTACGATATTAACTTCAACAATAGTGAGAGTAATCATATTGGTCTGGTTAAAGACCATATGATGACCTTGGGAAAAATATTTAATAAAGAAGATTTAGCCCGCCAGAAAGTTTCTGAACTCGAGGAAGAGGTAAAGCAAGTAAAAGCCGTAACGGCCAATCGCCCAGAAAGAGCGTTAGTCGTTCTTCATAACAATGGGGCATTTAGTAATTTTGGTATTCAGTCACGCTATGGCTTTATTTTTAATGCTTTTGGAGTAAAGCCTGCAAGTGGTGTGATGGATACAAGTCTACATGGGCAACCTATTTCGAGTGAATTCATCAAAAAAGCGGATCCCGACATTCTTTATATCGTGGACCGCACCGCTGTGATGGAACATCGCTCAAACATTAATGCTGCCAGTGTTGAAAATCCATTATTGCGTCAAACCAAAGCATGGAAAAACGGTCGTGTCATTTTTGTCGATGCCGATGCGTGGTACACCACGGCTGCAAGCCCAACCTCGCTCAAAATAGTGATGGAAGATGTAAAAAAAGGCTACCAATAAATTTTTAAGCACATCACTTAGTCAAGTTTTACAGCATAAATTTTCACTATTTTGCTATGAATTTTAAGCAGATAGTTAATAAAAAATGAATCACAACATTAAAGGTCTTTCAATGAACAACGTTAGCGATAACCGTAATTTTAAAAGTGGAAATGATCAAAGAATTAATCACCGTTCTTTTGTATTAAATGGTATTGCATCTGCACAAATGGCCCTTCGATTAGGCTATGCATTAGGCACTGTATTTGTACTATGTGCATCAAATACCTATGCTGCTGTTATTGATAATTCAACAAAAACTTTAGAACAACAAACTGCTCAAACAAATGTAGCAGCTTTACCAGCAATTACTGTAAAAGCTGAACAAGACGATACTTATGCAGGTGGACAAGTTGCAACATCGAGCAATGTTGGATTTCTCGGTAGTAAAAAATTTCTAGATACGCCATTTAATACGATTAGTTATACCGATAAATATATCGAAGATAAACAGGCAAAAGATATTACAGAAGTGATTGCAGCAACTGATCCATCGATATATACCAACGGTGCAAGTGGTGGTTGGAGTGAAAACTATTATATTCGTGGATATGCTTCGAGCACGAATGATATGTCAATGAACGGACTTTTTGGTATCACACCGTTTTATCGAACTTCTCCGGAAATGTTTAGCCGCGTTGAGGTGTTGAAAGGTCCTTCCGCTTTGTTAAATGGGATGCCGCCAGCAGGATCGGTGGGTGGAACGGTAAATCTAGTGACCAAATATGCGGCTGATGAACCGTTTGCACGATTGACTACGACATATATGTCGGATGCTCAGTTTGGTGGACATGTCGATGTTGGAAGAAGATTTGGTGAAAATAAAGAATTCGGCGTTCGTATCAATGGGATGTATAGAGATGGTGATGCAGCAGTTAATGATCAATCGAAAGAAAGTCGTTTATTTTCGCTTGGTTTAGATTGGCAAGGTGAAAAAGCACGTGTTTTTGTTGATGCTTACGATGCCTTAGATCATGTTGATGGTGTAACACGTGGTGTTAACGTCTCTACTGCAGTTGGAATTCCGAAACCACCGAAAGCGGATACCTTACTTAGTCCGGATTGGGGCTCTGTGGAAACCAAAGATAAAGGTGCCATGATTCGTGGCGAATATGATTTTTCTGATCAGTTGATGGCATATGCGGCTTATGGACAAAGTACAACCAAATATAAATATAATGGGGCAAGTGCAGGGACGATTACGAGTAGCACTGGAACACTGAGTTCAATACTTGGACAACTTGCTTTTGAAGTCGATAAAAAATCAGCAGATGCAGGTTTTAAAGGCAAGTTTGAGACGGGGCCTGTGAAACATCAATGGGTCGCCAACGCAACCTACTATAATCATGCACAAGATGATTATGGTTATAGAATTATCCCAGGTTTTGGTGATCCTGTTTTTACGAATATTTATGATCCCAATCCAAATTGGGGGCCTAAACCGGAATTTACACCGCCGTTTCTATTGCATTCGACACTCTCTACCTCTAGCTTCGGTTTAGCCGATACATTGTCGTTTGCTCAAGATAAAGTACAGTTGACTTTAGGACTTCGTCATCAGAATGTAAAAGCAACAAGTTCTGTTAATACATTACCTGAAAATGCTAAATCAGCAACCACGCCTGGTGTCGCGTTACTGATTAAAGCGAATGATAAAATTTCTGTTTATGCAAACTATATTGAAGGTTTGACAAAGGGTGAACAGGCACCTGCAAATACATCAAATGCGGGGACAATATTTCCTCCTCAAAAAACCAAACAACAGGAACTTGGTTTGAAGGTTGATTTGGGGACATTTGCGCATACATTGAGTGCATTTGAAATTACCAAACCAAATAGTTATTTAGATCCTTCAAAGCTTGTGAATAACTTATCTACCTTTGTTTCGGATGGAGAACAACGAAATCGTGGTATTGAATGGTCATTCTTTGGTTCACCGATTGAACATGTGCGTTTAATGGGTGGTTTTACCTATCTTGATCCTGAACTTACCAAGACTAAGAGTGGAAAAAACGATGGTCATACAGCAGTTGCTGTGCCAAAAAATCAGGCTAAGCTTGGAGCAGAGTGGGATACTCAAGTAGCACAAGGGACTTTAACCTTATCAGGAAATATCAATGCAGTTTCCAAGCAATATATTAATGCAGAAAATACCTTGTCCGTACCAGGGCGTACGCTCTTAGATGTTGGCGCACGCTATAGCACGAAAGTTGAGAACCACCCAGTTACTTTCCGTGCCAATATCTACAACTTAACCAACAAAGCGTATTGGGCACAGCCACAATTGACGAATTTGGCTTTAGGCGCACCAAGAACGTATATGCTATCTGTATCATATGACTTTTAATTTGTTGTAATCTTCAACCGAATAAAAAACCCGCAATCGCGGGTTTTTTATGATATTCATATTTTATTCTGGTAAACCATAGTGCTGGAAAGAAGACTGTTTAGGAATTCGGTAAGCATTACGCCCCAGTAATTGATTAATAATCACTGAGTTTCGGGTTGCCCCGATCCCTAAGTCTGGAGAACCTACACCTTGCTGAAAAATCTCGGCATTTTGAATGAAAATTCGACCTTGTCCCTGATCACAACGTAATGCCGTAAAGTCTTCTTGAACAATACAATCATTTTTATCATCAACCGCTAAAATAGAACCCTTCATATTTTGGAACCATTCAGGCCAATCATGAACATAGCCTGTAGCTGTGACAAGGGCATCAGTTTCTAATTCGCAACGTTGATCGAGTTGGGTGTGTAAACAGGTTAAACGTAGAGAACCCGATTCAAGTTGTTCAACCGATTCAACTTCACAGCTTGTGTATAGGCTTAAACCGGATTTCTCACCAGCCACTGAACGCTCATAAAGAACATCATATATATCACCAATGGTTGAGAAACTAATTCCTTTATAGATCAGGCCCTGACTAGCAGCAATATCACGACGTTTATCTCTAGACAGGCTTTGGAAATATTGCATATATGCAGGGGTAAAACACTCTTGTCCAAGTTTAGAATATTCCATTGGGTGAAAGCCGGCAGAACGTGTGATCCAACGAATAGATGCACCTGCTTTTACTTGTTCTGGTGTAAGTGAATTAAATAAAGCAAGTACACATTCTGCTGCACTCTGGCCCGAGCCAATAACTGTGACTTGTTTACATTGTTTAAGTTGTTCCTGAATTTTTGCAAACTCCGCAGAATGTTTTACTAAAGGGTGCTTGCATGTTTCTAGCCATGTAGGAATTCGAGGTTTAGTCCCAATGCCAATCGCCAGATTTTGGCTTATATATTTTTGTTTTTCACCCGAGGCTGATTCACTTTCTATAATAAATTTATCCAGCTTGGAGTCATATTCCACATGGCTTACATTTTCTCCAAATCGACAATCAGGTAATTGTTTTGAAGCCCAACGGCAATAATGGTCGTATTCACGGCGTGGAATTAAAAAACTGTCGTAATAATAAAACTGATGTAAACGATCATGTTGATGTAAATAATTAATATAGCCTAAGGGATGGCAAGGGTTGGCCATAGTGACCAAGTCGGCAAAGAAAGGGACTTGTAATGTCGTGCCTTGCAATAGCAGCCCTTCATGCCATCGAAATTCTGGTTTACGTTCTAAAAATACGCTTTTGATTTCGGGATGATGAGACAAAAGAGCAGCTAAACCTAAGTTGAATGGCCCAATACCAATTCCGGTAATATCTATTTTTTTCATGTTTATACTTTATCTGTTTCCAAAATGATGAAAGTTAAAAATACGAATTAATGTGGTGTTAGTAGTTTCTCTACATCAGCAATATTGCGACATTGAATAAGTTGAACAGGTGAGAGCTGAATCGCGTATGCTTCATTAATACGTTTTGAGACGACCTTTAAATGATGTGGACGCAGCCCGAGATGAGTAAAATGAGTTGAGCTGTCCACTTCCTTATTTGGTGTGTGGCCTATCACTTCTAAATAAATATCGAGTAGTTGATTTTGCTGTTTAGCATTATTTTCAAGTGGTATAGATGAATGATTGGACTCATTATTTTTAAAATATAGTCGTTTATTTTGAAGCTCACTGAAAAAATTACTGAGATCAAAACTGAATATTTCTGAACCAATAATTTGCTTGATTGCCAATTGTAGCGCGTCCAAGAAATCCTCAATCATATGGGGAGGAAATGCTTCTTGAGCATAATCAATATCGAAAATTAAAGCGCCGTCATTTCTTGTGCTAAAGCGAATATCAATTGCAACTTGAGGGGTTTGGGTCAGTCCATCTTGTTGCTGAATAGGATGAGATTCAGATAATACAGGCCATGATAAACCATTTGTAATTACAATCGGTAATACTGGAGCAGTGCCAACTTTTTCAAATAATAGTCGAGCGAGATCAACGCCTGAAAATGAAAGATGCTGTAAACCCTCTAAAACTTCCGTCTGCAAACGGTTTGCTTGTTCAGCAAATTGATCTGAAGTTTTCCACTCAACAGCAATAAACGTAGAGCTATTGGAAAATGGTCCGGCATAGAGGGGAAGTGTAGGAACAGCAACACATAGAGATTTTTCAGTGTTCCAATGAGATAGCACTTCCAAAATAATCGCCATGATGATTGAGTTTTTAAACAGTGAATGTTTTGCGCCAATTTTAGACAACTGTTTAAATTTGGCTTTTTCTATAACTAGACTGTTACGTTGGTAACGAGAAGTCGGTAGATTCTGTAAGGGTGTTTTCCACGGAAGCGCAGGAATGTTAGATAATTTAGAAAATTTTCTTTCCCAGTAAGCCATATCTGTCTGATGAATAGATACGCTATTTTCAACTTCATTTTCTTCTATTTGCGTTTGGATATCATGTTGTTGTCCATCGAATAGCTCTAACATAAGTGAAGCTATAGATCGGCCATCTAAAATTAATGCATCAAAGCGGACAAAAATCGTTAGTAGATTATTTTTTAATAAAAAGACGGTGATATTCCAAGGCGACTGATTTAAATCGAATAACTCATGCGTATAACTATTTTTATAGGACTCGATGTGGTGAGAAGCACGTTCAGGTTCCCTTGTAGTTAGGTCTATTTCTTTTAAATTGACACTCACTTGATCGCTTACATATTGTACTAACCTATTTTTATCAATATAGGTTCGTAAGCTGTCATGCCGCCGTACCATTTCTGCCAATCGTTGTCTTAATAAAACAATATCCATTTTGCCGTGATACTGCCTAAACTCTTGCATGGCAACACCACCTAAAGCAAGGGCTTGAGTTCGGCCTAATAGGTAGGCTTGTTGTAATGCATTTAATGGTTTTTGGGACGTACGATCTGATGAGGTATTTTGTGCTGGGCTTATAATTTGTGTATTAAGTTGTGCAGGGTGCGCTGCAAGATTTTTAAGTAAATGAATGAAAGATTCAAATAAATTCGTGGTCCATTCTTTGGGTAGAGCGTCTAAACGGATGTCCCAATTAACTAAAATACCGTCATCTACATGAGCAACTTGTGCATCAAGTGCAACTTGTGGTCCTTGTGAAATGACCCAATTCATTGAGCCAAAAACGCGACGGACACGTTCGGAAAGTAAATTATCATTTTCTAAGTCGAGTGCCGCTGTAAATACCACGGGAGCAATCTGTGCACTACCATGATAACGGGACAGGTCACGTAGAACATTAACACCCGAATAATGTGAATGCTCTAATAACTCAAGCATTTGATTTGCTATTTGTTTGCAGAATGCGGCTAAGGTAGTCGTCTCATTCATATCGACATCAAGGATGACTAAATTAGCAAAATCACCAATAGTGCCTTCGACATTTTTTAAAACCGGTTCGCGCCAAAAAGTAGGAATATTTAATCGGAAGCTGTGATCTTTGGTTGCATGACCAAGCGTATAGGCAAATAGACCTAATATCAGATTGGTCACAGTAATGCGTTGTTCTCTAGCAAGTTGTTGTAATGCTTTTCGTTCTTTTGGCGATAACCAAGTACTTAAACGATCACTTTTTGCTGTTTTGAACTCTTGATGAATGAAAGGTAGAGAAGGAGCAGGGCTAATATGAGGCAGACGTTGTTTCCACCATAAGCGGTCTCGTTGGTTTAATTTTTTTAGCTCAGGGTCTGTCCGTATTTTTTGATACCAGTCAAAAAAATTAGGCGGACGGGAGAATGATATTTCTGGGTCTTCATAAAACAAAGAAAGATCTTCCATCAAGTTCAAAAAACTGGACGGATCTATAGCAATCATGTCCGTATCTACATGAAAACGAAAAATATTATTTTTAAGAACACTTACAGAAAATCTTGCAGTTTGACCCTGACTTAAATCAAGTTTTTGATGGGTCCATTGCTCACGTTTTTGCATGAGCATTTGCTCAATTTGATGATCGCTAAGCTTTGAAAAATCATCGACTTCTAATATCTGTTGAGCCTTCTCAGCCATGATGTTTACGATGCCATCGGCACTCAAACTTAATCTCAAAATAGGGTGTTCTTTATAAAGCCGTTGAAGTGCTAAATGTAATTTTTGTAGATCAATAAATTGACCGTCAAATTCTGCATAGAGGTGGGCAGCAACCCCACCTAAAGTTGCGTTGCCAGAGCGACCAAACCAGCAGGCCGCTTGCATCGAAGTTAATTCACACATTGAACGATAACTCGGTTGACAAATTAATCTTGTTTCAGCATCATACAAACAAATGAAAATGATTACCAGTTGCATTTGTTAATCATTTCCAATTTGCTGTGAATATATAGCTTGTCCGTCTTAAGAATTTTCTTTTGTCGGTATTCAAATTAAATATTTATGCCGATATGTAAGAAAATTTACGAAGAATCAATAGCTTGATAACCATTAAATTAAATTGAATATTTAGAATGTCATGAAAAAACAGTTGATTGAGTTTGTTCGCTGGTCTCCAGAGAGAGCGCAACACTATCGAAATAAAGGTTATTGGATTGACCAACCTTTGACGCGCATTTTAACGGTAGGGGTTCAATTGCACCCGCATTCGCCGGCAATTATTTGTGGTGAGCGTCAGTTGAGTTATATCGAGCTGGACCAGCTATCAACAAATTTAGCTTCTCGACTAGCTGAAAAAGGCTTGGGCAAGGGTGATACTGCTTTAGTACAACTTCCCAATGTTGCGGAGTTTTATATTGTCTTTTTTGCCTTGCTTAAGGCAGGCGTGGTTGTGCTCAATGCGCTATATAGCCATCGCCAATATGAACTAAATGCCTTTATTAAACAGATTCAACCTAAGCTTTTAATTGGTTCGCGTCAGCATGAAGTCTTTAACAATAATCAATTTATTGACTCACTTCATGAAGTAAATTTAAGTCCTGAAATTATTTTGATGCTCAATCATCAAGCTACCGATTTCGGACTATTAGACTGGATTGAAACATCAGCAGAGACCTTTGTCGATTTTTCATCTACACCTGCTGATGAAGTTGCTTTCTTTCAGTTGTCAGGTGGAAGTACGGGAACACCAAAACTTATTCCACGAACGCATAATGACTACGACTACAGTGTGCGGGCCAGTGCCGAGATTTGTGGTTTAAACTCAAATACCCGGTTATTGTGCGCTCTGCCAGCTCCGCATAATTTTATGTTGAGTTCACCCGGTGCATTAGGCGTTTTACATGCAGGTGGATGTGTTGTGATGGCACCAAATCCTGAGCCGCTCAATTGCTTCTCTATTATTCAAAGACATCAAGTCAATATGGCATCTTTAGTGCCGAGTGCTGTCATTATGTGGCTAGAAAAAGCCGCTCAATATAAAGATCAAATCCAGTCTTTAAAGTTGCTTCAAGTGGGGGGAGCAAGTTTCCCTGAATCTTTAGCCCGTCAAGTTCCTGAAGTCCTCAATTGTAAATTACAACAAGTATTTGGAATGGCCGAAGGCTTAGTCAATTACACCAGACTAGATGACTCCGATGAGCAAATCTTTACGACCCAAGGGCGTCCTATCAGTTCTGATGATGAAATCAAAATTGTGGATGAACAGTATAAAGAGGTTCCAGAAGGTGAAATAGGGATGCTTGCGACTCGGGGACCTTATACCTTTTGTGGTTATTACCAAAGCCCTGAACATAATTCACAGGTCTTTGATGAGGACAACTATTACTATTCGGGCGATCTCGTGCAGCGTACTTCGGATGGCAATTTACGTGTAGTAGGAAGAATTAAAGACCAGATTAACCGTGGTGGTGAAAAGATTGCTTCGGAAGAAATAGAAAAACTTATTCTTTTGCATCCAGAAGTTATGCACGCAGCTTTAGTCGCGATTGTTGATGAACAATTCGGTGAAAAGAGTTGTGCTTTTATTGTTTCTCGGAATCCTGAACTTAAAGCTGTTGTGCTCAGACGCCATCTCATGGAGTTGGGTATTGCACAATACAAACTTCCAGACCAGATCAAATTAATCGAAAGTTTGCCACTAACCGCAGTCGGTAAGGTGGACAAAAAGCAACTTCGCAGCATTTTAAATACATCTACAACATCTTAATAAATATTGAGCAGCATATGGCTATTGCAAAAATTTCTACTTATCTCATGCCCAAACGAGAGAGTTATCCAAATAATAAAACAGAATGGCAATTAGATCCTTCTCGAGCAGTTTTATTAATTCATGATATGCAGCGTTACTTTTTAAATTTTTACGATGCTGAAAGTGAATTAATTAAGACGGTTGTTAATCATTTAGTTCAACTAAGAACTTGGGCACATCAGAACAATGTTCCTGTTGTCTATACAGCACAGCCTTATGAACAGCCAGCGGCAGATCGTGCATTACTGAATGCGATGTGGGGACCGGGTTTGCCAGCCTCAACAATCGATCAGCAAAAAATTATTGATCAACTTTCTCCTGCTGAACATGACATTGTCTTAACGAAATGGCGTTATAGCGCGTTTAAACGTTCGGATTTGCTTGAAAGAATGCAAAACTGGAATCGTGATCAGCTCATTATTGGCGGTGTTTATGCCCATATCGGTTGTATGGTTACGGCAATTGAAGCTTTTATGAGCGACATACAACCCTTTCTGGTTGGGGATGCAGTTGCCGATTTTTCAGAAGAAGAACATCGCTTAGCTTTGAAATATGTGTCTTCACGTTGTGGTCAAGTCATTGATACCGAATCTGTAGTGGGGCAGGTGGCAACAGGCATTACACGACCTTGGCTAGAGCAAAAGGTCCAGCAACTGATTGAAGAAGATGAATTAGATCCAGAAGAAAACCTGATTCTTTATGGATTGGACTCATTACGAATTATGCAGTTTTCTTCGGAACTCAAAGCACAAGGAATCAATATTAGTTTTGAAGAATTAGGACGCACACCCACTTTATCAAATTGGTGGTCATTGGTTGATGCACGGCAACGGATTGCAGGGTAGAGGGTTGCCATCATAAGGCATACGACAAATCCTGGTCGCTAAATTTATACATAAAATTTATATCTTTGATAGCGACTCCTTAGACGACTTGTAATCGTCATATTAACGGAGCAAAAAATGATTTTATCGCCTGCTGATCAAGAGAAAATAGAGACATTCTGGAATTACTGTTTAAAACATCAATACTTCAATATTGGGTATCCTGAATCTGCAGATTTTGATTATTCCGCTTTATTTCGTTTTTTCAAATTCTCTATTAATAATTGTGGTGATTGGAAAGACTATAGCAATTACGCATTGAATTCTTTTGATTTTGAAAAAGATGTGATGGCGTATTTTGCCGAAATTTTTCAAATTCCCTTTGAAGAAAGCTGGGGATATGTAACCAATGGTGGCACAGAAGGTAATATGTTTGGCTGCTATCTGGCGCGTGAGCTATTTCCAGATTCAACATTATATTACTCAAAAGATACGCATTATTCGGTGGGAAAAATTGCCAAATTATTGCAGATGAAATCTTGTGTGATCGAATCATTGAATAATGGTGAAATCGACTACGATGATTTAATCCATAAAATAAAAACCAATAAAGAAAGTCACCCCATTATTTTTGCAAATATTGGTACGACCATGACTGGCGCAATTGATGATATTGAAATGATTCAAGAGCGCTTAGCGCAAATCGGAATCATACGCCGAGATTATTATATTCATGCCGACGCTGCCTTAAGTGGCATGATTTTACCTTTTGTTGATTATCCTCAAGCGTTTTCCTTTGCTCATGGCATCGACTCGATTTGTGTGTCTGGCCATAAAATGATTGGCTCACCAATTCCGTGTGGCATTGTTGTGGCCAAGCGCCAAAATGTAGAGCTTATATCGGTAGATGTGGACTATATCTCTACACGTGATCAAACCATTAGTGGTTCTCGCAATGGCCATACTGTCTTGTTGATGTGGGCGGCAATACGTAGCCAAACCAATTTACAAAGACGGCAGAGAATTCAACATTGTCTAAAAATGGCCCAGTACGCAGTTGATCGCTTTCAAGCAGTGGGCATTCCTGCTTGGCGGAATCCAAATTCAATCACTGTGGTATTTCCGTGTCCTTCAGAGCACATCTGGAAAAAGCATTATCTGGCAACCTCGGGAAATATGGCTCATTTAATTACTACGGCACATCACCGAGATACACGTCAGATTGATAGCTTAATTGACGACGTTATTTTTGATTTACAAGGTGCCTCTAAACGTACAGTTGGTTTTTAGTCATATCAACCAAAATGATTTAGACAAATCCATATTAATTTTTACAGTCTAGAAAATGATCTAAAAATATTTTGATAGGGTGGTTAGGAAGTTTTTGATGCAATTAAAGTTTTTAAAAAAATACTTTTTATATGATTTTCTTATTCATGCTTTTTTAAAGCCGAAAATGACAATTCTTGCTGGTCAATTGAAGCGAGATTTTATTTTAAGTACCGCTTTTTCTATGAATATAAAGAGAGATAAGCATGTCTGATTTAAAGTTATCTCATCTGATGACAGACTCTTCCTTGGCACCTGCACTCAAGCCAGCATTTCCTAAATTATTTGCAGGAACACTTGCTGCCGTATTTTCTGGTTTAGCCATTTTAACAGCCCTGTGGGGCATGATTCAGTTGATTGGTTATTTATCTTCTTATTGGGTGATCTTTTCAGCGGTTTTTTGGATAGTCGGGGCGGCATTGGCAGCACTGGCTTCATGGTTAGTGCATGATGCAGAGGCTGGATTTTCGGCACGATTACGTCGTCAAATTGCTCGTCATTTAATTCGGTTACCTAACACAACCCTATCAAAACAGGGTGACCAAAGCTTAAAACGACTGGTTTCAGACGATATCGCAACTTTACATCACATGGTGGCGCATTTACCGTCGGAAATTGCGATTTTTGCTGTAATCCCTTTAGTTTCTATTGTTTTATTAATTGCTTTGGTTGGCCCGATGGCCCTTTGGGTATTATTACCTGGGGCAATTGCTTCACTCTATTATTTAATTATTGTTCCCCATGTATCAAAACGAGATGGCGCTGCACGTATGCAGGTCATGTTAGATATTATTGGTTCCGCTGATGATTATGCACGTGGCATTCGTGATAATCGAATATATGGGCAACAATCAGGCGCTTTAACAGCCTATACTCAATCAGCACAAAATTTCACTCAAAATATGGTGTCTTGGGTGAGTAAAGTCGCAACACTCGCTGCTGTTGCCACTGCATTACTACAAGCTGTTGCAACCTTTGCCATAGCCTATCTCGTGGCTTATCAATACGACAGTATGACCTTGGCTGCAACACTTTTCTTTAGCTTGGCTATCGTGACACCTTCACTACGTTTAGGGCATGGTCTTGATTATGTCGCTGCTGGGCGAGCTGCAGCTACTCGTCTATCTACATTCTTAAAAGAGCCAGTACTCTCATCGGGCAATCTACAACAGATTGAGCAAGATGTAACACTCGAAATAGTTAATGCGAGCTTTACAATTGAAAATCAAAAAGTATTGGATCGATTAAGTTATGCATTTCCAAAAAATTCAATTACTGCAATTACAGGGCCAAGTGGAGTTGGCAAAACAACCTTACTGCGAGCACTTGCTGGGTTCGCTGTATTGCAAGAAGGTGTCGTTCAATTAGCAAAAACAGATATTTTGCAATTACATGAAAAATTAAGACATGAAAAGGTTTTGTTTATTCCACAAGGTGGAGATGTATTACCGGCCACAGTAAGAGAAAACTTGTCCTTATCTGCCATTAATGCAAATGATGAACAACTTGAGCAGGCATTACTCAAGGCCCAATTAAAAGTAGATTTAAATGCAGATGCAACTTTACTTTCAGGCGGTGAAAAACAGCGCATAGGTATAGCGCGTGCTTTTTTATCCTCAGCTCCTATTATTTTATTAGACGAGCCAACGAGTGCACTCGACCAGACCAATGCGACAAAAATAATATTGGAGTTAAGTGACTTAGCTAAAAACCAGAATAAAACCATCGTCATGGTCACTCATGATCTTGCCTTAGCTGCTCATGCTGACAGCAGGTTAGTGCTTAACGGCCCAACTGACTCAGGGAAATCTTTATGAATACTCCTGCTAAATTAAATAAAGATCAGATTTTTTCGATGCTTCCTCGTGCGGCCAAACAAAAATTAATTATTGTTGGTATCGGATGGATCATTGTTGCAGCAATTGAAGCAATCGCATATACCGTATTGGCATTTGCAATAGTCAATCAATGGTCACCAAGCTGGGTTCTCATCAGTGCAATTGCAGCAATATTAGTGACAGTGGTGGTCACTCGTGCTGGCTTCCTTACTGGTGTGCGTTTAGCAGGAGACCTATTTGCTGAGTTAGGCAAATCTTTAGCTCGTGCTAAGCTCTCTTGGTTTACCAATGAACAGCGTGCTCAGATTAAAACGATTGCTGGACAGGGAATTCCTGGGTTTATGAGTATTCCTGCTCATCAATTGCAAACCTTTTTACATACGCCTTTTATGCCTTTGTTTCTAACAATAGGAATAGGCATGCTTGCTGGAGCCGGGGGAGCATTTGTCGCTTTAGGCTTACTTTTACTCTCTTTATTTGCCCAATTCCTAGCACAACGTGCACTCATGCATATTGATAAAAAGCGTAATACTGCCGATTTAGCTGCTTCACAAGCAACGCTGGAATTGGTTGATCATGTTGAGTTATTACGCACAGCAGCGGGACCAGAACGTGCGGTTCAAAGGCTGGAACATCGTTGGGAAGAGCAAGAAGAGACATTAGTACGGATCAATCGTGCTGCTGCATTTGCAAGTTTTATTGCAACCTTGGCAAGTGTTTTACCCATTGCAGGCATGGCAACATATCTGGTGATCGCTGGAGTCAATCATGCTGCTTTGGTGTTGGCATTACTCGTCTTAATTGGACGTGCAGCAGCGCCGTTAGGTGAACTTGCTACCGCAGGGTTGCATATTAATGATTTGTTTGCTGCACTGCGCAACTTTAATCAGATGACACATCCACCTGAGTTGCCTGAGCCATTACATCCTCAAATTCCTACTGGCCATCATATTTCGGTACAAGGCGTTAGCTATGCGCCAGCACTTGAAAATATGACTCTCGACATCGCATTGGGGAGCAGAGTATGGGTTACCGGACCAAGCGGTAGTGGTAAGAGCACTTTACTTGAATTGCTTACACGATTTGATGATCCACAAAGAGGAAAAATTACCCTAGGTGACATAGCTCTTGATCAAATGAAATATGAAGATTTGGTCTCGAATATTGCTTATGTCACACAAGAACCTATTTTGTTCACAGGAACACTGGCTGAAAATATCCGTTTAGGAAAATCTGATGCAACTGATGATGAAATAGAAAAGGCTGCAAGAGATGCTGCATTAGGCGTAATGATTGACCGTAGTTCAGAAGGAATTAATCAATCGGTTGGTAAACAAGGCACCGCATTGTCGGGTGGTGAACGTCAGCGGGTCGCAATTGCGCGAGCATTACTCAAAAATGCGCCGATTTTAATACTTGATGAAGCCACCTCTGCTTTGGATGAAGAGACTGAGCAGGAAATCGTTACAACGATACGTGCCCTTTCTTCTACGGTTATTTTTGTGACACATCGTGACTCAGCTATTTGGCAACCGACTCAAACTATAAATTTAGCTTCAACCTCTGTTTAAAAAAAGCGCAGAAACCTGATTTAAGCATTTTTTATAAAAGAAAAATGCTTAATATTTGGAGAATTCTTAAATGAATAAACCTCAATATAATATGTTCTGTTTACCGCCTGCGGGGAGTAGCGCAAGTATTTATCATCCATGGAAAAAGCAGATCTCTGACAATATTCGTATTATTCCTATTGAATATTCGGGCCATGGTATAAAAATAAATGAACCACTGATCGATGATCCTGATCTATTGGCTATGCAAATTGCCAATGAAATACAAGCTTATTCAGACACACCGTTTATTTTATTTGGACATAGTGTGGGAGGTGGCTTGATTTGGAAAGTACTCAATTATTTGAATGAAAAAACAATGATTGATCAGTTGAGATTAATCGTTATAAGTAGCCGACCTGAGCATCACTATATTCAACATATGCGGTACAAGCATGAGTTAACTGATGAAAAAATTATTGATGAATTAAAACGATACAATAATTTTCCTGATGAAATTTTAAATAATCAGGATGCACTCACATTCTTTCTCAAAATCATTCGTAACGACTTCTATCTTAGTGATCAATTGCTTAGCGAGAACATACACAAGACTGAGGTTCCGATCGTTGCATTTTATGGCAAACAGGACCCTGATATTCCTAACAAAAGAATGATGGATGCATGGCAACAACACACAGAAAATTGGTTAGGAAGTATTGAGTTTGAAGGGGACCATTTCTACTTTCTCAATCCCGAGACCCGAATAAAGATGCTTAAAAACATTGCTGCCATCGTTGAAACATTGACCGTGAATATTGAATAAAGTGCAGGCTATGAATAGGGAGAAGCAGGTAAATAGAGGGGCTAATTCATGTCTGGATGAAATAAATATTCAATATGAAAAGCTAACAGCTTTCGGGCTAGATATACATAAAGTCCAGCTCAGTGAAATCAAAGAAATACCTCAGCTTGATCATATCTATCAAGAGCTGAATATATTTCTTCCACCGAAGATAAAAAACTCACGCTTCATTCGACAATTAGAATTCTTGACGGGACGCTTAGCAGCAAAATATGCATTACAAAGCCTCAATTTAGAACATTCTATTGTCTATCAAGGTAGACATGGGGAACCCCTATGGCCCGAAGGAGTGCTGGGTGGGATTAGCCATGTTGGATCAAAAAAATCATGTCATGCCATCGCATATGCTAGAAATACCACGGCTAAAGAAAAAATATTTGGAATCGATATAGAGTCTCAAAAACATCATATTTTTTTTCAAAAGAAAGATGAATTTTATGATGTTTTTCTAAATAAAAATGAACAAGCAGAAATTGAAAAGCTGCAAAAAAAACAAGCATATTTATATTTGGTAATATTCTCTGCTAAAGAAAGTATCATTAAAGCAATTTATTTAAAATATAAGCAAATTATTGATTTTAAAAATATAAATTTAAAACAACTAGATGGTGAGTTTCTTTATTTTTACCTTAGTCAAGAAAGTTCAATCGAGATAAATCTAGAGATTAAAGTTCAATTTTTTTTTACAAATAACGAGATAATTACAATTTCTTGCATTGAAAACTAATTTTATTATTGATAATAATAATCATTTGCATTAATGTGTGTTTCAGTATTTTTATACTCCTATATTTAAAAAGAAGTACTACAGAATTTGCTTGAAAAAAAATCAATGTGAGAGGTGATATACAGATGATGCAGACTCAAATATCAGTAGAGCAAAATTTAGATCATATCGGTCAAAAGAAATTTTCATGTTTCTCTACGAAAAATTATTATCTCGAAGTGAACGAATTCGTTAAAACGCTAAATACACCTGCAGCAAATACCGCACTATTTAATGATGAGATTGCAAAATGTTTTGAAGAAATTAAAAAGCAAGGCCATCAAAATCCAGTTTTAATTGGTGCTATACCTTTTGATATTACAAAGAAAAGTAGCTTAAATTTTTATGCTGATCATAAAAAAATAACACAAGCATCTTCTACGATTAACTCATTAAAAAAACGTAATAACATTGAGGTAATTAATAAATCATTACTCATTCAACGCCAAAAATTTGAAGGTACAGTACAGTTAGCTTTAGATGCTTTTGAAAAAAAGAAGGTAGAAAAAGTTGTTCTTTCTCAGGCTGTTGAATATGAGTTTAACCATCATCAAGAGCCAGAAAATTTATTGGCTGCTTTATTAAAACAAAATCCAAATGCTTATAATTTTGTGATTCCAGTAGAACATAATAATTATATTCTAGGCGCAAGCCCAGAACTGCTTTTATCAAAACAAGGTCGTATTGTAACCAGTAATCCTTTGGCCGGTTCTAGGCCCAAATCACCGATTTCTGAAAAAAATTTCGTCAGCCAACAAGAATTAAATCATTCTGAGAAAGACCAACATGAACATCGAATTGTGGTTGAAAATATTATTAGAAATTTAGCCACTCATTGTGTAGAGCTTAAGGTTTCTGAATTTCCAGATATTTTAGAAACATCAACAATGCTGCATTTATCATCAGAATTCCAAGGTATGCTCAAACAACAGGCACCGAATGCATTAAACCTTGCATTAGAATTACATCCAACACCAGCGGTTTGTGGTTCACCAACTCATGTTGCTAAGCAGTTTATTTTAGATCATGAAGGTTATGACCGACATTATTACACGGGGTTAGTAGGCTGGATGGATGCCGAGGGTAATGGAGAATGGGTAGTGACGATTCGATGTGGTCTACTCAGTGAAAATAAAATGCGCTTATATGCTGGTGCGGGGATTGTGGAAGGATCAGATGCTGAAGCTGAATGGTTAGAAACAGAAGCTAAAATGCAAACCATGTTGAATATTCTAAATACAAAAATTGCTGTGTAATTAGTAAACCTAGGCTGGTTTTATTTTTATAATCAAAACAATAACTAAGTATTCTAGTGAGATATAGTAAAAATTTAATAAAAAAGCCTGCGTAAAGCAGGCTTTTTATTTAAGAGGATTATTCTAAGAATTTAACAGTTACGCCAGAACGTACTTTATTACCTAAATCATTAGCATCCCAGTTCGTTAAACGGATACAACCGTGAGAAGCTGTTTTAGAAATTAAAGACGGGTTTGGTGTTCCGTGAATACCAAAAGATTTTTTACTTAAACCAATCCAGATATTACCTACAGGTGCATTTGGACCAGGTGGTAAAGAAAGAGGTTTCAAGTTTTTACCTTGAATAAAGTTTGATGGTGAGTAGCTATACCAAGGATTACGAGCCACACCAACTACCTTGTAAGTACCGGTCGGAGAAGGCGTATCAGTACTGCCAATTGTTGCAGGAAATGACGCAATCATTTGGTTACGGCTATTGAAGAGATACAATTGTTTTGCACCTTTATGCGCAATAATCAAATGAATGTCTTCTGGTAAATCATTGCGTACGTTTGGAACAATGATTTTTTCACCCGCTTTTTTGAATGTTGCTGTTGGATTGATTGTTTTTAAGAAAGCTTCATCGATATGAAACTTTTCGCCCAACATTTCGCTAACACGAGTGTAATACAAACCTTTCATTTTAGCCTGTAAAGCATAATCAGAAGGAATTGATTGTGCATATGGGCCTTTTAAATCAGCATCAGTAATGGTGTATTCAATAAATGAAGGTTTTGTTTGCTTAGCAACTAATGCATCCCAAGTTTCTTTAGTTAGTTCACCAGTAGGTGATAAACCATTCATTTGCTGGAATGAAGAGATTGCTTTTAACGTGTTTTTGCCACTCATACCGTCAATTGCACCCGGTGATGCATGTGCATTATTTAGCATGACGTGAGCACGAGCATAAACTGGAAACTGGCCCTTACCAATATTTTCATACCATTCAGCCGAATTTAAGCTATCTAATGTCCAAGAAACTGCTGGAGCTGAAGTCTTAGCAGTTGTTGTGGTCGTTTTAGCTACGGCTACTGGTGCTGAAGCGGCAATACCTGAATCAGCATTTTGGTCTTCAGTTTTTTGCAAATTTTGTAATGTTGTTGACGCTCGATTTAAGTCACTTTGTTCTTGAGCGGTAATTTGTGTCGAAGCTTGAGCTTTTACAGTTGAAGCTGCATCTACTGCTAAAGGATCAATCGGATCTTCTACAGGAGCTGATACCTTTTTAGGGTTCAGGGGTTGCTCAGTTGTTGAAGCAGCAAAAGCAACATTAGCAATAATACAACTTAAACTCATAGCGAGTAATGAGCGAACAAACATGTAATTCAACCTTAAGAATTTTCATATAAGCAATAGGGGCATGATCTAATCTAAAATTGCATAAAATTACCAATAACTCATCTCTATGAGCCCAAGATTGGCAATTTAGTGGTTAAAAGAATATCAATAGACCCGATGTAACATGTTGCAAGTATTGCAGAAAACCTTGCTGGTTGCAGTAGACTTTTGTGTAAATATGCATTTTTTAGTAGATTGACGAGTTTTTTGTGTGAAATTGAAATTATAAAAATCTCTATGTTTTTGATATGATGCTGCCACATAAAGAATATAGAGATTGGTAATGACGACTTTGAAAAATGATCGTTTCCTACGAGCTTTGTTACGCGAACCTGTAGATACCACACCGGTATGGATGATGCGTCAAGCGGGACGTTATTTGCCTGAATATCGTGAAACACGTTCAAAAGCAGGCGATTTTCTATCTCTATGTAAAAATACAGAATTTGCTTGTGAAGTGACTTTGCAGCCTTTACGCCGTTACGACTTAGACGCAGCAATTTTATTTTCAGATATTTTAACAATTCCTGATGCATTAGGCTTAGGGCTTTATTTTGAAACGGGTGAAGGCCCTAAGTTTCAAAAAACTGTTCGTACTGAACAAGATGTCGCGAATTTACCCAAGCTAAATGCAAAGTCAGACCTTGATTATGTGATGAATGCAGTAAGCACAATTCGCTCTGCTTTAGGTGGCCAAGTTCCACTGATTGGTTTTTCTGGTAGTCCTTGGACATTAGCAACGTATATGGTTGAAGGTGGTTCAAGTAAAGAGTTCCGTTTTACCAAGCAGATGATGTACGCGCAACCAGAAGTTTTGCATGCTTTACTTGATCATTTAGCAGATTCAGTTATTGACTATTTAAATGCTCAAATTGATGTAGGTGCTCAGGCTATCCAGATCTTTGATAGTTGGGGTGGGGCATTAGCACATCGTGAATATGTCGAATTCTCTTTAAACTACATGAATAAAATCATTGCTGGTTTGCAACGTGAGAAAGATGGTCGCCGTATTCCTATTATTGTTTTCACTAAAGGTGGCGGTCAATGGTTAGAGCCAATGATTACGACTGGTGCAGATGCATTAGGTTTAGATTGGACTACTCCACTTAATACAGCTCGTAATATTGTGTCGGGACGTGTAGCGCTACAAGGTAATCTTGACCCTGCTGTTTTATATGGCTCGGCTGCTTCAATTGAAAAAGCTGTAAAAGCAATGTTAGACGATGCTTATGCAAACGGTGAAAAAACAGGTTACGTTGCTAACTTAGGCCACGGTATTACCCAGTGGGTAGACCCTGCGCAACCAAAAATCTTTGTAGATACAGTACATGAGTATAGTGCTAAATATCTAGGATAGTTTTTTGTGCGCCATCTCGCTTTACCAATTCATTTTATCGGCAAGGCTGTTTCGGCAGCCTTGTTTGGTATTCTACTTTTAATTGCTTTTGCTTTAACAGCACCGATGGGAAGCCACGAATATATGGGTTTTTATCGTTATGATTATTTACTCATCTATGCAGTGCTGATTCAGATCTGTCTTTTATATTTAAAACTTGAATCATGGGCAGAAGCCAAAGTTATTGCTTTATTTCATGTCATGGCGATGGTCATGGAAATATTTTTAACGCACCCTGCGATCGCATCATGGCAATATCCTCAGCCTGCTATATTTAAAATTTTAACTGTGCCTTTATTTGCAGGCTTTATGTATTCGGCTGTAGGTAGTTTTTTTGCGCGATCACTCCGATTATTTCAGGTTTCTTTCGAAAAACTTCCAAGTTTTGGAACGATGCTTTTACTCGCATTTTTCTCATATATAAACTTTATGAGTAAATTTTTTGTACCTGATATTCGCTATATTTTATTTGCAATCAGTATTTTTATTTTTTGGAAGACCAAACTTTATTTTCAGCTAAATGAATATAAATTTAAAATCCCGATGTTACCTGTATTGTTGACCCTCGCTTTTCTAATCTGGATTGCTGAAAATATTAGTACTTTTTATAAAATCTGGCTCTATCCAAGTCAGGTAGATGCTTGGCATATGGTGGGTTGGGGTAAACTGGGGTCATGGTATTTATTATTACTCTTAAGTTTAGTACTGGTACTTAAAATATTGGGTCATCGAGATAATCAAGGTAACTGGAATTTAAGATAAATTTTTCTTTTGCATTTTTTATCATATTGTTTATTTTTTAATTGCTAATTCACAACCATCTCGCTATCTTTAATAGCGTGTAATAAAAATTACACATAACAATACAACACATAAGAAACGATCAATAATGATTTTGGAGATTTACATCTATGTTAAAAAAAATAGCTTTAGCTGCGTTATTAGCGGCTGGGTCAAGTGTTGCAATGGCTGACAACGACGTAGGTTGTGGTGTGGGTACACAAGTATGGGCTGGCAAAAAAGGAGTAGCGCCTAAAATTCTTGCTGCAACAACAAACGGTATTTTTACTAACCAATTATTAGGGATCACTTTCGGTACTTTAGGCTGCCGTCAAGGCGGAACAGTAACTGCTCAAGTGGTTACATTCACAAATGAAAATGCTGAAGCTTTAGCGCGTGATATGGCAGTAGGCCAAGGTGAAAGCCTGAACGTACTTGCTGAGTTAATGCAAATTAAACCTCAAGACAAAGATCGTTTCTTTAAAGTTTCAAAAGCAAACTTTGGTGAAATCTATTCTGCAAATAACCAAAATACGCTTCAAGTTTTAGCATCATTACAAACTGTAATGGCTAAAGACGACGTTTTAAAAGCCTACGTATAAGTTTGAAACTGAAAACCCTGTCCTATGGCAGGGTTTTTCTTATATTTAATGATAAAAATTGATGAGCTTAATGAAGTCAGTTGTTTTAGTTTTTGCCTCTTTGGCAGTGAATATTGCGTATTCAGCAGATATAAATCCATCTATTCAAAAATATTGGTCAATTGCAGAACAACAAAATCTAGATCAAGACATTACATGGCAAAGGCTCATGTATGCCAATAAAAATCAGAAAAGTGAGGTCACTTATTCTGGCTATTTCCTATCAGAAAATGGAAAAAATAACTTAAAAGAAGAACTGAAAGCGGATATCTCAGCATTATTTATGCCTGCTCAAGATAACCAGTCGATTCGCTGTAAGTTCCCGGCACGTAGTCAATGGCTCATGCAAAAAGTCGGCATTCAAGAAAGTGAATTGCCTCAAGTAAAGTGTACCGAATTTGAAAATTGGATTGGGCAGATTAAGCCTCATAAAGCGACCTTAATTTATGCGACCGATTTTATGGGCAATCCTAGCTCAATGTTTGGTCATACGTTATTGCGTTTGGACCCAAAAGATCAACAGCAGTTAAACCTTGTCTCTTACGCCGTAAACTATGCAGCAACTGTGGCAGGCAACGACAACTGGTCATATGCATGGAAAGGTTTAACGGGGCAGTATCCAGGCGAATATTCATTGATGCCTTATTATCGTAAGGTAAAAGAGTATGGTGATTTTGAAAGCCGCGATTTGTGGGAATATGAGTTAAATCTATCATCTGAAGAAACTGGGTTTTTAGTAAGCCATATTTGGGAAATGCAACATGTGAGTTTCCCTTATTACTTTGTGAGTGATAACTGTGCCTATCGATTGTTGGGGTTAGTGGATTTAGTAAAACCTGAGTCTAACTTGCAAGAGAAATTCACCTATGCATCTATTCCAATGGAAACCATTAAATCGATGCAGCAGCAGGGACTCACCAAAGCTCCTGTATATCGACCTGCTTTAGAAACCCAATTATTGTCCCAAGCTCATCAGCATGGTGCCTCACTGGCGAAGGTGGCTCATCAAATTGCGATGCTGCCTATACAGCAGTCTTCTCAGATTTTAAAATCATTTACTGAGCAGGATCAGGCTAAAATCCTCGAGATGGCTTACGATGATTTATATCTACAGTTTATTGGTCGTAAAGTTGACGAAAGCATTGCTCAGCCGCAGTTACGTCAGCTTTTAGCACTCAGAAGTCAGATTGATTTAGATAAGCAACGTCAAGAACCAAAAAGACCAACAAAAGAGCCGACTCAAGGCCATAACGCACGTAATCTTTCAGTGAAAGCTGGTGAGGTGCAAGGTGATAAGTTTATCGAACTTGGTCATCGGCAAGCCTATCATGACTTAATAGATCCTCAAGGAGGCTATCGTGCAGGGACCCAATTACTATTTTTAAATGGTAATGCACAGTGGCGAGATGACCATTTAAAACTAGAACGTCTTGATCTGTTAGAAGTGAACTCTTATAACCCAATTCAACCATTTAAAACACCGCTGAGTTGGGGTTTTAATTTAGGTTGGCGTCAAGAAGCCATTCATGATGGAAGCTTTAGTGAAGACAAACAACACGGCGTAGCAAGCTTTAATGCTCAGGTCGGTTACAGTCTTGCAGACTATGGGCGAAAGCATATTTGCTATGGACAAGTACAAACCTATGTACAAACAGGTTCAAATCTAGATAAAGGGTGGCGCGTAGGTATGGGGCCAACTTTAGGTTGTATAAATCAATGGTTTGAGCGTTTCAACTCTGTGGTGCAAATTGAATTGCCATATTGGGAAGATCAAAACCAATGGAATTTGAGAGTAAATACTCAGTGGCAATATGTGATTAATCGCAATAATGCTGTTCGATTGAATTGGGACTATGAACAACAAAACCATCAAGACTGGATGAAATCAAGTCTAGGATATGTTTGGTTCTTTTAAAGAATAAATGTATAAAAAAGAGAAATGAGTTTATTCATTTCTCTTTTTTGTTTTTAGATAAGACGATTATTTCTTTATTGTATTTAATACTGCATACGCTGCCTTAATGCGTTCTTCATTTGGAATACGTTTATTGGTTAACATGACTAAACCAATATTTTCTTTTGGAATAAACACCACATAAGTTCCAAAGCCATTTGTTGAGCCAGTTTTGTGGAACATCTTAACTGAAGGTTCTTTGGAAATGGCAGTCACTTTATTAGGCTTCATCACGATTTGCTCTGAATTACTGTCTAATAAAGTTTGTAAAGGCGCTGGATAAGAAAATTCTTCCCAACCCAATGCTTGATACATCGTACCGACTTGATAGAAACCTTGATGTGTTTCATTAATTGCACGTTGAATATCTTTCGGATATTTCTGTGGGTTGAGGTTGGCATTAATAAAAGTCAGCATATCTGGTAGTGTCGATTTAACGCCGTACGCAGGGGCATCTAGCGGACCAGGGTTAACTCGGATCGGCTGATTTTCTTGGTTATAGCCATATGCATAATTTTGCATTTGAGTTTTAGGTACATTTACATAGCTATTTTTTAAATGGAGAGGTGGAAAAATTGTTTTTTCTAAGACTTGGTCAAAAGGTTTATTCATAGACAAAGCCACAATTTTTCCAAATAAGCCAATACTTGGATTTGAATATTGTCTGTATTCACCGATTGCGTTTTTAGTTTTCCAATCTTTGAAAAAAGTTAAAACTTGTTGGTCTGTTTGAACTTCATCTGGAAATTGCAAAGCAAGGTTGCCACTTGTATACGTCGCAAGTTGAAGTAGATTAACTTGGTCAATCGGTGTGTTTTTTAGTTCTTTCCAATATTTTCCGGGTGTGTCATCAAAAGAGATTTTTCCTTTTGCTTTTGCATATCCACCAGCTGTAGCGGTAAATAATTTACTGACCGAACCTAGTTCAAAAAAGGTACTGCTATTTACGGCTTTTTTATCCTGAACGGATTGTAGGCCATAATATATTTCATATTTTTTATTATTTTGAATGACTCCCACGGCCATACCAGGCACATCATATTTATCTAATAAAGGCTTAAAATTTTGATCTACCAGTTTTTTAACTTCTTGTTCTTTTGGTGTATTGCCCGCATAAATTGAGGTACTAAAAATAAAAAGAGGCGGTAAAAGTAAGCAAGAAATTTTTTTAAATCGCATGATGAACTCATAAATTATTTAAAAAGAAAGATGCGTACTTTTATAACAAAAATCACTTAATTTAATTGTTATGTTTTATAGATTAAGTGCTCTAACTAGATATAAAAAAGCCCAACGTCGTCGGGCTCTTATTTTTGCATTAAAACCAGATTAATAACTTTCCGGTACTGCGCTTAAAAATTCACGGCGTGCTTCTTTATCGGTTTTAAAATCGCCGACAAATGAAACTGTACGAGTTGTAGATTCTTGTTTACCTACACCACGCATCATCATACACATATGTGCTGAATCGATAACTACAGCAACACCACGAGCGCCAGTCACTTCAGCAACGGCTTCTGCGATTTGTTGAGTCAGATTTTCCTGAATTTGCAAACGGCGAGCAAACATCTCAGTAATACGTGCAAATTTAGATAAACCGAGAACTTTGCCTTCCGGTAAATAGGCTACATGAACACGGCCGTAGAATGGGAGGAGATGATGTTCGCAAAGCGAATAGAATTCAATATTCTTCACCAATACCATTTCATGGTTATCTGATGGGAAAACAGCATTATTGGTGACTTCTTCTAAAGTTTTACTATAGCCAGAAGTTAAATATGAAAAAGCTTTAGCCGCACGCACAGGCGTATCTTTAAGGCCGGGACGATCAAGATCTTCACCGACGGCAGTCAGGATATTTGCGTACGATTGCTGCATTGACATAAGACGTATAAGTTTACTCTATTAGACAAGCTCGGCATTGTATCAGAAACATGACCTGATGTTCATAACTCCTCGCACTATATTTATTCTGGTTTTATGTGTGTTTAATAAAAGATGAATAAATTTCATGTTTTTTATCGTTAATAGTCAAGAGTTTGAACGTCAAATGTGTATTTAATGTTGATAGGTTCTAAATGATCGCCTAATGGCATCATATTTGCACAGATGCAGTGTTATAGAGCATAAGGATAAAACATGTCAGAACGTCCAATCACCTTCTTTTTCCGTGGTAGCCAGCAGCAAGTTGAAAATGTAACACCCACAATGACAGTTTTACAATTTCTGCGAGAGTATATCCAAACTGGTAAGACCAGGCAGACCGCCACAAAAGAGGGCTGTGCTGAGGGCGATTGTGGTGCATGTACGGTAGTGATTGGTGAGTTGGTCAATGAAAGCTTGCAATTACTCAGTGTGAATGCTTGCATTCAGTTTTTACCTACTTTAGATGGTAAGGCTTTATTTACAGTAGAAGATCTTTGTACATTATTGCCTAAAAAGGATGGGGCACTTCATCCGGTTCAACAGGCGATGGTCGATATGCATGGTTCACAATGCGGGTTTTGTACTCCCGGTTTTATCATGTCTTTATGGGCAATGTATGAAAATGAGCAACACTGTCCAAGCAAAGATCAAGTCAGTAATTATCTTTCTGGAAATTTGTGTCGTTGTACAGGCTATCGCCCTATTTTCGATGCAGCACAAAAAGCATATGACTATCCACGTATTTTATTAAAACGTCAAAAAGTAATTGAAGTATTAAAAGAGATCAAAGCATTGCCTGCGTTGCATTTGAATGATCATGCTCAACAATTTTTTGCACCAAAGACTTTGCAGGATTTTGCCGCTTTACGGTTACAGTTGCCGCAGGCACGTATTGTTGCTGGCAGCACAGATGTTGGTTTGTGGGTCACAAAGCAAGGCCGTAATTTAGGAGATATGCTTTATATCGGTCAGGTTGAAGAACTCAAAAAAATTGTAGTCACAGATCATGCTTTAACGATTGGGGCAAATGTAAGTTTGAGTGATGCACTCATTAAAATTTCAGATGTTTATCCTGACTTTCAAGAATTACAGCGCCGTTTTGCTTCCATGCCGATTAAAAATGCAGGAACTCTAGGTGGAAACATTGCCAATGGTTCGCCTATTGGCGACTCAATGCCGGCATTAATTACGCTAGGTACACGATTGATTTTGCGTGCAGGTGTGCAGACCCGTGAAATTGCTTTGGAAGACTTTTATATAGATTATCAAAAAACAGCATTACAACTTGGTGAGTTTGTTGAGGCAATTATTGTTTCGCTTCGTGAAGGGCAGACGCGTTTTAAATTTGCCAGCTATAAAATTGCTAAACGTTTTGAGCAAGATATTTCTGCGGTATGTGCGGCCATTTCATGCGAGTTAGATCATTATGATGTCGCTCACAATGTAAAAATTGCTTTTGGTGGCATGGCAGCTATTCCCAAACGTGCAAAATATGCAGAAGCCATATTGGAAGGCCAGCAAATTACAGCAGCATTGATCGTTCAGGCACAAGAGGCCTTGTCGCAAGACTATCAACCCTTAGATGATGGACGTGCTAGCTCGGCATATCGTTTACACGTCGCGAAAAACTGTTTACAGCGCTTTTATGTAGAAAAAATTCTGTCTCAAACACTCACTCGTGTGAATGACCTAATTGCTATGGTGGAGATCTAATATGAATCAAACCATTGACTTAAATATTTCTAAAAAATCAGCTAAAGCAGGCGACTCGATTCCACACGAGAGCGCGCATTTACACGTAACGGGGCAGGCAACTTATATTGATGATTTACCCGAGCTTGAAAATACCATGCATTTGGCAGTGGGATTTTCAAGTTGTGCCAAAGGCAAAATCAGTAAGTTTGATTTGGATGCCGTACGTCAGGCTGATGGTGTCTATGCAGTTTTTTCTGCAAAAGATATTGAGGTTGAAAATAATTGGGGGCCAATTGTTAAAGATGATCCAATTTTTGCCGAGGAACAGGTTGAGTTTTATGGACAAGCTTTGTTTGTGGTTGTGGCCGAGAGTTATCAGCAAGCCCGTCAGGCAGTTCGCTTAGCAAAAATTGAGTATGTGCCCGAAACCCCAATTTTAACGATTCAAGATGCGATTAAAAAAGAATCGTGGGTGTTGCCGCCTGTTGAATTTAGCCATGGTGAAGTTGAGCAGGCATTTCAAAACGCAGCACATCAACTTTCAGGTACTATTGAGCTGGGTGGGCAAGAGCATTTTTATCTTGAAGGGCAAATTTCCTATGCGATTCCACAAGAAAATCAGAGTTTAAAAGTCTATTGCTCGACACAACATCCAACCGAAATGCAGTTACTGATTTGTCATGCATTAGGCATGAATATGCATCAGGTCAGCGTGGAAAGTCGCCGTATGGGTGGCGGTTTTGGTGGTAAAGAGTCACAGTCAGCGCAGTGGGCATGTATTGCCTCTTTGGCAGCACAAAAAACGGGCCGTCCGTGTAAATTACGCTTAGATCGTGATGATGACATGAGTGCTACAGGCAAACGTCACGGTTTTGCTTATGAGTGGTCTGTGGCTTTTGATGACAGTGGTGTTCTGCAAGGCTTAAAGGTACAACTGGCTTCAAACTGCGGTTTTTCGGCTGATCTTTCTGGGCCAGTGAATGAACGGGCGATTTGCCATATTGGCAATGCCTATTATCTAAATGCAGTTGAGCTACGTAACTTACGTTGTAAAACCAATACTGTTTCCAATACGGCATATCGTGGTTTTGGTGGACCGCAAGGTATGTTTGTCATTGAAAATATTATTGATGACATTGCTCGTTATTTAGGTTGCGATCCGGTTGAAATTCGTCAGCGCAATTTCTTTGCCGAGCAGCCCGGTGGGGGACGTGATCGTATGCACTATGGGGCAGAAGTCCGTGATAATGTTGCGCCAAAATTGGTAGCTGAACTATTGCAAAGTAGTGATTACGCGAAGCGTAGACAGACTATTCATGCCTTTAATCAGAACAATGACATCATTAAGCGTGGTATTGCGTTAACCCCATTAATGTTTGGTATTTCATTTAACGCTGTGCATTACAATCAGGCGGGTGCACTGGTCTACGTGTATATGGATGGCACTGTTGCGATTACGCACGGTGGTACAGAAATGGGACAGGGGCTATATACCAAAGTACGTCAGATTGCTGCACATGAGTTGGGTTTACCAATTGATAGTATTCGTTTAATTGCAACCGATACTTCTCGTGTACCAAATACTTCGGCAACTGCAGCATCGAGTGGCGCAGATCTAAACGGTAAAGCTGTTCAAAATGCCTGTATTAAAATTCGTGAGCGTCTGGCTAAACTTGCAGCCGAAATAAGTCAAAGTGAAGCTGACCAAGTCCAGTTTGAAGATAGTATGGTTTCAACAGCCGATGGCTATTCATGGACATTTCCTGACTTGGTTCAGCGGGCATATATGGCACGTGTACAACTATGGGACAGTGGTTTTTATAAAACGCCAGAAATTCACTATGATCAGGTCAACCATTTGGGGCGTCCATTTTTCTATTATGCCTATGGTGCAGCGGTCAGTGAGGTCGCAATAGATACCTTAACTGGGGAAATGAAAGTATTACGTGCCGACATTTTGCATGACGTCGGGCGGTCAATTAACCCTGCAATTGATATTGGGCAAATTGAAGGCGGGTTTGTGCAAGGGATGGGGTGGCTCACGACAGAAGAGTTGTATTGGCAGCCGCAGGGGCCACACGCAGGCCGTTTGTTTACCCATGCACCTTCAACTTACAAAATCCCGACCAGTGTGGATATTCCTCATATTTTTAAGGTCAAACTGTTTAATAACCAAAATCAGGCAGACACCATCTACCGCTCCAAAGCTGTAGGTGAACCGCCATTTATGTTGGCATTATCGGTTTTCTCTGCAATTCGTCAGGCAGTACAGGTGGCTATTCCAGAAAATGCACCGCTCGTACTCAATGCTCCGGCAACTGCCGAAGAAATTTTACGTGCAATTGCTATTGGACGGGGACAAGCTTTGGCTGCTCGCCCACAGGCTAAAATGTAAAAGATTATGCAACATTTACAATGGTGGACTGATTTTGTAGCGTGGCAAGTCGATGCTCTGCCTATGGTATTGGTCACAGTAGTCCGTGCTGATGGTTCAACTCCACGAGAAGTTGGTGCAACCATGTTATTGCGGTTTAATTTACAACAGCAATGGCAGCAGTCAGATACGATCGGTGGCGGGCATTTAGAGTTTCAGGCGATTGATATCGCTAAAGCAATGTTAAAAGAAACGGAAACTTGTGTGAGGCGTATTGAACGCTTTAACCTCAGTGCTCGGTTGGGGCAGTGTTGTGGCGGAGTAATGTGGTTATTGTTTGAAAAAATATCACCCGCTACGGTCACATCGGATTTATCCGTGAGTTTGCAAGCATGGCGAGTTGGAAAGCGTATATCGCGTACCGTCTCACATCAATATGCATCCACTTGGCAGACTATGGATAGGGAACGACAACCAAGTTTCGAGTTTGATTCTGACAGTAGTGAGCAGTGGCAATTTAGCCAGCAGATTCAGCCTTATGCCATGCAAGTGCTGATTTGTGGCGCCGGGCATGTGGGAGAAGCAATTGTTCGCTGTTTATTGCCTATTGGAATTCGGGTGAAATGGATTGATCCACGTGATGATATTTTCCCATCCGATTTATTGGAACAGGTGCAATGCTTAACGACTGATACCTTAGAAGCCGAGATCGAGCATTTTGACCGTTCAGGAGCAATTTTAATATTAACTCATGACCATCAATTAGATCTGCAACTGTGTTTTGTAGCTTTAAAACCTACGGCAAAACCATTTGCTTATGTAGGAATGATTGGTTCAAAAAGTAAAAGGGCTATTTTTGAAAAACGTATGCAAGTACGTGGTTATACTCAGGAAACATTACAACGTTTGGTTTGCCCAATCGGGATAGAAGGGATTTCATCGAAACAACCTGCAATGATTGCAGTTGCAGTGGTTGCTCAATTATTACAAGTATTTGATGTAAAAAAATGATCCCAAAGGATCATTTTTTTTGTTCGAACTTAGGATTTTTTTCTGCACGTTTAAGCAGTACGAGAACGGCACCTGTACCACCTTGATTTTCAGGTGCACTTACGAAGGCCAAAACATCGCGGTGTTGACGTAACCATCCGTTGACATAGGTTTTTAAGACCGCTTCAGGGCCTTTACCATGCACAATTTTGATGACATTTTGATTTTCATCTTTTGCCATCTGGATAATTTGTAAAACTGCGTCACGTGCTTGTTCAATCGTACAGCCGTGTAAATCTACAGCTTCAAACCAACGCATCTTGCCTGCTTTTAAGTCTTCAAAAACCTTATGTTGCAGAGTCGCAATGCGATAGCTTAACGTTGCTTGGCTTGCGACTGGATTTAAAGCAGCTTGAGTATCTGATAACTCGGCATGCTCGGTATCACGGCCACCTTCTGCGGCTGCACGTTTCGCTAGAGTTTGTGCGTCGACTTTTCTGGCACGAGGTGTTTTTACATCGGCAACATTACTATTGTTGATGCGTTTCACACCTGCAACAGCCTGTTGAAATAGATGTGTATCTTCCAATTCTTCAGGCTCAGCCTGAGATTTTTTAGACTCAGGCTGATTTGTGATTTTGCTTGAATGAGGATTGGAGATTTGCTTTTTAAATTGCTTCAATAACTTCTGTTGCTCTTTAGAAAGCGATGAATCTTTATTACTCATATATCTTCATTAAACCGTTTGAGGTTGTCCAAAAAGGGCAGTAAAAGCTTGATCTGGACGAGGTTGTTTCATAAAACTTTCGCCCACCAAGAAGCTGTGAATATCATGCTCTTGCATCATATGTACATCATCTGGTGTCGCAATACCGCTTTCAGTAATTAATAAACGTGAGGTCGGAAGTAATTTTTTCAATCGAATGGATGTATTTAAATCTACATCAAACGTTTTTAAATTACGGTTATTCACGCCTAATAAACATTGCTCAGAAAGCTTTAAAGCGCGTTCCATTTCTTCTTCGTCATGAACTTCAACCAATACATCAAGTTGATGCTCAAACGCAGTTTTAGACATTTCTTCAAGTTGCTGGTCAGACAAACAAGCAACAATTAATAAAATACAGTCCGCATGCAAAGCACGTGCTTCAACTACATTATATGGATCGATCAGAAAGTCTTTACGTAAAGCAGGTAGGGCACAATGATTGCGAGCAATCGCAATATTTTCATCTGCACCCTGAAAGAAATCAACATCGGTCAGTACCGATAGACATGCTGCTCCAGCTTGTTCATATTGCTGGGCAATTTCGGCAGGATTAAAGTCTGCGCGAATAATCCCTTTTGATGGAGAGGCTTTTTTAATTTCAGCAATTACACCCGGACGTTTATGTTTTAAAGCATTTGCAAAACCTCGAACTGGTGTTGCCGCTTTCGCTAATTCTTCAACGTCTTGCAAATTACGTTGTTTTAAACGCGCAGCAAGTTCCTCATGTTTACGGTCAACAATTTTACCTAAAATGGTATTTTGAATATTAATCATGAGAAGTCCTTAATCTGCCTGAGATTGCTTTAATGTTTTGGTAAATTCAGCCAAAACACTCATTTTTTCTAATGCCTGTCCGCCATAGATAATATCTTGAGCGAATGTAACAGCCTGAGCATAAGTTTTGGTAATGCCCGCCACATAGATGCCTGCGCCTGCATTAAGCGCAATCATGTTTGCTGCTTTTTCACCAATATCAGATTTATTTTTGCTTAAAGCATCTTTAATTAACTTTAGACTTGCTGTTGCATCAGCGACAACCAAACCACTTAAAGTTTGCGACTCAATTCCCACATCTTCAGGATTAAGGGTCCATTCCGTAATTTCACCGTCTTTAAGCTCAGCAATAGCAGTAGGAGCGGCAAGGCTGATTTCATCAAGACCATCTTTTGAATGAACCACCATGACATGTTCGGCACCAAGTTGTTTCATCACTTCGGCAATTGGGCGACAAAGTTCATCTGAGAACACACCAATTACAAAGCGTTTTACACCAGCCGGATTGGTCAGTGGGCCAAGTAAATTAAAAATACTTCGAATACCAAGTTCACGACGTGGGCCAGCAGCGTATTTCATGGCTTTATGATGGTTTGGTGCAAACAAGAAACCTACACCCATTTCACGGATACAGCGCTCGGTTTGTTGCATATCTAAATCAAGATGAATACCTGCTTGTTCAAGTAGGTCTGATGAACCCGATTTACTTGAAACGCCACGGTTACCATGTTTTGCAATGGTTGCGCCTGCTGCTGCAATGACAAAACTTGACGCTGTAGAGACGTTAAATAAATTTTGACCATCACCACCAGTACCCACAATATCAACTAAATGTTTGATATCGCTAACATCGATCTTGATCGCAAATTCGCGCATGACACGTGCAGCAGCTGTCATTTCGTCAATGCTTTCACCTTTCATGCGTAGGCCCATCATTAAAGCACCAATTTGTGCTTCGGTTGCCTCACCTTGCATGATGCTGCGCATAATTTCTTCCATTTGAGGCTGAGTCAAATGAATGTTCTTGGTAATGTGGTTGAGCGCCTGTTGGATATTCATAGTCATGATTTACAGCATTAATGATTAAAATTTTTAGGTGAAGTTGATCAAGAGTGGGATGTTCAGCTTGTTGCGTTCCATGTTTCACTAGCTACGGGGAGCTATGTTAGCAGAAAATAACCAAAGATTTTTGTTGTTCGATACGAGTTTTAAAAAATTTGCTGGTTTATTACTTTAGTTTGATTAATAAACAGAATTTATTCATTGAAAAAGGTTTTAGTTTATTGTGAGTTTTTATGATAAATAATTAACCATTTGGTATATCTTAAACATAAATATATCTAGGAAAAATGCGTATAAATCAACCAAATAAAAGTGGATATAGTAGGGCGATCTTTATTTTGTCTACTAATAAATATGTATTTAAATAACTTGAAATATGTAGGAGCTTTAAAAAATAAGCGCTCATTTATTTTTGTATTTGTTGCACTGTTTCATCCACTGGAAAGCTATGCGCAAGAAGCTGTAGAGCAACCACAAAAGCAAGCTAAAACAGATAAAGTAGTCCGTGTTGCTGTGACAGGGTCTCGGATTTCAAAAGCACAAAAAGATGGCCCGACGAGTGTGACCGTAATTACCGCAGCCGATATTGAAAAACAAGGGTTTAGTAATGCATTTGATGCGCTTAATAACCTGACGCAGAACACGGGTTTTGTACAAGGCGCCGATTATGGAAATACTTTTACGCCTGCGGCTAATGCTATTAGTTTACGGGGCTTAGGACCGAATCATACTTTGACTTTGATTAATGGGCATCGGGTTGCAGACTATCCTGTACCGTACGACGGTTCTGTCAATTTCGTAAATTTAGCCAATATTCCAACCGCTATTATTGACCGTATTGAAATATTAAACGGTGGTGCCTCTGCAATTTATGGTTCAGATGCAATCGCAGGTGTCGTGAATATTATTCTGAAAAAGAAAACAGACGGTACTCAATTTAATATTAAGGCAGGCGGAACAAAAGAAGGTGGTGAAAACTTACGTTTACAACTGAGTGGTAGTAAAACTTTAGACAAGCTCAGCCTTGTTTATGGGGTTGAACTCAGTGGCCGTGAACCGATTTGGGCAGCCGATCGAGATTTTATGTCGAGTCGAACTCGTTTGGGGGAGAAACCCGATACTGTCGTCGGCCGGAAAAATGCCGATACTGGTAAATACCTTTCAATTGGAGGGTGTCAGGCCTTTGATGGTTTATTTAAGGGTTCAGTCAGTAATATAGGACAAGCTGGTGCAGACAATTGTGCTAGTGGTTTGGCACGACCAACCTATTGGACGGTCCAAACCCAAAACCGCAGTCAAAATGGTTATCTCGGTTTAGACTATGAGTTAAATGATAAAACTCAATTGTTTGCCGATTTTTTAATTGGCGCCAATCAAATTGAAAACAATACGCGTGGTCCGACATGGACATCTTTAGGTGGATCAAGTGGTTATTTCCTCAATCAAGATTCGGGAAATTATGAAATTTGGAATCGTCGTTTTGCACCTGAAGAATTAGGTGGGGTAGAGCGCGTAAATAAAAAGTGGAAAGAACTTTCTTCGAACTTAAACTTCGGAATTCGAGGCGATATTGGAGAGACGAGCTGGAGTTATGAAGCAGCCTATAATGGTTCCATTTATACCAGTCAGCTACGCCGCCAAGGCTTATTACGTTCGAGTGTTGATGAATATTTCTTAGGTCAGCAACTTGGCACAGATGCAGATGGTATTCCTATTTATTCACCTCGTTTAGATCGTTTAAGTCGACCACTAACAGCAAGCGAATTTGAAAGTATTTCTGGTACAACAAAAGAAAAAGATAAGTCATGGGCACAAAGTTTGACCTTAAGCGCGAATGGTGACGTATTTAAGTTACCTGCAGGAATGGCCAAACTTGCGGCTGTGGCTGAAATCGGACGTCAAGGCTTCTCGATTAAGCCAGATGAGGCGATCGAAAATGGTGAATATTATAATTTAAGTACTAGTGGCGAATATGGAGGTACACGTACGCGCCAAGCACTCGGTGCTGAATTATTCTTACCCTTAGCAAAACCATTAAATTTAACCTTGTCCGGACGTTATGACCGTTATGCTTTGTCAGATAACAGTATTGATAAGCTAACTTTCGGTTCAGGCCTTGAATTTAGGCCACATCCGACTTTATTGGTGCGCGGTAACTACGCAACTAGTTTTCGTGCACCAGATATGAACTATCTGTTTTTAAATAAACAAAAAGGTTATTTCGAAAAGACCACCGATTATTTACGTTGTAGCCAAACGGGACAATCTTTAGATAAATGTACCTTTAAAGATTACGCACCTGGCGCGAACTACACTTTAACCGGAAACAAAGAGCTTAAACCTGAAGAGGGTAAATCTTATGGTGCAGGTTTTGTTTGGTCGCCAACCAATAAGTTTGATATCAGCGTCGATTACTGGGATATCAAAATTGATAATCTTGTGACCAACTTAAGTGAGGACAAAATTCTACGTTTAGAAGCAGATTGTCGTTTAGGCAACCAAGATATTAACTCTGCGGCTTGTATTGATGCATTGGCACGTGTAGAGCGTAACCCTGCAAATGCAGTTGTCGATCCAAATGTGATTAAGAATATTAATATTGTTCCGATTAATGCTGCATCAGACCATACCCGCGGGATTGATTTCACTAGCAGATGGCGCTGGAAAACAGACAGCTTTGGTAACTTTCTCTGGACGGTAAATTATAGCCGTGTACTAGAACATGAATATCAACAATCAAAAGATGGCGAGAAAGATGACTACCTAAAAGATTTAACCATTCCTGATTGGCGTGACCGTTTTAATACCAGTCTCAGCTGGAGTTTCGGAGATTGGGCATCAACAGTATTAGTTAATCGTTATGGCAAAATTCCAAACGGCGACCAAACTGCTTACCTAAGCCCAACGTATTTGGTGAACTGGAGTGGTACTTATCAAATCTCTCCAAAAGCTTCTGCTTCAATCATTATTAATAACCTGTTTGACAAAGTGAAACGAGATGACACGGGCGGTTGGCCGTATTATCCAGTAGGATCATATTCACCATTCGGCCGTCAAGGTTGGTTGGAGTTTAACTATAAATTCTAAGAATGATGTGTGGATGCAGCGAAGTGGTACAGCATTTGCTGCATATTTTTATTTAAAACTACAGAGGATAAAACCCCTTATGTTGGTCAAGCCTTCATTTAAAAAAAGATTACTACTTACAACATTATTATCTTTATCGGCGACACAGATTTTTGCATCGAATAACAGTGAACAAATCCCGATTGGTAAATTACCCGAGTGGGTCGTACCCGAATCTTATGATTTAGATTTTAAGATTGATCCCGCACAAAAAGGCTATACCGGTAAAACTACGATTCATCTAAAACTGGCTCAAGCCACAGATCACATCTGGATTCATGGTAAATCTTTGACGGTGAAAGATGTGAATATCACATCGGCAGAGGGCGTCAAAACCAAAGCAAAGTATGAGCAAGCCTCCGAGGTTGATGGGGTAAGTAAAATTAAATTTGCCAAAACCTTGCCCGCAGGACAGTATCAACTCGTTCTAGATTTTAATGCAGCGTATGACCAGCAACTTGACGGTATTTATAAAATTGAGTTTGAAGGTAAACCTTATGTGATGACTCAAATGGAAGCAATTAGTGCACGCCAGTCATTTCCGTCATTTGATGAGCCACGTTTTAAAACGCCGTTTAATATTCGTTTGACGATTCCAAGCAAATATTCAGGTTTTGCCAATACCCAACAAACATCTGAGCAAGCAGATAAGTCAGGTTGGAAAACACTCAGTTTTGCACAAACTAAACCACTACCCACTTATTTACTTGCGTTGGCTGTCGGACCTTGGCAATTACAAAAAGGGCCTGATATTGGTGCAACTTCATGGCGTAAGCAGCCGATCCAGTTACGTGGTATTGCACCCGATGCAAAAGCTGAAAAAATGCAGCATGCTTTATCTGAAACGCCAGCCATTTTAAAAACTTTAGAAGATTATTTTGCCTTTGGTTATCCATTTGACAAGCTAGATTTACTGGCAGCACCAGACTTTGCCGCTGGTGCAATGGAAAACCCAGGGCTAATTACTTTTAGAGATTACTTGATGTTGCTAGATAAGGACTCGCCAGTCTCTTTTGTACAGAATTCATTTAATGTCAATGCACATGAGCTGGCGCATCAATGGTTCGGTGATGTGGTCACGATGCCATGGTGGGATGATCTGTGGCTCAATGAATCTTTTGCGACATGGATGCAAAGTAAAATCACTCAAAAATTACATTCGGAATTTAATGCTGACCTAGAACGTATTGCGGATACCGCAGATGCGATGAAAAGTGACAGCTTAATGAGTGTGCGCCGTATTCGCCAACCTATTTTAAGCAATGCCGATATTCAAACGGCTTTTGATGGTATTACTTACCAAAAAGGTGCTGCTGTTTTAAATATGTTTGAAAGCTACTTAGGCGAAGAAAAATTCAAACAAGGGGTACGCAATTATATTAATAAGCACCAATATGGTAATGCGACAGCCAATGATTTAATTAGCGCTTTAGCAGAGCAGTCTGGACAAGGTGAGCGTTTTGCCAGAGCGATGAAAAGTTTCCTTGATCAACCTGGTGTGCCTTTAATTAACACCGCATTACAGCAAGAAGGCAATAAAGTCTTTTTAAATGTGAAGCAAACACGTTATTTACCTGTGGGCTCAAAAGGTGATGCAAGAAGTCTGTGGGGTGTACCATTATGCGTACGTTATGAAGTTCCAAATGCAGCCAGTAAGGTCCAGTGTGAGCTGGTAGACCAAGCAGAAGCAAAGATTGAACTCAAAGGTGCCAGCCTTGGCAGTTGGTATATTCCAAATGCAGATGCGGCAGGATATTACCAATTTAGTTTGCCTCAAAAAGAGTTTACTCATCTGACTGCTGCTACAGAAAAGCTTTCTAATACTGAACAGTTGGCTTACGCCTACGCGATTTCAGCGGCATTTAACCACGGTGATATTAATTTATTGGCTGTCGTAGATGCTGCGAAGAAATTTGCCAATTCAAATAGCCGACAAATTAGTACAGCGCTGTTTTCCCAGTTAAGTACGATTTATCGTCATGTATTGAAAACAGAAGCTGAACGTGAACATTTTAGAAAAGTCTTAGCTAATTTATATTTACCTAAATTAAATCAGTTGGGTTATGTCAGCAAAACAGGTGAACCAGCTGAAGACAGTTTATGGCGTAGTGAGTTGGTTAGATTTCTTGCTTTAGATATTCAAGTTTCAGAAGTTCGTACACAACTGTTAAAACAGTCAGATGCTCTCTTTGCTCAAAAGCAGCTTAACTTTGCTCAAGTAACACCTGAATTATTGCCAACTATTTTAGCTGTACGTGTACAAGAAAAAGGCCAACCTGCTTTTGATCGTTTATCTGGAGAGCTACAACGCGTGACTCAACCGACACAACGTCTTGCAATTCTTACAGCCCTAGGTTCAGCAAATCAAGAAGCAACACGCCAACAAGCACGTCAGTTAATTTTAAACCCGCGTGTTAAAGTCGGTGAAGTTCGTACTGTGGTTAACTCCATCAATAATTATGGAGATGAACAAGGTGACTTATGGTCTTGGTTTAAGGTAAATCATGACGCCGTGTTTGATCGTTTAGGTAAATCTTCGGCTGGGCGTTTTCCTGCAATGTTCAGTGGAGCAGCATGTAGCCAACAAAAAGCGGCACAGTTAAATGACTTTTTTGCACCACGAACTAAAGAATTGGTCGGTGTTGAAAGAGGATTGAAACAAACCAAAGAACGTATTCAACTCTGCGAATCTTTGGTGGCAAAACAAGATGGATCAATTGTGCAACAGTTAAAGTTGTAATTGATTCAAACATGAAAAAAGCCAACTGATCGCAGTTGGCTTTTTATTTAGGATTCTTATTAAATTACTTTTAAAACAATCTATTTACGACTGGCTTATGCGTAAATATCTAAAAAGTTTTTAAAGATTTGATGGCCATGTTGACTCAAGATTGATTCAGGATGGAACTGCACGCCTTCAACAGGCAATGTCTTATGTTTAACACCCATGATTTCTTCCATTGAACCATCTGCTTCATTAGTCCAGCACGTTACTTCAAGGCAATCAGGCAGTGTTTGCTGATCGATCACCAACGAATGATAACGAGTTGCCGAGAATGGGCTAGGAAGATTACTGAAAATACCTTTATTGCTATGGTACATGTCAGATAAACGTCCGTGCATCACTGTTTTGGCTCTTACAATTTTTCCGCCAAAAGCTTGCCCGATACTTTGATGTCCTAAACACACACCAAGCAAAGGTATTTTCCCAGCAAAGTGATTAATTGCAGGAATTGAAATACCAGCTTCACTTGGAGAGCAAGGGCCAGGACCAATCACGAGATATTTAGGTTGCCATCGTTCAATATCCTCTAATGTGACTTGATCATTGCGAACTACTTTTACTTCCTGATTCAACTCGCCAAAGTATTGGACGATGTTGTAGGTAAAAGAGTCGTAATTGTCGATCATTAGAAGCATTTTGAGTCTAACCTCTTGATATATGATATTTATTTAAATAACAGTTTAAATTTTTACCCGTTTAATTACCCGCTTTTAGCATCTCACTAAAATTTGGGGCAAAAATAAAGCCGCTATCTAAGCGGCTAATGTACCAGAATTTGCTTGGCTTGTAATAACTTCATGCTTTATTGCTAGCAAAAGCATATTAATAATTATAAGTTGATGTATTTCTTAAACTAAAAAAGAGTAGGGAAAATCGATAATTTAATTTGAAATTGTCTCTGTGTTATTAGGCAAAAGTTGCCACACAAAATTTTCTTGATTCAGTGGAGTAAACCCTATTTTTTGATAGAGCCACGAAGCTGTACTGGTAAGTAACATAATTCTGCGAAGTTTAAGAGTTTCCAAGTGTTCTAAGCAGCATTCCATCAGCCATCGCCCTAAACCTAACTTTTGAAACTCATCGATGACAAAAACATCTTTTACATAAGCAAAGGTTGCATAGTCTGTAATGATACGAGCAAGACCAATTTGTTGGTTGTTCGGATCATATAATCCAAAGCATAAACTATGTTGTATAGCGGTTTGCATTGTTTCTAAATCAATCCCTTTTGCCCATTTTGAATGGTATAAAAAAGAATGAATCATCTCTATGTCGAGTTTAGAGGGATCTGTAGAAACAGTATAATTATCATCACGTGTAACTGCGAAATTGGATACCTGCATAGGGAAACCCTTTAATTCAAAGAAATATTCAATGCGTTTAAAAATAGCATATCGCTTACAAAGTTCTCTTCAAAACTACTTCTTTATAGTTACGTTTATGTTTACTAATTCCTAATAAAAATTGTTTGATGGCTAATAGTTGTGGAGTTATCAATGAATAAGGATCTTTTACTTTATTAATTTAGAAAGAGAGATAACTAAAATTAAGGCAGAATAAGCTTTTCTTAGAGATAAAAAACTATTCTGCCTTGGTCACACAAGAAGATTAAATCTTACGTGTGTTATAGATCAGCCAATCTAAAACATCGCCAGATAAATGTTCGGCCAGTCTTTCTTGAACCATTTGGTGATAGGTATTTAACCAGTCTTTCTCTTCATTCGTTAGCATGTCAACGACGATACAATCTAAATGAATCGGGCAAAGGGTCAGCGTTTCAAACTCTAAGAAATCACCGTAGGTTTTCTCAAACCCTGAGTGAAGTTTGTTTGCAACCAGATTTTCAATACGAATGCCGTATTGTCCTTCATGGTATAAGCCCGGCTCGTTAGAAATAATCATTCCTTCACGCAATTTGCTATAGGCATGAATAGGCGCGTAATAAGAAAGAACTTGCGGCCCTTCATGAACATTAAGCGCAAAGCCTACGCCGTGGCCTGTTCCATGTCGATAATCTAAACCATGTTGCCATAAAGTATTACGACAAATTGAATCGAGTAGCGGTGCAGCTAAACCTTCTGGATAAATCGTTTTTGCCAAAGCAATATGACATTTTAAAACCAGAGTATAGTCACGTTTTTGTTGCCCTGTTGGCGTGCCTACAGGAACAACACGAGTAATATCCGTTGTTCCATCTACATATTGCCCACCTGAGTCAATCAGCAATAGACCATCGCCTTCAATAAATGAATAGTGCTCTTCAGTTGCACGGTAGTGAGGTAAAGCACCATTAGCATTAAAGCCAGCAATCGTTGAAAAACTTGGGCCTATAAAACCCTTTTGCTGAGCACGGAAAGCCGTAATTTTCTCATCAATAGTGAGTTCTGAAATGCTTTCACCATGATGAAGGGCTTTCTCTAACCAGTGGAAAAAGTGGCAAAGCGCGACTCCATCTTTCACCATGGCATGACGGATATGCGTAATTTCACTTTCATGTTTACGCGATTTAAAAAGCGTACTCGGATTGATGTCGTATACAACCTGAATATCTTTTGCGATGGCTTGTTCATGAAAAATCGATACTTTTGCTGGATCTAAAAGCACAGATGGATCAGAAATATTAGCTAAAAACTTAGACGTATCTTCATAATTACGAATTTGAATGCCATCGGCTGCGAAAGCTTGTTGAATGGTTGAATCCAGTTTACTGCTATCAATAAACAGAACAGCTTGCTCTGCATTAATATAAAAATGAGAAAGAAAAACAGGGTTGTATTCTACGTCTTGTCCACGTGCATTTAAGACCCATGCAATATCATCTAAAGATGAAATAAAATGTCCCGCAATATTCTTGCTATGTAAAGTCTCACGAATAGCCTGAATTTTTTCTTTACGAGAGAGGGCATTTAGCCCTTCAGGCATTAAATGGATTTTTTCAGAGGGTAGTTCTGGGCGGTCTAACCAAATCTCTCCAACTAAATCTTTTTGAGTCTCGAGTTTATAGTTATGAACTCGTGCAGTATGTTCGAGCGCTTTAAATTGTTGAATGGATAATGTTTGGCCATTTACTGAAATGACCGAACTAGTTGGTAGATTTTTCTCAATCCATGCGAGATGTGTAGAAGTTTCATCACTGGTCAGTTTTTGTAATTGAAAGTCAGTTCCAGCAAGTTGTTGCTCGGCTTGTACCCAATAGCGGCCATCTGCCCATAGGCCTGCAAAGTTTTGGGTCACCACAAGCGTACCAACCGAACCACTAAAACCACTGAGCCATTGTCTCGCCTTCCAATAGTCTGGTAAATATTCTGACATATGGGGATCTGCACTCATCACAATCAAAGCATCAACATGCTGATTGCGCATGAGTTCACGAAGTTTCTCAAGTTTTTCTGGAACAGTTAAAACGCTCATATAGTTTCCAACTCAGGTTGAACTTTACTGGTACTTTTGTTCATTAATCTATTAATAGGTTTCTTTAATAAAAATAACACGATTGCGCCAATCACTAACGCTAAAACACATCGCATAAATAGGGTAGGTAAATGATTAATCCCATCTGCCGATACGTGCCCGCCAATAAGACCAGCGATAAGATTACCTAAAGCTGAACCTGTAAACCATAGACCCATAATTTGACCACGTATAACATCAGGTGCAAGTTTAGTCATAGTTGATAAACCAATCGGGCTTAAACAAAGTTCTCCGATAGTAAGTAGAAATAAAGTTCCGACTAACCAAAATGGTGAAACTAATCCACCTGCAATAGCAAAACGGCTTGCAAATGACATCAACAAGAAACCGCCTGCTGCCAGTAAAAGTGCAATAATAAATTTGCTGATATAACTTGGGTCTTTATTTGACTTACCAAGTTTAGCCCAAAGCCATGCTGCAATTGGGGCAAAAATAATAATAAACAGAGCATTAATTGATTGAAACCATACTGCTGGAATCTCAAATCCGAAAACAATACGGTCTGTGTAATCTTGCGCAAATAGGTTAAAAGATGTTGGTTTTTGCTCAAAAGCAGACCAAAAAAGAGCTGATGTTGCTAATAAGATAAAGCAGATAATAATTTTAAATTTTTCATGTTTTTCTAAACCAAGGAAAAATAATAAATAGATAAAATAAGCGATAATTCCAACGCCGATTCCGACTGTTAAATAAGTTGCTACCGCGACTGGATTGATATGAATAACGCCAAAGAAAGTAAGAGCAATAACGACTGCAACAGATAGTAAAAATGAGAAAGCAATTTTTGGCGCATTTCTATTTTCTACGACAGGTTTATTCCAATTGTCAGTTTGCTGACGCAATTGATTGAATGATTGTAGTTGAGGAATGGCTAATGCACGGAAGATGAGTAATGCAATCAACATTCCAAGGCCGCCAATCCCAAAACCTAGATGCCAGCCATGATCGCGAGCCAATATACCTGTAATAAGCGGGGCAATAAACGACCCCATATTAATCCCCATATAAAAAATGGAGAAGCCGGCATCTCGTCTACTATCCTGAGCTTTATATAATGTTCCGACAATCACTGAAATACAGGTTTTAAATAAACCTGACCCAAGAACAATAAGGACTAAGCCGAAATAAAAAAAGAACTGATCAAAGATGGGGGTAAGCGCAATTGATAAGTGACCTAAAGCAATAATGAGGGAGCCATACCAAACGGATCGTGCTTGACCTAACCAGTTGTCGGCAATCCAACCACCTAAAACGGTCATTAAATACATAGAGCCTGCAAATAACCCAACAATTGCGGCGGCAGTTGGTCGATCAAGTGCTAGCCCACCGTCATTCACCATAGCAACCATATAAAGAACGAGTAAAGGCCGAATTCCATAATAAGAAAATCTTTCCCAAAGTTCTGTAAAAAATAAAGTTTTTAGTGGTTTTGGATGACCGAAAAATGCTTTATCAGATTGTTCAAGTTCATGTTTCATTATTCAAATCCTTGAATGATTTTATGTTTTTTATAAACATAACTTTTAGTTTGTTTATTTATAACCAAAATTTATGTTTTTATTTTTTAGTTATTTTTAACAATAAAAGCAAATTTACCTTGTATAAAAAAAGTGAATGAAAAAGAACATGAATAGTGGAGTTTGTTATTAAATAAATAATAGAAAGGAGCGTTCATTTGACAAATCAAAGAACTGTTAAGAAGCGAAATGATCTTTAAGAATTCATAAAAATGAAAAGTATTTGGTAGATTGTGGATAAGCAATAAAGAACTTTTCAAACTTGCTTAGTCAAGAAACTTGAGTCTTTTAAGAAGCGTAAAAAAGGGCGAAATCTGTAGCTTTTTAAGAGGTGTAAATATTTTTGTGTAATCTCATAAGAATCTCAACATTATATATAAGAAAGTATTATGATCATGAATGACTGCTAGATATTGATGCGATGATTCATATTGGCGCAACAATTTTGCACTAAATTAGGGCGATTGCGAGCTATTCTTGTATGCCATAATTTGAAAATGTCTGAATATGGTGCATTTAACTATGCAAACAGTATAATGGGTTCGAGACAAGGGGCCTAAATCATGGATAGTTATAAGCAATTCAATGTTTTAGGTAAGTCTTATAAAGTTGGTATGAGAATTGCTATATAAATACCAGCAACTAACACGCACTTAACAAGTGCAACAAAATTTCATTGGAGCAAAATGAGCATGGCGAACAAGGTCCTTCAACTCATACAAGAAAGTGGCGCAAAATGGGTCGATTTTCGCTTTACTGATACTAAGGGTAAAGAACAGCACGTAACTTACCCAGCTGATTCTATTGATGAAGATACTTTTGAAGACGGTAAAATGTTTGATGGTTCTTCAATCGCTGGTTGGAAAGGCATTGAAGCATCTGACATGATTTTACGTCCAGATGCAGAAACTGGTTTCATCGACCCGTTCTTTGCTGAACCAACTGTAGTTGTGACTTGTGACGTTATTGAACCTTCAACAGGTCAAGGTTATGAGCGTGACCCACGTTCGATTGCTCGCCGTGCAGAAGAATACTTAAAATCTACAGGTATCGGTGATACTGCATTCTTTGGTCCAGAACCAGAATTCTTTGTATTTGACGAAGTGAAGTGGGACATCGATATGTCTGGCGCTCGTCATACATTAATCGCTGAAGAAGCTGCTTGGTCTACTGGTAAAGACTATGAGTCTGGTAACTCTGGTCACCGTCCACGTGTTAAAGGCGGTTACTTCCCAGTTCCTCCAGTTGATTCTTCACAAGATATGCGTGCAGAAATGTGTGCAAAAATCGAAGACATTATGGGTCCAGGTCGTGTAGAAGTACATCACCACGAAGTTGCTTCTTGCCAGTTAGAAATTGGTGTGAGCTTCAATACACTTGTACGTAAAGCTGACGAAGTTCAACAGTTCAAATATGCTGTTTGGAATGTTGCACATCAATATGCAAAAACTGCAACCTTTATGCCTAAACCAATGGTAGGTGATAACGGTTCTGGTATGCACGTTCACATGTCTATCTCTAAAGATGGTAAGAACTTGTTTGCTGGTGATGAATATGCAGGCCTTTCAGAAATGGCGTTGTACTTCATCGGTGGTATCATCAAGCACGCTCGTGCATTGAATGCAATCACAAACCCATCTACAAACTCATACAAGCGTTTGGTTCCTCACTTCGAAGCACCAATTATGCTTGCTTACTCAGCGCGTAACCGTTCTGCTTCTATCCGTATTCCATACGTTTCTAGCCCTAAAGGTAAGCGTATCGAAGCTCGTTTCCCAGACCCAATGATGAACCCGTACTTAGGCTTCGCTGCATTGTTAATGGCTGGTATCGACGGTATCCAAAACAAGATCCATCCGGGCGAAGCTGCTGATAAGAACTTGTATGATCTTCCTCCAGAAGAAGAAGCAAAAATCCCAACAGTTGCTCATAGCTTAGATATGGCTCTTGAAGCACTTCAAGCAGATCACGAGTTCTTGCTGAAAGGCGGCGTGTTCACTAAAGAAATGCTTGATGCATACATCGAACTTAAAACTGAAGATGTACGTCGTCTTAACACGACTACTCACCCAGTTGAATTCGATATGTACTACAGCTTGTAATACGTATTTCGTAAAAAAGCCTGCATATGCAGGCTTTTTTATTGCTTGGAATGTTGATTGAATTATCTACGTTTTTTATCAAAAAATTGGAGTAAACTAAGTGCGAGTTTTCATGTGAGCAGATTATGCGTAAACGACAACCAGTACTTAAACAGGAAAAGGCTTTAAATCCTGAGTTGAAAACATGGTTGTATGCTTCTGGTTCTCTGACTCAACAACTCACTGAGCTTGGTGGTGGCCAGTTCAGTGTGAAGCCCTTTAAAGAGCACTTTCAGCGTTTAACTTTGGCAGATAGTCAATGGATGAATATGCCTCATGCTCATACTTCATGGGTAAGGGAAACCTATTTATATGGTTGTGAAGCAGAGCCGTGGGTGAAAGCAAAAAGTATTTTTCCAATTCAAAGCTTACAAAAAAGAGCGCGTATATTTCAGCACATCGGTTCTAAACCGATTGGCTTTTTCCTATTTCAAAGAACAACTCCGCTTTGTGACCGTCGTGTCATTCGTTTGTCAGAAGGCTGGACGCGACAAAGTTGCTATACTTGGCATGGATGTAAATTTATCGTCCAAGAAACATTCTTACCGGCTTTTGAAGCTTTTTTAAATCAGCAGCACGACAAGGAATTACTATGACGACTGCAACAGGTACAACATGGCGTCAGCGTTTAGAGGCTTATTATTATCTATGTCGATTTGATAAGCCTGTTGGAACAGAACTGGTGTTTTGGCCAACCATGTGGGCACTTTGGATTGCAGCAGAGGGAATGCCACCTCTACATATTCTTTTGGCGATGGTATTAGGTACAATTTTTATGCGTGCCGCTGGCTGTGCAATTAATGATTTTGCTGATCGTAAAGTAGATGGACATGTAGAGCGTACAAAAACACGCCCTTTGGCAACAGGGGTAATTAGTCCAAGAGAAGCGGTGTATGTATTTTTAGCATTAGTATTTGCCAGTGCTTGTACATTGTTCTTTTTACCTATCGCGACGTTCTACTGTGCATTAGGGGGCCTAGCGTTAGCATTTATATATCCTTTTATGAAACGTTATACCCATTTACCGCAAGTAGTGTTAGGTATGGCATTTTCTTGGGGGATTCCAATGTCATTTACTGCAATGGGTAAGCCTTTAGATATAACGTGTTGGCTAATTTATTTTGGTAATTTGGCATGGACAGTGGCTTTTGACACTCAATATGCAATTACAGATCGTGAATATGATTTAAAGATTGGTGTGAAATCTACAGCTATTCTTTTTGGTCGATATGACATCCAGATTATTGCTCTTTTACAAGCAACTAGTCTTGTTTTGATTGGTACTGCATTATATTTAGAAAATATCTTATTCCCCTGGACAATTATTGCTTTAGTTGTAGTGGCCTTTGATTTTGTATATCAAACAATTAAAACCAAAGACCGCAACCCTCAAGTATGTTTTTGGGCATTTCGTCACAATCGCTGGGTTGGATTAATCATTTTTCTAGGAATATTTTTAAATTTCATATAGTAAAAATGACCGTGAGGTTGAAAAGTGTTCTATGCAGAGCACTTTTTTTATGTCTTAATATTTGTGCATAAAAATATGCGGAATAAATAACACATAAAAAGGATATTCTATGAAACGGTCAAAAATTGCTTTAGCTATAACATTATCAATTTCAGCACTATTTCTTACAGCGTGTAATGACGATGATGATGACTATACAGGGATAGACACAAATAAAGCTTATGTCTCAGAAAGTAATTACGCGATTGATAAAGTTGATAATGCTTCAACGATCAAAGTAATGACTTATAACATGGCAAATGTTCAAGGAAAAACAGCAACTGCTACAGCAATGGTATTGTTTCCAAAAGCAACACAACCGAGAGATGGTTATCGTGTAGTGGTATGGGAACATGGAACTGTTGGGGTGGGTGATGGTTGTGCGCCAAGCAAAAATGCTATTAATCCGCGATTTAAAATCCTTGCTGAGTCCTTATTAGCAGCAGGTTATGTGATTGTGGCACCAGATTATGAGGGTTTAGGCACACCAGGGGTACATCCGTACTTAAACTTATCTAGCGAAGCAAAATCAGCGTTAGCTGCAGTTAAAGCAGTAAAAGAGCATTATGGTGCTCAGTTAAAAGGTGATTGGATGTCGATTGGTCAGTCTCAAGGTGGCCATGCATCATTGGGTACTGCTGAGTTTGCTAATACGGATGTAAGTTATAAAGGTGCGGTAGCTGGAGCACCTGCATCAAGCTTAGGAACAATCATTCAAATTTATATTGATCCTGCAATGAATCAAGATAGTAATTTTGCAGTTAGTAAGCTAGATCAGGCAATTAGAGCGCGTAGACAGATTGATGCAGCGATTGCTGCAGGGCAAATGTCTCCAAATGATCCACTGGCGCTTGCTGTACCTACAATTGATAAAACTGCAGAAGGATATGCCGAATTGTTAGCATATGCCGCTTTTGCTAGTGCAGGGATTAAAGCACAGCAACCAGACTATGATTTGAAAGCAATTTTTACATCGGGAGCGGCTGACATTGCAGAATTGGCTTATGGTCGTACAGGGGATGATGGTGCTTGTTTAAGTTATCCTACACCTGATAGTGCAAACGGCCTGCAAGAGAAATTTAAAGCGGGAATCTTAGCTTTCTTGGCTGACCCTACACATCAAATTACCCAGTACGGTATTGATCTAAATAAATTTAAAGCAGATCAAGTTGTTCAACGCTTCTTGACTGCTACTCAACCTGCAACGAATGCTACTGCTGAGAAAGTTATTAAAACACCGGTATTTATTATTCAGGGCGAAAAAGATCAAGCGGTATTGCCTGTGGTAACGCAAGGCTTATTCACGAATATGAAAGCGAATGCTTTGAAGTTTTTCCCTCAAGCAGCTTACGATAAGGGCTATAACTTAACAATTGTACCGAACGCAACTCATACACAAGCAATCGTATGTCAAAATGCCAATGCTGTAGATTTCATTCAAGCTAATATGTCAGCGGGTACGGGTATTGTGCTGACTGATGCACAGAAAGATGCCAGCCAAAGTCCACACTGCACAGGTAAATTCTAAGATTTATTTGTTTAATTAGAAATTAGCTTTTAAAAGAGCCACGTTATAGTGGCTCTTTTTGTTATATTGTTACGCATTCTGAAATCGATACTATTTGAGTTTGAAGAACTTATGAGCCAGCAACCTGTTGAAAAAAAATCTGTTCCTTGGTTATTAATGGGATTAGGTTTACTTATTCCTTTTCTGATTATTGGAATACTTTTCTTGGCTGCAAAAAGTGATGCTAAGAATAAAAAACAATATGAACAGCAGCGTTTAGAGATGGCAAAAAGAATAGCTGAGAAAGAAGCTGCAAATTCTGAATCGAAATAGCTTGTTAATGAATATCCTTTTGTAATTGGCGTACAGTAGGAATATTTGTGTAACGCTTTACAAGGTAGCCTGCTTCAGTGAGCATTTGATCACGAATACGGTCTTCTTCTACTTTTTCAAGATGGGTCGGGTCATCTAGCTCAATAATGGCCATGACTTCCATTTTGTCGTTTAGCACGACAAAGTCAGTAACTTTACGATTGAACTGACTACGAATTTTATAATCATTACTCGTAATTAAAGCGCTAAAAGCCACTTGTGCTAATACATGATAATTTGGAAAACTTTGTTTTAAACGTATAAACATTTGAGTTTCAAAGTTTGTAATGACAGGACGAGCAAAGAATTTTTGTTTTGGAAATAAATAAGGGCGTAAACAAACAAGAAGAAAAATACAGGTGCTTACGCAACCTAAAACAATAAAAAATAAGTGACTCGATTCGAACATGTGAAGGCATCATACAAATAAAAACCCACTCATGATGAGTGGGTTTTTAAGAATCTTGGCTCTCCCACCTGGGCTCGAACCAGGGACCTGCGGATTAACAGTCCGTCGCTCTACCGACTGAGCTATGGGAGAATCTGGAAAAGGATTTTAGGCAGGAAAGGGGGCTGGGTCAAGCCTTAATAACAGAATTAGAGTGAATATCTAATCGTTTGGTTTAAAAATACTCGAAACATTGATTTTATTCAAAATAATGAAAAAATGATTAAATCATTAGAAAAGAAAAAACCCGCAATAAATGCGGGCTTTTATAATCTTGGCTCTCCCACCTGGGCTCGAACCAGGGACCTGCGGATTAACAGTCCGTCGCTCTACCGACTGAGCTATGGGAGATTAGTAGATGGCTCTCCAACCTGGGCTCGAACCAGGGACCTGCGGATTAACAGTCCGTCGCTCTACCGACTGAGCTATTGGAGAATCTGATGCGCATTTTATGGATGAAATCTAAAAGCGTCAATAAGAATATTAAAGAAAATGAATCGTTTGCTTGATTAATATGCTTTTGTTGTATTAAAAATAAAAAAACCACCCAAAATAGGGTGGTTTTTTATAAAGAAATAAAATTATTTCTCTACGCCAGCTGGTTGACCTGCAAGTTTTGCATTTGCATAGTCCCAGTTCACAAGGCTTTCTAAGAAAGTTGCGATGTATTTAGGACGTAAGTTACGGAAATCGATGTAGTAAGCATGTTCCCATACGTCAATTGTTAAAACAGCAATTTGACCATGTGCAAGTGGAGTGTCTGCATTAGAAGTTTTAGTAATAGATAATTTACCATTTACTTCATCAGCAACTAACCAAGCCCAACCTGAACCAAATTGAGTTGTTGCAGCAGCAGTAAATTCTTCTGCAAACTTTTCGTAGCTACCAAAAGCTTCGTCAATTTTAGCAGCGATTGCGCCAGTAGGCTTACCACCACCATTTGGCTTCATGCTGTTCCAGTAGAAAGTGTGATTCCAAACTTGAGCAGCATTGTTGAAAATACCAGCTTTAGATGCATCACCAGCAGTCGCTTTAATGATTTCTTCTAAAGTTTTACCTTCAAGGTCAGTTCCTTTGATTAAGTTGTTTAAGTTAACAACATAGGTATTGTGGTGTTTATCGTGATGGTATTCTAAAGTTTCTTTACTAATATGTGGCGCTAAATCATCATAGCCATATGGAAGTGCAGGTAAAGTAATGGTTGTCATGTTCCTATTCCTTGCATTTGCTGGGTTATACAATTAAGTGGCTCTATTGTAAATGATTCTGGTAACAATAGGGCATCGTTTTAAAGAACTATACACAATAAAGATCTAATTAATACGCATAACACAGATTGAAAAAAAGACTTAATTAAATCGGATTATTCAATTCAAAATATTCAGCTTCAATTGAAAACTGTTTTGAGATCGCTTGTGCCAAACGCTGAACTCCATAACGCTCAGTAGCATGGTGACCACAGGCGAAATAGTGAACCCCTAATTCTTTTGCTTCATAAAAAGTTCGTTCACTGACTTCACCTGAAATATAAGCATCACAATTTTGCAAAGCAGCTTTAGCAATAAAATCTTGAGCGCCGCCTGTACAGAAGCCTACTTTTTGAATGCTTTGCTTTTCTGCTGGTAAATGAATCACTTTAAAATCAAAACTGTTTTGAAGCTGTGCTTTAAACTCATCTACAGAAACTGCTTGCTCTAAATAACCAATATTACCAATCGGATGTTTCTCGGTTAAATCGAGTGGTTCTAAATTCTTCAAGTTTAGTTTTTCTGCAATCGCTACATTGTTGCCCAAAGTTAGGTGTGCATCTAAAGGTAGATGATAAGCGACTAATGAAATATTATTTTGAATGAGTTTTTTAATGCGGTTGCCTCGCATTCCAGTAATTGGATACGGTTCACCCTTCCAAAAATAACCATGATGTACGAGTAATAAATCTGCATTTTGAGCAATTGTTGCATCAATCGCATTTTCGGAAGCAGTAACCGCACAAACGATACGTTTTACTTCAGTTGAACCTTCAATTTGCAGGCCATTTGGTGCGTAATCTTTAAATTCTGCCGCTTTTAAGGTTTGGTCGCACCACTGAATAATTTCATGCAAATTTGCCATGATATTTCCTGAATTGAGTAGTAAATAATTGCTAAAGCTATAGAAACATATTTTGTTGTGTAACTAAAGCTAGACAAATCTTTTTTGACTTTTTTATGTATATCGACATATTTAATTTAAAATGCTTAACTGAAAACTCTTTTTGTTCAATATATTAATTTAATTAAAAACTTCTTTGCGTAGAGGATATGAACGTGCGCCGCACCTTTACATGGTTACCTTGGGTGTTACTTATTATTGTAATTGCCAGTTTTATTGCATGGCAAAAATACCATCAGCCGAAACCAACTGTTGCAGTTGATGGGGTGCAAATGCCTGCTGAGAAAGTTGAACCACTCGTTGATACTTCGCGAGCGGGCGGGGTGGTATCTTATAGCGCTGCAGTAAAAGTTGCAGCGCCAGCAGTTGTTAATATTTTTACGACCCAGAAAGTTAAACAAAATCATCCATTATTAAGTGATCCGGTCTTCCGTGAGTTTTTTGGAAATCAGGTTCCTGAACAACAACAGCAAAATGAAAATAGCTTAGGCTCTGGGGTTATTGTACGAGCTGATGGTTATATTTTGACGAATAATCATGTGATTGCTCAAGCTGATCAGATTGTAGTTGCATTACATGACGGCCGTCGTGCAGAAGCAACGATTGTTGGAACTGACCCAGATACCGATTTGGCTGTAATTAAAATCGACTTAGATAAATTACCGGTATTGCCATTTAAACTGAGTGGTAATGAAGTAGGTGACGTGGTCTTAGCAATTGGTAACCCATTTGGCGTAGGCCAAACGGTAACTCAAGGTATTATTTCTGCGACTGAACGCTCTGATTTAGGCATTAATACCTATGAAGACTTCATTCAAACAGACGCCGCAATTAACCCAGGTAACTCTGGTGGAGCATTAATTGATGTGGCTGGGAATTTAATCGGGGGAAATACTGCTATTTTCTCTCAGTCAGGTGGTTCTTTAGGAATTGGTTTTGCAATTCCTGCTAAAGTTTGTCAACAAGTACTAAACTCAATTTTGAAAGATGGCCGTGTAGTTCGTGGATGGTTAGGGATTAGTTTAGTGCCACCTACACAAGAAGATGTATTGGCACCAAAACAGCAAATTGGGGTTGTGGTTGCAGATGTCTTGAAAAATGGTCCAGCTGCCTCAGCAGGTATTAAGATTGGTGATAAAATTATTCAGGTGAATAATCAACAAATCACTTCAGCATCTCATTTGATTAATTACGTTGCATTACAAGCACCTAACAGTGAAATTAATGTAATGGTCGAGCGAGATGGGAAGCAACAAAACTTTGTGGTGACAGTAGGGGAAAGAAAAAACCAAAATACTCAATCACAATTTATACCGCTGCCTAAACAGTAAAGATAAAAAAGCCTCGTAATGAGGCTTTTTTCTTGGTGTTAATTAAGTATGAGATAGTGCTTGATGCTGATGTTTGAACTCAGTTAAAGCATCAATACGGTACTGAATGAGCATTTCACCAATCTCAGCACCTTTAATGTTTTCAGGTAAATCCTGAACTTTAATAGAGCGAACGATTTGCATCGCATCCAACATGTATTGAGCTTGTGGATAAGGTCGGTCTTCTAAACCTAATCTTCCTTTAGCATCACATTCACATGCTTGTACAAAAGCTTCAACTCTCTCAGGACGACGTAATACATCTAGACGCTGTAATAGACGCCATACAGTTCCTGGTTTTAACGACATAATTTGATGACATTTTAGATGTTCTTTACACACTGATAATGCCAACTGTCTAGTTTGAGTTGGAACTTTTAAACGTTCACATAACTCGGTAACAGGTTTTACTCCACGTTCTTCATGCATGATGTGGCGAGGAAGTTCGTTAGCTGGAGTCAATGCTTTACCCAAATCATGTACTAAAACAGCAAATCGAACATCAAGTGAATAGTTTGATTTACAAGCTTGCTGTAATGACATTAAGGTATGTATGCCGCAGTCCACTTCTGGATGATATTCAGGGCGCTGTGGTACACCAAATAATGCGTCAATTTCAGGGAAAAGATGTTTCAACGCCCCACAGTCACGCAATGTCTGAAAATAAACGTCCGCATGATCTTCTAAAAGTGCGCGAGAAGTCTCTTTCCACACACGCTCTGGTGTTAAGGCATCAAGCTCACCTGACTCAGCCATAGTTTGCATAAGCTGCATTGTCTCTGGCGCAATCTGAAAACCATATGAAGAATAGCGAGCCGCAAAACGTGCAACACGTAAAACACGTAAAGGATCTTCAGCAAAAGCTTCTGAAACATGACGCAAAGTTTTATTTTCTAAATCTGTTTGACCGCCATATGGGTCATATAGTTTGCCATCTTGATCCATTGCTATGGCATTGATGGTTAAATCACGGCGGATTAAATCTTCTTCTAAACTTACTGTGGTATCGGTAAAAAATTGAAAGCCGTGGTAGCCTTTACCAGATTTTCTTTCAGTACGTGCAAGTGCATATTCTTCTTTCGTTTCAGGATGAAGAAACACAGGAAAATCTTTGCCTACAGGTTGAAAACCTTGGGCGAGCATGTGTTCCGGCGTTGCACCGACAACAACATAATCTTTTTCTTGATAGGGATGCCCAAGTAAAAAATCACGGACGGCACCGCCTACTAAATACACTTGCATGAAAAAACCTCTATTCTTCAAGCAATCATGCTACAGAATAGAGGTTTTCTCAAGTCATTAGAGATGCTTTTCGTAAAAAGCAGTTTCTAAATTACTTTTCTTGTTGTTGGATTTCAGCAACAGTTAAAGCAGTCATATTGATAAGACGACGAGTTGTTGCTGTCGGTGTCAAAATATGAACAGGTTTTGCTGCACCAAGTAAAATTGGACCAATAGTAACGTTGTTACCAGAAGTTGCTTTCAACAAGTTAAATGAAATATTTGCAGCATCTAGGTTTGGCATAATGAGCAAGTTTGCAGAACCTTTAAAACGTGAGCCAGGGAATGCAAATTGACGAATGTTTTCGTCTAATGCTGCATCACCGTGCATTTCACCTTCAACTTCAAGCTCAGGAGCTTGCTCAGATAAAATACGATAAACTTCACGCATTTTTTGAGCACTTGAATCAGTTTGGTCACTACCAAAACTTGAATGAGAAAGAAGTGCTACGCGTGGAGTAATACCAAAGCGACGTACTTCTTCAGCTGCCAAAATAGTCATTTCAGCAAGTTGTTCAGCAGTAGGATTAGTGTTTACATAGGTATCTGCAATGAACAAATTACGATCTTCAAGCATTAATGCATTTAATGTGAAGAAGTTGTTCATGCCTTCTTTAAGACCGATAACATTGCGTACAAAGTCAAGGTGAATGTTATAGCTACTGTAAGTACCACATAACATACCGTCTGCTTTACCAAATTTAACCAGTAAAGATGCAATTAAAGTTGAACGGCGACGAGCTTCACGTTGAGCATATTCAACAGTAATGCCTTTGCGTTGCATTGTTTGATAGTAGTCTTTCCAAAACTCTTCATACATCGGGTTTTGTTCTTGATCTACAATCTCAATGTTTACGCCATGTTGTAAACGTAAGCCTAATTTTTTGATATTAGCTTCAATTACAGCAGTACGACCTACTAAAATTGGTTTAGCTAAATCTTCATCAACTGCGATTTGCACTGCACGTAATACGCGCTCATCTTCACCTTCAGCATATGCGATGCGTTTAGGATCAGTTTTTGCTTGAGCAAAAATCGGTTTCATCAAGAATGCAGAGTTATAAACAAACTCAGATAATTTTTGACGGTATGCAGAGAAATCTTCGATTGGACGAGTCGCGACACCTGAGTCCATTGCAGCTTTAGCAACAGCAGGAGCAATTTCTAAAATTAAACGTTGGTCAAGTGGGCGTGGAATTAAGTAGTCACGGCCAAATGAAGCAGATTTTTCGCCATAAGTTGCTGCATCTGCTTCTACGTGTGCCATACGTGCAATTGCATGTACACATGCAATTTTCATGTCTTCATTAATCGTTGTTGCACCAACGTCAAGCGCACCACGGAAAATGTAAGGGAAACATAATGCGTTGTTTACTTGGTTTGGATAGTCAGAACGACCAGTTGCCATGATTACATCAGGACGTACTTCATGTGCATGTTCAGGTAAAATTTCTGGATCTGGGTTTGCCAAAGCAAAAATAATAGGGTTCTCAGCCATCTGTTTCACCATTTCTTTGGTGAGAATACCAGCAGCAGAAAGACCCAAGAACATATCAGCCCCAGCCATTACTTCATGTAACTGAGTTGCTTTAATGTCTTGAACATAACGTTTTTTCGATTCATCCAAGCCTTCACGTGAAGTAGTGAGTAGACCGCGAGAATCGGCAACAATGATATTTTCTTTATTTACGCCTAAAGCACAAAGCAAGTCTAAACAAGAAAGGGCAGCAGCACCTGCACCTGAAGCTACAATTTTGATTTCATCAATTTTCTTATTTACAAGTTGCAATGCATTGAGCAAAGCTGAACCTACAATGATACTTGTACCGTGTTGATCGTCATGGAATACAGGAATTTTCATGCGTTCGCGAAGTTTCTTTTCGATATAGAAACATTCTGGCGCTTTAATATCTTCGAGGTTGATACCACCGAAAGTTGGCTCAAGAGAGGCAACAATATCTACAATTTTATCTGGATCGTTTTCTGCAATTTCGATGTCAAATACGTCAACACCAGCAAACTTCTTGAAAAGTACGCCTTTACCTTCCATTACAGGTTTAGACGCTAATGGTCCAATATTACCTAAACCAAGAACAGCTGTACCGTTACTGACTACGGCAACCAAGTTTCCGCGAGCTGTATATTTAGCAGCAGCTGATGGATCACGCTCAATCTCTAAACATGGCGCAGCAACTCCTGGTGAGTAGGCTAGAGCCAAATCTCGTTGGTTGACAAGTTGCTTACTTGGGGTGACGCTGATTTTCCCTGGGTTTGGATATTCATGGTAATTTAAAGCGGCCTGTTTTAAAGATTGATCGTCCATCTGAGTCTCTATTTGATACAAAAAAGCAAACTAGTCAAATTGCTCATTTAGGGAGAGGCAACTCACTTCTTTAACTACGCTTTAATTTTTACCAATTAAGAGAATAGTAGACGAATTGCCAATAGCCCCGTGGTGAGCTAAATGCTAAAGAATATAACACTACTTCTTTATTTCTCACAGTCAAAAACGCTCATTTTTGGAAAAAGCAGCATAGGTAAAATAGATGATTGGAACAATTAAGAAATATGCGGATTTGTTTGTAGATAGGGAATAATCTGCTCGGCAGGAATAGGGCGACTAAAGAAATAGCCTTGTAAAAAATCACATTGCTGTTTTTGTAGATAGGTGACTTGTTCTTTTGTTTCTACACCTTCAGCAACCAGTTTAAGTCCCATACTTTTACCCATCGCGATCATTGCATTTACTATTGCTTCTTGTTTGTGATCACCAATTTTAGAAATAAAAGCACGATCAATTTTTAATACGTCAATTGGGTACTCTGTCAGATAGGCTAAAGAGGAATAACCCGTACCAAAGTCATCTAAGGCAATTGAGATATCTCGTTGTTTTATCGCGTGTAATAGTGTTTTTACATTGGCAGTATTGTCTAAAAGGGCTGACTCTGTAATTTCAAGCTCGAGATCTGAACCTTGAATATTATATTTTTGCAAAACCTCATCTAAGTCATTGAGTAATAAGCCTCGATGTATTTGTTGAGCGACAATATTTACAGAGACTTGAATATTGATATAACCAGCTTTTTTCCACTCTTGGAGTTGCTTTCCAACTTTATCTAAAACAACTTTCCCAATATCTGAGATCAGGCTACTACGCTCAGCAAAAGGTATAAACATATTTGGCAGGATTAATCCTTTTTCAGGATGTTGCCAACGAATGAGTGCTTCAAAACCGATAATAGATTGATCGTGTAGATTAATTTTGGGCTGGTAATAAATGACAAATTCATCATTTTGAATGGCTTTACGTAATTCTTGCTCTAAATCGGCAGTTTTATATGAGTGATTTGTTTTATTGCAGTAATAGCAAATTGTATTACCACCTAAACGTTTTGCCTCGGAAAGAGCTTGCTCTGCATGATTGTTGAGATGATCAATTTGTCTACCATGTTCAGGAAAACATGCAACACCGATAGATGCAGTAATAAAATATTCGTGATTATCAATGTAAAAAGGTGCATTCAGTGCTTGTAAAATATTTTGGCAATATTGTTCAACATTTGGATGAATTGGCGAAATTTCATAAATGATTGCAAAATCATCACTATTTAAATAGGCGACTAAAATCGCATTGATATTGATTAAGCGTAATCTTTGTGCGAACTGTTTAAGTAATTCATCACCACTATCATTATTTAAAAATTCATTGAAAGCTCGGAAGCGGTCAATATTTACCCGTATTAATGCTAAATTTTTAATGTTATATGAAGGGTTTACAAGATATTGATGTAATTGATTGTAGTAGTAAAGACGATTAGGCAGGTGGGTGAGGCTATCGTAGTTTTTTAAGTAAGATAGATGTTGCTCTTGGCGCTTTTGCTCAGTGAGGTCACGTGCAAATCCAATATAATTGGTAATTTGATTGAATTCATCTTTGACCACATTGATATGCAACCATAAATATACGCTTTTACCAGAACTAAACTTTTCGTCAAACTGACCCATATATTCTCCTGTCTCCAGAAGTTGTTGCGTTATTGATGTATGAAACTGTTGTTGCAATTCTTTTTGATTAATTGTAATGCTAAATAGTTCTTTATTCAGAAGTTCTGACTTAGAAAATCCGGTTAATTTTTCATAGTAGGGATTTACATCAATATAGTTTAGGTGCTCATCTAAAATAAATATTCCTTCCGCAGCTTGCTCGAGCACAATTGCAGATAGTCTTAAATGTTCTTGGTCCTTTTTCTCTTGATGTATATCGCGGGTCATTCCCACCATACGAAGCGCTTTTTGTGTTTTTGGATCTCTGGTGATGACACGACCTACATCATGAATCCATCTCCAAGAACCATCTCGACGTAAAATTCGAAAGGTGATATTAAAATGATCTGTAACGCCTTCTAAATGTTGTTTTAAACGTTCATCAAAAAGTTTTTTATCGCTTGGGTGTATACGATCTAATATTGTATTGAGATGAATAACGGCGGTTTGAGTTTGTTTTTGTTGATCGAAAAATGTAATTTCCAATCTTTGACTTTCAATATCCCAATCCCAAGGTCGAATACCCGCAGTTTCATGTGCAAAAGCTAAATTATAGTGATGGCTTTCGAGTTGCTCATTCATTTTGGTGAGGTCATAGGTACGTTCACGTACTTTTTGCTCAAGTAAATGATTATTAAATTGAAGCTGGGCTTCAATATCTTTGGACTTATTCACTTCTTGTTGGAGTTGTACACATAATTCTTCAGCCCATTGGGTATGCTGGTCTGAAATTTGAACAAGCTGTTTATTTTTTAATAATAATTGAGAGATCTTTTTGTAATTGCGTTGAGTTGCATATGCACAAAGCACAGTTGCGACAAAGGTGAGGTTATAGGCGAAATAAAAAGGTAGCTGAGTAATTGGATTATGTGTGAATTGAGCAATTAGTAGAGGGAAGGTGCTAGGAATAAATAAGAGATAAAAATATCGGGGTTGTTGGGTTAAAAAAGTAAGGCCAATGATATGAGCCGAAGTAATAAATAAAGCAATTAAAATATGAGCATCTGGTAGTGCAATTAATTCAGGAGGTAGATAAAAATGAATAATTGTGACATTTATTCCAATTAAAATTCCTGAGAATAAACAAATACTTTGTAAGACACGATCAGCTTTTTTTGTAAAATCAATCGTACGATAGTGAGTTAAAATATTTGGAATAAATAATAAGCTGACAAGAGCAACGACGGTAAGACCAATAGACCAGCTAAATATTGTTATTGTAGATGAAAAATAGTAAGAAAAAATACCATATGAAATGAGGCACAGTAATATCAGGCTAATTAAATACCAGCGGATATATTGAGTTGAAAGTTTCAGCTGTTCAATTTTTGTTTGATGCTGTAGATATTCTTCCTGAAGCCCAGACATAAGATTTTTCTATCCTATTTTTTTTACATATATACAGAAAGAATCTGATTTATCAGTGAAAAAGAATTTGAAATTTTATTCATACAATAAAAGTAAGTTAACTTTAAATAATGATTTAATCAATGTGCAGAGAACTTAGGTGGATAAAAATCGATAATTTAAAATAGACAAGGCAACAACAGGGGCAGTTTCTGTACGCAAAACTCGGTCACCAATGCACCAGTTCATAAATCCAGCTTGATTGGCTTGGGTAATTTCATTTTCACTTAGTCCCCCTTCTGGGCCAATCAATAAGGCAAGTTCAGGTTGTATTCCCGCCAATACATCTTTTTGTTCTTTTTCTGGTGCTAAAACAAATTTAGATTGAGGAAGCTCAGAAGAACTTAACCATTCATGAAGAGAAATAGGCGCTAATACTTCTGGAACCAAATTGAGGCCACATTGTTCACATGCTGCAATTGCAACAGCTTGCCAGTGATCTAATTTTTTTTGATCTCGATCGTATTTTAAGCGCATTTCACAACGCTCACTAGTTAGCAATTGAATCTGGCTTACACCTAATTCAGTGGCTTTCTGAATGGCATAATCCATTCGATCGCCTTTACTCATGACTTGACCTAAAACAGCTTTAAAAGGGGCATCACGGTTTGCAGGGTTAAAATTCTCAATTGTGACAAACGCATTTTTTTTATTAATTTCTGTCAAAGTCGCGAGATATTCCCCACCTTGTCCATTAAATAGAGTCGCTTGTTCTTGTAGTTGTGCACGTAAAACACGCACCCAATGATGGAATACTGATTCTGTCAGTTGAATTGTTGAGCCAACTGTAAGTTCAGTTTCGATAAAAAAACGGTTCATTGGGTACGCCTTACAAAATTAATTTAACCCAAGATCAACAACAAGTTGACGAGTTGGTTCGATTTGATTCATTGAATAGAAGTGTAAGCTTGGCGCACCACCTGCAATAAGGCGTTCACACAACTTAACAACAACTTCATGACCGAAAGCTTTAATACTTTCACTGTCATCACCATAGGCTTGTAATTGCTTACGGATCCAGCGAGGAATTTCAGCACCCGTACCGTCTGCAAAGCGAATTAAGTTACTTGCGTTGGTAATTGGCATGATTCCTGGAGCCACCGGAATGTTAATTCCAGCTTGCTCTAAACGCTCTATAAAATAAAAGTAGGAATCTGGATTAAAGAAGAATTGAGTAATTCCTGCATTAGCACCAGCTTGTACTTTTTCAATAAAACGTTGAATATCTGAATCAAGGTTTTCAGCTTGAGGATGCATTTCTGGATAAGCTGCAACTTCAATATGAAAATGGTCACCTGAGTGCTCACGAATAAAACGTACTAAATCCTGTGCGTAAGGAAGTTCCCCAAGTCCAACCTGACCAGAAGGTAAATCACCGCGTAAAGCAACAATACGGTTAATGCCTTGAGCTTTATATAAATCCAGTAACTCAGCAATACGAGCTTTATCATCACCAATACAAGAAAGGTGAGGTGCAACTGGTGTACCTTTACCATTGAAATCATCAATAGCAGCCAGAGTACGTTCGCGAGTAGAACCACCAGCCCCATAAGTAATTGAGAAAAACTCAGGGTTCAGAAGTTGTAATTCTTGGTGAACAATACGAAGTTTTTCAGCACCAGCATCAGTTTTTGGCGGGAAAAACTCAAAAGAAATAGGTGTACGTTTAGTCATGTCAAATCCTTGTAAACAGCGAAACATTTTAGAAAAAAGGGCAGTCGGTTCACCGTCTGCCCTTAAGTTCTTAGTACTTGTAAGCGTCAGACTTGAATGGTCCCTCAACAGCAACACCTAAATAATCGGCTTGCTCTTGAGTTAACTGAGTAAGTACACCACCGAAACCTGCAACCATTGCAGCAGCAACTTCTTCGTCAAGTTTCTTAGGAAGAACTTCTACACGAATTTTTGCAGCTTTTTCATTTGCAGGAAGATCAGCAAATTTCTCTTGGAATAAGTGAATTTGACCTAAAACTTGGTTAGCAAAAGAGCCATCCATTACACGTGATGGGTGACCAGTTGCATTACCTAGGTTTACAAGGCGACCTTCAGAAAGAAGGATAAGGTAGTTATTTTCATCTTCTGAACGATAAACTTGGTGAACTTGTGGCTTAACTTCAACCCACTTGTAACCACGTAAATAAGCTGTATCGATTTCTGTGTCGAAGTGACCGATGTTACATACAACTGCACCAGCTTTTAAGCTGTCTAACATTGCTGCATCGCACACGTGGTAGTTACCAGTTGTTGTTACAACGAGGTCAGTGTTGCCAAGAAGATCTTGGTTAATATCTTCTTTTTTACCTGTTTGTACGCCGTTTTTGTATGGAGATACAACTTCATAGCCATCCATACATGCTTGCATTGCACAAATCGGGTCAACTTCAGTTACACGAACGATCATGCCTTCTTGACGTAAAGATTGAGCAGAACCTTTACCTACGTCACCATAACCCACTACAAGTGCACGACGGCCAGACAAAAGCATGTCAGTTGCACGTTTGATTGCGTCATTTAATGAGTGACGGCAACCATATTTGTTGTCGTTTTTAGATTTAGTAACTGAGTCATTTACGTTAATTGCAGGAACTTTCAAAGAACCGTCTTTCCACATTTCGATAAGACGTTGAACACCTGTTGTGGTTTCTTCGGTAATACCGTGAATACGTTCTAAAAGCGCAGGGTATTTTTCATGAACAAGAGCAGTTAAATCACCACCATCGTCCAAGATCATGTTGGCATCCCAAGGTTGACCATTTACATTGATCTGTTGTTCAAGGCACCATACATATTCTTCTTCAGTTTCACCTTTCCAAGCAAAAACTGGAATACCGCGAGCAGCAATTGCAGCAGCAGCATGGTCTTGAGTAGAGAAAATGTTACATGATGTCCAGCGTACTTCAGCACCTAATTCAACAAGCGTTTCAATAAGAACAGCTGTTTGAATGGTCATGTGAATACAACCAAGAATTTTTGCGCCAGCAAGTGGTTTAGATGCTGCATAACGTTTACGTAAACCAATTAGAGCTGGCATTTCTGCTTCAGCAAGTTTGATTTCTTTACGGCCGTAGTCAGCAAGAGAAATATCAGCAACTTTGTAATCTGTAAATGAAGCATTAACCGCGTTCATCAGGATCTCCTAGGAAAAAATAGTATTGATCATTCTGTTCGCGGATGCCGTTGTTGGTTAAAACGAGTGTTTAACCGATCGTCGAGCCTGGCAAATTGATCTTTAGTGCCGATCAATTGTCGCAGCATCCCTCGACTAGCGAAACATTGTACTTGGAAAAGCTTTTAGTGCCAATCCAGTTTTGTTTATTATCTGCGTAATTATCACTTTAGATTCTAATTATGGCATTAAATATTCCCGAGTCCTTGGCAAGCCTAGAGTCAAACTGTGGCGTTTTTGCAGTTTGGATGTTGCTTCAGCATCATGGAATACAAATTGATGTGGTTGAGCTGATTAATATTTGCCGACACGATGAAGGAGGCACCTATACTATTGCCTTAGCTGTTGCTTTAAAGAAACTAGGATTTGAAGTGTCATTTCATTCAGATGAGGATCCTAGCATTAGCCAAAGCGAACGCATGAGCTATAAAGAAGCAACGGTATTAAAAATTCCAACTGGACCAGCGCTGAGCTATCAAGATATTCAAGCTGCAATTCAAAACGGAAAAATGGTAATTGTGTACTACGACACTTTAGAAGGGGTTGGAAACCAGTCGCTCATTTATTCTATAGATCAAAATGAAATCTGCTTTTTTGATAGTTTTGAACCGATGTCAGCGGCAGTTTTTGAAAAGCAGCGTCAAGTAGAGGGGATTTGCCGTCAGGCTATTGTGATTGATGATCGTAATTTTCAGATGCATTCATCCAAATTGAATTAGATAAGAAGAGCCAGTAGAGTGCTGGCTCATATTGAAGTTATTTTTGTTGATATTCTTGAATCACTTCTAAAGCAGCGCGAAAGGCTTCTTGTGTAGCAGGGGCGCCGCAATATGGCAGGCTGTGTAATAAAGTTTCTTGAATCTCTTCAACTGTACAGCCATTGTTGAGTGCACCACGAACATGGCCTTTGAGTTCAGTTGGTGATTTTAGTGCCGTGAGCATTGCCAAAGTAATTAATGAGCGATATTTACGAGGTAGCACACCTTCACGTTGCCAAGTCGATCCCCATGCATGCTCGTTAATCCAGTCTTGCACAGGCTGGGTAAAGGGTACGGTATTTTCTTGTGCACGCTTTACAAAAGCTTCTCCCATCACTTCTGTGCGAACTTTTAATCCATTTTCGTAATCTTGCTTAGACATTAATTTCTCCTAAAAATAAAAGCGTCGATTGACGCTTTTATGGCTGTTTATTAATTAATGCGAATCAAGTGTGATTGCAATAGTGAATTAGTGGAGGCATCAGTCACTAAATTTGATGAGGGTTCGACAAAGGAAGATCTTTATTTAAATCTTCATCAAACACATCTGTAAGCATGCTATCGAATCGAATTGCGTTGTATTGCAATAATTGTTGAGCTTCGCTTTCAGAAATAAAGCTTTCTTTTATCGCTTGTGCAATATTTTCTTCAAAAGTAAGACCCGTAAACTTGCCTTTAGATTCAGCTTTTTTAAACTTATCCCAAAGCGGTTCAAGCGTTCGCAGAATTTGGAAAGCATGTTCTAAACGACCAGTTACATCAACGGCTTTGGTTGAATAAAATACGTGATGTTTAAGCTGTTCTCTGAAAGGGTGCTCTTGCATCATAAGTTCAGCGACTTGTTGTTTTAACTCATCATCTGGTTTTGAAATAACACGACCAAAAGGGAAACAAATCCATTTTACAAATGCTGCTGGAAGTTTGGCTGGGAAGTTTTCAAATAATCCCCAAAATGCTTCCTGAATATTCAAGAAAGCTTTTTGTAGCGCTAATTTAGCGTGAAGTTGTTCAGCTTCAGTTTTTTGTCCAGCTTCATAAAATTTTAAAATCGCAGTAGAAATAAAGAGGTGCGCATGAATATCTGCCAAGCGTCCTGATAACATTTCTTTGCGTTTTAGATCTCCTGCAAGTAGGCCAAGTGACATATCTGAAACAAGTGCGAAGTTGGCACTAAAACGATTAATCGTTTTATAGTAACTTGCAGTGAATTGATCTGCTGACTGAGGCGCATCGCTTGAGCCACCTGTCCAACCGTAGGCAAATGATCTAGCACCGCGGTTAAAGGTATAGGCTAAATGTTTAAATAACAAATCATCGAATTTTTTGACTGAGTTATTTTTATCTTCAGATTGAAGGAGTTGTAACTCTTCAAATAGATAAGGATGACAACGCATTGAGCCTTGACCAAAAATCATCAATGAACGGGTCAAAATATTTGCGCCTTCTACTGTAATAGCAATCGGAATCGCTTGATAGGTAAGGGCAAGGAAATTACGTGGTCCAAGTTGAATAGCACGTCCTCCAGCAATATCCATTCCGTGATTGACAACTTTACGCATCGTTTCAGTTGCATAATATTTTGCCATAGCAGTCATCACAGCAGGTGTTCCACCTTGGTTTAGGCCACATGTCACTAAATAACGGAATGCTTCAAGCATATAGGCATCGCTGGCAATTTCACTAGTTGCTTCTTGTACGCCTTCAAATTTACCGACAGAAATATTAAATTGCTGGCGAATTTTTGCAAAAGCACCAACGGTTAAATAGCTCATTTCACCTGCGGCTGTGGCTAGAGCTGGAAGGGAAATACCACGGCCCACGCCTAAACATTCCATGAGCATACGCCAGCCTTTACCAGCATTTTCTTGACCACCAATAATCCAGTCAATAGGAATAAAAACATCTTCTCCTTCTACTGTTCCATTCATAAATGGTGAACCAGGATAATGTCGTGCTCCAATTTTCACACCTGTATGACTTGCAGGAATTAAAGCACAAGTAATACCGTATTCTGTTTTGTTTTTATCTCCGAGTAGGCCTTCTGGGTCATAAAGTTTAAATGCTAAGCCAACAACGGTGGCAATTGGTGCGAGCGTAATCCAGCGTTTAGAGAAATTCATGCGAAGTCCAAGGACTTGAGCACCTTCATATTCGCCGTAACAAACAACGCCCGAATCTGGAATCGCGCCTGCATCTGAACCTGCTTCTGGGCTGGTTAAACCAAAGCATGGGATCTCTTCACCTTTAGCAAGGCCCGGTAAATACTGCTGTTTTTGTGCATCTGTACCGTAATGCATGAGTAGCTCACCCGGTCCTAATGAGTTTGGAACCATACAACTCACAGCTGTGGTGAGTGAGCGGGAAGCAATTTTGCTCATAATACGGCTTTGAGCAAACGAGCTAAATTCTTTGCCACCAAAGGATTTTGGAATAATGAGGCCTAAAAAACCTTTGTCTTTAATAAATTGCCAAACCTCTGGTGGCAGATCTTTTAAGTGATGATGAATTTCCCACTCATCTAACATGCTACAAAGGAGCTCAACTTCATTGTCGATAAAACTTTGTTCTTCTGCTGACAAGGTTGGGTAGGGATATTTTTCAAATTGAGACCAATCGGGTGCCCCCATAAATAATTCTTTTTCCCACCAACTGGTACCTGCTTCTAAAGCCTCTTGTTCAGTCGTACTGATGCTCGGCATTGAGTTTGCTAATGTTTTATATGCAGGTTGAGTAATCAGATTAAAGCGTAATGGTGCAAATAAAATAATGATACTAAGGGCAATAAGGGGAATACCTAAAAGGAGAGCCCATGGCGTTAGTATAAATGCAGTAAGTATGGCTACAGCAATCGTAATAACACTACCAATGGTTCTGTTTAGATTAAAAAAGAAAATTGCCCATATTGCAAAAAGCTGAATGATAACGCTTAAAACAAAGAGTAGGAAAATCATACTTGCTCCTTGCTAGATAAGCCCTCAAGTTAGAAGTTACAAAAAAGCGAGGAGATATTTAAGGCTTAACTAGCTAATTTTTAATGCTGTTTAAATTTAATTTTTTATGTCGCAATTGATGTATATGCTAGAGCAGGGATATATCGTACTTTTAGGTATAAGATATTTTTAAGTGAAAGTGTAATGGGTTGTTTTATCGATTTGTCAAGAAATGTTATTGATTTTCTTATACAAATAAAAAGCCCTCTGAAGTAGAGGGCTTTTATAGATATTTAATTTTTAAGCTTCGACAACTTGAACAGCGATTTTTTTAGCTGGATCTACTTTGCGACGAACTTCCGGTACTGGTTCACCGTGGTATTGACGATCAGCAAAGTAACTTGAACGAACCATTGGTGCAGACCAAATATTTCTAAAACCAAGTTTACGGCCATGCTCTGCATAACGTTCAAACTCTTCTGGCGTTACAAAGCGGTCAATTGGCGCGTGTTGTTTAGAAGGTTGTAAGTATTGACCAATAGTCACATAGTCAACATCATGAGCACGCAAGTCATCAAGCAAAGCAATAACTTCTTCTTCAGTTTCACCGATACCCACCATCAAACCACATTTTGTTGGGATATCAGGGCAATATTCTTTAAACATTTTTAATAAGTTTAAAGAATGTTGATAGTCTGAACCTGGGCGCATTGCTTTATATAGACGTGGCACAGTCTCGATGTTGTGGTTAAATACGTCTGGCGGACATTCAGTCATAATGCGTAAAGCAATATCCATACGTCCGCGGAAATCTGGTACTAAAATCTCAAGCAATGTATTTGGGCTTAGTGCACGAGCTTCTTTGATACAGTCCACAAAGTGTTGTGCACCACCGTCAAGTAAGTCATCACGGTCAACCGAAGTAATTACTGCATATTTGAGCTTAAGATTAGCAATTGTCTCTGCCATGTGACGAGGTTCATCTGCATCGAGTGCATTTGGACGACCATGTGCTACATCACAGAAAGGGCAACGACGTGTACAAATATCACCCATGATCATGAATGTTGCTGTACCACCACCAAAACATTCTGGTAGGTTTGGACAAGCAGCTTCTTCACAAACGGTATGGAGTTTTTGAGCACGTAAAGTGGTTTTAATACGCTGAACTTCTTCTGGTGCCGTCATCTTGACACGAATCCAGTCAGGTTTACGCGGCACTTCAACCGTAGGTACAACTTTTACAGGAATTCTTGCGACTTTTTCTGCGCCACGAAGTTTTACACCCTGTTCAGGTTTACGGTGTTCTGACATATTTAACTTTTCCACTCGTTTATAGAGACATTGACATTGTATTATAGCGAACTTCTGCAGTTAATAGCGGAAAATAACTATTCATATAATAAATGTGGTTATTCAGAAATATAGGGTTGAGAAATACATAAATTCACCGCATATTAGCCATAATTTATTATAAAATATGGTCATTCAAGTGAGGAAGGAGCTTTCAATGCCACGTAAAAAAGAGGTCGTTAGTGGGAATTTCGTTAAATACGATGCGGTAGTTCTCGGTTCTGGACCTGCAGGTGAAGGCGCGGCAATGAAGCTTGCAAAAGCGGGTAAGCGTGTTGCAATTGTAGATGTGCGTGATCAACTGGGTGGTAACTGTGCACACGTAGGTACCATTCCAAGTAAAGCATTACGTCAAACAGTTTCTAGTATTATTCGCTATCAGCGCGATCCAATGTTTCAAAAAGTAGGTGAATGGAAACAGTTCACCATGAAACAGGTTTTGCGTAATGCACACAAAGTAATTCAACAACAGGTTGATACGCATACACGTTTTTACGATCGCAATAAAATCGGTGTATTCCACGGCCGTGCATATATTCAAGATAAAAATACAGTTTTAGTTTTTAGCCATGAAGGCATTAAAGAAACAATTATCTGTAAGCAAATCGTGATTGCTACAGGTAGTCGTCCTTATCATCCGCAAGGTTTAGACTTTGATCATCCTCGCGTATTCGATTCGGACAAAATCCTTGATCTTGATTATTCAATTCAAAAAATCATTATTTACGGCGCGGGTGTTATTGGCTGTGAATATGCCTCAATCTTTATTGGTTTAGATCATAAAGTTGACTTGATTAATACTCAGCAAAAACTATTAAGTTATCTAGATGATGAAATTGCTGATGCTTTGTCTTATCACTTACGTGAACAAGGTGTATTGATTCGTCACAATGAGCAAATGGATCATCTTGAAACGTTTGATGACCATGTTGTACTACATTTACAAAGTGGTAAAAAGATTAAAGCCGATGCGATTCTTTGGTGTAACGGCCGTTCAGGTAACACAGAAGGCTTAGGTCTTGAGAATGTTGGGTTAGTACCAAATAACCGTGGTCAACTTTCAGTAAATGATCAATATCAAACTGAAGTTGAAAATATTTATGCTGCTGGTGACGTGATTGGTTGGCCATCACTTGCTTCTGCTGCTTATGACCAAGGGCGCTGTGCTGGCGCAAACATGAGTGGTGAAGATGCGAAGCCAGTACGTGATATCCCGACTGGTATTTATACTATTCCGGAAATCTCATCAATTGGTAAAAATGAACAGGAACTAACGGAAGAGAAAATTCCGTATGAAGTAGGTCAAGCTTCTTTCCGTCATTTGGCTCGTGCGCAAATTACTGGTGATACAGTGGGCGAGTTAAAAATTCTTTTCCACCGCGACACTATGGAAATTTTAGGTATTCACTGTTTTGGTAATAACGCTGCCGAAATTATCCACATTGGGCAAGCAGTTATGCACAGCCCAAACAATACTCTGAAATATTTTGTTGAAACAACGTTTAACTATCCAACAATGGCAGAAGCATATCGTGTAGCTGCGCTTAATGGTATGAATCGTTTGTTTTGATTTTAAATAAGTTTTCCATAAAAAAGCCCGCAAACTTGCGGGCTTTTTTATTTTCATTAGACCATAGTTTTTTTATATTTTTATGACAATTTGCAGTATGCGTCTGGCTGTCTATATCTCTAGTGGGCACAAAATGCTTGATTGAAATATACAAATAAATCAGGAGTTTGTTTCCATAAAATGATTGAACAGGCCAGCAGAGTAATCACGAGCAAAGTCATAATTGTTTTCAAAAGTAAGGCATTATGCGTCATGAATAACAGCCTCCTCATTTACAAAGAAATGTACGATTACCCCTAATATACTCAAAGCTATTGAACATAGCCAAATCGCATTGTAATTACCTGTTAAGTCATGGTTAACACCGCCAAGCCAACCGCCAAAGAAAGAACCGACTTGATGGGTGAAAAACACAATCCCACTTAACATTGAAAGGTATTTAACACCGAACATATTCGCTACAATGCCGTTGGTAAGTGGAACTGTAGAGAGCCATAAAAGTCCCATAATGACGCCAAAAGCATATACCGTATAAGTGCTTAGAGGTAATAGTAAAAAGGCGATGATTGCGATGCCACGGCTACCGTAAAGTGCCATTAATAATTTAGGTTTTGAGAATCGATCTCCCAGCCAACCCGCTCCATAAGTTCCCACAATATTAAATAGTCCTACTAGTGCCAGAAACACAGTTCCTGTAGCTGCATCAAAGCCGTGATCGATTAAATAGCCCGGCAGATGAACACCTAAAAAGACCACCTGAAATCCGCAGACTAAAAATCCTAAAGCTAACCACCAGAATGGCTTATGTTTTCTAGCAATATTCAGTACTTGTTTAAATGTGAGCTGTGGTTGAGCAATTGCTTTTGGTGTTTGATTACTTGGCCCTTTTAACATCCATGCAAGAGGAATAATAAGGGCAATTAACAGTGCACTCACCATTAAAGCTGACGACCATCCTACCGTTTTAAGCAAGAGAAGGGTGGAAGGTAGCATAATAAACTGACCAAAAGAGCCTGCTGCACTGGCAATACCCATTGCCATACTTCTTTTTTCTGGAGAGGCAGCTCGGCCTACTGCACTCAGTAAAACAGTAAAAGAGGTTGCTGATAAAGCTAAACCAATAATAAGACCTAAGCTTAAATTCAAAATGAGTACACTCGAACTAAAAGCCATTAAAAGTAGGCCTAGGGTATAAAGTAAGCCACCAACAGCAACTACAACTTTACTGCCATATTTATCTGCAATTGCACCAGTAAAAGGCTGAACAGCTCCCCAGATCAGATTCTGCATGGCTATCGCAAGACTAAAAACATGCTGTCCCCAGCCAAATTCATGGCTCATGGGTACAAGGTAGAGACCGAAACCATGACGGACACCTAATGAAAGGGCTAGAATAATTGCACTGCCAATCAGCATATAGATGAGGGACTGAGAAAATTGGTTGCCAGTTTTAGTCATGATTAATGGAAAATTATAATAATGATGATTTATTGTAGAAGATATATCGAAAAATATCGATATAGTTGGAGGGAATATTTAAGAAGAATTAAAAAGTTCTTAAGGATCGTATTTTATGACAAGAAAATTAAAGAAGCAGACATCATTTTGATCTCTGCTTCTTGTAGAAATTATGCTGCGGAATTACGTTCAAGTAATGCTTGTTCAAAAAGGACTTGTTCTTTTTCTTTATGTTCAGTCGTGAAGCGAATTAGAATTACGCTACAGCCTGCGATCATAACCAAACCACCTAAAATAAATAGACAAGTTTGAACATCTAGCAAACCTTTTAATAAGAAGCCAGCTGCAACAGCACCCGCATTGCCACCTGCACCAATAATGCCTGCAACACCACCTAAAGCATTACGATCAATAAATGGTACGAGAGCATATGTTGCGCCACAAGCCATGTGAGTAAACAAGGCAAAAATGGTCATGGAAATAATTGCAAGAGCAACCACATTCATTTGAGAGAAAAGAATCAAGAATAAGCCTTCACCTAAAATCATGAGCACTAGTACTTTAGTGCGGCCATCTAAACCTTTTTTGAGTGCGACTTTATCGGAAATAATACCGCCAAGTGCACGAGCAAAGAGTGCAAGAAGACCAAATATCCCCGCGGTTAAACCAGCAGTTTTTAAATCCATTTTGAACTGATCAACATAGTACATTGCTGCAACGTTATGGATAAAAATTTCAATCCCGAAACATGCACCGTAAGCCACAAATAAAATCCAGACACGGTAGTTACGAGCAGCTTGCATCAAAATTGCCATGCCACCTTTTTTACCACTACCAACTTCAATACCTTGTGCGCGGACTTCTTTAAAGTTTCCTTGAGGACAGTCTTGGGTGAGTTTCCAATAAAGAATACCAACAATGACCATCATTACGCCTGGTACGATTAGTGCAACACGCCAGCCCATAGTTTGTTCGACACCAAACATGACAATTGCACCGAGTAATAAAGGCATTAGAGCTTGGGTTGCACCACCACCAGCATTACCCCAACCAGCCGCTGCCGCATTTGCTGTACCTACAACGTTAGGTGCAAACATAACGCTTGTATGATATTGCGTAATAACAAAGCTTGCGCCAATTGCACCAATCAGTAAGCGGAAGAATAAAAAAGACTCATAACTATTAGCAGCAGCAACGCCAAATACAGGAATACTGCCAAGCAAGAGAAGAGCTGTATAGGTAATCCTCGGTCCATATTTATCACAAAGCGGACCGACAGCGAGGCGTACTAAAATCGTAATTGCAACGGCGGCAATATTGATATTGGCAATTTGATCTTTGGTTAAGCCGAACTCACCTTTAATCACTGGCATTAATGGTGCGCAAGCAAACCATGCGAAGAAGCACACAAAGAATGCGAGCCATGTCATATGGAAAGCGCGCATTGCAGGAGTAGAAAAGCTAAATAATTTTATTTCAGTTGCTTTTTTTGCATCTAGATTGATATTTGAAGACATACGCCGTCCCTCTGAACTGAACGAAATTTTAATTTGCATGGCAATTTATTGCCTATCTGCAGACCGATCAGAGCGGACATCGTTGGCCGTCTTGGTTTATTCATTGAATCATCGTTGACTCATCTTGCTATGAATAAAGCAAAGCTTGTGCCAAAAAATTAATTTTACTAAAAAGGAAAAATTACTTTCTAATTCTATTGAGTTAGTTTATTAAAAATAAAATTAATTAAAAAATTGAAATAAATCAGTAAAGGCTCATAAGAGAGGAAGGCGGTAGATTTTTTCAATCGGCTTTATAAAAGTGCTCATTTTTTTAGCATTTTGATTTAAAAAGAAGCAAAATTTGGAAAAAAGAAAGCTATAAAAACGTGCATAAGTTTTTATAGCTTTGGGTGACACAAAAATTAGAAGCGGTAACCGACACCAACATATGTAATGAGTGGATCAATATCAATTTTGGTATTCGCTTTAATTAGCTCTTTACCTGTATTTTGGTCAGTCACATAGATTTTTGCTTCACTATTCATTTTGGAATATGAAACTGAACCAACAGCAAACCAGTTCGGGTTGAAGTCATAAGATGCACCTAAAGTCACAATAGGGGCAAAAGTATCGGTTGCTTCTAGTTTAACGATAGGATTTGCTGATGATGTTTTGCGATCTAATGCTGCACCAGCTTTACCATCATGGATATTCTGGATCATGTGACCCGCTTGAATTAAATCGGCCTCAATACCGGGATTCATTTTTAAATCATTAAAGTATGCATACATCACGCCAGCTCCGATATAAGGACGGAACTTATTTACCCCTGATTTACCAAATTGATAATGTAGTTCAACGGCTGGTAACCATGCACGAGCAGTCGCAGCCTTACCTCCCTGAGAAAGATCAGTAATATGCAGGTCTTGTTTTAAAGGAATATCTCCCCCCGCCTCGGAAATTCCATCTCCTATGATTCCTCCTATTAAAGATCCATCTTTTAGTGGAGTCGCTTTTCCAGAAAGGGGAGCGTAAATATTACCTTTTCCATTAATATCTACTTTAGGAGGAATACCACCTTTAATTTCTAAAGATAAATTGTCCGTAAAGTTGTAATTAAACATAAGACCAACAGTATCAACATCAGCAGCTTCTAAGCCAGAACCTTGTTGTTGCCATTGAGAGAGACCATTAACTTCTGCTGTACCTGCAAGTGATGAGGGAAGAGTGTCTGTAAACTTATCAAGAAGGCTAATAGTGCTATACCAGAATTTTCCTGAAGTTTTACTTTGGTCGATTGCACCTAAAACGGCTTTTGTAGATACATCTCCAACTTTAGATGTTGTACCTTCTGCAACGCTAGTATTGATATTGACAGGGTTTCCTGAGCCTTGAGGCATCGCATGTAACCAGCCAGCAGAGACAGAAAAACGTTTGAAGCCATCGCCATCTTTAAAACTAAAATATGGTGAAGCGGCATAAGTGAATGTTGGCAGAGCAAAAAAGGCAGCTGTCATACAAAATAATGACTTTTTCATCATAAAAGGACTCCATGTCCGACATTTGTTTACTGATTTTTATTGAGCCCACCATACCTTGTTTTATTGAATAGATTGTGTATTAAAAATTAATAATTGTAATTTTTTTGAAATATTTGTTTATATTTAGAAAGATTTATTAATAAAAAGTACATAATAAATAATAAAAGGCTACACAAAGTAGCCTTTTATTTAAGTTTTTTAAATTATTGGTTGAAGCGAGATAGGTCTTCTTCAGGACGAGCAGTTAAGACTTCAATGCCTGTTTGGGTAACTAAAATGGTATGTTCATATTGAGCTGAAAGTTTATGGTCTTTCGTTACGACAGTCCATTTGTCACCTAACAATTTAGTTTGCCATACGCCAGCATTTACCATAGGTTCAATCGTAAAAGTCATACCTGCTTCCAGACGCATACCTGTACCAGCTTGACCATAATGGAGTACTTGAGGTTCATCATGGAAAACAGTTCCAATACCGTGACCACAATATTCGCGTACTACACTAAAACGTTCTGATTCGACATACTTTTGGATTGCGTGGCCGATATCACCTAAATATGAACCATCTCTAACAGTTGCCATTCCACGATACATCGCTTCTTGAGCAACTTTGCATAGACGGTTGGCTAAAATAGAAGTTTCACCACCAACGACATACATCATGTTGGTATCGCCGTGATAACCATCTTTAATGACAGTGACATCAATATTAAGGATGTCACCATTTTTTAAAATTTTATTTTCAGAGGGAATACCATGACAGACAACATGGTTAACCGAAGTACAAATAGAGTGTTGAAAAGCAGGGCGCCCAGGAGCTCCACCATAGCCTACACATGCAGGAATAGCATGCTGCACATTTTCAATGTGATTACGACAAATGGTATCAAGTTCAAGTGTACTCACCCCTGCCTTAATATGGGGCTTGATCATCTCTAGAACTTCAGCCGCCAGTCGTCCTGCAATGCGCATTTTTTCAATTTCATCTGGAGTTTTGATTAATCGACGTGGAGCTGTATAAGTACTGTTCATGATCTCTAAAAACTTTTGGTAATTTACAAGTGTCTATGGTATAAATAGCCGCCCATTTTATCAAATGCTTTTCGTGAATATCTTTTACGAACAATTTTGATAGATGGAGTAAAAAATCCGCACATATATCGTCACATTACTCTGGGTGCCCGTAAAAAGGTGGAGAATGCGGATATATGGAGGCCTAACCCAACTTTTAAGGTAAAGAAAATGGCAGATTACAACGTAAGCATGCGCGACCTTCTTCAAGCAGGTGCGCACTTTGGTCACCAAACTCGTTTCTGGAACCCAAAAATGCGTCAATACATTTTTGGCGCGCGCAACAAAATTCACATCATCAACCTTGAGCACACTGTTCCTGCGTTAAATGATGCTTTGAACTTCGCTAACCAATTAGCAAGCAAAAAGAACAAAGTTTTGTTCGTTGGTACAAAACGTGCTGCTTCTAACATCATCCGTGAACAAGCTCAACGCGCTGGTCAACCATATGTAGATCACCGTTGGTTAGGTGGTATGTTGACGAACTGGAAAACACTTCGCCAATCTATCAACCGTTTAAAAGATCTTCAAACTCAATCTCAAGATGGTACTTTTGCTAAGCTTACTAAACGTGAAGCTTTAGAACGTGCTCGTGAGATGGAAAAACTTGAGCGCTCTTTAGGCGGCGTTAAAAACATGGGTGGTTTACCTGACGCATTATTTGTAATCGACGTTGATCACGAAGCGATTGCAATCAAAGAAGCGAAGAACTTAGGTATTCCTGTTATCGGTATCGTTGATACAAACTCTAACCCAGACAACGTTGATTACGTTATTCCTGGTAACGACGATGCGATCCGTGCAGTAACTCTATATGCTTCAGCTATGGCTGACGCAATTCTTGCTGGTAAAGAATACGCTCAATCTCAAGCGAACGCTCAAGCAAAAGGCGATGACGCTGCGAAAGACGCTTCTGAGGCTTAATGCGTTTTGACGCAGGCTTGTCATTTTTGCGACATGTAATGGTGGCAAATTAAGCGTCGAGAGTGCAAACGGCCCAGAGTTTCTTTGGGCCGTTTTTGTTGAAAAGATTTATTTTCTACCGATTTTAGGAGATCAACATGACTGCAATTACTGCAAGCATGGTAAAAGAATTACGTGACCGTACTGGTCTTGCAATGATGGAATGCAAAAAAGCATTAACAGAAGCGAACGGTGACATCGAGCTTGCTATTGATAACCTTCGTAAATCTGGTCAAGCTAAAGCTGCTAAAAAAGCTGGTAACATTGCTGCTGACGGTGCAATCACAATCGTTCAAGAAGGCAACAAAGCAATTTTAGTTGAAGTTAACTGTCAAACTGACTTCGTTGCTAAAGACGAAAACTTCTCTAACTTCTCTAAAGCTGTTGCTACTGCTGCTTTAGCTGCTGGTGAAACTGATGCTGCTAAAATCGCTGAATTAAAATTAGCAGACGGTCAATCAGTTGAAGAAGCTCGTATTGCACTTGTTCAAAAAATCGGTGAAAACATCCAAGTTCGTCGCGCGAAAATCGTTGAAGGCGAAAACTTGGCTATCTACAAACACGGTTTAAAAATCGGTGTTGTAGTTTCTTATACTGGTGATGCTGACACTGGTAAAGGTATTGCAATGCACGTTGCTGCATTCAACCCAGTAGCTGTAAATGCTGAAGCTGTTCCTGCTGACCTTATCGCTAAAGAAAAAGAAATTGCTGAAGCGAAAGCGTTAGAATCTGGTAAACCAGCTAACATCGTTGAGAAAATGGTAACTGGTTCAGTTGATAAATACTTGAACGAAGTTGCTCTTGATCGTCAAATGTATGTAATCGACAACGACAAGAAAGTTGCTGATGTATTAAAAGCAACTGGTACTACTGTTGCTGAATTCGTACGTTTCGAAGTTGGTGAAGGTATTGAGAAGAAAGCAGAACTTAGCTTCGCTGAAGAAGTTGCTGCTGCTCAAGCTGCTGCGAAGTAATTCGTATCACAATAAAAAAAGCCCCATTGGGGCTTTTTTTATCTCAGTTAAAATAAGGGTATACAATGACAAATAAAAAAAATCTCAGTATTGGTGGTGTCATTATTTTATTGATTGCTGCTTATTTTGGCCTGGATTTATCTGGGCATAAGCAAAGTCAATCACCATCATCAACTATACCCGCAACTCAGCGTAATGAAACTACACTTTCAAATAATGGGGTGGACACTGTAAAAGCTGCTTATGAGCAGAGACAAAGTAATGTTCAAGTGCAGGGAAGTGGTCGAGTCAAAGCAATTTTAAGAGATGATAATGATGGGTCAAGACACCAGAAATTCATTCTAGTATTAAAAAATGGTCTTTCAATTTTGGTTGCACATAATATCGATTTGGCACCTAAAATTTCTAATCTAAATAAAGGTGACATCGTTGAGTTTTATGGCGAATATGAATACAACCCAAAAGGTGGTGTACTACATTGGACTCATCACGATCCACAAGGTCGTCATGAAAGTGGTTGGCTTAAACATGACGGACAGATCTATCAATAAAGCTCACGTGTACGTTTAATCAGATTATTTTCATAGAGCAATTTTGTTCTATTCAGTTTATTAAAACATGCTATGGTTTTTTTATTGAATAGATGAGACGTATTTATGCAGCGGGAGCAAGCCGATTATCTGCATGTGCGAGAGTTGGGCGGTTTAGAGTTATTAAAAGCACATTATCACCAAACACAATTTTCAAAGCATACTCATGAAGGGTACTGTATTGGTGTGATTGAAGAGGGAGCACAGTCTTTTTTTAGGACGGGACAGCTACATGTAGCTCCTAAAGGCGATATTATTTTAGTCAATGCTGATGAGATTCATACTGGTTCATCGGCTGTTGAGTCAGGGTGGCGTTATCGAGCGATCTATCCAACACCTGAAATGTTAGCAGAAGTTAGCCAAGATTTTTTTGAAAATCCACATGGCGCACCATGGTTTCCTCAAGCCGTGATTCGCGACCTAGGTTTGGCTCAACAGCTTTGCTTACTTTTTGATTTATTAGAACAAAAAGATAATTTCCTGCTCAAAGAAACGATGTATTTAACAACTTTAGCTTGTCTTATGAAGAGACATGGTAAATCAAATCATACTTTTTGTGAGTTACCAGAAGCATATTCAAAAATATTAAGAGTTAAAGAATTACTTGTAGAAATCCCTGAAACAAACTTTTCTTTACAAGATTTGGCTGACATGGTCGGCTTGAGCGCTTGGCATTTCTTAAGGCAATTTAAAAAATATGTAGGTTTGCCACCTCATGCTTGGCTTGTACAAGCACGTTTACAAAAAGCAAGACAGTTATTAAAACAGGGGGACCAAATTGCCATGGTGGCACAACAATGTGGTTTTTCTGACCAAAGCCATTTTAACCGTCACTTTAAAAAAGCAATGGGCGTCACACCCACTCAATATGTAGCAAGTTTGAACATATAAATAAATTAGTTTTAAAGCAATTTTATCCAATATAAGTCGGCACTCATCAAGCATGGTATAGAGATGTTTCTTATATTGGATTTTATATATGAATATTCAGCTTAATCAGCCAGTTGGGTTTTCAAAAAATAAGCCATCCTATTTATTTTTACGTGGCGCAATGGATATTTTGCCCTTATCAATTTCTGTTATTCCGTGGGCAATCTTAGCGGGATCTATGGCAATTCATGCAGGATTATCTTTCTATAAAGCACTAGCAATGTCTGGGCTCGTCTTTGCTGGAGCTGCTCAGTTGGTTAGTTTAAGCATGGCTATGGAAGGTGCTTCTGTTTTTACAATTTATTTGACTATTTTCTTTTTAACGGCTCAGCATTTTATTTATGCATTAACTTTAAGAAATGACATTTCTATCTTGTCTCTACCTAAACGATTGAGTTTAGGTTTTTTATTAACAGATGAATTGTTTGCGGTGAGTGCTCCATTTGAAAAAAGAAGTTCGGAATATCTGTTGGGAGCTGGACTATGTTTTTATTTATTTTGGGTTGCTTTTAGTTTGGTGGGAATACTGCTGGCGACAGTGATACCTGATCTTTTAAATTACCATTTGGATTTTTCGATCGTTGCTATTTTTATTGCTATGATTGTGCCGTTATGTAAAGGATTTCCGGTCATAGCTGGGGTGCTAACAACTTGTTTAAGTGGGTTTTTATTTAAATTTTATCAAATTGAGGGTGCGATTTTACTTTCAGGATTGATGGGAATGTTGATTGCTGTTTTAACTGAAGAAATAGGTAAGGAGCAATAATATGTCTTGGTTTATGATTTTAGGCTTGGCAGCAATCGTCTTTTTTAATCGCTATTATTTTTTAGAACCTCACGTAAAAATTAAACTGCCGCTTATTCTGAATAAGATGCTTAACTATTCTGCACCTTGTTTGTTAACTGCAATTTGTATTCCAGTTATTTTTTTCGATGGTAATCATTTAAGAGGCGTGATAAATAATCCTTATATTTATGCAGCAATTTTTTGTATTGTGATTGCTATGTACCTAAAAAAAGTTCTTTTAAGTGTGATAGCAAGTTTAGGATTTTTTTATTTTATAAATTTTCTAATAAATTACTAACATGCAAAAGCTGAATCGAAAGGATTCAGCTTTAAATTCATCTTTAAGCAAGAGCTTGTTTTTGTCTGCTTTTCCATTTTGGTAAGATTTTTGAGAGATAAGCATCCATACACCAAACTGGCCCAATGAGTAAAAATTGTAAATCTTTAAAGAACGAGGGCTTTTTGCCTTCCACTTTATGTCCATAAAATTGTCCAACCCAAGCAATCACAAAAATAGCGATATAAAACCCGACTCCTACAGGTAGGGTATAAATGAGCCATGCCATAACAACAAGTAAAGCAGCCATTGCCACAGCAAGTACAAGATCTAAACGTGCATAAAATACTAAGGTCAACACAAGTAATAAAGCAGTAAGCAATGTGCTGAAATGTGCAATGATTCCAATAATAGAAAATAAAATGGCGGGAACGCAAAGCCAGTGAATTTGTTTATTGGTTGGATTTTGATGACTTTCGCTATATTCATCAAACCATTCAGTAATGGATTTCATTAGTAGCACACTCCTTGTTTTAACTTTGATTTATTTTTTGTGAGTATATTTTAGCCTGTTCTTGAGGATCTCGACAAGAAACTAACACTATTCAACTATAGGGAGCGTTGTATTAAAAAAACTAAGAAAGGGCAAATGAAAAAATAATGCGAGTGTAATTGACAAGGTGGACAATTCGACCACAAGAATGGGGCGATTTTTCATAATATTTTTTTGTGTTGCTAGATGATGAAATCATCTAAAAAAGCGTAATTTTGAGATTGATGGGAAAATTGTATGAAAAAGCTCTACTCATCTACTCTAAAAACGCCATAAATAGCCTTTATTTTGGAAAAATGGTACTAGGGTAGCGCAAATTTAAAAAAGACGCTCTAAACGCAAATTAGACGTAAAATTAACTGGTATTAAATAAACATAGTTTTTTGTTTAAAAAATATTCAAATTCAGAGCTGGATAAGGGTCAAAAAAAGAGGATTTTTTAACTTTACGTTAGGCATCATTTTAATAACTTAAAATATAAAAAAGCCGCAGAAAAAATTGCGGCTTTTTACATGAACTCGAGAGGCTATAACTTATGAAGTTGGGCCATCAACACGCTCAATATTTACTTTAGCTGTACCAGCATTGGTAATACCAAGACGTTTAGCTGCACCGTATGATAGGTCAAGTACACGGTTGCCATGGAAAGGACCACGGTCATTTACTTTTACAACCACACTTTTACCATTGTCTTTATTCGTTACTCGAATGTAACAGTTCAACGGTAGGCTACGGTGAGCAGCAGTTAAAGCATTCATGTCGAATGTTTCACCACTTGCAGTTTTACGACCATGGAATTGGCGGCCATACCAAGATGCCATACCAGTTTGGCTAAACTTACGAACAGTGTTTGAAGCTACTGTGTTAAGTTTTTCAATCACTGAAGGCTCATCTTCAGGGATTTCAATTTTTGCTGCGATAGCTTGACGACGGATTTGATCGCCAGAACGTTCAGTGATTGAAAGACTGTTAATGTTAGAAAAACGAGAATTAAAGTTTTGAGTATCTTTACTCAATACACGTGCTGCTAGATTAGGACCATCTACATCACTGTTTAATGATGATGACTGCACCATTTCAGCGTGCAGTGGGGCCATACTTAAACTAGCCGTCAGTGCAAGAACGTATTTCAGCGATAACTGCATTTGTATAAACTCCTGAGAACATGTACTTTTTTCTTTCAGCCATTGACTGAAATTTAAAGTGAACATGCCTTATTATTCACTTTTGCAATTGCTATATTGGGGTGGATAATATTCATCGGTTACGGAGAGTGTCTAGTCTTTAACGAGAAATCTTTACAAAAAGGGCAAAAACTTACAGTTTTAGTCTAAAAAATAATCAATAATGTAACAAGTTATTAAAAATGTATGTATTGTGATCTATTTAACAAAAATATTTATTGACTTTTACATAAAGTATAAAAAAGCTAGCCTATCGGCTAGCTACTTCGGTGCCTAATAACCATACAGCAGTAGCGTACATACGGCTCTTATTATAAGTCGTAATCACTTGAAAATTCGGGTAAGTTAAATAGTAAATTGGTCCATTATAGTCTTGTAATTGAATAACATTCACCATATCGAGATCATCAATTTTAACTAAAGGATTCAATGGAGAAATACCGAGTGTCTTTAATGCACCATATGGGAAAGGTTGCGTTAAATCTTTAGCAATAATACTTTCTGGATTTGACCCAGTGTAACGAGCCATAAACCCGATCGGTTGGTCGCGTTGCCAACCTTGTTTTGCTAAGTAGTTTGCAATTGATCCAATAGCATCTTCTGCTGAGTTTCTTAAGTCGATATGTCCATTGCCGTCATAATCCACACCATATTTACTAATATTGCTTGGCATAAATTGTGGATAGCCAATCGCACCTGCATAGGAACCTACAATACTATTTGTTGGATAGCCTTCTTTATAAGTCCAAGCAATAAGAGCAGCTAGCTCATCACCAAAATATTCAGCACGGCGAGGGTAGCCAAAAGCAAGCGTAGCTAAAGCATCACGTGTAATAAAAGAACCTTTATTTGCGCCATAACCTGTTTCAACGCCCAAAATACCTAAAATGACAGCTTGAGATACGCCATATTGTTGTTCTGCACGATTTAACGCATCTGCATATTGATTTTTAAAACGGACACCACGTTGAATTGTGCCTTCAACCAAGAACATAGAGCGATAATCATACCAAGGCTTACTTTCACCCGGACGAGTCATAATATTTAGAATGTTTGGTAAATTTTTTGCGCCACTCATGGCTGCATCGACTTGATCGCTACTTAAGCCATAAGCATTCATCGTTTTTTGTTTAAAATTCAAATAATCAGGATGTGTTGCAAAATCGTTGGCCTGAGCGAAATGACTTGTACTGATTAAGCCAGTACACAAAGCGAGCATTTTTAAAGTTTTATTTAAGTGTTGAGACAACATATCGTTTTAAAATTCCAGATTATCGATGTGTATGAATGGACATGACTAAACCAAAGGTGGCCATTAAAGTAATAATAGCTGTTCCGCCATAACTCATAAAAGGTAAAGGAACACCTACTACAGGTAAAATACCACTGACCATTCCCGCATTTACAAATACATAAACAAAAAAAGACAAACCAAAGGCGCCAGCAACTAAACGTCCATAGTTATGGAAGCTTTGTAAACCGATCTGGAATGTTCTAAAAATAATGGCAAAATAAAGAATTACTAAAATAAGTACACCGATGAGTCCAAATTCTTCGGAATATGCAGCAATAATAAAGTCAGTATGTCCTTCGGGTAAAAAGTGTAAATGTGATTGGGTACCTTCAAGGAAGCCTTTACCTGAAAAACCACCAGAACCAATTGCAGTTTTAGATTGAATAATATTCCAACCCGTACCGAGTGCGTCTGCCTCGGGGTCAAGTAAAGTTAAAACCCTTTGGCGTTGATAGTCGTGTAAAAGAAATTCCCACGCAATTGGAATTACAATTGCTGCACATGCGGCAGCTGCACCAATCATCCGCCATGATAGCCCACTTAAAAATAAGACAAATATACCGCTTGCTAATACTAAAAGTGATGTGCCTAAATCAGGTTGTTCTGCAATCAGTAAAAAGGGAATACCAATTAACATTAATGATAAAACAACTTGTGAAAAACTAGGGGGAAGAGGTTTTCGTGCTAAAAACCATGCAATCATCATCGGCATGCCGATTTTCATGAACTCACTGGGTTGGACACTTCCGAAACCTGGAATATCAATCCAGCGCTGAGCACCCATTCGGACTTCACCGAATACCATAACTGCCACAAGCGAAAATAGGCCAAACAAATAAAAGTAGGGGGAAAACGCTTGATAGACCTTAGGCGGAATTTGGGCTAGACCAAACATTACTAAAAAGCCAATACCAAAACTCATGGCTTGTTTACTGACCAGCCCTACATCCTGCGCCGAAGCACTATATAGTACAGTTAAACCTAATAGCGCATTTAACAGCAAAAATAGACATAACCACGGGTCAATGTGGAGTTGTTGCCATCTTGATGGTTGCATAGCGGTGCTAAGACCATCTCGAGGAGCTTGGCGTAAAAACTTATATTGTGGGCTAGGAGACATGCGGCGTTAACTAGGTCAATCAGTGCTTGGCGCATGCTAACATAAACCTGATTAATGGCAATGTATATCAATATTTTGCAATAAAAAAACCTAGCTCTCGCTAGGTTTCCGATAGGCTATTTTTTATTAGTTAAAGAATAGACTGTCATGATATTCAGCCATCGCTTTTAGCTCAGTGCGATTTAAGCTAGGGATTAATTTATCGATCGCAATATGAACTGCTTTTGTTACAGCTGCTGCGCCAATATCAGCTGCTTTACGCTTGATCATGCCAAGATCTAATGTCTTGTTAAAATCAGACATAAAGTGTCTAACCATAGCATCGCCAAACTGTTTATATAGTTCAGCTAACGCTGCTTTATTAATATCATTGCCTGCCTGAAGTTCTGCAAAATTATGCTTAAGGTTGGTCACTAGGCCAGCATCTAAAGTTACGCCTACTTTATATTGACCTTGTGGATCTTTAAATAAGCTTTTTTCAGAGAACTCTACTGACTGTTTAACAACATCGTTCGGTGCTTTGCTTAACAATTGTTTTAAAAGAACAGCAACTGTTGATTTGACATAGCCTGCAAGTTTTTCGGCAGTATCGCGCTTTTCACTTGCTGGGAAGTGCTGAACTAATTGAATTAAGACATTATCAATAATCTCTTCATTAAGTTGTAAAGCAATCTTATCGCGAAGTGGATATAAAGGTTCACTAGAATTTTTATTCGCAATTCCAGTTTGTATATCATTCAATAAGCCTTCAGAAGGGGTAAAACCAAAAAACGGCATGGTATATCCTCAAATTATTCGTTTTATTGTCGTGCCAATCGAATCGGTTTTGGCATCCATGAAAGATCCGATACTCGGCAAGGGTTAATATCAAGTCCGCCGCGACGAGTATAAGTTGCATAAACCATCAGCTTTTCAGGCTGCAAATTTTGCCAAATATCAGCAAAAATCTGCTCGACACACTGTTCGTGAAAGCCGTTATGCTGACGGTACGAGATAATATAAGCTAAAATACTACGATAACAAGGTTTTTTGCCCTTAAAACGGATAAAAACTGTACCCCAATCCGGTTGTCCTGTGACTGGGCAGTTACTTCTTAAAAGATGAGAATACAGTTCAATTTCGACTTCTTCGTCAGACGCATCTCGTTTCAAAAGAGTCGCATCTGGATGTTGCTCTAAACGCTCTGGATCTAGGTCATCAATACAAATGCCTTGAGGCTTAGAAATCTCTAAATCATCTACTTGAAATAACGTTAACTCAACTTTTGCCCCTGCCGCAGCAGATAGGTCTTTTTCAACCGTTTCAATAAACGTCTGTTTAGAATCAAACTGAGTGAAGTTAAGACTATTGAAGTAAAGTTTTAAAGACTTTGATTCAATCAAATTTGGTGAAGAGGCGGGCAGTGTAATTCTGCCAATAGCAACTTGCGGGATGGCATGAGCGTTTAACCATGAAATTTCAAAAACATGCCACCAATCTTTACCTTGTGTAATACCTTCAATATGCGAATAAGCCTCACGAGACTGAGCACGAGCAATTGGAAATAAAACATCAGGTTGATAGTTAGTTGGATATTGAGTTTCTTTACCCAATAAAGATTGTTCGACACTCATTCACGCATTCCTGAACCACGAGCAAGTAAATAGTAAGCAATTCCGTAAAGTACAGCACAGCATAATGTCACAATGATTAAAGAGAACGTAACGTTCACGTCACTATGACCTAAAATGCCGAAACGGAAAGCGTTAACCATATACACAATAGGATTAATTAAAGAAAGTTTTTGCCAAAAAGGGCCAAGTGCACTAATGGCATAGAACACACCACCTAAATAGGTTAAAGGTGTAAGGACAAAGGTTGGAATAATAGAAATATCATCAAATGATTTTGCATAAACTGCATTAATAAAACCACCTAATGAGAAAAGAACCGAGGTAATTAAGACTGTATATATAGTCACAAACCAGTTATGTATAAAAAGGTCTGTAAAGAACATGCTCATTGTCGTCACAATTGCCCCGACCAATACACCACGGCAAATACCACCAATGACATAGCCCCACAAAATAATATGGAGTGGTACGGGACTCATAATCAGTTCTTCAATACTTTTTTGGAATTTTACACTAAAGAAACTTGAAGATACGTTAGCATAACTGTTGGTAATAACTGCCATCATGATGAGGCCGGGTACAATAAACTGCATATAGCTCACACCGCCCATTTGTCCAATGCGCGAACCAACCAAATTACCAAAAATGACAAAGTACAAACTCATCGTAATCGCAGGTGGTAATAGGGTTTGTGGCCAAATACGTAGAAAACGGCGTACTTCTTTACGAACTAGAGTCCAGAGGGCAATTTGCAGTTGGTTAAAATTCATTTTGCCTCTCCTTCAAGATTTTTCTCGACCATTTTGACGAATAGCTCTTCTAGACGGTTCGATTTGTTACGCATACTACGAACACGAATGCCTTGTGACTCTAAAAGTTGGAATAAGTCATTTAATGTATGTGCCTTATCCATCGTCACTTCTAAAGTGCTGCTATCAATTAAGTTGAACTTCACACCAATAATATTTAACTGGAGTGGGGCAATCGGTTCTGCCAAATCGAAAATAAAAGATTCTTCACTCAACTGGTTTAAGAAACTTTTCATGCTGGTATCTTCTTTAATGACACCGCGGTCAATGATGGCAATTTGACGACATAGCATTTCTGCTTCTTCGAGATAATGTGTAGTCAAAATAATAGAAGTTCCGCTTTCGTTCATTTCGGTCAGAAAATCCCACATAGAACGGCGTAACTCAATATCTACACCTGCGGTAGGCTCATCTAAAATAAGAAGTTTAGGCTCATGCATCATGGCACGTGCAATCATGAGGCGGCGTTTCATACCACCAGATAACATGCGTGCTTGTATATTACGCTTTTCCCATAGGCCTAGTTTTTCTAAATAATGTTCAGCGCGTTTTTCTGCAATCTTTTTATGTATGCCGTAATAGCCAGCTTGGGTGACTAAAATATCGAATGCTTTTTCAAACTGACCAAAGTTAAATTCTTGAGGGACAACACCAAGTTGTTGTTTTGCCAAGGATGGATGAGTGTCGAGATTATGTCCAAAAATCTCAACTGTTCCTTCGGTTTTTTTCGTGAGGGAACTGATAATACCAATGGTTGTCGATTTGCCGGCACCATTTGGGCCTAACAACGCATAAAATTCACCTTCAGGCACAGTGAGGTTAATACCTTTTAACGCCTGAAAACCATTACGATATGTTTTGGACAAATCTCTTAAAACCAAAGCATCAGTCATGAAATTCTCACATTATGAAAGAGGGGTATATTTTGAGCGATAATGATTAATAAACCAAGTAAAATAGTCGGAATTTTATAAAATTGAGATAAGTTTATGAAGTTATTATATATAAACTGGTGCGCCCGGCGGGGATCGAACCCACGACCCCAGGCTTCGGAAACCTGTACTCTATCCAACTGAGCTACGAGCGCACATGTGTGGGCCACATCATAGGAAAAAAACACCAATAGGTAAAGCACGAAATAGGTAACAAGTGAGTTTAATGCTTAATTAAACAGCAGCTTGTTGCTTTTTTTAGATGCGTTGTTGAATAAGTTGAATTGAATAATTAATAGAATGAAGCGTATATGCTAGTTCATGAGGCGGAATACGCGACTCCTGTAAGCTGGTAATCCATTGCATTTGGCACATTTTAAGCTCTTGAAGCGTTTTTATTTGTTCTATTTTTTGAATAAGCGGTTTTGCCATAAGCCCACAATATTGACTCAAGCTTTGCTTCATCAAATGTTGTATTTCTTCAAAAGAGAGTGTTTGAAATGGAACTGGTGGCTGGGTAATTTCAGTATGTGAAAGTTGAAAAGATGATGATTGAGTAACCTGAATTTCACTAACTGTATCATCACTTTTATTATCATCTATAGTGCTTTTTTGATGAGCTTCTATTGTAGTTACAGGTGATTGTGGGAAAGATATTTGTTCATTTAATTCTGAAGAATTTTCGCTAGAAGAAGCAATAAGTTTTAAGTCGATGAGCTGTTGAATAAGCTCTGGAGATGCAATACGTTTTTTAAATTCACTATTTAAATTTTGAAAATCTTCGTGATCTATTAATAGTAGTAAACGTCTTTGTTTTGCATTTAAACTAATGTTACGTTGTTGAAGCGCGACTCTTCCCAAATTGGTTCGATAAAAACCAGCCATCATTTTTCCCCAAATAAAAAAATCAGACTGTTCAATTTTCTCAGTTGAACAGTACTGTTTTTAATAAAATATAAATGGGGTTAACCATAAAACTCAAAAATGACAATATGATGAAGAATTGATGAATATCATCTATTTAAGACTTTAAAATGCGCCTTCTAATGCTTTACGTAAATAGACATCCAGTTCATCTTGGCGTAATAACCATTGAATATAGTCTTTAGGAAGTTCAGCAATTGCTGTGCCTTTATGCTTACCAAAATTAATAGTCGTAGGGATACGTGCTTCTTCAGAAACTCGGTAAAGCTCTTCAATGTCTTGAATATTTAAATGATAGACAATATGCATCAAAATATTAGCAGTCAAAATAATATCCGCATCGGCTCGGTGGGCGCCTTTGAGCAATTCTCGAGCTTTACTGCTGCCTTGAGAAATCATATAGATGAGTGCAGAAATATTATGCGCTTCTGCATCAGGCCAAGTTTTGCGCGCTAAAGCTAGTGTACAAATCGGTTTGATATTCGATACATCCACACCACAACGAGCAATCGCGGCAATATCGTAATCAATATTGTGACCAATAATATAAGTTGTAGTCTCTGGCAATTTAAAAGTTTTATAGTGGGGCTGGTTTTCTAAATCTGACTCTAATATATGGTGTACTGCCATAGCCGCGTAAGAGATAGGTGTACCAACCTGATAAAGTTGATCAAACAATTTGCTTTTATCTAAGGTTAGCTTGCCTGCATTAATTTCAATTGGGGCATACGCAATTTCAATAGGCAAACCATTTAGTGTATGTGTTTCTGTATCTAAAATAATGGTTTGCATAACTGGCCCTTTAATCAATCACGAGTAATCAAGAATGTTAACAGTTGGCTACCCACTTTAAAACATGAAGTGAGGCCTGAGAGTAGCGAGAACGTTAATTTATATTAAAAATAGAGTTTTCTGAGATTAATTTCATCCAATAGAACTTGCGGAAAATAAAGATTAGGCGTAAATATTTTAAGACATTAGGAAATGTTGATTAAAAAACTAAAGCAAAACAAAAATGGAATTTAAGGGAAGATATAGCAATGAAAATGAACCTATTAATGACGAGCGTTCTTAGCACGAGTTTATTTTTAGTCGCTTGTGGAGGAGGGAGTAGTGATGATGGCTCCGCTCCTACTAATCCATCAGGGACACCAACCAATAATATTCAAAATCCTGTGGTTAAGGTCGAGGCTTACACAAGCACCAACTTAGGAACAGTTGCCGCAGAAAGTAGTATTTTGACTTATAAAATGTTAGGTCAAAGTGGCCAAGAGGTACAGGCAACCAGTTTGGTATTTACACCAAATAATCCACCGCCAGTAGGCGGTTGGCCAATTGTAGTCTGGGCGCATGGTACTACGGGTGTGGCAGATGCTTGCGCACCAAGTAAAGCAGCTTTAGCAGATAGTACAAAAGATTTAATTAGTAAATTACTAGCCGCAGGTTATGTTGTGGTGGCACCTGACTATGAGGGTTTAGGTACTCCAGGCATACATCCATTTTTAAATGTTAAAAGTGAGGCCTTTTCAATTACAGATGCAGTGGTTGCAACACGTAACTATTTATCACAACGTAATTTATTAACCTCAAAAAAATGGTTAACAGTAGGACATTCTCAGGGTGGGCATGCTGCATTAGGTGCTGCACAATATGCGAGCCGTGCACAACTAGACTATAAAGGTACAGTGGCGGTAGCACCTGCTTCTAATTTAGGAAGTATTCTTTTAAATGGAGAATTAAAAGCTGCAAGTGCATCAGTATATGAAAAAAAGGCAATCTATGCGCAGCTTGATGCATTTACAGCGCTTGTTGTAGCAGGAATTCGTAATACCCATCCAGACTTTAATTATCTTCAAGTATTTACTGAATCTACTGCAAGGATTGCACAAGGCGCTGAAGGTTTTTGTTATGAACCTTTACTCGGGGATTTTAGCGCTACTATGCAAGTTTATATTGCAACTCATGGGGAAACATTAGATGGTTATACGCGTACACAACCTAATTTTATGGCTGTGCCACTAGTTAAAACGTTTTTGGAAAAAGATTCTCAACCTTTACAGGCCAAAGTCACTACTCCAATCATCATTTATCAAGGGATAGCTGATCCTACAGTACCTAAATTGGCAACTGATCTATTGATATCTAATGCCACTACCTTAGGTACTAAAATTAATAGTTATGTGACTGGTAACTGGGATCATGGCACGGTGATGAGCAGTAATGTAGATAATATTGTTGGAAATGTTCAGTCTTTACTGGCAGCTCAATAGAGTTGTTGATATTTAAAGACTTTTTAATATTGTTGTAAGCTAAAATTAACGATGGATAAATTTAAAATATAAGCTTTAAACGAGCTTTTTATTTGATTTATAAACAATGGCTCATTTTTTATAAAACTTGAGCCATTTTTATTTAAAACTGAGCTAACTTCATTCTGTTTAATTATAAAGTTCATGCTACAATATGCCGCAATCTTAGCACGGCTTAAAAGCCCTAATTTATAGGACCCCCGCTAATGTTTGCCAATATTTCCATTTCTGAATTTGATCCAGAATTAGCTCAAGCAATTGCTTCTGAAGGTGAGCGTCAAGAAGCACATATCGAGTTAATTGCATCTGAAAACTATTGCTCTCCTGCTGTGATGGAAGCGCAAGGATCAAAACTTACGAACAAATATGCAGAAGGTTATCCAGGCAAACGCTATTATGGCGGTTGCGAGTATGTGGATATCATCGAGCAAATGGCGATTGATCGTGCTAAAGAACTTTTTGGTGCAGATTACGCAAACGTTCAACCACACGCTGGTTCACAAGCTAACTCTGCTGTTTATTTAGCGCTTCTTAACCCGGGCGATACAGTTTTAGGTATGAGCTTGGCTCACGGTGGTCACTTGACTCACGGTGCAAAAGTAAGCTTCTCTGGTAAAACTTATAATGCAGTTCAATACGGTCTAAACGCTGAAACTGGCGAGATCGATTACGAAGAAGTTGAACGTTTAGCGTTAGAGCACAAACCACGTATGATCGTTGCTGGTTTCTCTGCTTATAGCCGTGTTGTAGATTGGCAACGTTTCCGCGACATCGCGGACAAAGTTGGCGCTTACCTTTTTGTTGATATGGCTCACGTTGCAGGTCTTGTTGCTGCTGGTGTATATCCAAACCCAGTTCAAATTGCTGACGTAACAACGACGACGACTCACAAAACACTTCGTGGTCCACGTTCTGGTTTAATCCTTGCGAAAGCGAATGAAGAAATTGAGAAAAAACTTCAATCAGCTGTATTCCCTGGTAACCAAGGTGGTCCATTAATGCATGCGATTGCTGCTAAAGCAATCTGCTTCAAAGAAGCTATGTCTGATGACTTCAAAGCTTACCAACAACAAGTTGTGAAAAATGCTCAAGCTATGGCTGAAGTATTCATCGCTCGTGGTTATGATGTTGTTTCTGGCGGTACAGACAACCACTTGTTCTTGTTATCTTTAATCAAGCAAGATGTAACTGGTAAAGATGCAGATGCTTGGTTAGGTGCTGCTCACATTACTGTGAACAAAAACTCAGTTCCAAATGACCCACGTTCTCCATTTGTGACTTCTGGTATCCGTATCGGTACTCCAGCAGTAACAACTCGTGGTTTCGGTGAAGCTGAAGTTCGTGAACTTGCAGGTTGGATCGCTGACGTGATTGACAGCAAAGGTGACGAAAAAGTTATTGCTGAAGTAAAAGCGAAAGTTGAAGCTCTTTGTGCAAAATTCCCTGTATACGCACAATAAGTTGTAAATATAAAAAAAGCGCCATATGGCGCTTTTTTTATATCAAGTTAATTAGATAAGAATTAACTTTTAGATTTTACCGATGACTCGGCATTATGCCAGCCACCACCTAATGCACGGATTAAATTTACACTAGCCATCATTCTAGTGCCGTTTAGCTGTGCAGAAAGTTGTTCTTGTTGCAAAATAGTCCGATCCGAGTCAATCACATCAAGATAACTGATAGCACCTTCTCGATAACGTAAATGAGACAATTGATTTGCATGACGAGAAGAGGAGAGTGCTTGATTTTGAGCTTGAATTTGCTGATCAAGTATTCTTTGATCTGATAAACCATTTTCAACTTCGCGAAATGCATTCAACACAGTTTGGCGATAATTCGCAACGCTTTCTTCATAGGCAGCTCGTGCTTGAGCAACTCCAGCCTTACGTTGTCCGCCGTCAAATAATGGCAAAGACAAAATAGTGCCTGCGACTGGACCAAGTAAGAATGTACGGCTCGACCATTTTCCTAAATCACCTAAAGTTGATGATTCATAACCGAGTGCACCTGTTAGGTCCAGTTTTGGGAAGAAAGCAGCACGTGCAATTCCAATACGCGCATTATCTGCTGCCATAGCACGCTCGGCAGCCGCAATGTCAGGGCGTCTTTCAAGTAAAGCCGAAGGTAAACCTGCTGGCAGACGAATGCTGTTTGCAGTTAAAGGTTGAACTGCCAAGCTAAAATCAGCAGGTGTTTTGCCTAACAATACTGCAAGTGCATGTTCTGCATTGGCTCTGTTACGAGCAATATTTAATGCATTGGTTTGTGCTGTAGCAAGTTCGGTCTGTGCGCGAGAAACATCTAATTCACTGACTAAACCATTTCTAAAACGTGTTTGAACTAAGTCGCGTGTCTCGCCAAGCAGTTTAATAGTGCGATTATAAATTGCTTGTTCAGCATCAAGCTGACGAATGAGAAAGTAGCCTTGGGCAACATCTGCTTGTAAAGCTAAAAGCACCGATTGATATAGAGCTTCTTGTTGCTGTACATCAGCTGTTGCTGCATTGACACTACTGGCAATACGGCCAAATAAATCGAGCTCATATGAAACATTGGCTTGAGCACGCCATAAGATCTGTGCAGACGTATGGGCATTGTCATCTAAACCCAGTGAAGCAGGAGAGGGTTTTTGACGAGTTGGTCCAAAGCCAGCACCAATACTTGGCAAGCGTTCAGCTTGTGCTGCGGAACGTAACGCACGTGAAGCATGAATATTAGCCGCTGCCGCTTTAAGGCTCTGGTTTCCAGAAATGGCTTGTTGTTCGAGCTCATTTAATTGAGCATCATTAAAAACACGCCACCATTCACCTCGAACCTGCTGATCGGCAGGGTGAGCAATTTTCCAGTTATTGTCTTCAAGTTTAGGGTCAGACTCTTTAAATTTGACGGGAACTATGACCTTTGCAGGTTGATATTCCGGTGCCAAAGAGCAGCCTGCAAGCAGCAGGCTTCCCATGAGTGAGGACAATAATAAGCTTTGTTTTGATGTAGCCATTAAATGTCCTCCTTAATGATCATGTGGGGTAGATAAAGGTGCTTCATGAACTGCTGCCGAATGCAATTTATGTTTGCTGTTCAATGTGCGAATCAGGACATAAAAGGCAGGGGTCAGGAACAAACCAAACAGCGTTACACCGATCATGCCGAAGAATACTGCAATACCCATCGCATGACGCATTTCAGAACCTGCACCAGTTGAAGTAACCAGTGGTACGACACCCATAATGAATGCAATAGAAGTCATTAAAATTGGGCGTAAACGTAGACGACTTGCTTCAACTGCCGCTTTGAATGCAGTCGCACCTTGCATTTCGAGTTCCCGTGCAAATTCGACAATTAATATGGCATTTTTACAGGCCAGCCCGACTAGTACCATCAGACCAATTTGGGTAAAGATGTTGTTATCTCCACCTGTCAGCCAAACACCTGTCAGAGCCGCCAAGATTCCCATCGGTACAATTAAAATTACAGCTAAAGGCAAAGTTAGACTTTCGTATTGAGCAGCTAAAACTAAGAACACCAGTAAGACGCTAATTGGGAATACCCAGAGTCCTGCATTACCAGCCAAGATTTTTTGGTAAGTTAAATCTGTCCATTCAAATTTGATACCACGTGGTAGAGTTTGAGCAGCAATACGTTCAACCGCAGCTTCTGCTTGGCTAGATGAATAACCCGGTGCAGGTCCGCCGTTAATATCTGCTGAGGTATAGCCGTTATAACGAACGACCATTTCAGGACCATAGGTTTGAGTTACATTTACCAATGAAGATAACGGCACCATTTGTCCCGCACTGTTTCGGGTTTTAAGCTGCAAAATATCTTCAGGGTTAGCACGGAAAGGAGCATCGGCTTGCGCACGAACCTGATAAACACGTCCAAAGCGGTTAAAGTCGTTAACGTATTGAGAACCTAAATAAATTTGCATGGTGTTGAAAACATCTGTTACAGCAACACCTTGTTGTTTAGCTTTTACACGGTCCAGATCTACATTTAGTTGAGGTACATTAATTTGATAACTTGAGAACATTGGACCCAGTTCAGGGGCTGATTGTGCTGCTTTCATAAAGTTTTGGGCAGCATCATTTAAGGCTGAATAGCCTAATGCACCTCGGTCTTCGAGTTGGAGTTTAAAGCCGCCCATGGTGCCTAAGCCCATCACGGGTGGTGGTGGAAAAACCGCAATATAGGCATCTTGAATAGCTGAATATTTCTGGTTGAGAGCACCAGCAATTGCATTGGCAGATAAGTCTTTAGCCTTACGTTCATCGAATGGCTTTAAGGTCACAAAGACAATACCAGCACTCGAACTGTTGGTAAAACCGTTAATTGAGAGGCCAGGGAAGGCAACAGCACTTTCCACACCAGGTTGTTTAAGTGCCGTATCACTCATTTTACGGATGACCGCTTCAGTACGATCTAATGATGCGCCATTTGGTAATTGAGCAAAGCTAATCAAATATTGTTTGTCCTGCGCAGGAACGAAACCGCCCGGAACAATATAAGAGATACCAACGGTTAAACCTAAAAGCGCAGCATAGACACCCATTGCCGAAGCTTTATGAGAGATAACACGACTTACGCCTTTACCATAGTTGTCCGACGCTCTAGTAAATACGCGGTTAAATAATGCAAAGAAACGTCCGAATACACGGTTCATCAGGCGTGTTAATGCATCAGGTTTAGCATCATGTCCTTTTAGTAACATGGCAGCTAAAGCAGGAGATAGGGTAAGGGAGTTAAATGCCGAAATAACCGTTGAAATGGCAATCGTCATGGCAAATTGTTTATAAAACTGCCCTGTTAAGCCTGTCATAAATGCAAGTGGTACGAACACGGCAACCAGCGTTAAAGCAATGGCAATAATCGGTCCGCTCACTTCTCTCATCGCGCGATAAGTTGCATCTCTTGGGCTTAAGCCTGCTTCAATATTCCTCTCGACATTTTCGACGACAACAATAGCGTCATCGACCACAATGCCGATGGCAAGTACCATCCCGAACAGTGAAAGCGCATTGATCGAGTAACCAAAAGCAAGCATGAGCGCGAATGTACCAATAATTGAAACTGGTACAGCAAGCAATGGAATGATTGAGGCACGCCATGTTTGTAAGAATAAAATAACAACCACAACAACCAATGCAATCGCTTCAAGCAAGGTATAAACAACCGCTTTAATACTGGCACGTACGAACTGGGTTGGATCGTAAACGATGTCGTATTTAATTGAAGATGGAAAATCTTTTGAAAGCTCCTTCATCGTGCTACGCACTTGATCGGAAACTTGCAAAGCATTCGCACCCGGTGCTTGGAAAATTGGAATTGCGACTGCTTGTTTGTTGTCGAGTAATGAACGAAAGCCATATTGAGAGGCTGCAAGTTCAACACGAGCAACATCACCCAATCGGGTGACCGCACCATCTGGTGCAGTTTTTAAAATGATATCTGCGAATTCTTGCTCAGTCGTTAAACGGCCTTGAGCATTGACTGAAAGCTGTAAAGGGGAATTACTTGGTGATGCACCGATTGTACCCGCTGCAACCTGAATGTTTTGTTCACGGATTGCATTCACAATTTCGGTCGCGGTGAGGTTACGCTGTGCTACTTTTTGCGGGTCGAGCCATACGCGCATCGCGTAGTCCCCAGAACCAAATAATCCGACTTCACCAACTCCTTGTAAACGCGCTAAACGGTCTTTCACGTTGAGTACTGCATAGTTACGTAAGTAGGTCATGTCATAGCGATTATCTGGTGAAGTCAGATGCACAACCATGGTTAAAGTTGGTGAGCTTTTTAAGGTAGTAACACCTAAACGCTGTACGTCTTCCGGTAAACGAGGCATGGCCTGAGACACACGGTTTTGAACCAGTTGTTGCGCTTTGTCTGGATCAATCCCAAGTTTAAAGTTCACCGTAATGGTTAAGTTGCCGTCGCTGTTAGCCTGAGATTGCATATACAGCATGTCTTCGACGCCGTTGATTGATTCTTCAAGCGGAGAGGCAACGGTTTCAGCAATCACTTTCGGGTTTGCACCCGGATATTGAGCACGTACCACCACAGATGGCGGAACAACTTCTGGGTATTCAGAAATCGGTAACTGGAATACCGAAAGCAGGCCGGCGAGTAAAATCAGTACTGATAACACACCAGCAAAGATCGGCCGATCAATAAAAAATTTAGAAATATTCATATTTGATTAACCTTTTGCCGGAGTTGATGTTTTATCTGTTGGCTGAGGTTGAGGAATAGTACTGCTAGCAGTGATTTGTGAATTTGGCATAGGAACGAGGTGCGGGGTCACAGGGTCGCCCGGACGAATTCGCTGTAAGCCGTTCACTACAATACGATCACCCGTTTGTAATCCGCTATTCACGATTTGCAAACCATCTTGTTGTGCACCGAGTTTTACTTCACGGTAGGCCGTCTGATTTTTAGCATCAACTACTACGACAAAGCGTTTATCTTGATCGACCCCAACTGCGGTTGGGCTAATCAGAATTGCTGAACGAGGTTGACCACCGCCTAAACGGATTCGTGCATATAAGCCCGGTAATAAAACACCGTTTGGATTATCAAAAGTCGCGCGAACACGAATCGTACCCGAGGTTGCATCTAGGTTATTGTCAATTGAGTTGATCGTACCTTCGCGAGAGAAACCAGTTTCATTGGCAAGTCCCATATAAACAGGAACTTGTGCTGAGTTGCGCTGGTTACTGATGTATTTCAGATAAGTTTGTTCATCAACATCGAAAGATGCATAGAGGCGAGAGACAGATACTAAACTTGTTAAGACTTGTGCACCGTTACCCGCAGAGACTACATTGCCGACTGTTACTTCGGCACGGGAAATTCGACCACTAACTGGTGCTGTAATACGGGTGTACTCAAGATTTAAACGGGCAGATTGAACGGCTGCTCTAGCTGCTTGTAGGTTGGCATTGGCTGAACGTGCATCATTTTGAGCTAAATCCAGTTCTTGACGTGAGACAGCATTACTTTGAATTAAACGTTGAATACGAGAAAGATTAGAACCCGTATAAGTGACCTGTGCTTCAGCTGAAGCGAGTTGAGCTTGGGCACGATTCAGTTCTGCCTCGAAAGGTCGTGGATCAATGGTAAAAAGTAAGTCGCCTTTTTTTACGAGACTGCCATCTTTGAAGTGAACGGCAATGAGTTTGCCGGAAACTTGGGGTCGAATATCGACTTGATCAATTGCTTCTAAACGACCAGAGTATTCTTGCCAGTCGGTAATGGTTTTGCTGATAACATTAGAAATATCAACAGTAGCAGCTTGTTGGGTAGAGGTCGGTGCAGCTTTTGCATCGGCATTTTCATGTAAAAACATAAAACTGCCTCCTGTTGCTAAAAGGGCAACAAAGATGGCAGACAGTGCGAACTGTTTGCGGGAAAATGACATGAGGTGCTCCTAGTTATTTGGATACCTGTTTTCAGACTTTTAGTTTTGGTCCGTATGGGAGAAACAGGGTTTATGGGATGGACGGAGCATAAAAGTTTGTCAATCACGAATAAATATATTAAATTCGATAACACTATTCGTATTTTTATAACAATTGATGTGTTTGATTAAAAAATGCATTAATTGATAGGAGTGTGCGTGTGGATCTATTTCATGCGATGAAAGTATTTAACAAAGTTGTCGAAACAAATAGTTTTAGTTTAGCTGCTGACAGTTTAGGCCTACCGCGTGCTTCTGTGACGACAACCATTCAAGCTTTAGAGAAACATTTACAAGTTCGATTGCTTAACCGAACAACCCGCAAACTTAGTTTGACACCAGATGGTGCGGTTTATTATGAGCGTACTTCGCGAATTTTAGCTGATGTCGAAGATGTAGAATCAACTTTCCATGATTCGGAGCGCGGACCACGAGGAAGACTGCGTATTGATGTTAAAGCTTCAATTGGGCGGCTGATTCTGATTCCGATGCTTTGTGATTTTCATTCCAAGTATCCTGATATTGATTTGGTGATTGGAATGAGTGATCGTCCGGTCGATTTGGTTCAAGATGCGGTGGACTGTGTCATTCGTATTGGTCAACTGAAAGATTCGAGTTTAGTTGCCCGCCGTATCGGAACAATTCAATGTGTGACGGTTGCTGCACCACGTTATTTGATGGAGCATGGGGAACCCAAAACCATTGAAGACTTACAAAAACATCAGGTCGTGCATTACTTTAACAGCCGTACAGGACGCAATATCGACTGGGATTTTATGGTCGATGGTGAGATTCATAGCGTTGGTGTGAAAGGGCGTGTTTCTGTCAACGATGGTGATTCATATATTGATTTGGCAGTGCAAGGTTTTGGCTTAATTCAATGCCCATATTACATGGTGGCAAAACATTTAGAATCTGGAGCGCTTAGGGAAGTATTGACTGAATGGTTACCTGCACCTATGCCAATATCAGTCGTTTATCTACAAAATCGTCATTTATCGCCTAAAGTTCGAGTCTTTGTCGATTGGGTAGCCGAATTATTTGCAGGTTGTCCATTGCTGAGTGGTTGCTCAATGTTATGGGATCAGAAATGTGAATTTGCCACTGCCAAAGAACATAACCATGAATATACCATTCGGACCTTGGTCGAAAATGAAAATATGGCAGAAGCCTATGCACTCAAAAATTAGCTTCATATTTTGAGTGATTTTTCAACATTTAATCAGTTAATACAATCCACTGTTTAGTCATCTTCATAAATCCTTAATTTACTGGTATAGAAATTGCAATTATTTCGGCAGAAGAGTAATTTAGCAATTGCTCAAGTTTTTATCACCTTATTAGGATTTTAAGGAGAAGCTTCAAGATGGCAAGCTTTATGAAAAAAATGTTCGTTTCAACAACCTTAGTTTTGGCTGCTGTTGCAACGAATGTTCAAGCAAAGGATTGGAAGGTGATTCGTTTTGGTACTGAGTCGTCTTATGCACCATTTGAATATAAAACACCAGATGGCAGGTTAACTGGTTTTGATGTTGATTTAGGGAATGCTATTTGTGCAAAACTTAAAGCCAAATGTGTTTGGGTTGAGAACTCTTTTGACGGGATGATTCCGGCACTTAAAGCGAAAAAGTTTGATGGTATTCTTTCATCAATGACCGTTACTGATGAGCGTGCAAAACAAATTGCATTTAGTAGCAAAATCTACAATACACCAACCCGTATGGTTGCAAAAAAAGGCTCGCCTTTATTGCCTACCGCTGCCTCTTTGAAAGGCAAACGTGTCGGTGTACAACAGGGCACAATTCAAGAAACTTATGCTAAAACCTATTGGGCACCAAAAGGTGTAACGGTTGTACCTTATCCAGTCCAAGATTTGATTTATCAAGACATGATGTCAGGTCGCTTGGATGCAACTTTACAAGATGCAATTATGGTTGATGGCGCTTTCTTAAAACAACCAAAAGGCAAAAACTTCAGTTTTGCTGGTGGCAATGTGGTTGATGCAAAAACACTAGGTGTAGGTGCAGCTATTGGTTTACGCAAAGAAGATGCGGATTTAAAAGCCAATATTAATAAAGCACTCGCTGCAATCATTGCAGATGGTACATACAAAAAACTCGAGAAAAAATATTTCTCCTTTAGCATTTACTAATGATGTGAAAAATGTCGGCTTTGCGCCGACATTTTTAAATCTATTCTCATCTCATCAATATTAGATATTGTTTTTAAGGAGAAGATGAGTCATGTTTTTTTCTGGCTTTGGGCCACTCCTGCTCAGCGGGACATGGATGACCATACAGCTTGCGTTGTTGTCACTTTTACTTTCTGTGATTATTGGCTTAATTGGTGCGAGCTCAAAACTCTCTAGTATTAAAATTTTACGTTATATAGCAACAGCTTATACTACGCTCATTCGAAGTGTACCTGACTTGGTGATTATGCTGCTGTTATTTTATAGCTTGCAGTTGGGTCTCAACCAAATTACTGAAGCACTGCAAATGGACCAAATTGATATCAACCCATTTGTGGCGGGTGTGATTACTTTAGCGTTCATTTATGGTGCATATTTTACCGAGACCTTTCGTGGTGCATTTCAATCGGTTCCAAAAGGCCAAATTGAAGCAGCAATGGCTTATGGTATGTCGCCTTGGCAGGTTTTTCACCGAGTGTTATTCCCTCAAATGATGCGTTTTGCGCTGCCTGGTATTGGTAATAACTGGCAAGTTTTAATTAAGGCGACAGCACTAGTTTCTATTATTGGCCTGACTGACATTGTAAAAATTACGCAAGATGCAGGTAGAAGTACCATGCAACTGTTCTTTTTTAGCATCGTGGCTGCTGCCATTTATTTAGCGATTACCACCGTGTCAAACCTGATTTTAATGTGGCTTGAACGTCGTTATTCCGTCGGTGTGAAAAAGGGACAATTATGATTGAAATCCTTCAACAATATTGGCAGGCATACCTTTGGACCGATGGTTTGCAAATGACTGGCGTAGCGATGACGACTTGGTTATTGGTGCTTTCTATTGGCATTGGTTTTGTGCTTGCTGTGCCTTTATCACTTGCACGAGTATCAGAAAATCTTTGGTTGCGTGGCCCAGTTTGGTTATATACCTATGTTTTCCGTGGCACACCACTTTATATTCAATTGCTGATTATTTACTCAGGTATTTACAGCTTTGATTATATCCATGAACACCAGACTCTTGATGCTTTTTTTCGAGAGGGCATAAATTGCACCATTTTGGCATTCGCGCTCAATACTGGTGCATATACAACTGAAATCTTCGCTGGGGCGATTCGTTCTATTCCCCATGGAGAGATTGAGGCTGCACAAGCTTTCGGTATGTCAAAATGGAAACGGTACACTCGCATTATCATTCCATCGATGTTACGCCGTGCTTTACCGTTTTACGGCAATGAAGTCATTTTAATGTTGCACGCGACAACCATTGCATTTACAGCAACTGTTCCTGACATTTTAAAAATTGCGCGTGATGTGAATGCGGCAACCTATGACACCTTCAATGCTTTTGGAATTGCCGCGGTGTTATATGCAGTGTTGGCTTTTATTTTGATTGGGCTATTTCGTAAGCTTGAAAAACGTTGGTTGGCATTTTTAAAGCCATCGAATCATTAGGAGACATAAATGGAACAAGTTGCAAAACTAGTGATTCGCGATTTACATAAGAAATTCGGCGATCATGAAGTGCTTAAAGGAATATCACTTGATGCAAATGCCGGTGATGTGATTAGTATTATTGGTTCATCGGGTTCAGGTAAAAGTACTTTACTCCGCTGCATTAACTTTTTGGAACAACCGAGCAATGGCACGATTAAGCTCAATGGTGAAAAACTACGCACAGTCTTTGATAAAAAAGGCAATTTAAAAGTAGTTGAACCAAAGCAACTACAAAAAATGCGTACGCAGCTCATGATGGTATTTCAGCATTTTAATTTGTGGTCACACATGACAGTGCTAGAAAATGTCATTGAAGGGCCCATTCACGTACTTGGGGTAAAACGTGCTGAAGCTGAAGAGCGTGCAAGGAAATATCTACGCAAAGTTGGATTACCTGAAAGTGTTGAAAGTAAATATCCGGCATTTTTATCTGGTGGTCAGCAGCAACGTGTAGCGATTGCTCGTGCTTTGGCTATGGAACCAGAAGTTATGTTGTTTGACGAACCCACCAGCGCGCTTGATCCAGAGCTGGTGGGTGAAGTACTAAAAGTAATGCAGGGCTTGGCTGAAGAAGGACGTACTATGATTGTGGTGACACATGAAATGGGCTTCGCGCGTCATGTATCTAATCAAGTGATTTTTTTGCATCAAGGAAAAATTGAGGAGCAGGGCCATCCTAATGAAGTACTCAATAACCCGAAAAGTGAGCGTTTAAAGCAATTTTTGACGGGCAGTTTGAAATAAGCTATTCATACCGAGTAAGGTGAAATTTTTTAAACAAGGATTTGCATCTTACTCGGTTGCTTTTTAATTATATTTTTATAAATGGGTATTTTTAGAAAACACATTAATAATGATAATACCTGCAATCATTAAAGTAAGACCAATACAGGCCGCCAAGTCTAAATGCTGTTTGTAAAATATCCAGCCAATTGCAGAAATTAAAATAATACCCGCACCCGACCAAATGGCATATGCAATCCCGATCGGAATTGTTTTTAGCGTCAGGGATAATAAATAAAAAGCAATTGCATAGCCCACCACCGTAACGATGGACGGAATGGGAACAGTAAAACCTTGAGATGCTTTTAAGGCTGAAGTTGCAACGACTTCACAAGCAATCGCAATTGCTAAATAAAGATAAGACATAGGGAGCTACGCCAGAAAGAGTTTTAATCAATCTATATGAAATGTTGAAATGGTTAGACCAATTTTAACGATTGTGCAATTTTTGGGGTACAAAAATACCAGTAAAACAAACTGAACTGATCATTTGATTTTATCATTAGCAAAGTGGCTTAAGCTATTTATTCATTTATTTAATCATTGATCTGTATAGTCATTTAAGAGGATCAGCAACCTTAGCCTGATCCTTGATAGACTTTTTAAGACATAGATTCGCCGAGTATATTTAAATCCTTAAATTTCTCTAGCAGTTGCTCTTTGTTTTCAATATGTGCAGGGTCTGGTTTTATGCAATCGATAGGGCAAACCGCCTTACATGTGGGTGCATCATAAAAGCCTACACATTCGGTACAACGAAGTGGATCAATTTCATAAACTTTGTTGCCTTCAAAAATAGCTGTATTGGGGCATTCCGGTAAGCACATATCACAATTGATACAGTCACTTGTTATCAAAAGTGCCATGTTTAACTCGCTGAATAAGCTAATGTTGAGGCAGTAATGTTTTCCTTAGCATGCGGCAAATTGCGTATGAGTAGGGCATAACTAACATCAACATCTTGTGAAAGTGGAATCTCAACAAAATGCCCCGAACCTTTAGCATCGGTAATTGGGTTACCTTTTAAATCGCGCATTTCGGTTAAAGTAAAGGTGATATTACCTTGAGGCGTCATCAGCTCAAGTGAGTCGCCCACCACAAAACGGTTTTTAACTTCAATGCGAATATAATCGCCGTGACGTTCTAAAACCTCTCCACAAAATTGTTGGTAGTTGAAATGCGATGAACCATCAGCATAGTTTTGATATTCGCTATGCACATGACGTCTCAAAAAGCCTTCGGTATAACCACGGTTTGCCAAACCTTCGAGTTGGTTCATTAAGCTTGGGTCAAATGGTTTGCCTGCTAAAGCATCATCAATAGCTTTTCGATAAATTTGGGCGGTACGGGCACAGTAAAAATAGGATTTAGTACGGCCTTCAATTTTCAGTGAGGCAATCCCCATTTTGGTTAAACGATCTACATGTTGTACCGCACGTAAATCTTTAGAGTTCATAAAATAGGTGCCGTGTTCATCTTCTTCGGCAGCAAACATTTCTTCATCATTGCGTTGTACCAGCAGCGTTTGAGCCGAGGTTGTTTCTAATTGTGCTGATGAGCAGCAAGACTTTTCTGACGCGTTGAGTTGAGTAACTGGAATTACATCGCCGTTTGCATCTTCTTGGGCTTCATGCAACTTATAGTCCCAACGGCAAGCATTGGTACAAGCACCTTGGTTGGCATCACGCTTGTTCATATATCCGGAAAGTAAGCAGCGGCCTGAGTAGGCCATGCATAGAGCACCATGTACAAAAACTTCAAGTTCAATATCGGGTACGTGTTGCTGGATTTCTTCTATTTCTTCTAAAGATAACTCACGCGATAAAATCACACGGCTTAGACCGTAGTCTTTCCAAAACTTAACAGTGGCCCAATTAATAGCGTTGGCTTGAACCGATAGATGAATTTGCATTTCTGGAAAATGCTCACGCACCATCATGATTAAGCCCGGATCAGACATAATGAGTGCATCTGGTTGCATCGCTAAAATTGGTTCAAGATCACGAATAAAGTTTTTTAATTTGCTGTTATGCGGTTGAATGTTCACCACAACATAAAACTTTTTGCCCAAAGCGTGGGCTTCATCAATTCCGATTTTTAGGTTGTCATGATCAAAAGCATTATTGCGCACACGTAAACTGTAACGTGGTTGGCCTGCATATACGGCATCTGCACCATAGGCAAAAGCATAGCGCATGTTTTTAAGTGAACCTGCGGGAGAGAGAAGCTCAGTTTTCATAAAATAAAAGGCATAAAAAGTATATGGTTTTATTTTATTAACTCCGCATTTGGGATTCAACCTACTGAATTAGTAGGGATTTGACCACTATCTTTTTGTACGGGCAGCATATTTTTTGCTAGCTCTCCTAAGCGCATCAAAGCATTTAACATTTTGGGATTTAACTCAAAACAAGCTGCAATACGTAAACAATGACTAAAACGTTTATCAGCCGAGCACAAAATTCCCGGCATACATAAGATTTTTTCATCCATGGCCTGATGAAACAGTTCTAGAGTATCAATTGATTCGGGTAGCTCTAACCATAAAATAAATCCCGCTTGTGGACGACTGACTCGGGTACCGAGTGGGAAATAGCGGCAAATATAAGATTTGATGGTGTCAATTTGTTGTTGATAGCGTTTTTTGAGTTGACGTAAATGCAGGTCATAACCACCATTTTCTAAGAAAAGGCCTAACGTTTCTGTGAGTAAAGCTGGCTCGGCAACAGTGGTTGTAAATTTAAGCTGCTGCACAATATTACGAAAGCGCCCAGCTTCTAACCAACCAATCCGATAATCAGGTGCTACAGTCTTGGTATAGCTACCACACACCAAAACCCATCCGTTCTGGTCAAACGTTTTGATGTTGGGTAAGAGGGGTTCGGTGTGTTGCAATTCAGCATACATCGCATCTTCAATAACAGGAACTTGAAACTGATTAGCTAACTCTGCCAAGCGACGGCGGCTGCTCTCAGGCATGCTAAAACCGAGAGGATTGTGTCCTGTCGGAATGGTTAAAATGGCTTGTACACTTTGAGATTTTAAGTGTTCTTCAAGTGCATCCAGACACATACCTGTATGTGGTGAGGTCGGCACTTCTACAATTTTTCGACCTAAATTATGAAGGAGGGGGTACAGGTTATGAAATGTAGGAATCTCAAGCGCTATGCTGTCACCCGCTTGAGTGGTTGCCATAATCGCGAGACTTAAAGCCTCCATCGTGCCATGAGTGAGCACAATATCATCTGCTGAAAGAAACATACCTAACTGTAAGCTTCGCCTAGCAATTTGAGTACGTAAACGTATAGAACCGGGCGGCAAGGTATAGCTTTTAAAAATATCTGGCTGTGTCCGTAAAACTTGAGCAGTTAAGCGTTTTAAGCGTTCAATTGGATAAAAATTTTCCCCAGAAGGGCAAGCTAGGGCCAAATTGACATAGTCGGGGTCCATTTGCTTTTTAACAATTTGTGCGAGAAAACAACTAACTCCTGAAAGTGATACTTTTTCTTCACTGACATAACGCTCTTCGAGTTCTAGTAAGTTTGAAGGTGCATGACAAACATAGTAACCAGACTGTGGACGAACTGAAATTAAACCTTGGTCTTCAAGCTGGCGATAAGCTTCTTTTACAGTGTTAATACTGACCTGATAATGCTGGGCACAATCTCGAATTGATGGCAACCGAGAACCCACAGGTTGCCTGCCATTCTGAATTTGAAGGGTGAGGTCATCACTCACTTTTTTATATTTGTACATATCCATTCATTAAAAAGCCAAAGCAATGGATACACTTTATAGCGATCCCTGATTTATCTCAAATATTGTTAGTTTTATAGATTTATCCATTTAATCTGAATCTATTTTTAACAACTGTGTCTATTATTTTTAATATTAACTGATACTGTGACCATTAAAAATAAATCAGTAAGATCAAGAAATGGTGAGGATTTAAAGCCATATTTTTTAATATTAAAATCAGTAGGAGAGGTCTATGTCTGTTGTTGCATTTAAACAAGTTGATGTTTTTACTTCACAAGCATTTAAAGGAAATCCTGTTGCGGTCATTATGGACGCCAGCACCTTAACGTCTGAGCAGATGCAAGCCATTGCGAACTGGACCAATCTTTCTGAAACCACATTTGTACTCCCTGCGACCGATTCACAAGCTGACTATCAGGTTCGAATCTTTACTCCGCAAAATGAATTGCCATTTGCAGGCCATCCTACAATTGGTACTGCCTATGCTTTGCTTGAGGCGGGGCTAATTAAAGCGAAAGAAGGTAAGCTGGTACAGCAGTGTGGTGCTGGTTTGGTGACTCTGACTGTGAGTGAATCAAGTCATATTTCATTTGAACTACCTAAGCCTAAAATTACTCCACTAGATGCTATGCATACTGAGAAATTAGCAGAAATTTTAAAATGTGAAATTAATACTCAATGGAACGCTGCATTGGTAGATGTAGGGGCGCGCTGGATTGTATTACAAGCTGTTAATGCTGACGCTGTTTTAGATAGCCAACCAGACTTTGCCGCTTTAAAAGAACATGACTTAGAAATGAAAGTTACGGGTGCGACAGTTTTTGGTTTTCATGAAAATAATGATGAACAAAAACACATAGAAGTTCGTTCATTTGCCCCTTCATGTGGAATAAATGAAGATCCTGTTTGTGGTAGTGGTAATGGTAGCGTAGCTTCATTTATTCGTTATTATGGGATTCTTCCTGCACAAAATGATGTCGTAGTTTCTTCACAAGGTGGGGCGGTAGGTCGAGACGGACAACTTCAACTTGAATTGTATCAAGATAAAATTTTGGTGGGTGGAACCGCTGTCACCTGTATCGATGGCACAATTAAGTTATAAAAACAGAAATAAAAAAACCGAGGACTTTGCCTCGGTTTTTTATGTCTAGAAAAAATTATTTTTCTACGAACGCACGTTCAATGACGTAGTCGCCCATTTCACCCATACGAGGTGATTCAACTAAACCGTGTTGGTCAAGTAATGCAGCCACGTCTTTTAGGAATGCAGGGCTACCGCAAAGCATTGCACGGTCAGTTTCACGGTTGAAGCGTGGTAAACCGATTTTTTCGAATAAAGCGCCAGTTTCAATTGCAGTTGTTACACGGCCTTGAGTGTGGAAAGGTTCACGAGTAACAGTAGGGTAGTAAACAAGCTTGTCTTTAATACCTAACTCTTCAAAGAATTCGTGGTTTGGTAATTCGTTTAAGATAAGGTCTTGATAAGCTAATTCAGAAATATAGCGTGTACCATGAACAACGATTACTTTTTCAAAGCGTTCGTAAGTTTCTGGATCACGAATAATTGATAAGAATGGAGCAAGACCAGTACCAGAAGATAAAAGGTATAAGTTTTTACCTGGTAAAAGGTCATCATGAACCAAAGTACCTGTTGGTTTTTTAGAAACTAAGATTTCATCACCAACTTGTACTTTTTGCAAAATCGAAGTTAAAGGACCGTCTTGTACTTTAATTGAGAAGAATTCTAACTCTTCTTCGTAGTTTGCACTTGCAATCGAATACGCACGCATTAACGGTTTGCCATTCACTTCAAGTCCGATCATTACGAACTGACCATTTTTAAAACGTAAGCTGGTATCGCGTGTAGTTTTAAAACTGAAAAGAGTGTCATTCCAGTGGTGAACATGAGTAATGCGTTCAACGTTAAAAGCAGCCATTAAAGGTCTCGATCACGATTAAAAGAAAACAGATTGCTATTCTAATCTAATTTCATTCCCGATAAACTGAATATATTTAATTGTGTTTATAAGAAAAAGTGATGATCAATTCTGTCACCTTCCCCATCATTGGCCATATGTGTTCTCCCTATCGTGAAAAATTTGGTATTCCACGCCAGCCCAATTTGGTCAATATTGAGTCTTATATTGATATGGTTGAACCTTATAACGACTTGTTAGCATTTGAGGGAATTGAGCAATTTAGTCATCTCTGGTTAGTTTGGCAGTTTCATGACAATAAAAATCAAGGCAGTGCAGATAAGTTCCGGCCACAGGTTCGTCCACCACGTTTAGGTGGTAATGAAAAAATTGGAGTATTTGCTACACGAAGTATGTATAGACCTTCTCCAATCGGGCTTTCAGTTGTAAAGCTTAATAAAGTGGAAAAGGTGGGCAAGTCTGTCCGTGTCTATGTCACAGGAAGTGATTTATTAAATGGCACTCCAATTTTAGATATCAAACCTTATATTCAATATTCTGATGCAATTGAGGAGGCTCAAAGTGGTTATGCACATGCAGAACCTGAACGAAAGGCAGTTATTTGGAATGAAACTGCGTTAACAGCTCAAAAATATTTTCTGCAAAATAAAGAAATAGATTCGCAATACATTGATGAGCTTGAGCAAGTATTGGCTTTAGATCCTCGGCCTGCCTATCAAGAAGACCCTGAAAGAATTTATAAAATGAAATTTTCAGACTTTGATATTCATTTTAAGGTCGATCAATTTGTAGTTACCGTCATTGATGTGGTTAAGACTAAGACTTCTTCGCTTACACAATAGATATTTTAAAACCAGTGGATGTTAAGCCAAAGTAAAGTAATAAAAATAGCCATATGAATGAGCTGGGCGGGAACGAAAGCAAGGGCATAGCGTAGTCCGCCCGAAATTGCAGAGTTCACACTTTTAGCAAGAGCATGAACTGCAAAACCTCCTAAAAAGGCAATTAATAAAGGTGTCATATGTGCGCTATCAGGTTCACCTTGCACAATGACCGCCGCTATAGCTGCATGTATTTCAAATAATGAAGCAAGTAAAGTCCCCGCGATTAATCCCGCATCGCCTAAAGATAGACTTAAACCATAAACACCTGCCTGAATGAGGGTGAGTGTGCCTGCAATAATAATGGCTTCTTTTAAGCTGAACATTCTTGAGTCAAGCTCGGGCGAAGCCGTACTAGGCTCGGCTTTACGTAATAAAATAAAGGCCCATACTGCTAAAACTACTAAGGCAATAAGTGTAGGAAATATAATCAGCTTGAACCAAGCAAAGCTAATACCGATCACAATAATTAAGGTTTGAATCAGTGTTGAAACGCAAGACATCAATGCAGCACCTGCATTTGTTGTTGCATTGGCTTTGCCAGAGCGTACTTCTAAACCTAAACTGGCAATAGTTGCTGTACTAGAAACAAATCCAGAAGCTAAAGAAGAAAGCAATAAAGCATTTTTTGATGACAAAAGTCGCTTTGCTATATGGGCAAGGGCTTGTACAAATAAGATTAAAGTCAGTAATTTTAAAATCACATGTGGATTTAAAACTGGCCCCCAAAAAGGTTTATTTGGAACTAAAGGCAAAGCAATTAACAGTAAGGCAAGTAGAAAAATACCATCACGTAATTCTGATTCAGTAATCCACTGACTGGCAATACCATGCATAGACTGCTTAGCTATTAAGATAGTTGTCATGATCACAGCTAGGCCAGCAGCGAGCGAAATATTCCAAATACAAAGTGCCCCAATGAAATAAGTCATAATAAAGGCGAGTTCGGTGGTTACGCCTGGGTCATTGGGCTGATTTTTGAGGGAAACAATACTAATAGCACCAATGAGTAAGGCACCTACAATTCCAATTTCAATGCCAAACAAAAAACAGACCGCTCCTAATAAAGCACTAATTGCAAAAGAACGGAAACCCGCAAAGGTTTTATATTCATGTTTAAGCTTACTTCGTTCTCGTTCTAAACCAATTAATAAGCCACAACCAAGCGCCGCAGCAATGACAGTAATAAATTCTTCAAATGATGCTGTTTGTAATGACATTGTCATTGGAAGTTCCATATTACTTCCTCTTCGCTTATTGTTATATGTGGATTTGAATCATTTTAAAATCATGTATTCATATTCAGTTTATGCTTTTTATTATAGTGAGCATAGTGTCTTTTTTAGACAAAACTATGTAGAAAATATTTCTATAAATATGACCTGTGACACAAAAAAATATTAAGATGAGAATTAGTTTAATTAACTGATGTTAAAGGATATTTAAATATAAAACATCTCTGCTATATTATAAAAATATATTGGGGATAACGCATGAATGCACATGTAGAAATAGATACGTATTGGTGTCTAGAACAATTATTACAAGAAGGCCGTATAACAGAACGAGATAAATTACTGGTACAGACAAGTCACCGCCAAAAAGACCAGTTAAAGTGGCATCCATTACAATGGATAGCACATTTTAATTTAAAAGATCAGCAACACACACATGCGCATTTGAGTTTAAACCGCTTATGTTTATGGTTTGCAGATCGGGTTCAGCTACCTCTATTTGTGATCGATCCTTTAAAGGCAGATGTCAGTGCTTTAACGCAGGTCATGTCACAAGAGTTTGCCATTCGTAACCATATTTTAGCTGTTGAAATTCATGCTGACCGAATCGTGATTGGAACAGATCAACCATTTCAAACAGATTGGCTTAATAACCTTGAACGTAGTCTAGCGCCTAAAAAAATTGAACGGGTACTGCTTAATCCCGAACAGTTACAACGCTATTTGCGCGAATATTATCAGGTGAGTCGCGCGGTAAACTCTGCTCAAAAAGATGCAGCTCATGACCGTGACAGTAAAAATGTTGAAGCACTTTTGCAGCTTGGCGATAGTCAAAACCCAGATGCTAATGATCAGCATATTGTGAAATTAGTTGACTGGATTTTACAGTTTGCATTTGAGCAGAGTGCCAGTGACATTCACATGGAACCGCGCAAAGATAACGGTAAAGTCAGGTTTAGGATTGATGGCGTTTTGCACACCATTTATAACATGCCTTCAAATACACTGACCGCCGTGATTTCTCGGATTAAAATTTTAGGACGTTTGAATGTAGCAGAAAAGCGTAAGCCACAAGATGGTCGGTTAAAAACACGTACGCCTAAAGGGCAAGAAACCGAATTGCGTTTATCAACCTTACCAACAGCATTTGGTGAAAAACTGGTGATGCGAATTTTCGATCCTGATGTGCTGGTACGTTCTTTTCAGCAACTAGGTTTTGAAGAGCGTTTATTACAACAGTGGCAACAATTAACAAAAAATAGCCACGGCATTATTTTAGTCACGGGTCCCACAGGCTCCGGTAAAACGACCACGCTATATTCATCTTTAAAGCAGCTTGCAACCGAGCAGGTCAATGTCTGTACCATTGAAGATCCGATTGAAATGCTAGAGCCTAGTTTTAACCAAATGCAGGTCAATAATGCAATTGAATTAGGCTTTGCAGACGGCGTGCGTGCGCTTATGCGTCAGGACCCTGACATTATTATGATTGGGGAAATTCGTGATCAAGATACAGCGAATATGGCCATTCAGGCAGCATTAACAGGTCATTTGGTTTTATCAACTTTACATACCAATGATGCACCGTCTAGTTTGACTCGTTTACATGATCTAGGGGTTCAGCCATTTTTGACAGCCGCAACCATTTTAGGTGTTCTCGCGCAGCGCTTAGTCCGCCAGCTTTGTCCACACTGTAAGCAAAAAACTCACATTAATGAGGATGAGTGGGAACACCTAACCTTTGACTACATTATGGAAATGCCTGAAACGGTTTATCAAGCGGTAGGCTGCGAAGAATGTCGACATACAGGCTATAAAGGGCGAGTCGGTATTTACGAATTTATGCCAGTCAGTCTTGAGCTTAAACATCTTATTAGTAGTCATGTCGTATTAAATGATTTAAGAACTCAAACTAAAAAAGAAGGTATAGAACCTTTAAGAATTGCTGGAGCCCGTAAAGTGATTGAAGGGCTTACGACATTAGAAGAGGTCTTGAGGGTTGTGCCATTAAATTAAGTTTTTCTTAAGATTCACCTCATTTATGGTTGATTTAATTGCTTTATCCCAAGAGGGAACCATAAACAGAGGGTAATAATATGAATATGCTTAAAGTAATGTTGATGACTGCTGGTATGACTGCTGCTGGCGTAGTTGTGGCGAATACACCAGTGAATCAAGCTGCAATTGCTCCGGCAACTGTCACCACAGTAAAACAGGCATTAACCTCAAAAGATAATACACCGATCAAATTACATGGTCAGGTTGTAAAATCTTTAGGTGATGAAAAATATCAATTCCGTGACAAAACAGGTAGCATTACAATTGATGTAGATGATGAACTTTGGCAAGGTCGCCCTATTTCAGCCAATACAAATGTAACTTTAATTGGTGAAGTAGACATTGACTATAAGCCTTTAAAACGCGTAGAAATTGATGTGGATCAAGTTCAGTTCTAATGAATAAGGTCTGTAGATCTACTACTTTTAGCCGCATTTAAATCATGCGGCTTTGCTTTTTTTATAAAGGCTTGGCAAGATCAAATCAGGATATAACAGGAAAAATAGATGAGAATTTTGCTTGCAGAAGATGATCGCTCTCAAGCTGAAAGCATTCAATCATGGTTAGAGTTAGACGGTTATCAGGTAGATTGGGTCGAAAGAGGTGATTATGCACTTACGGCAATCGAACAGCATGATTATGACTGTATTTTACTTGATCGGGGGCTGCCTCAACTGGCTGGTGAAAAGGTTTTAACAACGATCCGCCATAAACAAAAAAATGTTCCTGTTATTTTTATCACTGCACGTGACAGCATTCATGATCGGGTAGAGGGGCTAGATTTAGGCGCAAATGATTATTTGGTTAAGCCTTTTAGTTTAGAAGAGTTATCGGCTCGCATCCGCGCTCAATTACGCAAACAAACTTTGAGTCAGCAATCGGTTTTAACATGGGGTGACCTACAACTTGATACACAAGCGAAAGTTGTATTAAGCGCAGGCAAGTCTATCGATTTAACGGCAAAAGAATTCCAAATATTGCGTAAGCTTATGGTGCATCCCGAGCATATTATTACCCGTGATCAATTAGAAGAAGCACTCTATGCATGGGGCGAGGAAATTGAAAGTAACGCAATCGAAGTATTTATTTATCAACTTCGAAAAAAAATCGGAAGCAGCAGTATTAAAACCATACGGGGGCTAGGCTACCGTATGGGAGATTTAAAATGAAATCGAATCGCTCATCTTTGCAATCGCAACTGGTTAAAACTACGATGTGGAGTAGTATCGTGGTGGGATTACTGGCTTTAAGCTTACTCACCATATTTTCGATCTATCACAACATGTCAGTGCAAGACGAAATCATGGATGAAATTTCAGATACTTTGCTGGTTTCCGATCTTTCTGAACACTCCATGAAACAGTTTGATGAGTTGAGTGATGAATTTGATATTCAGTATGAGTTATTAAACACAGGCCAAGTACTTACCCATTCTCATAGCTATCAGCATGAACTTTTTGAGCAAGGTAACTTATCAGAAGGTTTTTCGTATTTTTGGTTTGATGGCCAATTATGGCGTAGTCTGGCTGCACAACAAGAAGACTCTCAGCTACAAGTTGAAGTTTTTCAACCAATGAGTACACGTGTTGAAGAGGTACTCAAAGCACTTGCTGGATATAGCGGTCTTATGGTGTTGTTTTGGTTACTGCAATGGGTCATTGTAAGTTGGCGTACCGAGCATCAATTGGCTGCACTCAATTTACTTTCTAGACGAATTGCTCAAAAAACTGCATCAAATTTAGAGCCAATTCAAGAACCAGATGTCATTACAGAAATTCAACCTGTTATAGATGCATTAAATCAATTGCTTGCAAGATTGCAAAGGGCTCTTGTTGCTGAACAGCGTTTTACCGCGGATGCTTCGCATGAGCTACGTTCTCCCTTATCTGCCATACAAATGCGTCTTCAGGTTTTACAGCGTAAATACCAACATCTTCCAGAACTTCATCAAGATTTTGAACGCATACAAGAAGACGTTTCTAGAAGTACAAAAATACTTGAGAATTTACTACTTCTGGCCCGCTTAGAACCCAATGAAGCTGAACAACCCGAACTTCCTAAGACAGTTATCGATTTAAATTACTTACTGGCTAGAGTGATTGAAACTGTAGATTTAGACGCGAAAGCTAAACAGATGTTGATAGAGGTAAATACCTTATCGACAGAAACTAAAACATATGCGAATGAAGAATTACTGTTTATTGCTTTTAGAAATTTATTTGATAACGCCATTCGTTATAGTCCGACACTAGGCTCTATTCATGTTGAGATTAGTCAATATGAACAGCAAATTAAGGTGTCTATTGAAGACACGGGAAATGGAGTAGATGATGAAGTGCTATTACGGTTAGGGCAGCGTTTTTTTCGGGTACTTGGTACTCAGCAGCAAGGTTCTGGCTTAGGAATTTCAATTACTCGAAAAATTATTGAATTGCATAATGGCAAATTACGTTTTATGCATGCTGACCAAGGTGGTCTGAGGGCGGAGATTATTCTTCCTTCATAAAAAATAGCATGGTTACCCATGCTATCCATTTTTTGTTTTCCCACGAATATTATTGAAACGCGAGTATGTTTTTTATTTAGTTAAAATTAGGCGATTGTTGCGAGTGAGGCGTAAACGATATTCCTCGCCAGCATGCATAATGCGAATTTCACGGCCTAATGCAAAGAGGTTATTAGAATGTAACATTGGTAAGGCGTGAGCTGTGTCATTGTTACGGGTAAATAAGCTAAAAGGTGCGTTCATTTGTTGTGCTCCGTGGTATGTTCTTGAACGATTTAAATGATAATCATTATCGAATAGATCTGTCAATGAGATTTTTAAGATTTTATAAAATGATAAAATTTGCTTACACTTGAGAAAAGTTTTAGAGAGTAAAAAGATGCCCAAACCAATAGTCGATGTCGCTATAGCAATCTTGATCCATCGTGGAAAAATCTTAGTTGGATGGCGCGAAGAGCAGCAACATCAAGGTGGAAAGCATGAGTTCCCTGGAGGAAAGGTTGAGCAGGGTGAAACACCAGAAGAAGCCTGCCGCCGTGAAATCTATGAAGAAGTGGGTATTGGTTTAAAAGATTGGCACCAGTTTGATTATATTCACCATGAATATGATGACATTATCGTCAACCTTCATTTGTTCCATAGTTATGTACCTGACGAGTTATTAAATCTTATTCATCAACCATGGGCCTGGTATACACGTGAACAGTTGCTTCATCTAAACTTTCCAAAAGCGAATAAAGATATTATAAAAAGGCTCTACTGGCCTCATCTCATCAAAATTAGCAATACGCTTTCAATGGTAGAAAGCAGTGATGCTTTATTGTACTGGCGTATCGAAGAATTTGAGCCGCAGTATATAGAGCAATTAACTGCTTTAGATGAAGGGCAACGATCAAATTTAATTATTAATATCGATATGTGGCAGCAATTAAGTCCTGAATTACAAAAACAAATAAAGACCGTTCATTTAAAACAATCTCAGCTCATGAATTTGCATAAAGGCGATTTAACAGTGGGCGTACGATATATTGCTGCTTGTCATGATGCTGTTTCTTTAAAGCAAGCTCAGCAGATTGGTTGTGATGCTGTTTTTATTAGTCCTGTAAAATCAACAATGACTCATCCAGAAGCTGTAGCATTAGGTTGGGAACGTTTTAGTGATCTCGCTCAAAATAGCCAGATTCCGGTTTTTGCATTAGGAGGAGTGGATCCGGAAGATTTAGCCACTGCACAGCAGCATGGTGCATATGGCTTAGCAGGTATTCGTAATTTCTAATGAGAAAATAAAAAAGCATTAAAAGCTAGAGAGCTTTTAATGCTTGTTGTGCTTCTTGAACAGTTTTTTGATTATTGCGTTGTTGCCCAGCTTTTAAGATAACCAACCAAAGCTGCTTTTTCATTGGCTGACTTTGGGCAAAACTCAAACCACGTCTTGCTAAAGACTCAGCATTAGAATATTGCTGTTTATGATTTGCCGTAAGGGCAAGGAATAAGTAAGTCTCAGCTGCTTGTGGTGCTAAACGCTGTGCTTGAAGCGCATAGCGCTCAGCCTCTGACCATTGCTGGTTTTTATAAGCCTGCTGCGTTTTTTGCATTAACACTTTAAAAGCTGGTAGCTGGCTGCCATCATCACTAAAATGTTGAGGCTTTTTTTGCTGAGGAACAATCACCTGTAAATTTTTACGTTGAATTTCTGGGTGATCATAAGGCGTAATTTTTACACCTGATGGAGTTTCCGTCTTTTTGACTGGAGGAGTAGGTGTTTTCTCTTTGGAGTCAGAATGATCGGGCAGAGTTGTACAGCCGACCATAAGAACAGCACCAATATAAAAAACACCTTTCTTCAACATATCCTAATTTCCTGTTAACGCTTAGTTGTTATAACTACCACTTGAAATTACTCGTGAGTTGTTTGACAGATCTTGTTCCATCTGGTTTTCACTTTCACGAATATAACTGTCGGTATTATCATCCTGAGAGTCAGGAATTGTGTTATCACTTTGTGGCGTATATGTTGGATCAACTTGATAATAAGGTGCTCCACATGGCGTAGCACGGTGCGGAACCGTATGCGTTAGCATCGGAATATACATAGCACCATCACAAGCTTGAGCAGATAAATCACCCGTTGCACGGTCAATCCACTGCCACTGTACAGTGTCTGGTTGGCGTAGGTTTACAGGCGTTTGACGTAATTGTTTCATCACATTAATCCATACTGGCAATGCACCAGATGAACCTGTTAATCCAGTCACTTTGTTGTCATCTAAACCTAACCAAACTACAGCAACGTGGTTGCCTGAGTAGCCCGCAAACCATGAGTCACGTGTATCGTTAGTCGTACCTGATTTACCTGCCAATTTTAAAGCTGGAGACAAGCTATTATAAGCTGCGCGACCAGTACCCGAAGACATAACCTGTTGTAGACCATAATTCATAATATAGCCAACAGATGGATCAATGGTTTGTTGAACATTCAGGCCATAACGGTCAAGCAGGCGACCATTTGCATCTACGACAGATCGAATCGCACGAGTCGGATATTTAAAGCCACCTGTAGCAAAGTTCTCATAAATTCCCAGAACCTCCATTGGTGACATATTGACTGCCCCAAGGAAAATAGAAGGGTAAGCAGGAATGGTTGATTCAACACCAAACTTTCTTAAGTTGTTGGTAAATGTCGATAGACCAAACTCTTGACCCAAGCGCACAGCAGATAGGTTATATGAATTTGCCAAAGCTTCACTCAAGCTGACTACACCATGTCCGCCACCACTGTAGTTTTTAGGTGTCCAACTTTTGCCACCATCTACAGGGACACTAATCGGCGCATCTTCAATTTGGGTTGCCCAGTTGTAACGCCCAGATTCAATAGCACTTAAATAAATTACAGGTTTTAATAAAGAACCGACTTGGCGTTTCGCATCTACAGCACGGTTAAAACCAGTAAAGTCTTGTGTAGAACCAACAGCAGCAACAAGCTCGCCGTTTTCTGGATGTGCAATCAGTACAGCACCCTGTAAGTTTTTCAAACGTGATGGGTTGCTGTTTGCTAAGCGGTCTACTGAGGCTTTAAACGCATTTTGAACTTGAGTTTGAGTAATTGGGTCTAAAGTCGTAAAAATACGCAAACCTTGATTAGTTAAATCACTTTCTTGATATTCTGTGCGTAATTGACGACGCACGATATCTAAAAAGTCAGGGAATTTTGCAGGGCCTAAACTTGGCTTATTTAACACATTTAAAGGACGTGCAATTTCATCTTCATATTCTGCTTGAGTTAAATAACCCATTACACGCATGTTATTTAACACGGTATCGCGGCGTTTTTTTGCACCTTCAGGATTTTTCCAAGGATTATATAAAGAAGGGCCTTGCACTAAACCAACTAAATAAGCTTGCTGTGCAACGCTAAGCTCACGTAAAGGTAAACCAAAATAAAATTGAGAAGCCAAACCATAGCCATTAATTGAGTAGCTACCATTTTGGCCTAGATTCACTTCATTTAAGTAGGCTTCTAAAATTTCATCTTTGCTGTAATGCAGCTCAATGAGTAAAGCCATTAATGCTTCATTAACTTTACGTTTGAGTGTGCGTTCAGGTGTGAGGTAGAAGTTTTTAACTAATTGTTGAGTCAGGGTTGAACCACCTTGACGTTTACCACCTGTGATATTGCTCACTAATGCACGAGCAGTACCACGAATTGAAATACCGTGATGATGATAGAAATTACGGTCTTCTGTTGAAATTAAAGCTTCAATAAGTGGTTTAGGGACATTATTCAGTTTAATGAGAACACGGTCTTCATTATGTTGAGGGTAGATCCCTCCAATCAGAAGTGGCTCTAGTCGCGCAACACCCGTTGAAGAAGGTTTTGTACTTCTAACTTCAGCAACTTGGTCATTTGCAAAACTTAACTCTAGTACTTGTTCGGGTTCAACACTGTCGCCGTAATCAAAACCACGCGTGTGGATATACATATTGCTACCCTGAGCAACATAGGTTCCAGACTTGTCATAATTACTTGAAGTTTTGTAACCCAAGAGTTTTAATTCTTGAGTGAAATTTGCTTGGGTAATAGGTGCGTTATTATAAATTTCCAAAGGACGTGCAAACACTTTGGCGGGAATATCCCACCGTTGTCCTTCAAATTTTTCACGGATAATATTATCTAAACGAATCAGATAGATACTAAGAGCAATAAAAGCACCAATGACCAAAATGGAAAAGATTAGTGCAAAGAAACCGATACCACGTTCAAACTTCATAAAAATGAGATAAAACCCTAACAATGCCTGTAATGATGCGATAGCTTGTCATCAATTTGCAATGATAAAACTGTGAATAATTGGAAAACTTAGATTGAATTTTACAGCATCTTGTTGTTATGTTTTTTTAAATTAATCAGGTTAATGTTATTATAGCCAAGTATCGCAGCGGAGCTTACTCATTCGTGCAAATTTCACATAAGTCCTTCAGAAACGTCGGGTTAATCGGTCGACCAGATAAATCATCAGTAGTAGAAACACTATGTTTAATTCATGATCATTTGTTGAACCTAGGCTTAAACCCCATTTTTGATCAGGAAACTGCTGAATTAGTGCCTTATGATCATGCACAAATTGTAAGTCGTCATTTATTGGGTGAAGTTGCTGATTTAGTCATAGTTGTTGGAGGCGACGGTTCTTTACTCCACGCTGCTAGAGCTTTAGTTCGCTACAATACGCCTGTTATTGGTATTAACCGCGGGCGGTTAGGTTTTTTAACTGATATCAAACCTTCAGAAGCCATTTTCAAACTTGACCAAGTACTTCAAGGTCATTTCCAGCTTGACCGTCGTTTCTTACTTGAAATGGAAGTACGAACAAATGGTGAAGTCATTTATGACGCCATTGCTTTAAATGATGTGGTTTTGCACTCGGGTAAATCGGTACACATGATTGACTTCGAACTTAATATTGATGGTCAATATGTTTACCGCCAACATAGTGATGGTTTAATTGTTTCGACGCCAACCGGATCAACGGCTTATGCATTGTCAGGTGGTGGCCCAATTTTACATCCAAGTATGGATGCTATTGCATTAGTTCCAATGCATCCCCATACATTGTCATCACGTCCCATCGTAGTCGGTGGTCAAAGCGAAATTAAAATCGTTATTCGCGAAAATCGGGTGTTACCAATGGTGAGTGCAGATGGACAACATAGTGTCTCGCTCAATGTTGGAGACAGTTTACACATCCGTAAACACCCATTTAAACTAAGTTTATTGCATCCACCAGGTTATGATTTCTATATGGCCTGCCGTACCAAACTTGGTTGGAACCAAGATTTTGAATCTTTTCAAAGAGATGAATCATGAATATTGAACAAATGCTATCTGTTTTAAACCCTGAAATTGTAGAGCGTTTAAAAACAGCAGTAGAAATTGGTAAATGGCCAAATGGCGTTGTTTTAACGAAAGAGCAGCGTGAAACTTGTATGCAAGCTGTAATCGCTTGGGAGTTGAAGAACTTACCAGAAGATCAGCGTAGCGGTTATATTGACCGTGGTACAAAAGAAGAAGGTGAAGAGTGTGATGATGATCATCACAAGCATGAACCAGAGTTTAAACCGATTCGTTTTGTTTAAAACTTAATAAGACAGAAAAATTATTTTTGGTTATTCCATAGAGCCTTATATAGCATGTTTTTCATAAGTTATAGCATATAGGCTTTTATTACTTTTGAAGGATCAAAAGTAACAAAAATCCTTTGTATCACTGACGATACTTCCTGTATCGCAGTGATACGGTCGACATCCATGTCGACCTTCACGATAGCATTTGTTAACTACGAATTAAGATTGCTTAAATTTCGTGTATCCCATAACACTTTTGCTTTTTGCATCGCTTCTTCAAAACTAGCAACAACGCCCATCGTATATAGCGCGATTCCGATGGTTTCTGTTACGGCTATTTCTCCATATTCATGGTGCTGTTGACCAAGCCATACTGCTTTAAACGTTGCTAAATCTAATTCTTCTTCAATTGGGCTTCGTTCAGGTGTGAGCTTTGGCAACTCATGTTCATAGAGCTCACCATTTTTAATACCGCAAATGAGTGTTTTAGCATCTGGGTTTCGTTCAAATTCACCACCTTCGCCTTTAATAACGGCACTATTTTGATAGCCTGAGCGTAATGCGCTATGTTGGTGAGTAGTTCTGTAAGCAGGGTGGAATATTGCTTGTAAGGTAGCCTTAGCGTTAAAAGGATTGATTAAACGGGCCAAAGTATGAATAGGTGAACGCAATCCCATGACATTTCTTAGAGATATCAATTCGCTTAAAACTGGTGAAATCACGTCTAGTGGTAAGTAAGCAAAATTTTGCTCTGCTAATTGTGTACGAACTTCTTGTTCAGAATGACAAATTTGATAACCAAGATATTCTAAGACTTGCTCTGTATAAACACGGTTAAGCGTGTGACCTGACGCACCATGCATAACAATTTTATGGCCATGCTGGGCAAGCGTAAGAGCGGCTAATAAAAACCATGGATAGTGTTTTCGCTTACCTGCATAAGATGACCAATCTAAATCAACATCTAAAGGCTCAAAATGAAGCTGGTCTTTGGTTGCTTGAACGAAACCCGCGAGTTCTTCAATAGATTCTTCTTTAACCCGAAGCAGCATTAAAAATGCGCCTAGCTGCACATCTAACACTTCGCCTTTTAAAATCATGGTAAATGCTTGATAAGCTTCTTCATAGCTTAAAGAGCGAGATCCGGTTTTCCCCTTACCTAAAATACGGACATATTGAGCAAAGGGATGTTCAGCATCTTTATAGATATTACGTTTAGTATTCATCGTAGTTCAAAACAATAAAAATGATGGGATGTAGGCAGCTCAAAATGAAATGTCCACAAGTATTTAATCAATATGACATAAAAAGCTGCTGAAAAAATATCAAAAGTGTTTCTTATACTAAAGTCTTAGGGTTACCTGAGTGTTTTTTATGCGTATTAGCTAAAAAATTAACCGAATCGTTATTTAATTCGAGTACACTTTCTCGTGCTTTTTTGAGCACTCATATCATAATTTTATGTGATTCTCCTATATCTTCAGCTTTTTATTGAAAAAGTAAGAGGTTATTTCTAGCTACTCAAAGTGGTTAGAAACTTCAGGTATTCTCCTGTTTTAGAAAACATTGATTTTGTTTTCATTGAGGTAGTAGGAAGGTTTTTTGTTCACAAAAAACCATTTCCCTTTTGCGGTGTTAATGTGAAAGGTTAGGGCTGTGTATTCGTAAAGAATAGACGTTTCATTTTGGTATTTCCAACGGACTTGGAAATATAGATTGAAGTAAAGTTATGGCTAAAAAACCGATTTATAAATCACTTTATTTTCAGGTGATTATTGCAATTATTGCGGGTATCTTGGTAGGACATTTTTCCCCAAGCTCAACGCAAATTGTCAATGGTGTCGAACAGCATATTCCGGGGTTAGGTGAAAAACTCAAGCCATTAGGTGATGCCTTTATTCGCTTGATCAAGATGATCATTGCTCCAGTTATTTTCTGTACCGTGGTAAGCGGTATTGCTGGCATGGAAAGCATGAAGTCAGTCGGAAAAACTGGCGGCGTTGCGTTGTTATACTTTGAAATCGTTTCAACAATTGCACTTCTAATTGGCCTTGTTGTAATTAACATTGCTAAACCGGGTGTAGGGATGAATGTTGACCCTACCACTCTCGATACTTCGGGCATTCAAAAATACGTCAGTTCTGGTGAGTCACAATCTACCATTGATTTCTTAATGCACATCATCCCTGATACGGTGGTTGGTGCATTTGCAAATGGTGAAATCTTACAAGTCCTTCTTTTTGCAATCCTCTTTGGTTTTGCTTTACATAAGTTAGGTGATGCAGGACGTCCAGTTTTAAAATTTATTGATCAAGTTGCACATGTGTTCTTTAACATTGTGAATATGGTCATGAAATTGGCTCCGATTGGTGCATTCGGTGCAATGGCATTCACTATCGGTAAATATGGCGTTGGTTCACTCGTACAATTAGGGCAGCTCATTATCTGCTTCTATATTACGTGCTTACTCTTTATCTTCTTAATTTTGGGTACAATCAGCCGTATTAGTGGATTCAGTATTCTTAAGATGATTCGCCTGATTCGTGAAGAGTTATTAATTGTACTTGGTACATCTTCTTCTGAATCTGTTTTGCCTCGCATGTTACGTAAACTTGAAATTGCAGGTTGTGAAAAATCTGTGGTTGGTTTGGTTATCCCAACAGGTTATTCATTTAACCTTGATGGTACGTCAATTTATTTGACTATGGCTGCAATCTTTATTGCTCAGGCAACAAATACACAGCTTGATATTCAACATCAGATTACTTTGCTATTAGTACTCTTAATCTCATCTAAGGGTGCGGCGGGTGTAACAGGCTCTGGCTTTATTGTTATGGCTGCAACTTTGTCTGCTGTTGGACATATTCCAGTAGCAGGTTTGGCATTGATTTTAGGTATTGACCGTTTCATGTCAGAAGCACGTGCTTTAACTAACCTCGTTGGTAACTCATTAGCAACGATTGTTGTTGCAAAATGGGTCGGTGCTTTAGATAAAGATAAGCTAAATGATGCTTTAAACAATCCAGATGAAGTCGACAGAAAAATGATGGAGCAAAAAACTCCTCAAGTCGCTGAAGGTTTAGATTAATTCAAATAAACCTATATAAAAAAGGAAGCTTTGGCTTCCTTTTTTATTGGCTGACTGAAAAGTACAGTTTTAATGAGCAGCTATGTCATGACAGTAGCTTAAAAAATGATTAGCATGCACAACAATCAGATTAGATAAAACAATAAAGCCGAAGGAAAATATTATGTTGGCATACGATGCAGATTTAGAATTATTCCGTGATAATTTTAAACGTTTTATGAATGAGCATATTGCACCGCAATACGATCAATGGGAACGCGAAGGAATCATGCCACGTGCTGTCTGGAATCAACTGGGCGAAAATGGCTTTTTGTGTGTGGATGTTCCAGAAGAATACGGTGGTTACGGCGTACCAACCTATTATTCATTAATGTTGGTTGAAGAATCGGCACGTGCTGGATTCTGTGCATTATCAACAGCGATTTCTTGCCACTCTGAAATTGCTGCACCATATATTTTACACATCGGGACAGAAGAGCAAAAACAATATTGGTTGCCGAAAATGGTAACAGGTGAAGTGGTTGGTGCAATTGGTATGACTGAACCTGGAGCGGGTTCGGATTTACAATCAATGCGTACTAGCGCCATTTTGCAAGATGACCATTATTTATTAAATGGCTCAAAAACCTTTATTTCAAATGGACAACATGCTGATCTTGTGGTGCTTGCAGTAAAAACTGATCCTCAAGCGCGTGCAAAAGGCGTGTCATTATTATTGGCAGATACGCATCTAGAAGGCTTTAAAAAAGGCACAAATTTAGACAAAATCGGTCTGCATTCTCAAGACACATCTGAGCTATTTTTTGACAATGTTAAAGTTCCTAAAAACCAGTTACTCGGTCAAGCTGGACAAGGTTTTGCTTATTTAATGCAAGAGTTACCGCGAGAACGTACAGCTATTGCATCTACCGCAATTGGCGCTATTCGTGGTGCAATTGATTTGGCAACTGCTTATGTAAAAGAGCGTCATGCATTTGGTCAACCCATTTCACAGTTCCAAAATACGCGTTTTGTTTTAGCACAAGCAAAAATTGATGAGCTTGCTACAGCTGCTTTTTACGAGAGAAATGTTGCTCTATATCAAGAAGGCAAGCTAGATGTGGAAACTGCGGCAGCGCTTAAAAGCTTCAGCACTGACATGCAAATGAAAGTCGCAGATAACTTGCTGCAACTCTTTGGCGGTTATGGTTATATGACTGAATATCCAATTTCACGTTTCTTTGTAGATGCACGTATTCAACGTATTTACGGTGGTACAAATGAAATTATGAAAGAAATCGTAGCGCGTGGATTAATTGGCAAAGCTTAATTGAGCAGAGAAAAACAGCCTGTCCTAGAATGGGCTGTTTTGTTTTTAACTATTTGGTCTTCTGTTGAATGACAGGATAGTCTTGTTGTTTCGGTAATTGCTGTAATGCATGATTCATCTTTCTTAAAAACTCATCAGCTTCATCTTGATGGAATGAATCTTCGGTGTATTTACTACGTTCTTGAAAGACGACACCACAACCCGTTATTTTCATATTTTCAGGATTAAATGACCAATCATTTGGATTCTTTAAGTTAATGTTTAAATCACTTTCACAGCTTTTCCATAAACGTAAAAACTCATTTGATAATTCTGCTTTAAATCCTCGTGCTGGATAGACCGAGAAGCCTTTCATTTCGGGATTAGAAAACTGTAAAAACATATCTACTGGCATACCGCCCCAAATGATTGCTATATCTGGTGGTAAATAGATGCCTGATAAATTTTTCTCTTTTAAAGCATGTGTTTGCTCATATTTCTGCCTAAAATGTTGTGACTGATATGTCAGCTTGGTTTGAGGTGGGATTGGAATGCCACGAACTTGATTACCGACAGTCGTCATATAGTAGGGAGAATTATCAGTACCATTGCAACCTGCAATTATTGGACAACCGCCACAAGCTGTTAAACTAAAAGTTGCAAAACCCAATAGGCTTAAAACAATAATTTTATTCATTCTATTTTACTGTTGTTATGACATATTGAGTCAGTATAACCAATCTATATATTAAGAGGACTATCTTTAAGAACAACAAAATAATCATCTTTAAATGTAATTATGTTTTTACTTGGCTGGCTGCTGCAATGGCCCATCAAATAAAGATTTACAGCTTTCTAGGTCTTTGCACGAAGCAAACATAAGCGCTTTAGGCAAGCTCGCATACAAATTTGTAATGTGTTGTTCAGCTGGATTATAAAAATGCCAATAACTAAATTGGTTTGAACGTTTATTTTCTAAGGCTTTAAAGAAATCTGTTTCATTAAATTTATTGTTAAGTTGAGTGCGAGGACCACCTTGCTCATGTGTACCGACTGTGGTCATGAGTAAAGGGGAATGATTTGGTTTCTGACTTTGCCAATGATTTAACTGCTGAAATAACATGCCTTGGTCAAACCAGAGGGAAGGGCTTGCAGCAAAGTAACGCTGAAATGCATCTGGCTTTTGAAAAAAATGATAAAGCACAAATAAACCTCCAAAAGAATGTCCATAAAGACTTTGTTGTTGGCTATTAATCGGAAATTGTTTTGCAATTGTAGGCTTGAGTTCGCTATTTAAAAAAGCAATAAACTGATCAGCACCCCCATATTTATATTTACCTTGTGCTTGAAATTCAGCAGAAGGTTTTGGAGTGTAATCATAAGCACGCTTTTGCACATCAAAGGTTTTTTGCTGAGGGTAACCAACCGCTACGATCATTAGTGGATCTAGTCCTAATTTGGTAGAACCAGTGCCAATCGACTGAGCAATATTGGCAGCACTTGGAAATGTAGCATTTCCATCTAATATATAAAGTACTGGATATCCATGTTGGGGCGGGGCGACAGGCGGTTTATAAATTTGAATAAGATAATCATGGCCTGTATTTTTAGATTTAATTTGAAATTGAGCCTGATTATTTTGAAAAACGATTTTTGGTTGATTTTGTATAGGCGTTTGGGCGAAGGTAGAACAGCTTATTAAAGTACTCAATAAAAAACTAGTAGATAAAAGGAAAAATGATCTTTGCATAATGGGCGATAATAAAATTTATTATACAAATGATAAATGAAAATCATTATCAAATAAAGTAATCAAGAAATGGAAGCAAAAAGGTTAATGAAAAAAGCTCTTACAGCTATATTGCCTAACAAATCAAAGCAGACTATTGTTATACTCTCGTTTAAAAGATGATTTTACTGAGGCTGCATTCTAATGATCAACGATGATCAAAACAAAACGACTTCTCTTAGTTTAGAACAAATTCGTGAAGATATTGATAGTGTAGATCAACAGATTCAAGAATTATTAAATCGCCGCGCAAGCCTTGCTGAAGCTGTTGCTAAAGCTAAATTTGCTTCCGAAGAGAATCCTTTGTTTTATCGTCCTGAACGTGAAGCACAAGTTTTACGCAAAGTCATGGAGCGCAACCAAGGTCCTTTGTCTGATGTCACCATGGCGCGTTTGTTCCGTGAAATTATGTCTGCTTGCCTTGCTTTAGAAGCTCCGCAAAGTATTGCATTCTTAGGACCAGAAGGGACTTTTACTCAATCTGCCGTGCTTAAGCATTTTGGTAAAGATGCAGTTGTTCGTCCACTACCAACAATTGATGAAGTGTTCCGTGAAGTGGAAGCGGGTAGCGCTCATTATGGTGTAGTTCCGGTTGAAAACTCATCTGAAGGTATTGTGAACCATACTTTAGATTGTTTTAAAACATCGAATTTAAATGTGATTGGTGAAGTTGAATTACGTATTCATCATCAATTTCTAGTCTCTGAAAATACACGTAAAGACAGTATTAAACAGATTTATGCACACCAACAAACTTTGGCTCAATGTCGTCAATGGTTAGACGCGCATTATCCGGGTGTTGAACGTGTTGCTTTAAACTCAAATGCAGAAGCTGCACGTCGTATTCGCAACGAATGGCATTCAGCAGCGATTGCATCAGATATTGCAGCAGGTATGTATAACCTTGAAATTTTACATAGCAATATTGAAGATAATCCGGAAAATACCACTCGTTTCTTAGTCATTGGCCGTGAAAAAATTCCACAAAGTGGCAATGACAAAACTTCATTATTAATTTCAGCACATGACCGTGCTGGTGCTTTATTAGAAATTTTAGCGCCGTTTGCAAAACATAATATTAGCTTAACAAGTATTGAGACCCGTCCAGCATTACCTGAAAAATGGGCATATGTATTCTTTATCGATTTAGAAGGTCATATCGATCAAGAGAATGTTGCTGCTGCAATCAATGATATTCGTCCAATGGTGAAAGAGCTTCGTATTTTAGGTTCATATCCTGCTGCCGTTCTCTAATTACTCATGTTGGAATAATGACATGCATCAAGATGGTCATGTCATTATGCTTAAAAACAAATTGCTCAAAGGTTTAAATCACTTTGAGTAAAAGCAAAGTTGAAGTTATGTCACAACCCCTATTTAAAAAAGTTGCATTTATTGGTTTAGGACTCATCGGGTCGAGTTTGGCACGGGTTATTGTTGCTGAAAAGTTGGCGACAAATATTGTGGCTTCTACACGCTCACAGAAAACTTTAGAAGATGCAAAATCACTTGGCTTAATACAAGAAGGATTTTCTGATCCTGTAGAGGCTGTGAAAGGGGCAGATTTAGTTGTTTTAGCCTTGCCAGTACGTGCGACACAAAAAGTGCTTGAGCTAATTAAACCTCATTTGACAGAAACCACGATTGTAACTGATGTAGGAAGTACAAAAGGTAATGTCGTTGATGCAGCAAAAGCTGTATTTGGTGAAGATTTACCAGCAGGTTTTGTGCCGGGACATCCTATTGCTGGTAGTGAGCATACGGGCGTTCATGCAGGTAAGGTCGATTTATTTGCAAATCACAAAGTGATTTTAACGCCGTTACCAACAAGTGCAGCATGGGCTGTTGATAAACTGATTCAACTTTGGTCTGCTGCTAAAGCTGAAGTCATTTGTATGGACGTTGCCAAGCATGATGAGGTTTTGGCGCATACGAGCCATTTACCACATTTGATGGCATTTAATTTGGTTGAGCAACTTGCGAATCGTGAAGATAACCTTGATATTTTCCGCTATGCAGCAGGTGGCTTTCGTGACTTTTCACGGATTGCAGCTAGTGATCCACAAATGTGGCATGACATTTTCTTTGCCAATAAAACAGCCATATTAAATGCTGTAGATGGCTTCGAAAAGCAACTTGCCGTACTTAGAAAATTGATTGAAAACGAAGACTCTCATGCATTAATGGGTTTACTCGGCCATGCTCAGGCTGCACGTCAGCATTTCAATCATATGTTAGCCAAAAAACCTTTAATGGAGAAAAATAAGGTGACACAGCAATTCAGTATCTTACCGGGAAATAAGGCTTTTAAAGGTAAATTTACCGTACCGGGTGACAAATCTGTGTCACATCGCTCCATTATGTTTGGTGCTATTGCAGAAGGCACGACTCATGTAACTGGCTTCCTTGAAGGTGAAGATGCTTTAGCAACTTTACAAGCTTTCCGTGATATGGGTGTAAGCATTGAAGGCCCTAAAAATGGTGAAGTGACCATTCATGGCGTGGGCATGCATGGTTTAAAAGCACCAGCGAGTGCCTTGTATATGGGTAACTCTGGAACCAGCATGCGTTTGCTTTCAGGCATGTTATCAGCACAAAAGTTTGATTCTGTCATGACAGGTGATGCTTCACTTTCTAAACGTCCAATGGAGCGTATTGCTAAGCCATTGCGTTTAATGGGTGCGCAAATCCAGACAACAGGTGAGAAAGGCACACCACCTGTAAGTATTACTGGTGCTCAGCAATTAAAAGGCATTCAATACGACTTGCCAATGGCATCTGCTCAGGTGAAGTCGGGTATTTTACTTGCGGGCCTATGGGCTGAAGGTGAAACTTCGGTAACTGAGCCAGAACCAACTCGTGACCACACAGAGCGTATGCTTCGTGCTTTTGGTTATGATGTTAAAACCGAAGGCAACAAGATTTCTCTTGTTGGTGGCGGGAAATTAATAGGTACTGATATTCAGGTTCCATCTGATATTTCATCTGCTGCTTTCTTTATGGTGGGTGCTGCAATTACAGAAGGTTCCGATGTTGTTCTGGAAGCTGTAGGTATTAATCCAACACGTACTGGCGTAATTGAAATTTTAAAACAGATGGGTGCTGACCTGACTGTTGAAAATGAACGTATTGCTGGTGGCGAACCGATTGCTGATATTCATATTAAAGGTTCACGCACACTTAAAGGCATTCATATGCCGGAAGACCAAGTTCCTTTAGCAATTGATGAATTCCCCGCTTTATTTATTGCAGCAGCTTGTGCCGAAGGCCAAACAGTATTAACTGGTGCGGCAGAACTTCGTGTGAAAGAGTCTGACCGCATTCAGGTCATGGCTGATGGCTTAAAAATCATGGGTATTGATTGTACGCCAACTGATGATGGCATCATTATCGAAGGTAAAGGCAAAGCTGGCGATTGGTCACCAATCTTTGCTGGCGGTGAAATCGAGTCACATCATGACCACCGTATTGCCATGAGTTTTAGTATGGCAGGGCTTCGTAATTCTGGTCCGATTACCATTCAGGGTACTGAAACTGTGGCGACAAGCTTTCCGACTTTCACGGAGTTGGCGAATCGTGCAGGCTTAACAATCGAAGTTAGCCAATAACTTTTGACCTAACACATTTTATAATTGCTAACACAATAGCAACGGCAGCAGCGGGCTAAAGGCTTGGCTGCTGTTTGTTTATTGCTTATGCTAAGCGCAGATAATGATAAAAGTGTTAGGACAAAGGATGAAAAAATTACAATTTATTGCCAGTTGCCCACAACATGGGGTGCTTGATCATCCACCAAATGAATGCCATATCACTCAAGAATATGTAGCGGCTTTACTGTTTAAACAATTGGGGAATTATGGTTTTGATGCACAGCATATTGTGCATGAACATGAAAAGGTGGAAGTAAGTATTGATAATCACCTTTTACCATTGTCTATTACTTGCCAGCAAACAGACCATGATGGGCATTTAATGTGTGAAATCTCTGCCAATCCTGATGAAGAACAAGACTGGTTTGAGAAAATCGAAACACAAAGTATTATTCGTCAGCTTGCACAGGCCGTTGAAAATAGTTTAAAGGCCGATCATAGCTTTTCAGCATTTGAGTGGAAAAGCTAAACATATTATTGTTAAGACTTATTTGTGAAGTACGGCTTTTTAGAAAAGTCGTACAATTTCTTTAAATTAAATATAAAAATACAAAATCTTTCCCGAAATCGCTACCTATCTTTAATGCTTTGTGTATATTGAAATTATTAAGTTATTTACATAATTAGAGTGTAGTTTTCATGACACAAGTTGATATTGCAGCATTATCTCCTCAAGTCGTTTGGCAGCATTTTCAAACACTTTGTACTATTCCTCGTCCGTCAAAGCATGAACAGCAACTTCGTGAGTTTTTACAAAACTGGGCCGAAAGTCGGAATTTAGAAACTTATGTAGATGAAGTGGGGAATTTGATTATTCGTAAGAATGCGACTCTGGGTAAAGAACATGTGTCTGGCGTTATTCTGCAAGGCCATTTAGATATGGTCACTCAAGCCAATACTGGCACAGTACACGACTTCTTTAAAGCCCCGATCCAGCCAGTCCTCGAAGATGGCTGGTTAATTGCTAAAGATACTACTTTAGGTGCTGATAATGGCATTGGGGTAGCATTAGCTTTGGCAGTTTTAGACTCAAATGATATTGCTCATGGGCCAATTGAAGTTCTTTTAACAGTGGATGAAGAAGCAGGTATGAGTGGTGCGCGACTTTTACAGGCAGGGGTACTAAAAGGGAAGTGGCTATTTAATATTGATACAGAAGAGTGGGGCGAGTTGTATCTCGGATGTGCTGGTAGTATTGATGTTGAAGTTGAGCAACCGCTTAATTATGAACCAATTCCTGAAAATTTGAATATTGTTAATATTCAGATGGCTGGTCTTAAAGGTGGCCACTCTGGCGTAGATATCCATTTAGGACGTGGTAATGCCAACGTTATTCTGGCCCGTTTTTTAAATCAGCATTTAGCGAAGCTTGGTGGACGACTTGTTGAGTTTATAGGTGGTACAGCTCGTAATGCTTTACCTCGCGAAGCTGTAGCAACCATTGCCATTTCATCTAACCAATTGCCTGAATTAGAAAAATTACTCGCTGAATATCAAACAGCATGGAAAAAACAGCTACAAGGTATTGATGACAATCTGCAATTAACTATTCAGCCTAATAGTGCTGAAGTGACCGAAGTGATTGCTCAACAACAGCAAAATGAATGGTTGCAAGCTTTAGCAACAAGTCCTTATGGCGTTGCAAGTATGAGTCAGGTTCTATCAGATGTAGTTGAGACTTCAAATAATATTGGAGTGGTGAGACTAAATAGAGAAGGTGGAAAAGCTGTTTTAATGGTTCGCTCAATGGTGAATCAAGAAGCTCAAGACTTTGCAGAAAAAATTCAAAAACATTTCAGTCAATTTAATATCGGCTCTACACTTACGCCGTTAGTGTCGGGTTGGACACCAAATCCAGATTCGGCTGCTCTAAAGTGCTTACAGCAGGCCTATCAAAATGCATTTAATATTGAGCCAAATCTAAAAGTAATTCATGCAGGCTTAGAGTGTGGGATTATTGCCGAGCATTATCCACATTTACAAATGGTTTCTTTTGGACCAGATATTCAGGGGGCACATGCACCGGGTGAACGAGTCAAAGTTGATACTGTAGAGAAATGCTGGAAGCTGCTGGTAACAGCTTTAGCATCTGTAGAGTAGTTTTTACAAATAAGAAGCTCAATTGTGAGCTTCTTAAACTTTAACTTTTACATGAAAATGATGTGGATTTAACTCGATAAACTCGATTTCACAATCAATAAATTTTTCAATCATGGCTGCTTGAGTACGAGTGTGTTCGCTAATACATTGTGCGGTGAATTCACCACCTTGACCTAGAGCTAAAGGTAGAAGCAATTGATCTGCCAAATACTCATCTACAACAGCCTGCGAAGATAAATATAGATTTACATCTTTTGCTAAATGCTCAGCTATTTGCTCTGCACTTTTGCGCATCTCACCTAAAGCCGTAAACAGTTGAGTGTGATATTGATGAGTAACTTTCACATAGACTGTATTGCCTTGGCTAATTCCATTTAAATGAAATTGCTGCTGAGAGCTTAAGTTTAGTTTTTTACTTAATGTGGTTAATTCACGTTGTGCTATCTGTGCTTCTTCTGAAAGATTTAATATAGCTGCAAAGGCCTCATTACTTTGCAAAGCACCGCGATCTAATAAATTTAGCTTGTTTCGATGTTGCCATGGTTGAACGGTAACCTGAATTTCACCTGCACCAATTGGAAAGAAGCCGGCTTTACTTAATTTAAAATCTACGTTAATTCCAATTTGAGCTAGAGCAGGTAAAAAGCAGTGTTCAATAAAATCTGCTGTTGGTGCAAGTGGGTTATGTGTACCCCCTGAAATGGTGAGTTCAGTAGCTTCATTTTGTAATAACAAAACAGGTAGAAGCGTTTGTAAAACCAGTGTTGTACTACCCGCTGAACCGATTTGAAATTGATATTTACCACTTTGAACATGCTGAGGTGCGAAATATAAACGTTGGCTATGTAATTCAGCACCCTCTACATAAGCTTGGCTAATTTGTTGAGATGCTTGTACACAAACCAAATGTTGACGCATTAATCCTGGTTTTTTACGTCCTGCACGTATATTAATTAATTCAAATGCCTGACCTGTAATCATTGAAAGGGTAAGGGCGGTTCTTAAAATCTGTCCACCACCTTCACCTTGTGAGCCATCAATTTGAATGGCTTTTGGCATATTTGCCAAAACTGTATTCACTTATATTTTCCTTATTTTCTAATTTAATGAACATACTGTCAGTACATGGTAATGCGAAGTAACGCGTGACTTTGCTTTTGACAAAGGTTTACTAGGTGCATAGTGCTGAGCCTGATAAGTGAATATCGATGCACGGCTCACATGCTGCCATAGCCGCCTGAATTATTTTCAATCCCTCAGATCGAAGTAACGCAGGATCTTGTACTCGCCCAGTATGTCCAAACTTTGATTGTGAAAAGGATTTCACAAAATCTATTGTTTAATCGATTAGATCAATTTGCCAATTAGCAGCCTGAATTTTAACGTTTAAGTCACGGAGTTTCGCACTGATATCATCCGCCTGCTTTTGTAAGCTAGAAACCGGAATGACCTTCTTCCACTTAATTTCACGTGAGCTATAACGATCAGGTTCTCGATGTGTATTGGCAATCGCATCTATTAAAATCTTATGCTGTTCAGCATAACTATCGCGCAAGCTTAATAGAGACAATAATACTTTGCCATCTTCCAGTTTTGCTTGTGCATTGGTCAAGTGAATACGACAAATCAATTGATTGCTTTCCTGAGTTAAAGCGAATACTTGTTTGATGAGCTCATTTGGATCTTCACTAGGTTCATCACCGTCTTGTACCAATACATTGGCATTAATTCGTTGTTTTAACGAAGCAAGCTTTTTTTGTTGATCGCTTCGAAGTAAAAGTGCTTCTGCGAGTTTCATTTTATTTACCTTTTATTCAATATGTACAATCACTAAGTTTGAAATATCTTCTAATTGCATAGTAGTTTTTGCACATTCAGTAATGTCTTCTAAAGTTTCATCTTCTTGCCAAGTTGTCATAAAGCAATGATCGGCTGGTGGTTGATAGTTGTAAAAAAATAGATATGTTTCATCTAGGACATCCTGCCAAATAGAACACTTATACCCTGTAACCATTGCTTGAATACAGTGTTTTGAATAGACAATCTGCTCACAGATCCAATTACGCCATTTAGGCAGAATTTGATCGGTTTCCACAACCAAGATGATGGAATAGGGATATCTAGGCAGAAACAGATGCTTTTCTTCATTTGACCTGATTCTATAGCTTCGAATATCTAAACTATCTTTTTCCATAATCACCCTTTAACACACACCACTTGTCGTAAGGTATACACCACTTCAACCAAATCGCTTTGAGCTTTCATTACATCTTCAATCGGTTTATATGCCGATGGAATTTCATCAATAACAGCAGCATCTTTACGGCATTCCACACCTTCAGTTTGTGCAATCTGATCTTCCACAGTAAAACGTCGTTTTGCTTCAGTACGGCTCATAACACGGCCTGCACCATGCGAACATGAACAGAAAGATTCCTGATTTCCAAGTCCACGGACAATAAACGACTTCGCACCCATTGAACCTGGAATAATACCGTATTCACCTAGGCGTGCACGGACTGCACCTTTGCGAGTAACCATTACTTCTTCACCGTAATGTTCTTCCTTTTCCACATAGTTATGGTGACAGTTCACTGCTTCCAAACGTGCCTGAAAAGGCTTTGGTACAATCGTAGCCAAGGCTTTAATCGCAGATTGCATCATGATTTCTCGGTTCTTCATCGCAAAGCGTTGAGCCCAACCTACAGCAAACCAGTAATCATCAAAGTGTTCAGTTCCTTCGACTAAATATGCTAAATCTTTATTTGGCAAATTAATGAAATGCTTCTGCATGTCTTTACGTGCAAGTTCGATAAAATGGTTACCGATAGCATTTCCTACACCACGAGAACCTGAGTGCAACATAATCCAGACATGATCATGCTCATCTAGACAGATTTCGACAAAATGGTTTCCAGTACCTAAAGTTCCCAAATGCTTACGGTTATTGGTGTTTTTTAAACGTGGATGTTTGGCACAAATGTATTCAAAATCTGCCACTAGATCGGACCAAGCGTGATCTACCATTTCTGGTGGAGTTTCCCATGACCCTCGATCACGTCCGCGCTTAGTCATTCCATGTGGAATTAATCGTTCTAGTTCAGTACGTAGAGCATGTAAGTTATCTGGTAAATCTGAAGCAGTTAAGCTTGTACGGGTTGCCATCATTCCACAACCAATATCTACACCCACAGCAGCAGGAATAATTGCCCCTTTAGTTGGAATCACGCTACCAATAGTTGCTCCTAAACCGAAGTGTACATCTGGCATTACAGCCATCCATTTATAAATAAAAGGCATTTGAGCAGTTTGCAATAATTGTTGTTTTGAGTTGTCATCAACAAGCACGCCTTTAGTCCACATTTTGACTGGCATACTTTTTTCATTTTGCAGAACTTGATAAGAACGTTCTTGCTGCTTTTGTTCAAATTGAGCTTGTTGGTTAATTTCTTCAATGACAGACATTTTCTTTTCCTTTCAAAGCCTGCCTGCCAAGCGTTTGCAGGCAGGTGTTATTCACAATATCCCAATGATGTTGTGTGCTTTGTACTATTGCACTGAGTGTGCCAACTTTTTTAAAAAACACTTAACTTTAAATTAAGTTATTGAAATTAATATGTAAAAATAATTGGTTTCTCTGTGTGATTAATTTTTATTGGAGATTTTAACGTTTAACATATATCTAAAAAGATATTTAAATATATTTTTAGATATATGTTATTAATGGGCTTTACGATTTTTATCGACTTTTAAAAGCTGTCCAGCTTCGTTTAAAGTAAACTCATCAAAATCATTTGCTAAATAAAAATGACCTTTATAAAACTGGCGAACTTCTTCAGCAATAGCGTGCTGTCCAGCTTTATCCTGATGTCTAGGGCTAAAGTGCGTCAGAATTAAATTACCCAGAGATTGCTGCTCTGCAAATTCAGCCACCATTTTTGCTGAGCTATGCATTGGACCTTTTCCTACTTTATCTAAAACCGTTTGCAAGTAAGTTGATTCGTGAATAAGTAGTTGAGCATCTTTGCAAGCGTCTGCTAACAGTTCAGGTTGGTCATTATCTCCACCTATAATTGCATGAACTTGTTGATTTTGAATTTTGATAAAGTCTTGAGCTTTTAATATTTTTCCCTCAAATTCAATATTGTAGCCTCGTTTTAAATGGCCCCACATATCGCCTTGAGGTACGCCTAACTGAGTTAGAGCTTGGGTATCTAACTTCTTTTGAATAGATCTTATATAAATACTAAAAGCAAAACTTGGAACACGATGGCTTAGTAGGTGTGCTTGAACAATGAATTCATCAGTGATTTGTTGTGGCTGCATTGCTTCATTTACATCAATAAATTGTAGTGAGTAAGGTAAGTGTAAGTCAGTAAGCTGGGCAGTGATTTCAAACCATTGCTGAATTTCTTTCGGTGCAATCATGATTAATGGTTTGCTACGGGCATTCATGCCTGCACTTGCTAGTAAACCAACTAGACCATAACAATGGTCGCCGTGAACGTGTGTAATACAAATGGCAACTAAGTTTTGTAGAGAAAGTCTGGCTTGTTGAACGCGGTGCTGTGTACCTTCGCCGGCATCAATTAAAATCCAGTCCTTATTTTTGCTGTTACGAACTGTTAATCCTGAAACATTACGTGTCAGGGTAGGTACACCGGAAGATGTGCCTAAAAAAGTAAAATGAAGCATATTCTTGGAATTTTTTGGTCAAATGCGTATTGTATATTATAGACACTTATAAAATTTTATAGAAATTATGGCGGATGCAAAGAAAACAGTCGTTATTGGCTTTGTCGGTTCTACACTTGATCAGGGGAGAAAGCCAGATCGATGGCAACGTTGGCGTCCTACGATTAGCCTGTTAATGCATGAAGATTTGCTTGTAGATGAATTGGTACTGTTACACGACCGACAACATCTTAATTTAGTTAAGTCTATAGCAGCGGATGCTAAAGAAATCTCTCCACAAACTGAGGTTTCTGGACATAAGGTCAGTATAAAAGATCCTTGGGATTTTGCTGAAGTTTATGGTGCACTCTATGATTTTGTAAAAACCTATCCGTTTGATGTCGAAAAAAATAACTATTTATTGCATATCACAACGGGAACGCATGTTGCTCAAATTTGTTGGTATTTATTGATAGATGCGCATTATTTACCAGCTCAACTTATCCAAAGTTCACCTAATCAGCAAAAGACCTCAGAAGGTGAATATAGAATTATTGATTTAGACTTATCTCGATACGATGTTTTAAAACAGCGCTTCGATGATGAACAAAAACAAAATTGGCAACAACTTAAAGCCAATATTTCTACTCATAATAAAGCGTTTAATCAACTTATTGAGGAAGTTGAATTAGTTGCAACCCGTTCTAGTGCACCTATTTTAATTATGGGGGCAACAGGGGTTGGTAAGTCTCATTTGGCAAAACAGATTTTTCAATTAAAGAAAGATAAATTTCAATTAAGCGGTCGTTTTATCGATGTTAACTGTGCAACCTTACGTGGTGATAGTGCTATGTCGACCTTATTTGGTCACATAAAAGGTGCATTTACAGGAGCAGCTGCATCTCGTGCTGGTTTATTAAAAAGTGCTGACCAAGGCATTTTATTTTTAGATGAAATCGGTGAATTGGGACTTGATGAGCAAGCTATGCTGCTAAAAGCACTAGAGGATAAAAGCTTTTTTCCTGTTGGGAGTGATAAGGAAATTCAGGCCGATTTTCAACTAATAGCTGGTACTAACCGTGATTTACGTAATGAAGTTCGGGCTGGTCGTTTTCGTGAAGATTTATGGGCCCGTTTGAATACATGGACATTCTTTTTACCAAATTTAAAAGACCGTATAGAAGATATTGCCCCCAACATTGATTTTGAGCTACAACGTTTTGCAGCAATTCATCAAAGACAATTACGTTTTCAACGTGAAGCTTTAGAAATGTATTTAAAATTTGCTAAATCAGCAGATGCATCATGGCAAGGAAATTTTAGAGATCTAGCCGCGAGCGTGACTCGTTTAGCAACTTTATCGGAAGGTGAGTTAATTCGCCGTGAAACTGTAGAAAAAGAAATTCAACGGTTAAAGCAACTTTGGCTTATTCAGACCGCATCTTGCAATGATGGAAATAGAGATGCAGACATTCTATTGAGCTATTTGAGTTCTGAACAACTAGAGCAAATAGATGAATTTGACCAGATTCAATTACGTGGGGTACTTAAAGTTTGTGAAAATTCAAAATCAATGGCAGAGGTGGGAAGACAACTTTTTTCGGTGTCTCGTCAACAACGTAATACAACGAACGATAGTGATCGGGTGAAAAAATATTTGGCCCGTTTTGGGCTGAGTTGGAATAATTTTCAATAATGAAACGGCTTATAAAATGATGGGCGTAGACTCAATCTATACCCATCAAGTTACCGTTTATTTCATGATAATAAAACGTGTAATGATTTGGCGAAGCTGTTTTAAATAACCTGTAAAGAAGTGGTTAGCACCAGGTAAAATCGTGATTGGATGCTTTTGTGGTTTTGCCCATTCAATCGCATCTGAAAGCAAAGTAATGTCATCTTGCTCACCATGGATGAGGAGAATATCACCTTGAATTTCAGGAGTTTTATAGTGGCGTAAACCTACTACAGTAGCCGTTGGTAAACCACATAAAATTAACTGTACAGGTCGTAATTCAGATTCGAGCTGTGCAAAGCATTTTGCTAAAACATGTGAACCAAAGCTAAAACCACCTGCATAAAATGGTAGGCCTTCATGAAGCTTACGAACGTGTTCAATTACAGCTAAAATATCTTCAGTTTCACCATGACCTTCATCATGAACGCCTTCACTGCCGCCTAAACCACGGAAACTAGGACGGTAAACAATACAACCATATTCATTAAAAATTTGGGTTAAAAGAGCAGGGACTTTATGTTGAGGAGTTCCACCTTGCAATGGGTGCGGATGGCAAACAACCGCAAAGCCTTTGATTTCACCTTCAGGGCGGTCAACGAAAAGTTCAATTTTACCAACTGGACCCTGGATGAAAGTTTGCTCAGACATATAAGAACCGCTAAATAACAATACGTAATGCTATTTTACCGATAGTCGTCATTGAAAACACGAGTTAGCATTAAAAAATATCTACTGTTATAGTTGGTATTAAGAATAATTTTTTCAGGTTGTCTATGCTTGCTTTAATTTCTCCTGCAAAAACTTTAGATTATGAAACAGCACTACCTACAGATGAGTTTACTCAGCCTCGCTTGTTAGAAAACTCAGCACAATTAATTGATGTGTGTCGCAAACTTTCTGCTTCGGAAATTGCGAGTTTAATGAGTGTGAGTGAAAAAATTGCCACATTAAATGCAGATCGATTTAGAGACTGGAATCCAGAATTTAATTTCTCGAATGCTCGCCAAGCAATTTATGCATTTAAAGGAGATGTCTACACTGGTTTAGATGCTTATCAATTAAAAGACAAAGATATTGATTTTGCACAGCAGCATTTACGTATGCTTTCTGGTCTTTATGGCTTACTGCGTCCTTTAGATTTAATGATGCCTTATCGTTTAGAAATGGGTACGAAATTAAAAAATACGCGTGGTCATAATTTGTATGAGTTCTGGGATGAAATTATCACTAACCAGATTAATGAAGATTTGGCAGCAATTAAATCTGAATTACTGGTAAATCTAGCTTCAGATGAATATTACAAGTCTGTCAATGAAAAGAAAATTAAGGCTGAAATTGTGAAGCCCGTTTTTCTTGACCAGAAAAATGGCAAATATAAAGTCATTAGTTTCTATGCGAAAAAAGCACGCGGTTTAATGGCTCGTTTTATTATTGAAAACCAATTAAATAAAGCTGAAGACATCAAAGCTTTTAATACCGAGGGTTACTACTTTGATGTTGATAACTCATCAGCAAAAGAGTTGGTGTTTAAACGTGATGAGCAAGTGGCTTAATTAAATTAATAATTTCACATGCCAAGCGACCTTGATCTCATTTTTAATTTATTAAACTCTATATTGGCTATGACTTACTTTTGAAAGGTCAAAAGTAACAAAAACCTTTGTTGAACAGAGGGCACATCCATGTGGCCCCTGTTCAACAGTGGCATCCATGCCACTCGGCACGATAGCTTTTGTTATCGTGCTTTAAAATTTAGGCAAAATTAATGATTACTTAAAGAAGTAGCCTGTTTCTGGCGAGCTTGCATTTGCCATGCGTTTACGTGGCATACGACCTGCTAAAAATGCTTCACGTCCTGCTTCAACAGCTTTTTTCATTGCAGAAGCCATCAAAATAGGGTTTTGCGCAGCTGCAATGGCAGTATTCATCAATACACCATCACAACCGAGTTCCATCGCAATAGCAGCATCACTTGCTGTGCCAACGCCTGCATCGACTAAAACTGGAACTTTCGCATTTTCTTTAATAATTGAAATGGTGTGTGGGTTTAAAATACCTAAACCTGAACCAATGAGGCTACCTAAAGGCATAATCGCAACACAGCCCATACTTTCAAGTTCTTGCGCAATGATTGGATCATCAGAGGTATAGACCATAATCTCAAAACCATCATCAATCAAAGTACGAGCCGCTTTTAGGGTCTCGGTTACATTTGGATATAAGGTTTTTTCATCACCCAATACTTCAAGTTTTACTAGGTTATGACCATCAAGTAGCTCGCGCGCTAGCATACACGTGCGTACTGCGCTGTCAGCATCAAAACAACCTGCGGTATTTGGCAAAATTGTATATTTTTCTGGTGGAATGACCGAAAGTAAATTCGGTTGATCTGGATTTTGTCCAATATTCACACGGCGGATTGCGACGGTTACGATTTCTGCACCACTGGCTTGAATAGCTAAATCCGTTTCATTTAAGTCTTTATATTTTCCAGTTCCGACCAATAAACGAGATTGAAAAGAACGTGAACCAATAATGAGAGGGGTGTCTTGCATGGATAACTCCGACTTAGCCGCCGCCAACAGCGTGAATAATTTCGATACGGTCATGTTGAGCAATCGTAATTTGCTCTAATTTGCTTTTAGAAACGATTTGCTGATTGTGCTCCACAGCAAAGCGTTTTCCTTCAAGTGCCAGCTCCTGAATGAGTTGCAACAGGTTTTGGCTAGGCGTGTCCGTTAATTCGCCATTTAAATAAATTTGCATGATCACATTCCGATTATTTTGCGTATTTGAAAGCATTCCAAGCCAAAACCAGCCATCCCGCAATCATTAAGGCTCCACCGATTGGCGTAATTGCGCCTAATATTCGTGGTAAACCTAGCGCCATGATGTAAAGCGAACCACAAAAAAATAGAATACCAATTTGGATAAGCAAGAAAGATAACTTGATTGGGAAATGAGGAAGAACCTTACTTAAAATACCAAGAGCTAATAGGCCAAGCGCATGATAAAAAAAGTAGTCGGTTGCAGTCTGCCACCAAGCAAGTTGCTCAGGACCCGCGTGAGCTTTAAGACCATGTGCTCCAAAAGCACCCAACATGACTGCAAAAGCAAGATTAAGGGCTGAAATGGCGATCCACATAACAAAAAACGCAACTGAATAATGAAAGGCAACGTTAACATAGATTGGGTTGGCTAAACATAGCCAGATAAAACAAAAGGGCGATTCGCCCTTTTATTTTTTTCATTTATTTTAGCTTGCTGACATGGCAGTTTTGATTTTTTCCATCGCATTTTTTTCAAGCTGACGAATACGTTCTGCCGAAACATTATATTCAGCTGCTAACTCGTGAAGAGTAGATTTGTCATCATCTAACCAGCGGCGTTGTAAAATATTACGCGAACGGTCATCTAACTGGTCCATTGCATCATGCAAGGCTGAAGTACTTTGCTCTTCCCAGTCTTCGTTCTCGACTAAACGGGCAGGATCGTAGCGGTTATCTTCAAGATACAACGCAGGCGCTGTGTGTGGAGTATCATCGTCATCATCGCCTTGTGCTTCAAAAGCAGCATCATAAGCAGTTAAACGACCTTCCATTTCAAGAACTTGTTCTGGAGTTACATTTAAGTCATTCGCAATCGATTGAGCTTCTTCGAGCGTTAACTTTTTACTCGATTTCTTTAAACTACGTAAATTGAAAAATAATTTACGCTGAGCTTTTGTCGTTGCAATTTTGACGATACGCCAGTTGCGAATAACGTATTCATGAATTTCTGCCTTAATCCAGTGGACGGCAAAAGATACTAGACGCACGCCCATATTTGGGTCGAAACGTTTCACGGCTTTCATTAAGCCTAAATTACCTTCTTGAATAAGGTCGCCTTGTGGTAGGCCATAACCTGCATAGCTGCGCGCAATATGAACGACAAAACGTAAATGCGACATTACCAGCATTTTTGCGGCATCAAGATCTTGGTCATAATAATAACGTTCAGCAAGTTCTTTTTCTTGCTCGGCCGTTAAAATAGGAATCTGATTGACAGTACTGATATATGCACCAAGGTTTACACCGGGCGCAGACAATGACAGGGGCATCAATTGATTGCTGCTGTCACTCATGAGTTCTCCTTATAGGATCGAATGGGATAACCAATAAATTCATCTTAATTTGAATCAGCTTCATAATTAAGGAAAATTGGGTAGAGAAATGTAAAATTTTATGCAATTTCTAATCTTTTAGTTTAGCAAAGAATTATTGAGTTTCAATTAAATAGTGAAATTCTCTTTCCGATATGTGTGTAGTTTGACACATAAAATGATGTAAACCACAGTAACGAGTTACATCAATTTCACTATGAGGATCTGAAGATTTTAATAAAAATTGTTGTTTGCCTGACGCTTTTTTAAGTTCACGTTTTAGCATTAACAATGGCATTGGGCAGGGTTGTCCAAGGGCATTAATTTCAATGGGTGCTGTATTAGAAGAAGTATTGCTCATTCATCATCAAAACAACTAAAAAAAATATTCTAACAAATTTTTAATAAATACAGCATATTTTATGAAAGAAGATGCAGGAATTTCTATAAAAAATATTGTAATAAGCTGTTTAAAAAAAGAACTAAAAATAGGGGAAATATTTGAAAAAAATTCTATTAATTGTCATAAACCCGTGTTAAGCTCGAACCGTTTTAGGATTTACCACACAATCAAATTGATTTAATAACCCTATAACAAATGGATGTAACCGGAAATTGTTGATAGTTTTACAGAATGATTACAAGCTTTAAGATTATAAATATTTTAAAACCTTGTTTGCTCTGCTGTTTGCAACACCGGAAGGTCCTTTTTTCAACATCTGAGGATTGACTTATGACAGCTCGTGAACAAGGCGTAGTAAAGTGGTTTAATGACACTAAAGGCTTTGGTTTTATTCAACGTAACGGCGGCGACGATGTATTCGTTCACTTCCGTGCAATCGTAGGTGACGGTCACCGTTCTCTACGTGATGGTCAACGCGTAGAATTTAGCGTTGTACAAGGTCAAAAAGGTTTTCAAGCTGAAAACGTTCAGCCTTTAGACTAAGACTAATTCATCTTTTTGATGAATGATGGACGCTCCAATTTTTGAATTGGGGCGTTTTTGTTTATAATGATCTTCTCATTCGAGAGATTGTTTGTTAGAGCGCGTATTTATGACATCTGGTTTTGAAACCTTGAATTTACATCCGCAACTTAAAAAGGCGATTGATGCTTTAGGGTTTACTCAAATGACCCCAATTCAGCAAAAGGTTTTAAAATATACATTAGCCGGGCATGATGCAATTGGGCGAGCACAAACAGGAACAGGTAAGACAGCTGCCTTTCTGATTAGTGTAATTAATGATTTACTCAATAATCCGATTCAAGAGCAACGCTTCCGTGGCGAGCCTCGTGCTTTAATCTTGGCGCCTACTCGTGAGTTGGCATTGCAAATTGAAAGTGATGCGAAATTTCTCACAAAATTCTCTAATTTACATTTAGTGACCCTATTGGGTGGTGTTGATTTCGATAAGCAGAAGAAGCAACTTGATGCTAATTTTGTCGATATCATGGTAGCCACACCTGGGCGTTTAATCGATTTTGTAGAACAAAAAGAAGTCTGGCTCGATCAAATTGAATTTTTAGTCATTGATGAAGCTGACCGTTTATTAGACATGGGCTTTATTCCTTCGGTAAAACGTATTGTTCGTTATTCACCACGCAAGGAACAACGTCAGACACTCATGTTCTCAGCGACGTTTAGTTATGACGTTCTTAATTTGGCAAGACAATGGTTATTTGAACCTGTAACTGTTGAAATTGAGCCTGAACAAAAGACCAATAACGATGTAGAGCAACGTGTTTATGTTGTTGCTAAACAAGACAAATATCGTTTACTGCAAGATATCTTGCGTGAAGAGCCAATCGATAAGGTTATGATTTTTGCTAATCGACGTGACCAAGTCCGCCGTCTTTATGATCATTTAAAGAAAGATGGATATAGAGTTGGTATGCTTTCAGGTGAGATTGCTCAAGATAAACGTTTAAAAATGTTAGAGCAATTTAAGCAAGGTAAACATAATATTATGATTGCGACAGATGTTGCTGGTCGTGGTATTCATGTGGATGGCGTGTCGCATGTCATTAACTTTACATTGCCTGAACAATCTGATGATTATGTACACCGTATTGGTCGTACAGGTCGTGCTGGCTCACAAGGGGTAAGTATTAGTTTCTTATCTGAAGATGATGCCTTTTATTTACCCGAAATTGAAAAAGCAATTGGTAAAAAATTACCATTGACCAGATTAGATGGTTATTGCTAATAAAAAAATCCCAATCAAATGATTGGGATTTTTTTTATTAATTAATTTTACAATAGAAAGTAAGCGTTGTTTGGTAGTCATCATCTTTTGCTAAAGATGCATTTTTACCAGTTAATGTACCAATAACACCTGCCGCAGCTTCAACCATTTGACCAGTTTTTTCACTTACAACATCTTTTAATACACCGTTGTATGTTGTTTTTTCATCTACAACGACTGGTGTAGTGCTTTTTGAGCAAGTTTTTTGAGCTGCAGTAATCGCATTATTTTTCGCAATTAAATTGGTTTTGCCAATACCTGTAACTTCAAACTGATTATTTTCTTTTTGAACTGCTAAAGTATTTTTAGGAGTAGTTGCGCAAGCACCAAGTAATAAAACAACAACGCTCATTGCGCTCGCTAAAATTATTTTTTTCATAATGCACCTAAAGTTAATCGCTAAAAGACATAGCTATTTGAACATAAGTTTTCTAGTTGATTTTGAAGACGTTGTATGAGTTTTGATGTTTTGTATTAAAAAATGTCAAAGTGGGAGTTGCTAATTTTATAAGCTAGATTCAATGGTGGATTAACGGTAGATTATGCTAATCTATTTTGAATTTTTGAGTTAGATCAATATTAATGACGGAATCAGCAATACAAATAATTCACCAAAATATTCATCAGCGTCAGTCTATTGGCCAATTAGTTGAGCCAGCTCCAAGTACAGAGCAATTAGAGTTAGCTTTCCAAGCAGCTTTGACTGCTCCAGATCATCATAGACTTAAGCCAACGCGTTTTGTAGTTGTTTCAGGCGAACAACGTGGTGCTTTTGGTGAAGTTTTAGCAAAGGCTCTAGCAGATTTAGGTGAAACTGATCCCGCTCAACTCGAACGTGTTAAACAACATCCTTTTCGCGCACCATTACTTATTTTAGCGCTTACACAATTACAAGATCACCCGAAAGTACCGCATTTCGAACAAATCTTAAGTACGGGTGCCGCAGTACAAAATCTTTTATTATCTCTACAAGCTCAAGGTTTTTCGACTATGTGGCGTAGTGGTGCAGTTGTCGAATCAAATTGGTTAAAACAGTATTTAGGTCTGCAACCTCGTGATTTAATTTCAGGTATTATTTACGTCGGCACAGCAGCTAAAGTAATTGCACCGCGTGCAGATATTGAAAGTAAAGAATTCGTAAAAGTTTGGCAGGCTTAAACGTCTGTAGAAGTAAGAAATAGGATAATAAAAGATGGCTGAATTTAAGTTTACAGATTTGGTGGAACCTGTTGCGGTTGATAAAAAAACTGCTTTACGTATTACCGTTCTAGGGGGAGGAAGCTTTGGAACGGCTATGGCAAATTTAGCTGCACGTAACGGTTGCGATACCATGATCTGGATTCGTGATGCCGAAACAGCTGAGGAAATTAATAAAACCCACATTAATAAACGTTATTTGCCAGATTTTATTTTAGAGTCATCATTACGCGCTGTGTCTGATCTTGAGCAAGCTGTATGTGACCGAGATATTATTTTAGTCGCAATTCCAAGTCACTCATTCCGCGATGTCTTAAAACAAATCGCTCCTTATATTACTGCACAAGCGGTTGTGTCTTTGACCAAAGGTGTTGAAGCTAAAACTTTCAGCTTTATGAGCGATATTATTCGTGAAGAATTACCTGAAGTTCCTTATGGTGTGCTATCAGGTCCAAACCTTGCAAAAGAAATTATGGCAGGGATGCCATCTGGGACTGTTATTGCCAGTGATTCTGAGTTAGTTCGTTATGCTGTGCAACATGCTCTGCATAGTGCTTTATTCCGTGTTTTTGGTAGTGATGATGTACACGGAGTAGAATTAGGTGGTGCGCTTAAAAATATTTATGCGGTTGCAATGGGAATTGGCGCCGCTTACAAAATTGGTGAAAACACCAAGAGTATGATTTTAACGCGTGCTTTAGCCGAGATGAGCCGATTTGCAGTAAAACAAGGTGCAAATCCGCTTACATTCTTGGGGTTGTCAGGTGTTGGTGATTTATTCGCTACTTGTAATAGTCCTTTAAGCCGTAATTATCAGATTGGTTATGCTTTAGGTTCGGGTAAAACGCTGGATCAGGCGAGTAAAGAGTTGGGGCAGACGGCTGAAGGCATCAATACAATTGTTCAGGTGCGTGGTAAAGCAGAAGAACTAGATGTTTATATGCCTATCACTAACGCTTTATATGAAGTTATTTTCGAAGGGGCGCCTCCTTTAAATATTGCATTATCTCTTATGAAAAACGGACACCGTAGTGATGTTGAATTTGTTTTACCTCATCACGAAGTCTGAAGAAGAAATGTCATAAATTGTGGTTATAATGCAAGAATTATTAACAAGGAAAATTTATGCAACTAACATTGGTTCGCCATGGGGAAGCCGCTCCACCTATAAATGGTAACGACACTAAACGTCCTCTTACTGCTCGTGGACATGCTCAAGCAGAACAGACAGCAACATTTTTAAAAGATATTGTTAAGCCTGATATTTTTGTAGTTAGTCCTTTGTTACGTGCTCAAGAGACATTGGCACATATTCAAGCGTATTTTAAAGATGTGCCTGTGTTGTTATGCGATAAAATTAAACCAGATGATAACGCCAAAGAGGCAGTCGAGTGGTTGTCTCAGATTCCTTATGAGTCAATTGTGGTCGTGTGTCATATGAATGTAGTAGGGCATATTGCTGAACTGCTGACCCATGAAAACTTTAATCCATTTGCATTGGCTGAAGCTCGAATTTATGATCAGGCTGTGATTGCAACTGGTTTATCAACACAAAAAAATAGTTTTATACCCACAATATAATTAAAAAGGTTATTTAGCCCATTATGCTGTATTTATGGATGCCTGAAACCAATGGAATATGGCATTGGTCTAACGGAGAAAACTGGTTGCAGGCTGAAAGCCTTGATCAATTAATACAAGACCTACAATTGCACCAAGGAAAAGAGGCTGTTGTCTTTTTTCCTAGTCGTCATGCTCAGGTATTCCAGCAACAAATAGCAAAGTCTCATTACAAGCAACTTGGAGCAGATGGTGTTAAATATTTGCTTGAAGAGTTTGTAACTTTGCCTATTGATCACATGAAAGTAGTTCATCATTTTCATGCTGATCAATTAACAATATTGGGTGTTGCAAAAACTACGGTGGAAACATGGCAACATGCGATGAATTTGTTGCCAATCAAGCTGGTTGCTTTGTTGCCAGATTTTTTGATCTTGCCAGAACCACAAGAACAGCAAGTTATCCTGTGTAATATTGACCAAAAATTACTGGCGCGTGAAAGTAAATGGGTCGGTAATTCACTAGATGATTTGGGATTGTTTTTGGAATTCCAGCCAGTTGAAACAAACTATCAATATAGTGGGTTAACGGTAGAACAGTTAGAAAGCTTAGAAGCAGCTTCTAGTATTGAGCAACGTTCAGAATTTTTTTATCAGTTTCAGGGCTTAGATAAACCTAAACAGCATCCTTTTAACGTTTTACCAAAAGCCAAAGGGCAAGAGCAAACGGTTTCTGGGTACTGGAAAGCATGTGCGGTTATTGTTTTAGCAATCATTGTGGTTCAGTTCAGCTATGATTTGTTGCGTTGGGTAAAATTAAGAAATGTAGCCAATCAAACAGCTGAGCAGACAATTGAGCAATATAAATATTGGTTTGGTCCTTCTAGTCGCGTAAATGAACAAAATATAAAAAGCCAATTTGAAAGTCATTTAAGAATGAGTAAACAAGGCGATACACAAGCACTTTCTTTATTGAGTCGTGTTGGACCTATTTTGATGCAAAGACAAATTTTAGCTCAGCAATTAAATTATGATGCTTCTACACTAACCATGGCCTTGAAAGCAAAATCGGCAGATGATTTGCAAGCTTTAACACAGCAGCTTAATCAGCAAGGATTTAAGGCGGAGTTAGGTAATGTTCAAGCCGATGGTGGTGGGGCTATTGGGGTGGTGAAAATACAATAATGAAAATGTTAGCTCAATTGCAAAACCGCTTTGATCAGTGGATCGAACAAGTTAATCAATATTTAGACCGTTTGACTGTCCGTGAACGTATCATGGTGGTCTTTACTACAATTTTTGTTGTAGTGGCTATTATTGGGGCTTCACTTTGGAAAATGCATTCCTTAGCAGAACAGCAGCAACAGCGCTTAAATGATTTAAAAGATTTGATGGTGTGGATGCAAAGTAATGCAGTCACTATGAAACCTGCGAGTGAGCTTGAGTTAGGGCAAGCAGAAAAAATACAACGTGTAGCTCAACAGCAAGGTTTAACAGTTACTTCTCAGCAAAATGGCGAGCAGTTACAAATTATTGTTACTCATCAGAATTACGCAATTTTAGCTAACTTTTTAACCCAGCTGGCACAAATGGGCTTAAGTATTGAAAAAATGGAAATGGTTTCAAGTGAAGGTCAGATTAAATTAACAGCGACGGTTCAATAACATATTAAAATATGCTGGTCTTAAGCATGGTGTTTTGTGCTGCCTGTGCCTATAATATGCCTACCTAAAATCAGTAGATTGTGATTGGTATGTTATATTCACTTGCTCGCCCGATGTTGTTTAGTTTAGCACCAGAGCGTGCCCATGAATTAACATTATCTATGCTTGATAAAGCACATAAGTTCGGCCTACTCCGTCAGAGCGTAGAGGCGAAACCGACGACTTGTATGGGAATTGAATTTCCAAATCCAGTAGGTTTGGCAGCTGGTCTTGATAAAAATGGTGCACACATTGATGCTTTAGCTGGGTTGGGGTTCGGTTTTATTGAAATTGGAACCATTACACCTCGTCCTCAATTGGGTAATCCGCAGCCGCGCTTATTCCGTATTCCAGAAGCTCAAGCCATTATTAACCGTATGGGGTTTAATAATGATGGTGTTGATAAGCTGATTGAAAATGTCAAAGCTTCAAAGTTTAAAGGAATTTTAGGCATTAATATTGGTAAGAATGCTGATACGCCTGTAGAAAAAGCTGTTGATGACTATCTGATTTGCCTTGAGAAAGTGTATAACTACGCTTCTTATATTACCGTTAATATTTCATCTCCAAATACTAAGAACTTAAGAAGTTTACAAAGTGGCGATGCATTAACTGAACTATTGCAAACCTTAAAAGAAAGACAACTTGAGCTAGCTGAACAAAATAATCACTATGTTCCTTTGGTTCTGAAAGTTGCACCTGATTTAACAGCTGAAGATGTTGAATTTATTGCAGCGCAGTTAGTGCAGTTTAAAATTGATGGCTTGATCGTTACTAATACGACCTTATCAAGAGAAGGTGTAGAAAATCTTCCTTATGGTAATGAGTCGGGTGGTTTATCAGGCGCACCTGTTTTTGAAAAAAGTACAGAATGCTTACGTTTGTTTGCCCAAACATTAAAAGGACAAATCCCGTTAATTGGCGTGGGTGGAATTTTGTCGGGTGAACAGGCAGCAGTCAAACAGCAAGCTGGAGCAACATTAGTACAGATCTATAGTGGGCTAATTTATACAGGTCCTATTTTAGTGAAACAATGTGTTGCAGCTATGTCTTAAGTGAATATGAACACAATTGATATCATTATTCTGATACTTTTGCTCATTGGGGGGCTAAACGGTTTGCGACAAGGATTTATTAAAGCCTTTGCGAACTTGGTAGGATGGGTCATTGCATTAATTATGGGTGCAAAATATGCTGTCCTTCTTGCTCCGTCTATGTCGGGTTTAAGTCATGATCCAGTTGTTCAGAAAATTGCAGCTTTTGCATTTATAGCGCTTTTGATCATTGTTTTAACATGGATCGTCTCTGCATTTTTAAATGGCCTCTTGAAAAGTCTGAAATTGGGGCCATTAAATCGTTTAGCAGGTGGTGCTTTTGGTTCTTTAAAGGGCTTGTTGGTTGTACTAATTACAATGCAGGGTGTAGGGCCTTGGGTTGAGAGTTCACCACACTGGAAACAGTCCAAATTTATACAGTTTTTATTGCCTTATGCGCCTTTGGCTACCGAGTTGTCTAAAGATGCTGCAAGTGAGGCATTTCATCAAATAACATCTGGAGGTAGTGCATCAGGTACTCCCTCAAAACCAATGGACGAATCGGAAGATTTAGAAAACCGATCCGACCATTCGACAAAGAATCCTTTTTATTAATTCCTAGCTTGTCTGCGAGGTTGCTATGTGTGGAGTTGTTGGTATAGCCGGTAAATCGCCAGTGAACCAAATGTTGTTTGATGCTTTAACGATGTTGCAACATCGTGGGCAAGATGCAGCTGGAATAGTAACCTGCCATGAAGGCCGTCTTTTCCTTCGTAAGGATAACGGTATGGTGCGTGATGTCTTTCATACTCGTCATATGAGAGCATTACTTGGTAATTATGGTATTGGCCATGTACGTTACCCAACTGCTGGTTCTGCGAGCAGTGCTGAAGCACAACCATTTTATGTAAACTCACCTTACGGTATTACGCTTGCACATAATGGTAACTTGACCAATGCAGAAGAAATTCATGATGATCTGTTTAAAACAGATTTACGTCATATGAATACAGATTCTGACTCAGAAGTTCTTTTAAATGTATTCGCGCATGAATTACAGAAAAAAGGCACTTTAAATCCTACAGCTGACGATATTTTTCACACGGTTTCTCGTGTGCATGAGCGTTGCCAAGGTGCGTATGGTGTAGTGGCGATGGTTACTGGTCATGGTTTGGTTGGTTTCCGTGATCCAAATGGTATTCGCCCACTTATTTACGGTTCACGCGTGACTGAACAAGGTGAGATGGAATACATAATTGCTTCTGAATCGGTTGCTATTACTGCTCTTGGTTTCAAAATTGAGCGTGATATTGAACCAGGTGAAGCAATTTTCATCAATGCAAATGGTGAGTTGTTCTCTAAACAATGTGCTGCTAATCCTAAATACCGTCCATGTATTTTTGAATACGTTTATTTTGCTCGTCCTGATGCCATTATTGATGGAATTTCGGTTTATAAAGCACGTTTAAAAATGGGTGAAAAGCTTGCTCATAAAATTTTACGTGACTGGGGTGAGGACCATGATATTGATGTGGTGATTCCAATTCCAGATACGAGCCGTACTTCAGCTTTAGAACTTGCAAATATTCTAGGTGTGAAGTTCCGTGAAGGTTTTATGAAAAACCGTTATATCGGCCGTACCTTTATTATGCCGGGTCAACAGCAACGTAAAAAATCTGTACGTCAGAAATTAAACCCTGTTGAGTTGGAATTCAAAGGCAAGAACGTTCTATTGGTGGATGACTCTATTGTACGTGGTACAACGTGTAATGAGATTATTCAGATGGCACGTGATTCTGGTGCAAAAAAAGTATACTTTGCGTCAGCAGCACCGAAAGTAATGTATCCAAACGTTTACGGTATTGATATGCCTGCTAAAGCTGAGCTTATTGCTTCAGAACGCAGCGTGGAAGAAATCCAAGAAATTATTGGTGCTGATCGTTTGATTTTCCAAGAATTGGAAGACTTGAAAAATGCTGTACGTACCAGCAAAGTGCCTGACTTAACTGAGTTCGATTGCTCAGTATTTGATGGAATCTATGTAACAGGTGATATTGATGGTAACTATCTAAATAATTTGGAGCAGAAGCGTAATGACTCTGCTAAGAAGAAAAAAGATGGTTATATTGACGTTAATGTCGATGCTGCTTCTGTAGATTTAACAGGCATCAAAGAAGAATAGAAATAGCCGAAAAAAGCGGGTATTTCCCGCTTTTTTCTTTTATGATGAAACCTAACAATGTAATTGGGAATATTTACATTGAAAGAAGTAAGCCACTATCTCATCGAAAATAAAAATATGGCATGGTCCATCACTATGTGTTTGGTTGCTGTGCTGCTTACTATTTTTATCTTAAATTTAATTTTAGGTTTACTCGTTCATTTTTTTGATTATAGCCAGCCAATTTGGTGGCACACCTTAAGTCCTTACTTCGTTGCGCTATTACTTTTTATTATGGTTTGGTCGGTAGTTACCGAACTTTATATTCTGCGTAAAGGTGGGCACTCTTTAGCAAAACAACTTAAAGCACGTCGTTTGGTGAAAGAGGAGAGTACTCCCGAAGAACTCGCGGCATTAAAAATTACAGAACACTTAGCCCAAAATTTTTCACTAAAAGTTCCAACCGTATATGTATTACCTGATGAAGTTGGTGTAAATGCACTTACGGCAGGTTTTCATCCCAAAGATATTGTAATTATTCTGACATGGGGTGCTTTACAGAATCTGGATAAGCTTGAGTTATATGGTTTATTGGGCCATGAATTTAATCAGATTTTATCGGGTGAGGCTGTTGAGAATACTAAATTAAAGATTCTATATAGCGGCTTAACAACTTTTAGTCAGTGGGGCAGTAAATTAGCCAAGCAAGGTTTTAAGCGCTATAGCCCGGGTTATAAACATAAATTTGAAACTGTTTTTGTTGCGGTCGGTGGAGTCATTTGGTTGGCTGGAAGCCTAGGTGTACTGATTACTCGCTTTATTAAATATTTGACTTTGAGTGGGCGCACATTTCGTAATGACCAAAAAACAGTACGACTATTAAAAAATAATGCGAATACCCAAACTTTGTTGCGTATTTATGTTCACCACTCTGGTTCGCAAATTCATAGTGCTTATTCCGAATCAATCGCACATATGTGTTTTGCTAACTCACTGAGTCCACAAAGTTGGATGAATATTCACCCGAGTATTCGTGAACGTATTTATGAGTTAAATCCTACTTTGCTACAAGATTTACAATTAGAAAATTTAAAGAAACTTCGCAACCGTCCGTTGTTTAGCTTATTTCATTTCTTAGAAGAATCTGAGAAAGAAATTTATATTCCGTGGTCATCTCCACAGCCTTTACCTTTATTAAGGTTGTCACCAATTAGTTTTGCATTAAATGATGCCATTAAGCCCCTGAGTAGTGATGTACGTCGAAATAAAAAGCGTCCTGAATTAATTCAGCGAGCACTACAAACTGCGACTGGTTCACGTGAAGTGATGGTTGCTATTTTGATGATTCGCCAATATCGGGAATTCATTCCAAAAGATGCACCTGTGAGTCATGCCATTATTGATGCATTATTGAATTTGGATGGACGTATTCATATTCAAATATTTCATGATGCTTGTAAAAATATTGGACATATACCCGCAAGTATTGCGCGGCAATTTCTTACTAAGTTGGCCCTCATTATCCAAGAAGATGGTGAGATTGGGTTGTTAGATGCACTACTATTGGAGCGGGTTAAACATGAGTTGAACTTGATGCCATTACATTTGCCAACTGCATTTGAAGAAGTGAAACCTCAAATTGTTCGTTTGATTGATGCTTTACTTCATGTTCAACAAATTAATAGCCCAAATCAATTAGAAGTACGTGAGCGTATTTTACGTTCGCTGCTCAATCCTGATGAAATGTATATCTATGATGAAATTTCAGATGAGCCATTAGATCTGGCTGAAATTTTAAATGATATTGCTGGTTTATTATTACGTGACCGTCTAAGTATTCTAGCTATTGCAGAAATGTGTTTGTGGAGCGACCGTATTATCACGCAAGATGAACTCGATGTGCTTGAATTGCTTTATTGGCGTTTTGGCTTTGAGACAGAAGAAATTGTGGATCAAATGCAAAAGAGAAATAGTGTGATGATTATTTAAAAGACATATACGATTATAAAAACATCTGAATGAAATAAAACACTGAAAAAAAAACTCAAGCCCGTTAGAATGTAGATAGAGTAGAGGTATTGATTTACAGATGATTGGGCAGCAAAGAAATATATTGGCAACTTTGGGGATTGATGTATGGATTCCTAAGACACAGGTGTGCCAAAAAAATAATGCTCAAAGTCTCTGGCGAGATCAAGCTGCGCCAGAAGGTGAACCAATTATATTGCCTTCTAAGAACAATCCAGTTGTTGAGCAACCGACAAAACCACAAGTCAACGAAGTTCCAAAAGTTGAACCTGAAATTGCGGTACCACTTCCAGTAGAAGTTCCGCCTGTTGTGTCGCCTCGTACTGAAGTACAAGCTCCAGTGGTTACGATTGCTTCATTTGAGTTACAGGCTTTTGCGCTTGAAAAATGCGTTATTTTTTTAGATGTTACCAATTTAAGTGAAGAAGAAAAGCAGCTTTGGAATAACATTCAAAAAGCAAAAATAGGGCAATATGCTGAACTAAAATGGCCGTTCCCTTTAGCTAACTATCAAGATCAACGTGGTGCAGGTTCATATATTCAAGGATTTTTAGATGCTGTCGCAGCAGACAAGAAAATCTTGTGCCTTGGGGAATGTTCTTATATTCAACATGCCAATATTATTCATTTGGCGAGTTTAAAAGAGATGTTGGAGAAACCACTCCTTAAAAAAAGGTTATGGCAATTAATGCAAGATAACAACGAGTAGTAGGGATTTACATGAAAAAAGTTGTAGTTTTTAGCCAAATTGATGAAGAAATTTTGTCTCGATTACAACAGGATTATCATGTTGTGGTTCTTAATCCAAAACTGGGTGATATTAATGAGCAAATTCGCCAACACGTTGTAGATGCTGATGGGATGATTGGTGCTGGTCGACTTCTTAATGAAAGTAATCTTGCGCCTGCTCAAAAACTCAAAATTATTTCATCTGTAACAGTTGGCTATGACAATTATGATGTGGCTTATCTAAACCAAAGAAAAATCTGGTTATCAAATACCCCTCATGTTTTAACTGAAACAACGGCTGATCTTGCTTTTACATTATTACTAAGCGCTGCTAGAAAAGTTCCTTTTCTTGATCATTGGACGAAACAAGGTGAATGGAAAAGAACTGTTGGGCCTCAGCAGTTTGGTTTAGATGTTTTTGGAAAGACGCTAGGAATTATTGGGCTTGGTAATATTGGTGCTGCAATTGCACGCCGTGGTTTTTATGGATTTAACATGAATATTGTTTACCATAACCGCCGTGAAAAACCTGAATTGGCAGAGCCTTTAAAAGCACAATATCTTGGTTTAGATGAGTTATTGCAACAGTCTGATTTTGTGGTAACCGCAGTTGATTTAAATAATGAATCGAAAGCTTTGATGGGGAAAGCTCAATTTGAGCTTATGCAAAAGCACGCTATTTTTATAAATATTGCGCGTGGTTCAGTAGTTGATGAGCAAGCTTTGATTGAGGCCTTACAAAGCGGGGAAATCTTTGGAGCTGGTCTGGATGTATACGAGAAAGAACCTTTACAAGATTCAGAGCTTTTTAAACTGTCAAATGTTGTTACTTTGCCTCACGTAGGATCTGCGACTGCAGAGACTCGTAAAAAAATGGCAAATCTTGCTTATAAAAATCTAGTTGAAGCTTTGGAGGATAAAACTCCTAGATATTTGGTAAACCCAAACTTTGCATAAATGATTAATAACACTTCATTGCAAAACTAAGCGATCTCGAGTGATATATTAAAAGTCTATTGATTGAACATAATTTTTTATGTTTTATATCAGTAGACTTTTTTTGATGGTTTAATTTTACTAGAGAAAAACATTTGAGATTTTTGCCAATTATTTTAAGTACGGCTTTTATAACAAATGCTTCGTACGCGCAGCCTTTCGACCCTCAGCCTTCTGCAAATCAAGTAGAAATTCCAAATATTGGAAGTGGGATTGGTTTACTTGATCAACAAAAAGAAAAATTTATTGGCGAAAAAGTTTTTCGTGAAGTTCACAAACAAATGCCCGTTATTCAAGACGTCTGGCTAGAAGATCAATTTTTTCAGGTATTTTCGAGTATTTTAAGTGAAACTCAGCTTGGGCAGCCGATTGGTCTAGTCGTGATTAAAGATCCACAAATTAATGCTTTTGCTGTTCCAGGTGGCTTATTTGCGCTCAATACAGGGCTTATTGCCTCAGCACGAAATATTGATGAAATTGCTGGGGTTATGGCTCACGAAATTGCGCATGTATCGCAAAGACATTTTAGTCGCTCTGAAGAAGCTTTTAAAGGTCAAACATTGCTAAGTCTAGCAGGACTTTTAGCGGGGGTGGCTATAGCTGCGCAGGGTGGTGGCGATGCGGGTGCAGCAGTGATGCTTGGAACCCAAGCTGCACTCATGGATAAGCAATTAACATATAGTCGAAATCAAGAGCGTGAAGCAGACCGTATTGGTATGCAATATATGTATGCGGCGGGTTATAACCCTCAAAGTATGGCTGATTACTTTGAAACAATGCATAGGGCTACAAGTCGAGTGAGTTTTTTACCAGATTTCTGGTTGACTCATCCATTGACGACTGAGCGTATGAGCGAAGCGCGGCTGCGTGCAAACCAGATGCCGAGAGTTAAAAACCGTATATATGATGCTGATTTTGAGATTCTAAAATGGTACACCATGGTGGTTGCAAATCAGGCAACTGAAAACCAACTACAAAGTTTGGCCTCTCAAAAGAATATTGCTGGTCTGATTGCTTTAGCAGCATTTTACACAAGACAAGGTGATTATGCTCAAGCCCAGTCTACTTTAGATCAAGCGAAATCTAGTGGAAAGCCTCTAGTGGCATTATTGCAGACAGATATTTATCTTGGCCAAAATAAATTAGATCAAGCTTATACAACAATTGCTTCTATGCAGATGACGATGCCTGAAAATAAAGCTTTTAGTTATAAGTTAGCTGAGGTGCTGCTACGACAAGGTAAGTTTGCGCAAGTTCAAACCTTAGTTCAAAGATTTATTAATAAGAATCCAAGAGATATACAAGGCTGGCAATTTTTACAGCAAGCCGCTAATTTGGATAAGAATGGACCTTTAAGAGCGGTTAATGTTTTACGCTATCGAGCTGAAGCAGAATATTGGTCAGGTAGTGAGGAAAATGCAATTAAATCAATGTTGCATGCTCAGCGATTGGCAAAAGATAATCAAGGAATGTCGGCAAGAATAGACAGTCGTTTGAAACAAATGCAAGATGAGCGACGAATGAAAATTTAAGGTCTAGGATGACTTAGGAATTTTCACAGGCATAAATATATTTAAACTTACGAGAAAGTTTAATTTAAAGGTATATAAGAAGAGAGGGAATTAAGCTAATTTAGCTTTAATTTTTGCTGAAACTTGAGCAGGATCGGCACGCCCGGCTATGATCGGACGTAGAGAATTCATCACCTTACCCATATCTTTCATGCTAGTTGCTTCTTGAGCAGCAATCGTTTGCTCAATGATAGAATCAAGCTCTTCCTCAGTCATAGCTTCTGGTAGAAACTGAGAGATAATCTCAGCTTCGGCTTGTTCTTTACTAGCTAAATCATTACGACCAGCACCTTCAAAGGCTTTGATCGATTCTTTACGTTGTTTAATTTGCTTTTCAATGACCGCAAGAACCTGAGCGTCGTCAAGCTCTTTGCGCTCATCGACTTCGATTTGCTTAATTGCCGCTTGTAGACTACGCAAAACCGTCACTGTTGCCATATCTTTGGCACGCATAGAAGTTTTTAATGCATCAGTAATTTGGTTTTTTAAAGTAGTCATAATTCAGCAGTCAATCACAAATTAATTAGTAAAGGCGAGTAGTACGTACAGATTCGCGAGCCAATTTCTTTTGGTAGCGTTTAACTGCTGCAGCTTTTTTGCGCTTACGTTCTTGAGTTGGTTTTTCGTAGAATTCGCGTTTACGAACGTCAGCTAAAACACCAGCTTTTTCGCATGAACGTTTGAAACGACGGATAGCTACGTCAACTGGTTCGCCTTCTTTCAACTTAACTTGTGGCATGTAAAATCCTCTAGATTATGGATAAGATCAGGCACACCATTGCGCCGGATCACAAGTGAAGGTCAGTATTTTACTCATTTACAACTCATATCACAAGTCTATAATAGCGATTGCAATATTTTGACTCATATAAAAGGCAGTTTTGATGATTGTTTTAGGCTTGGAAACTTCTTGTGATGAAACAGGGTTGGCACTTTATGATAGCGAACTCGGCTTACGGGGACAGGTTCTTTATAGCCAGATTAAACTTCATGCTGAATATGGTGGCGTAGTACCTGAACTTGCTTCTCGTGACCATGTTCGTAAATTAATTCCTTTAATGAATCAATTGCTTGAACAAAGTGGTGTAATAAAACAAGAGATTGATGCGGTTGCTTACACGCGTGGTCCCGGCTTAATGGGAGCATTAATGACAGGTGCACTGTTTGGCAGAACTTTAGCTTTTTCTTTAAATAAGCCTGCAATTGGTGTTCATCATATGGAAGGTCATATGCTGGCCCCATTACTTTCAAGTCAACCACCTGAATTTCCGTTTGTAGCATTGTTAGTTTCAGGTGGGCATACACAATTGATGGCAGCCCACGCTATTGGTCAATATGAACTATTGGGTGAGTCTATTGATGATGCTGCGGGCGAAGCTTTTGATAAAGTTGCAAAAATGATGAGCTTGCCATATCCAGGTGGGCCAAATATTGCAAAACTTGCATTATCTGGTGATCCATTAGCATTTGAGTTTCCAAGACCTATGCTTCATCAAGGCTTGGATTTTTCTTTTAGTGGCTTAAAAACAGCTGTTTCTGTTCAATTGAAAAAATTGAATGGCGAAAATCGTGACGCTGATATTGCTGCTTCATTCCAAGAAGCAATTGTAGATACCTTGGTAAAAAAATCAGTGAAAGCTTTAAAGCAAACTGGACTTAAACGTTTAGTGATTGCAGGTGGAGTTAGCGCAAATTTAAGACTACGCGAGCAATTAGAAACTTCTTTGGCGAAAATTAAAGCGCAAGTTTATTATGCTGAGCCTGCTTTATGTACTGATAATGGGGCAATGATAGCTTTTGCTGGTTATCAGCGTTTAAAAGCAGGTCAGCATGATGGGTTAGCGGTAACGACCACACCAAGATGGCCAATGACTGAACTCACTATTCCTGAGTAAAATTATTCATCGTCAAAGGCCTGTTGGTTTTCGATATCAATGTATTCGATATAACCGCGGCCTTGTACTTCATTACCAAAATAATGACCTGTAAATATATAGCTACTCGCATAACCTCGCCCATGACCATAGCGGAATGGGCAGTCAATTTCTGCCTGAATGTTTAAGATAATTTGCTTTGCCTCATTTCTAGCGATCCAAGAAAAATATTTTGGAAGTCGCATTTTTTGCCCACTAGGTGAAACAAAGTCATCAACTTGATGCGAAATAATATCAAAGCTTACATCTGTATAAATTTCAGCTGGCTGGTCCAGATGTCGAATATGTAGGGTATATGCAGCTGTTTGTCCTGCAATATCGGCTTTGGTAAGAAGAAGTTGAGTGGTTTCATTTAAATTGATGATTTGATAAGTGAAAAAATCAAGTGGCAGTTTATATACATCAGGAATAAGTTTGTTTGTGATGGAGTGAGGACCAACTGCTCGAGCGTATTCGTAAGTGCAGAGTCCTTGGCTTTCAATGCGTTCTGCTTGATAGCTTAGAAAACCTTTAAACTTTGCCAATAAGCTAAAATGATCATAGATTGGTGTTTTTATAAACCATGAAACATGTGAAGTAATATCGATATCAAAGTCGAAATCAAATCCATCATAATGACCATTAATGTGAATTTGAGGGAATTTACCTTGAATTGAAATTTCTTGACCTAGTTCTATTAAGCTCCCATCTTTATTAATTTTTGTATCTTCGTGAATGACATAGGCCTTTAGTAAAGCTTGTTCCAGAGCAGCTGTGCTTGAAAAGAATGTAGCTGTTTTTCTAGGATTTCCAGTAATGATGTCATCATGGTCAAAAGCAAGTGCACCTGGTGTACCGATTAAAATCATAATATTTAAGTAACGATGCGGCTCTGGTAAAAGCGGGAAAAAGATACCGTAATGTGTCCAACTATAATATTTTTCGTCAACTCGTGGATGGATGGTATGAGCTTGAGTAAAAGGAAGAGTTGAATATTTTTTTGCTTGGTCTAAAACGCCTTGTGCAAGTAATAAACTTTTACCAAGCGCTTTACTGGCTGTAGAAATTTTTGGCAATTGTTTTTTCATATATAAACCTAAAGAAGGGCTATCTTTGTTTTAGGTTATGAAAAACAACTGCCAAAGCTAAGCGGTTTATAGGCCAAAGCTAAGGCTTTGCGGGACATTTTATTTAATTGTTAGACAAATCTTTTAATGCGTTTAAACCAATCCAATGCTTAGAAAACTGATAAGCCGCTCGACCAGAGCGCTGACCCCGCATCTGACACCAACGTAGACTTTCTGCACGAACTTCATCATTGAAAGGCATGTTTGCTTTATCAAGATAATGCTCAACGATTTCTAAATATAGGTTTTGATCCATTGGATAAAAAGATAGCCATAGACCAAACCGATCCGACAAAGAGATCTTTTCCTCAATCGCTTCTTGTGGATGTAGTTCAGTATATTGGGGAACATCGACCTTAGTTACAGGTGTATTTTCATGCATGAATTCTGGTAACAGGTGGCGACGGTTACTGGTTGCATAAATAATAAAATTACTTGAACCTGACTGTAATGAACCATCTAATACACTTTTTAGACTACGGTAATTTTCATCTTCCGCGTTAAAAGCCAAGTCATCACAATAGACGATATATTTTTCAGGACGATTTTGAATGAGTTTTTGAATTTTAGGTAAGTCTGATAAATCATCACGTTCAATTTCAATTAAACGTAATCCCTGAGGGGCATACTCAGTGAGTAAAGCACGAACAATAGATGATTTTCCTGTACCACGTGAGCCGGTTAACAGCACATCATTTGCTGGTAGGCCATTTAAGAATTGCAAAGTATTTTGAATAATTTTTTCTTTTTGACGCTCAATGCCTTTTAAGTCATCAAGATAAATATTTTTTGGCTTATAGATGGCATTAAGTTGCTGATTTTCCCATCTAAAAGCAGGTGCAGTAAAATCTGTTTCTTGTCGAGGCTCAGGCAAGACTTGCTGTAACTGATTTAATACAAGTGATAATGTTTGAACTAAATTGTCCGGTAAATCAATGGTAGCCATGGTAAGTCAATCATGTTAAACAGTGTTTGATAGGATACTAACACCGAAATTAACAGGCTGACAAAAAACTTATTGCCTATACACTTTATCGGTTTTGCAATTGATTGAAATGTTCAGACCGAGCATAGTGTTGTGATGTCTATTCAGTAAAATCATCTGTGAAGATGAGGACGAAATATGTTTGAAAAAATACGAAGTGATATGAATCCACATCAGGCTTACCGTATCAAAAAATTACAACGTCAATTAGACATGGCTGAATCTTATGAAGAATGGAAGTCTTTTGCATTAAAACTAGATGAAGAAACAGGTGTGCAAGAGTGGAAGTTTGATAATAGTTCACCTTACTTTGATGCCGAACTCATTTCTTATCGATACACTTTGCTCAAAAGATATCGTCAGCAACATCGCACATTAGACCTCATCTATTTACTTAAAGAGGGTCTAACTTACGATATTGCAAATATTGGTCATCCAATGCTTTTTGCCGCAACACATGTCGGTACAAAAAAGTTAATTGAAGACTATATTGAAGAAGTTAGCCAAAGCTTGGCTTATATCGCTTCAAGTGAATGCATTACGTTTCAAAGAAAAGAAAAAATAGAATTTTTTGAAAACTGTGAAAAGGCGTATGGACAACCTGCACTTATGTTTTCGGGTGGGGCGACTTTAGGACTTTTTCATACGGGAGTATGTAAGGCTTTAATTGAACAAGACTTAATGCCTAAAGTGCTCTCTGGCTCAAGTGCAGGGGCAATTATGACAGGTATGCTTGGAACCTCTGCTAGTGAAGATATCCAAAACTTATTAAATGGTGAGCAATTTTTTAGTGATGCTTTTCATTTTAGGAAATTCCGTGAACTTATTAAAGGCAATGGTGGAATTGCCGATGTTCAATATTTGAAAAAATTCCTCATTGAGAATTTAGGTGATCTTACGTTTGAAGAGGCTTTCAAAAAATCTGGTTTAAACATTAATGTGGCAGTAGCGCCATATGATGCAACAGAAAACCCAAGAATTATGAATGCCATTATGACGCCGAATGTTTTGGTTTGGAGTGCTGTATTGGCTTCATGTGCCGTGCCAATTTTATTCCCACCGGTACGTTTAACCAGTAAACGTTATGACGGTGAACATACACCTTATATGGCAAATACAAAGTGGGTGGATGGAAGTGTAAGAAGCGATTTCCCGCAAGAAAGAATGGCGCGGCTTTATAATTTAAACTACACGATTGCGAGTCAGGTTAACCCACATATTGTTCCATTTATGCAAAATGATGCGGATCGCTTCCGTAAAGACGTTTTAAGTTGGCCTGAAAGAATTTTAAGACGCCAAGGTAAAGTACTATCAATGGGCATTATGGACTTTACGCGTCAACGACTTGGTTCTATATCTCCAGTTAGAAGATTGTTAGATCATGGATATGGCGTAATGGGACAGCGTTATTATGGTGATGTAAATATCATTGCTAAATATAGCCTAAGTCACTATACCTACACTTTGCAAAACCCGCGTCCGCATCTGTTTAAGCGTTTGCAAAGAGAAGGGGAACGTGCAACTTGGCCAAAAATTTCTTCAATTGAAACCCATGCTCGTATTGGTAAGACAATTCAGCATTGTTTAGAAGTTTTGCGCTTTGAAGAAAAGAAACAACAGCCTGAGTCTTACTATGCTGAGGCATGATTTTGCTTCGCATATAGAAAACTTAACATGTGTAACAAAGCCAACAAGTGCAGCGTTAGGGCGGTGTTTATGGACATGTACCATAGATACCGAAAATTACTGGTTAAAATATCATTTGCCTGAAACCCATGCTCAAAGTGAGCAAGATTTCATGCATGAGCAATTATTTTACGAAGAAATTCACTTTAAAAAACCTGCATGGCTTTTACCTCATAAATTAATTGAGGTCAGTTTAATCCCTCAGCTAGGCCATTCTTTGGGTAAGGTTTTAATTTTACCTGATAGTGAAGTGTGGTTCAGTTCATTGGTTCATGAAAGTGATTTAACTGATGTATACCGTAAGATTTGGTTCGCAATAAATAAGCTTGCAGAACTTCATGAACTTGGCTGGATTCATGGAGACGTTAAGGCAGAGCATTTTAGAAAGTTTCAGCAAAAGCCTTATTTAATTGATTTTGAGAAAACGAGACCAATCTCAAGTTGCGATACAGTCATGGATGCAACACCTCGTTATATGGCTCCTGAGCTATTTCGAGGAGAGCATAAGGGAATACAAAGTGATTTATATGCTTTTGGCATCATTTTATATGAATGGTTGACTCAAACTCGCTTAGAAGCAAGTAGTTATCGTGATTGGGCAGTCTTACACTGTCAAAATTTAACCATTCAATTACCCACGCAGTTTTTGATTTTTTTACCCTTACTTGTAGGTTTATTACAAAAACAGCAGCAAAATCGGTTTTCAAATGCTGATGAAGCAATAAATTGCTTAAAACAGATTCAAATTGATAAAAATCATTGATCTAGTATCTGTATACAATTTACACGGTTAGTTTTTTTTAGAAAAAAAACACTTGTCACTGTCAGATCTTATCGCTAATATACACAGCCATCGGGGGCGTGGCGAAATTGGTAGACGCACTGGATTTAGGTTCCAGCGCCGCAAGGTGTAAGAGTTCGAGTCTCTTCGCCCCCACCACTTTAAGTTAATAACTTAAAGTTTGATGTAGATGTTAAGTCATCTAGATCTTGGAAGAGGATTGGTGTAATGGTAGCATGACGGTCTCCAAAACCGTTCGTCAAGGTTCGAGTCCTTGATCCTCTGCCACATTTATTTTAAATAAATGTCCCAGATGGGGGCGTGGCGAAATTGGTAGACGCACTGGATTTAGGTTCCAGCGCCGCAAGGTGTAAGAGTTCGAGTCTCTTCGCCCCCACCATTAAAAAAGCAAGATTATGATCTTGCTTTTTTTGTGATTAAATCTTGAGTGTTTAATCATGAATATAGAGGATTGGTGTAATGGTAGCATGACGGTCTCCAAAACCGTTCGTCAAGGTTCGAGTCCTTGATCCTCTGCCATAAAATAAGGCTCCTAATCAGGAGTTTTTTTATTATCTATATTTTTAAAAATAACTTTTCATTCGTGCTCAAGCAATTTTCTAAATAGACATTTTTATAACTGTTGCTTTTCAATGTTTTTATCACATCATAGATTGTTTTTTAATTAAGCAATATACTGAATTTCTTAATCTTTTTATTAAGCTATTGTTTTATATTTATTTAACTTAAGTTTTGGAAATTATTTATATAAAAGCCTTGAATACAATTTTATTTCATGTATGATGCTGTTAACTAGAAAAAAGACTTGTTAGTAAATCTTCTTTTAAGTATCGTAGTTTTAGTCATAATCCTTCGTTTTTTAAGATATTAAGCTCAATTTGTTATTCTTTTTTCAAAGTTATGATAGGGTCATTATTTAATGATTCTAAAATATTAGAAATCAGTAGGATATATCATGTCTAATACAGTAAGTGGTACAGTAAAGTGGTTTAACGAAACTAAAGGTTTTGGTTTCATTCAACAAGACAACGGTCCAGATGTGTTCGCTCACTTCAAAGAAATCGCAGGTTCTGGTTTCAAAACTTTGCATGAAGGTCAACGCGTAACATTTACCGTTACTCAAGGGCAAAAAGGCCCAAATGCTGTAAATATTATTCCACAATAATATAACAGCAAGTAAAAAAAGCACTTTTTAGTGCTTTTTTTATTTTAGCTTTTAAAGCAATTTATTGTTCTTTTAGAGCATTAGAAGCCCTCAATAGGAGGGCTTTTTATTTTCTTGTGAATATAAATCATTAGTTATTAAGCTCTTATAGTTAATAATCAAACATATTTTTAATATAAACTTTAGAATATGTGTGAAATATAAATTATTAGTAATAGAGATATGGTAGATTAAAAAATCTTTAAATAAAGAAATTTTATATTTCACGGAATTGCTAATGAACGTTCGCCTGTGTTATGCCAGTCAACGGAACGAAAAAAATGAAGACTTGTTGCAAGATTTACGTGATATTTTGACAGAAGCACGAGATTTCAATGATTTGAATCAGATCTGTGGGGTGCTCTATTATGCCGATAATGCTTTCTTTCAATGCTTGGAAGGTGAGCGAGAGGTGGTTGAGCGATTATTTGAAAAAATTACAAATGATGAAAGACACCACAATGTTAAATGGTTGTGTACATATTCCATTGAACAAAACTCGTTTCAACGATGGTCAATGAAATATGTACAACGTAATACAAATATCGAATCTTTCTTTCTAAAAATGGGAGAAAGTACTTTTAATCCTATTCGTCTTGATGAGCAAAACTTAAAAGCTTTCATCAATGAATTAGTCATTGCCGAACAAACTAAAATTAACACAGTTAAGAAAGTGGGTATGGTGAATCGTGGGGTGAAACCGTTTTAGCTATTTGGCTATCACGCCAATATGGATGGTCTTGAGTTTAGGTAATATTTTAGTCATGACTAAATATACAATAACTGAACTTGCGAGCATCCATATCACTTCTAAGCTTTGACTAATGACAAACATAGCCCAATAAAAAAAGCTAAATAGGGCGAGACAGAGTCCACTACCTTTAAAATACCAAGTAATAAATATTCCAAACAGTGCAGAAGAGAGAAGAAGATTAATCGTCTCGTTCATTCCTATGTAATTAAAGAAAATAATCAGTAAGCATAAAGCTAACATTGATAGTAAATATACAAATATATTTTTTGCAATAAACATTTTCTATACCCTATCTGATGATTAAAAAAGTATCTTTCCTCTGTTTCCAGAGGAAAGATAGTACATATTAATTTTTGAGATTCTTTTTCTATTATTAAGAGTTTTTATATTAATAAAGATGACTTTATCATTTTCTCCAGATCTCTTTATTAATATTCAGCTTTCTATTTAATAGTAAAGAGTGCTTATATGTACTGAAATTAATTATAAGAAAAACAATCAGTTGAGTTGTAAGCTTTGGCTTACATAATTGTGAGAGATTGCCTACATTTGTACAAATAATGATCAAATTTTACAAAATTAAATTTATAAAAATAATTGTTTAACAGTAACTTAAGTAAATATATTGTTTAGATGAGCTTTACATAAATAACAAAAAGTAACATCAACTTTAAGAGGTTCTTTTCTTAAAATTTATAAATATTAATAAGAAAAAATTGATCTATTTAAAAAATTTTAACATTTGATAAAATATTGTTTTATTAAGTTGTATTTCTAATAAATAAAATTTATGTGTTGAAGGATTTTAATGTGATTAATAGTGAGGAAATTATATTTATATTTTTGAGTTATCTAGTAATGAGCTGCTTTTGAATTATGAGAAAAAACTACTGTAATATAAATGAAACTAGAATATCAGACTTATAAAATTTGAATTATGGCCAGCATAGAACTGACTACACTGGCTTTACTGCTTTTAAATTAATTATTCTGAACGAGTAGCTAACCAAGTACTCACTTCGGGCCAGACCGTAGTGGGTGCTTGACTACCAGAAACTACGCCCATATGACCACCGGGTACCACCTTAAATGTTTTGTCTTGGCTACTAATTAAATCCATGAGTGGTTTAACAGCATCAGCTGTAACAATGATATCTGTGTTACCACCGATAGCTAACACAGAACATTGAATGTCTTTTAGATAGGCGGTAAGTTCACCAAATTTAACTACACCTTTAGACAGTTCATTATCAATCCAGAAACGCAGGATAATGTCACGCATGACACCGCCCGGATATGCCAGCATATTATCGATAAATGAACTTGAGGTTGCATGATCGACAATAAATTCTCGGTTATCTAAATTTTTAAAAAGTTCCCAATATGTTTTCAAATTTCCAATCGGGTCAGTTAATTTAAAGCCAAGCGTGTTTTGCCAGCCATGAATATGAAATGCTTCACTTGGTACATGATGGCGAATACGAAAGGGCGTATGTTTACGAACCCACTCGGCAGGTTTGGTGAGGCTACCGTAGAGTTTCCCCATATAACCCGCTTTGTGTGTGTCGATAGGTGAAGCAAGAATAATTAGATTTTTAATATCTTTATCTTTAAACAATGCGGTATAGCAGAGTGAAAGTGCGCCGCCTAAACTCCAGCCATGTAAAGAAAGCTGTTGCTGACCGCTGTGCAAGCGAACTTGCTTTAACATCTCTGGCATGAAAACTTTAATATAAGTACCGAAGTTATATTTTGCTTGGTGTCGGGTTGGTACGCCCCAGTCAATTAAGTAAACATCAAACCCTTGGGCCAAAAAGAAACGTACAAAACTGCGAGTAGGGAACAAATCGTAAATGAGCATGTTCACTGCTAGCGGTGGAACAATAACTAAAGGTACGCGGTGTTTAGGAGTAGAGGTATCAGTCTCATTTTTATAATGGCGTAAGGTAATGATTTCATGCTTATGAATCACTTCAAAAGGTGTTTTTCCTGACAAAGCTATTTGAGGGCCTCGGAAAAATAGATCTGATGCATTGATCAGCATGTGAGGTATTTTTTGACCAGCACGTGTCTGAAGAGATTTTTTAATAGATTGTAGCTGTGGAACGTTCTGACGAACTTTAAGCAATAAACTCATTGAATATAAAACCTATAAAGATGTTGCCCAGAACAGTAAAGAGCTGGTCTTTGAAGGATATTAAAGTGAATGATGGAGAAGTTCAGTGACCCAAAAGACAGGATTTTTCTTTAAATGTATCAAGTAGAGCTTAGCTTAGCCCAACATACTCTTACTTAAAAAATCGGTAATAAGATTGAGGCAACCAGATGTCTTGATTTCATCGCTTGAGCATTTAAATGTTTAAAAAATTAATTATCAAAGCAATATAGAAATTTAAGAGAGGATACATTGTGATTTTTTACTAAATACTCAAAATAAAAAATTGATTTATATGATTATTATTAAATAAAGATGGTTTTTGTAAAGTTTGTTTGTGTTTTATTTAAATAATAAAAAATAAAATATAATTATTTTACAATCCATTAGGAATGTAATCAGAAAGTAGTATATATGGAATTTGTTTTTAATGGTTTTTATACACTAATTTCGGCGGTTATCGTCTTATTGTTGGGCCGCTTTCTTGTTAATCGTATTGATTTTTTAAAACGTTATAATATCCCTGAACCTGTAGCTGGTGGTTTGGTTGCTGCTGTAGTTTCTTTACTTGTCCACACTTTGTGGGGGTATAGCATTGTTTTTAGTAGCGAATTACAAACCAGCTTTATGCTCGTGTTCTTTGCTTCAATTGGTTTAAGTGCCAATTTTATGAAGCTTAAAGAAGGTGGTACTGCTTTAATCATCTTCTTAATTTGTGTAGCCTCATTTATTGTTGTGCAAAATGCTGTTGGTATGAGTCTTGCGACATTATTAGGTCTTGACCCACTTATTGGTTTGATTGCTGGTTCAATTACCTTAACAGGTGGTCATGGTACAGCTGGCGCATGGGGTGAAATTTTAGAAAGTCAGCATGGTATTCAGGGGGCTTTAGCATTAGGTATGGCGAGTGCTACTTTTGGTTTGATTATTGGTGGTGTGATTGGTGGGCCGTTAGCGAAATTGCTTATCAATCGTTACAGTCTTGCTCAACCAAAAACCAATGCTGAAATCCAAAATCGCGACACACATCTTGAGCAAAATTCAGATGATTTAGCTCCGTTTGAAAATCCGCATCAAGTCCGTTTAATTACTGCCGATAATGCAATTACTACACTGGGTATGTTTGCAGCATGTTTAGCGTTTGCTGAATTTATGACTGGCTTTAGTAAGGGAACGTGGTTTGAGTTACCAACTTTCGTTTGGGCACTCGGTGGCGGTGTAATCTTAAGAAACATTTTAGAAAGCGTATTGAAAATTGATATTTTCGACCGTGCGATTGATGTATTTGGTAACGCGTCTTTGTCGCTTTATTTAGCAATGGCATTGCTTTCATTAAAGCTTTGGCAGCTTGCCGACTTAGCTGGTCCGCTTGTGGTTATTTTAGGTGCCCAAACACTGACTATGGCTTTATACGCAGCATTTGTGACGTTCCGCGTCATGGGTAAAAATTACGATGCGGCAGTATTGGCAGCAGGCCATTGTGGTTTCGGTATGGGTGCAACTCCAACCGCCGTTGCAAATATGCAGGCTATTACCAATATGTATGGTCCATCACATAAGGCCTTTTTGATTGTTCCGCTTTGTGGCGCATTCTTTGTCGACTTAATTAATGCGACTGTCATTCAGCTCATGTTGAAATTTATTGCCTAATATAAAAAAAGCCCGTTAGGGCTTTTTTTATGGGTGTTTATCCATGAGTATTTGATTCGTATCTCTAGACTCAATTTTTATCTTCGAATCATTTAAACCATTTTATTTTTAGGATGCTTTTTCTCAAAACTAATAATCGCCCTTAAACCTAGTTTCACATAGAATAAATTGCAGATAAATAAAATGAGAAATGTATGAGCTCAGAAGCACATTCAATTAGCTTGGTTGCCCCTGTGGTTTTATTGGCGGCGGCTGTCATTGCAGTCCCTATTTTTAAACGTATTGGTTTAGGCTCAGTACTTGGTTATTTAATTGCAGGTCTGATTATTGGCCCATTCGGTTTTGCTTTTTTTCAAGATTCTGCCGCAATTTTGCATATTGCCGAGTTAGGAATTGTGATGTACCTCTTTGTGATTGGTTTGGAAATGCAGCCGTCACATTTGTGGAGTCTTAGACGCGAGATTTTTGGCCTTGGTACGCTACAGATTATTATTTGCGCGCTGGCTTTGACTGGCGTTGGGCTGTTATTTGGCTTTACATGGCAAGTTGCTTTTATTGGTGCCGCAGGGTTTGTATTAACCTCGACTGCAATTGTAATGCAGTTATTGGGTGATCGGGGTGATTTGACTCAGCCACGTGGGCAAAAGATTGTAGCCATCTTACTATTTGAAGATTTACTCATTGTGCCATTGCTGGCTATTGTTGCTTTTATGGCACCGAATCATGTGGTCGAAAGCACATCGGTACGTCTAGATATAGGGATTGGTTTGCTCGCAATTGCAGGGCTTATTGCGGCAGGGTATTGGTTACTAAACCCATTATTTAGACTGTTGGCCGCTGCCAAGGCCCGAGAGGTCATGACGGCTGCGGCTTTACTGGTTGTGTTGGGTGCGGCGTTACTCATGCAAGTCAGTGGTTTGACTATGGCGATGGGTGCTTTCTTGGCGGGCGTGCTTTTATCTGAATCAACCTTTAGACATCAAATTGAAGCGGATATTGAACCGTTCCGTGGAATCTTGCTGGGCCTCTTTTTCCTTGGGGTCGGTATGTCATTGGACTTATCGGTAGTTGCTCAAAATTGGCAACTGATTGTGAGTGGCGTAATTGCTCTGATGCTTGCCAAAGCGCTCATGATTTATATAGTCGCCCGAGTAACGAAAAGCTCTCATACTGAAGCATTAGACCGCGCTTTACTTATGGCTCAAGGTGGAGAGTTTGCCTTTGTACTATTCTCGGCTGCGCTAAGTGCACAAGTTATTGATAGTACCGTTAAATCTAACTTAACTGCCATTGTTGTGCTTTCAATGGTGTTGACCCCAATTGTCGGTATTATTTTCAAACGTTTTACTCAAGCAAAAACGAAGGTTTCATTAGAAAATATCAATATTGCTGAGGGTTTAAGCGGTAGCGTTTTAATGATTGGATTTGGACGTTTTGGACAGGTCACTAGTCAATTATTGTTAGCAAGAGGTGTCGATGTCACCATTATTGATAATAATACCGACATGATTCGAAACGCCGAAAAATTTGGTTTTAAAATTTATTATGGCGATGGTTGCCGTCTAGATATTCTGCATGCGTCTGGCGCCGCAACAGCACAAGCGATTGTGGTGTGTGTAGATAGCAAGGAAACGACCAATAGAATTGTAGAACTCGTGACCCATGAATTTCCTTTGGCAAAACTATTAGTCCGTTCATATGACCGTGAGCATTCACTACATTTAGTCAAACAAAAAGTGGACTTTATGATTCGTGAAACATTTGAATCTGCAATTAAGTTTGGCGGCGTGATTTTGCAAGAACTTGGTGTGGATGAAGACGAGGTAGAAAGAATTACCGAGGAAATTCGAGATTTGGATAATGAGCGTTTTGAAACTGAAATCGCGGCAGATGACGTCAATGCGGGAGTAGGTATGCAATATACACATACTCATCACCCAAGACCGACAGCACCATTGATTCGACCAAAACAAGAAGGGCGGATTTTAAATAAAGAAGATACCTCAGATAATGAAAGTCTGGATTAGTATAAAAAATATCTGTAAAAGCTTTGTTTAGCAGAGCTTTTACGGAATGACTATAAATGCTCTACGGCTGTGCCTTTGACTGGATTGTTATATAAATAAAATCGCAAATAGGAGAGTTGAAGAACTTTTTATTTTGAACTCTTAAAAATTTACTCAAGTTCCAACTGATTATCATCTTTTGTAATTTTAATTTTTAACTTCTTATATTTTCGCTTATTTGGATCTAGGGCTGAATTCATCACTTCATCTGCAAAAGGCGGGCACTGCATCAATTTTGCATAAGCCCTATAGCCGATGCGTATTCGAGTAGGCGGGCAATCGGTTCTTTTTGAGTAGTATTCAATGAGTGAGTTCAGTTCTTGTAATAAAGTTTGCTGTTCCATCATACATACTTAACAATTAGATGACTTAAGCATAATAGACTTGGCCGTTTAGCGGAATATGCCTTTAAAATGTACAGCTCTGTAAATTGTGATTTAGTTCTCTAAAACACATATTTTATGTATGAAGTTTGTTTAGGAGAGATTTTGGATGTTTTTTTAATCGAAATGTCATAAAGAAAGGCTAATTTAGACTCATAACAAAAATGATGAAGATTGTCGCGAACAATAAAATCAAAAGCAATTTTCACAGACGTGGTCGTGAGGTAATTAGGGCTAATTCGAAAGAGTTGGCTTTTTTGTTTTAATTAATTTTTATCTAAAATGATAGATTTAGTTGAAATGTTTAGCTTCTTTAAAGTTGAACTTGGTTATTATTAAGATTCAATATCTAATTGAATGAAAAACAATAATTATTTAACTATTTTCTATTCAACCTTACATTGACACTCTAAACCTTGCCGATTATCCTTTGCCTGCTGACCTACATTGTCAGCCGGCTTTGACAGGCTGATTTAGACCGCATCAGAATTATTCCTTCTGAGGAATAGTTTTGTGTGTAAGCTTCTCGTCTCCTCCCGTTGCGGTAGGACGGGAGAGGGACACCTTCGGGTGTGCTGGCGTCTAACCAGTCTGTCAACCTTCTCTCGTTCTGCCACCATAATTATTTGACAGTAATTCGGTAGAACTTCTTTAGACATGAGGAGTCCTCTATGCGTACTAATTCTTTTTCTTTATTGGCCTTTGCCAAATTCTCTCTATTCATACCGCTTAAACAGTCTTTAAAACGGTTTAACCGACTTTAGGTTTCTACACTTTAAGAATCGTTACGACTAAAACATAGCAACAATAAACCAGAGATAGGCGAGCACACCATTATTGTGCAGCTTTCGCATGCCTGTATTTAGCACTCATTTTAAGAGTGACGGCATTTCTATCTCTTCTATTTACAACAAAAAATTATTTTAAGCAGTAAACATGAAAAATTTAGAAGTTTCATTTAGAGCTACGCGAGCGCTTTACACAGCAGCAGATTTATTTAAACAATACGGCTTCAACAAAGTCGGGGTGGACCGAATTGTTAGTGAGACTAAAATTTCTAAAGCCACTTTTTACAACTACTTTCACTCCAAAGAAAGATTAATTGAAATGTGTTTGTTGGTTCAAAAAGAGCACTTAAAAGAAAAAGTGAGGGCGGTAAGTGAATCTCGTCAATATCCAGATTTGTCTATTAAGCTCAGACAAATTTACCTTTTACATGCGGACTTAAAAGGGGCGTATTACCTGTTGTTTAAAGCGATTTTTGAAATTAAACAGCTTTATCCAAACGCTTATCAAACCGCAATTCGCTATAGGCGATGGCTTAAAAATGAAATTTTCTGGGTTCTGCGAGAATCTAAAAAAAGAGCCACATATGAAGAGTCTGATATTTTTGTATTTATGATTGATGGTGCGATTTTTGGTCTTTTAGGTTCAAGCCAAAATGAAGAACCTGATCAGTTGCTAGATTACTTTTTAAAGATAAATGCTTAAATTGAAAAACTGAAATAGCAAATTAAAGAACAGAAAGAAAAAAGTGAGGCTGCTAGAGCCTCACTGTATATAGGTGTTTATTTGCCTTTTTTAGTTTTTAAATACTCTGCATAAGCTTCATCCGCAAAGCGTCTTAGAGAATCACCAATTGCAGCATATTGGTATTCATTCAGGTTAGCTAAAGATGCACGGGCAGAAGGGTGCTGCACACCGAAGCCAGAACCCGGTAATAAAACTACACCTGTTTCATCGGCAACTCTAAACAATAGCTCGGTCGGATTTTTATTTTTCATGACCCAATCAGCAAACTCATCTCCATAGAGAGTCCTTGATGTGTTTTCAAGGTTGACTAGCGTGTAATAATCAACAGCATTTGGATCTGTTGGAACCTCGACACCAAGCTGTCTATAAAGTGCTGCGTCGCGTTCACGAACAACAGATTTAACTGCTTTTTTATAGCTTTGGCGTGAGTCCATCATATTAAACAAGGCAAATAAAACCATTTGAACTTGCTGTGGGGTAGATAGACCAGCGGTATGGTTCAAAGCAACATTTCGGCTGTCGGCAACTAAGCGGTCAATAAATTTAATACTTGCTGGGTCAGTGGTTAAAGATGAATAGCGCTCTTCAAGCTCTTTCTTCTCTTGTTTTGATAGATTTGCAATTTGTTTATCAAGCACGTTGTTATTTGAAAGTGCAATGACACCCAGTCGCCAACCAGTCGCACCAAAGTATTTAGAGAACGAGTAAACTAAAATTGTATTGTCAGGACAGATCGCAAATAGTGATTTGAAATTATCGGCAAATGTACCGTAAACGTCATCTGTCAAAATGATCAGATCAGGGCGTTTTTTAACGATATCAGCCAAAATTGCAAGTCCTTCATCGCTCATTTTTACCGATGGCGGGTTACTTGGGTTGACTAAAAAGAAAGCTTTAATAGACGGATCTTCTAACTTTCTAAGCTCCGACTCTGGATATTGCCAATCGAGTTTAGGGTCTGCCGCAATTAATACTTCTTCGAGTTGATAATCATTGAGCTTTGGAATCTCAAGATATGGCGTGAAAATAGGACTACCAATGGCAATACGGTCACCATTTTTTATAATTTTATTTTCTTTTAATGAGTTAAAAATATAGGCCATTGCGGCTGTTCCGCCTTCGACCGCAAACAAATCTAAGTCTCTTTTTTGCATGCCTTGTACGCCCATTTCTCTTAAGACGTACTCTTTAATAATCGTTTCACTCACTCTGAGCATTCGGTCTGGTACTGGATAGTTACACCCTAAAATCCCTTCAACCATTTCAAGTAAAAAAAGATCTGGATCTAAGCCTAACTGGTCGCGTACATAAGACACGGCTTTACCTAAAAAGACCACACCGGGTTTGTCACGGTTTTCCAAAATGAAGTTATCAAACCGTGACTGGAGTCCAACGGGACGCGGGAAGCCACCTAAACCTTCCGGCATATATGAAAACGAGAACTCGGATTCGGTCGCAGAAAACAAACCCAGTTGAAAGAATGCTCTACGTGGGATAGTCGCAAGAAAGTTCGGATTACCACGCCCAGCATTTAACATCATTCGGTCAGTTCTGCTTTGAGCTAATTCTATTAAATTATCTTTAAGTTCAAATGGGCTGAGTTTTGCGTATTTAGAATAATCGACTTTCCCCATGGGACGTCTCCTTAATTATAGTGAGATGAATAAAATTTCTAATTCAATGTATAAAATCAGGCCAAGCCTACAATCAGTGGTCCGAGTAAGGTTAAGAACACATTTGCTAGGGCATAGGTAATTGCAAATGGAACGGTCGGAATCGAGTTTCCTGCTTTGTCTAAAATTGCACCAAATGCAGGGTTTGCACTGCGTGACCCGGATAGCGCCCCTGCCATTACTGCAACGTTGTCATAACGCAGAACATAACGAGCAAAGAGCATGGAAAGTAGGAGGGGAACCAGTGTTACCACAACTCCAATCATAAAGAGTGAAAGACCACTTTCTTTAATGGTTTGAATAGCTTGCAAACCAGATTGTAAGCCGACGGCAGCAACGAAGCCCGCAAGTCCCAAATCTTTAAGAAGCTGTGAAGCCGCTAAAGGCATATTGCCATGCACCTGATTTCTGCTTCGAATCCAACCAAACAGAAGACCTGATAGTAAAGCACCACCACCAGCACCAAGAGTTAATGGCACATCACCCAAACGAATCACAAATAGACCAATCACCAAACCAACCACAAGGCCAGCACCATGAAAAATCCAGTCCGTTTTTAAGCTTTCAGGTAGGGCTTTACCTGCTTCTTTCACCAAACGGTCGAGGTCACTTTTTGTACCGTATACGGTGACCACATCGCCTTGTCGTAAAACGGTGTCATCACTTAAAGGTTGTGTCTCTTCGTTACGCTTAATTGCAAGTACATAAATACCGTGCTTTAAATACGCAGGCGTATTGGCCTTAATGTCTCCTAAGGTGCGGTTGAGATATTTGGAATTTCTTAGGATGACATCGCTGGTATCCATAATCATTTCCATACCTTGCGATGACTGTAATTCGCTACCGATTTGCTCGGCAACTGAAACTACATTGGCACGGCGACCAACCAGTAAAATGACATCGTCTGTTTGTAAAGTTAGCTCGGGAGCGACATCAATAAACTGATCTTTACGTTTTAACCGTTCAATCGTAATACTCGGCTCTTTTGCTTCAATTTCCGCAATAGTTTGCCCATTGGCTTGTTTAACTTTATAAATACGGCCAACAATTTCGGGCATTGCCAGTTCTTGGCCTGGGGCTAATTCAAAAGCACCTTTGAGCCGTTCACTCTGAGCTTTTAAAGCATCGTCGTGAATTTCTTTACCCATAAATTTAGGCAAGATATTCACACAGACAATAATTGCTCCCAATGAACCGAAAATATAAGTGACCGCATAGCCAATCGCGACATTTGCTTGAAGTCTTTGAATTTCTGCGAGTGGGAGATCGAGTCTAGAAATTGCATCTCCCGCAGTCCCAATAATCGCTGATTGAGTCATGCCGCCCGCAGCGAGACCCGCAGCCAAGCCTTTATCGAGATGAAAAATTTTAGCCATCACTAAAACAGTGACTAAACCACACACTGCCATAAATACTGCTAATAAAATTTCTTTTATGGACTGTGGACCCAGTGATTTAAAAAACTGAGGGCCACTTTCAAAGCCTACTGCGTAAATGAAGAGAGCAAATAAAATTGCTTTAACACCGTTATCGACAGGTACGCCAATAAGGCTTAAAACAACTGCGACGAGTAAGGAGCCTGCGACTCCACCAAATTGAAATTTTCCAAACTGGAATTGTCCAATCCAGAAGCCTATTGCGAGTGATAAGAACAATAATATTTCGGGGCTGTGCTTTAAAACACCTTGTAACCATTCAATCATTTTGATCTCACTTTTATTATTAGCTCTATCTTTAATATATAAATTTATTTATTTTTCATTTTTAAAATACAATATGAAAATTACTTAAGCAAACCTTTAAGTTTGGTGGTTTTCTTAAGTTTAATTATAAGAATTAATAAGTTTAAAATGCTTGTGATCTAAGGTTTGGTGGTAATTCTGAGTGTTTAAATCAACTATTAATTTTTTAATCATAGATAAAATTTATTTACAATAATATAAAGAATATTTTATGAAATTAAAGCGTATTGCTTATATCTAATTTTGAAAACAAATTTTTAGTTTATTGATATTTAAGTGATTAATTTTTAATTGTTAGGCTGGTCTTAATTTTTATATAAATTAAAAAACAATCTACTTAAAATTAATTTTTTGATAATTATGTCGCATAAATTAATTTTTAATATATTTAAATTTATCTTTATAATGACATTTATTTTTAAAGAAAAATATAAGATTTGAAATTGCCGTTCTTGAATGGAATGTATATTTGAATGTGAAAGTAATTAATTTTTTTATATTTTAATTAAAATTATCATATTAAAAAGAGAGGGTTATGGGTATTAAAAAAACTTTAGAACTACTTTATGACCACTCATATTTTTAAGTAAATCTCTGTCCGCCTCTATAACCAACACGCTATTCTTTTGTACTGTTTTCCCAATGACTCACATGCCGTACTGTTCAGAAATGCTAAATTTTTGATGGTTTCGTGCTGTCGCATGCCGATCTAAGATATGTTGGTCATAAAACTGTACTATCTCAGCTTAAGCCTTTGACTTTTAGGTTCTATTTTAATTTGACCACAGAATTTGTACAGATTATCCAGAAGTTTCAATAATATATTGAACAGTACATGGTAATTTTCATCTCAAAATTTATGATGACTTGGATAGTTTTTCGATTGATTTATATTTTAATTTACCTTAGTAATAAAAAGAGTTTTGTGTGACGCAGTTAAAACTATAAATCTCAGAGTATAACTATGAAGCTTAAAGAATTAGCAGGTTGTGAGGAATGCGATACTGTCTATCGTAGAACCCCGCTTGCTTATGGAAAAAGAGCTTATTGCGTATGTTGCGGCGCTGAACTCTATCGGCACACCAAACCTTTTTCGACATTATTGGCTTTAATCTTAACAGCATTAATTGTATTTATTCTTGCCAATAGCTTTCCTATCGTAAAAATTGAATTGCAGGGCAACATCTCTGAAACCACCTTACTGGGTGCGGTCTGGGTGATGTTTCATTATGATCGGGCTTTTGTTGGCATTCTTATTTTAATCACCACTTTTATTGTGCCACTTTCCTATCTTTTATTACTTTCCTATGTGTTGGGCACAGTAAGCGTATTAAAGAAAAGACCCACATTTTTAGTGTTTGCCTTACGTACACTTTATTTTATGAGAGTGTGGGGAATGGTTGAGGTGTTCTTAATCGGGATCTTGGTCACGCTTGTGAAGTTAATAGGAATGGTGTTGGTGATTCCCGAGATTGCGTTATGGGCATTTGCGATCTTAAGTGTATTGTTGGTTTATATTACTTCCATAAAGGTGAGTGATATATGGAACGAAATTGATAGGTCACTGCCATGAAAACGATAAAAAATGTGACCCAAATACAAAGCTCGCAGCAAGGGTCAATGCTTAAGCAATACCCAAGAGCCAAAGATCTCTCATTAATTGTGTGTCACTGTTGTGGGGTTGTAAATTCTGCTCAAAATGACAAGAGACGACTCAACCAAAGCCATCAGGTATTACGTTGTATTCGTTGTAATAGCGTGCTGCATTCACGTAAACCAGCGAGTTTAAATCGAACTTTTGCTTTAGTGGTGGCTGCGACCATTCTCTATATTCCCGCCAATGTACTTCCAATGACGGTGACTGACTCACTGTTGGGTAGCCAGCAAGATACCATCATGAGTGGGGTCATTTACTTTTGGCAAAGTGGAGACTATCTGGTTTCAGCGGTCATTTTCATGGCCAGTATTTTTATTCCCATGCTAAAGCTACTGATTTTGTATTTTTTATTGGTGGCGGTATATCTGCAACAATCGTCAGCTTGGAAGTTTTTACCTGAGCAATGCGTTAAATTATATCGAGTTGTCGAGTTTATCGGCCGTTGGTCAATGATTGATGTATTTGTGGTGGCACTCTTAACAGCGCTCATTCAGATTCAGTCGCTTGCTACGATTTTAGCAGGGCCGGGTTCGATCGCTTTTGGTGCAGTTGTAGTGCTAACCATGTTTGCATCTTTAAGTTTTGACCCACGACTTATTTGGGATAACTTCTACGCATCTCAAAATACAAATAAGCCTTCTTCCTTTGCCTCAAACAAAACCAAGATTATTCAGGCTGAACACCCGCCGTTGAATAATGATTCCATTAATCCCAGTCAATAAAAGAACAATGAGTATGTCTGAAAATGAAATAACCCCTGGTAACTCAGATCGTCGTGATCCAGATGTTGAACTGGATAGCATGAATGATTTGCCAGAACCCCAAGAAAAGAAAAGTCGATGGAAGCCTCTTTTAATTTGGCTCATTCCATTGATTGCTCTTTTAATCGCGCTTTCATTAGCGATAAAAGCGCTCTTGTCTCACGGCCCTACAATTGACGTGTCTTTTAGAACGGCTGAGGGATTGGTCGCAGGTAAAACAACGGTCCGTTATAAACAGGTGGATATTGGTGTCGTACGCCAGATTGATCTTTCAGAAGACCGTTCACACGTGATTGCCAGAATTGATTTGCGCAAAGATGCCAGTAACTTTGCCGCAAAAGATTCACGCTTTTGGGTCGTGCGACCACGTATTGGGACGAGTGGGGTTTCAGGAATAGACACATTATTGTCAGGTTCATATATTGAAGTGGATGGCGGCAAGTCAGAAGAGAAAAAGCTTGAATTTACTGGCTTAGAAATACCGCCAGTGATTACTTCCGATGTGCCGGGTAAAGAATTTTTCTTAAATGCAGATGACTTGGGGTCTTTAGATGTCGGTTCCCCAATTTATTATCGTCGAATTAATGTGGGGCAAATTACAGCCTATAAGTTATCTGATGATGGTAAAACTGTAGAGCTGCAAACTTTTATCCGTGCACCATATGACAAGTTTGTCACCACCGATGCACGTTTTTGGCAGGCGAGTGGTATTGATGTGAGCTTGAATGCTTCAGGATTTAGTTTAGATACTCAATCGCTGGCAAGTATTGTCGCGGGCGGTATTGCTTTTGGAATTCCTGAAAGCTCGCGTGCTACTACAGCGGCAAATCATAGTCGCTTTAATCTGTGGGACTCGAAATCTGAGGCATTAAAAGAACCTGACGGGCAACCTCGTGGTGTGATTATGTACTTTGATCATTCATTACGTGGACTGTCTGTTGGCGCGCCAATTGATTTCATGGGCATTGAAATTGGTAATGTTAAATCGATTAATGCAGAGTTTTATAACAACTATAAGCAGATTCGTATGCGTGTTGAGGCGGTCATCTATCCGTCACGCGTTGAGAATGGACAGGCACTCAATCCAAACAGCAATATTTTCAAAGATTTTGTTGAACATGGTTGGCGTGCTCAAATGAGAACAGGCAACCTTCTCACGGGTCAAAACTATATTGCCCTAGATAAGTTCCCTAAAGCTAAACCAGCCACATTACAAATTTTGAGTGATGATCGTGTGGTGATTCCAACTACACCAACTGAACTGAGTGGCTTACAAGCACAAGTTTCTCAGATTGCTGATAAGTTAACTAAATTCCCGTTAGTTGAGATTGGGCAAGATGTACGTAAAACGCTCAACAATATGAACACAGCCATTGAGTCTACCGATAAATTGGTTAAACAGTTAGATGGAAAAGTTGCACCTGGTTTACAAGCAACCTTAGACGATGTTCGTAAAACTGTAAGATCGTCAGAGTCTATTTTGTCGAGCGATGCGCCGTTACAACAAGACGTACGTAAAGCATTGCAGCAAATGACACGTGCAGCTGCTTCATTACAGTTAATGGCAGACTATATTGAGCAACATCCTGAATCAATTATTCGTGGTAAAACACCAGAGACCGATGATGAAAAATAAAAACACTCTATCTTTTCAACATCCTAAAGCAGCCAAATGGCTGCTTGGGAGCGGCCTGTTTTTAACGGCTGTTGCCATGACGGCATGTTCGAGTTCGCCAACGCCAAATTATTATACGATGTCCCCTAAAATTACTGCGGCTACAAAATCAACTGTGCAGGTGATTGAGGTATTACCCGTCGGGATTCCAGACCGATTGGACCGTGCGCCTTTGGTACTCCAAGACAGTAGTGGTAAGTCTACGGTGTTAAACAATGAACGCTGGACATCGACCATGGGTACGCAATTACGCGATACCTTGTCAGCGGGTTTACAGCAAAAATTAGGGGCAATTGACAGTTATAGTAGTGGGCTAGCTGGAAACAATCAGCCTTTATATCGAGTTTCTACAGACTTTTCTCATTTTGATATTGTAGATAAAAGCTATATTAATATTGCAGTGTCTTGGGTGGTGAAGCGTCAAATACCGCCCACTCAATTAGAGTCAAATAATGCAAAAGTCATCACGAATGCAGGATCTCAGCTCAATTGTCGAATTGCTTTTAGGCAACCGATTGATCAGAAAGCTAAAAAGATGGAAGGTATTGTGAATGCTTCAAGTGAAGCAATGACTCAAATCATTAATACGGTTTCTTCTTCAATTGTGGCGCTAGATTCAAACAAAAAATCGGTTATTAGCAATGGTGTCTGTTCTTAATATTAAATCTATACACGTTTTATCCGGTTAAATGCCGGATAAAATTTGATAATTCCATCCGGTTTTGAGTTCTTTAGTTGTTATTTAAAAGCTGTGAGGAAAAATTTACTCATGTGAGTGTTTTAAATCCCATCCTTTTTCAATACAAATTTGATCAAATGATCTTGCAAGATCGGCTAGGGGAGTTTCTTTTAAACGTTGAATCAAAATCGCCTGTGCAGCTTGAATACTTGTATCTAGAGCTGCATTGACGACTTGTTCTACAGCACATTCCGGATTTTTTCTTTCATTGCCGATTGCAAAAATTGTAGGTTCACCAACAGCCTTATAAATATCAAGAAGCGTAATTTTTTCTATATCTCCTATTAAGTGCCAACCACCGCCAGGCCCTTTCTCTGATTGTACAAAGTTAGCCTGTTTTAACCCAATCATGGTACGACGAATAACTACAGGATTAGTTGATAACATTTTGGCAATTTCTTCAGAAGTAAAACTGCGATTTTGCCTCGCCATGTGTAAAAGCACATGAAGTATTCGGGAAAGTTTATTGTCTGTACGCATAAGCACAAAAAACAGCGCGATCAATAGAATGTATAAAATGTAACATGAAAAGTTGCAAATTAAAATAAAAGGCATTAATGTAACTTCATAAGTTACTTATTAAGGGTGAATAAAATGCTGTATGACGTTGCGATTATTGGTGGCAGTTATGCGGGTTTATCAGCAGCAATGCCGTTGGCCCGTGCACGTAGAAACATTGCAATAATTGATGCAGGGCAAAGAAGAAATCGTTTTGCTGAATATTCTCATGGATTCCTTACCCAAGATGGAACTCAAGCTAATGAAATTGTTGAAATTGCAAAAAAACAATTAGAAGCTTATAGCACTGTTGAATGGCAAAATGGGAGTGTTAAAAAAATTGCAAAAATAGATGAAGGTTTTTGTATTTGTATTGATGGGGTGTATTCCATTCAAACTAAAAAAATTATTATTGCGGCAGGAGTGACCGACCAGTTGCCCGAAATACCGGGTTTAGCTGAAAGATGGGGAAAAACAGTTTTTCACTGTCCATATTGTCATGGATATGAATTAGAACAAGGAAAAATCGGTATCTTGGCCACTTCAGAACACAGCTTACAATTGGCAATAATGCTACCTGATTGGGGCCCAACCACGCTTTTACTTAATGGAAATGATCAACTCATTCATACAGAATGGCATACTTCCTTACAAAAACGTGGCGTGGTTGTAGAGCCATGTCTTATTCAGGAAATCAGAGGTGAGGCAGAGATTGTGTTTACCGATGGAAAGGTTATTGCTCTGGATGGACTGTTTATTCCAACACGTACATATATTACTCAACCTTGGCTGGCCGAGCTTGGATGTGAAGTCGAAGACACGCCGTTTGGACAAATAATCAAAACAAACGCGACAAAAGACACCACGGTAAAAGGGGTTTTTGCTTGCGGTGATATTGCACGTTTAGGTGGTTCGGTACCATTCGCAGTTGCAGATGGAATGATGGCAGGGGTAAGCGCTCACCGTTCGCTTATTCTTAATGGTTCATCGTAAATTAGGAAAACTGCATTCTACTAAGATCATTACGAATGTAGGGTCTCAGTTGAATTGTAGAAATTGCTTTTAACCAACCCCTTTATTTTTGCATAACAGATAAAGGGGTTTTTTATTTTAATTGCCGCGATAAGTTGAATAACCGTAAGGGCTAAGTAGTAACGGAATATGGTAGTGATTTACGCTTCCATCGACTTTAAAAATTACAGGTACTTCGGCAAAAAAAGTTTGTTGTTTGTTCTTTTTAAACCAGTCTTCAGTTTTAAAAGTAACTTTATAAACACCTTGCTCTAGTTTTTTATTTTCTGGATAGAGTGCAGTAATACGACCATTTGAATCGGTCACTTGCTGATTGATTTTAACCCATTGGTTATTGGTATTTTTTTCTAAAACCACTTCAACCTGAGAAGAGGGCAAACCCGTCTCTAGGTTTAACACATGCACACTTAGTGGATTAGTTTGTGCAAATGTAGCTGAAGCTATAAATAATGAAGATAAAGCAATAAATGATTTAGTCATGATGAACTCCTTATGAATGAAAAACGGTTTCAATGGCTTTGCTTGCGCATTGATTGTCATTCTGTGCGCCGCCAGCACCCGCAACTCCAATAGCACCGATCACTTGGTTCTCAAAACGGACAGGTACGCCACCGCCTAACAAAAGTAAATTTGCTACGGTAGTTAAATTTTTTGCATCGGGGTTTTGGTTACTGTTTTGGCTTAAAACCAAGGTCGATGTTTTGGTAGATAACGCGGTATAGGCTTTTTTCTCGGCAGCCATTAAGTTATGCGGGCCCACCAACTCATGCCGTTCGGCAGTTAATGGATTACCACCGCGATCTACAACAACAACCGCAATGTTTTGATTTAATTTTTTGCATGCCTCTTTTGCACTGTCGGCTAGCAGGTGGGCAGTTTTTAGATCTAACGAATAAACTTGATTCAAAGCAGGGGGCTGTGCAAAAGTACTATTACCGAATAGCACGGCTGCTAACATCAGCCAGTTCAATTTTTTCATGATGATTGCCTCTATGTCGCTTTGAAAATCTTAAACAAATTGCTTAATTTCAAGCATGACAATCACATTACAAAGTTGTCATCTTTCAAATGAGTCTCTACAAAATGCGTATCCTTATTATTGAAGACGAGATCAAGATCGCCACTTATTTGGTCAAAGGATTAAAAGAGTCTGGATATCAAGCGGAGTGTGTTCACTTAGGGCTGCAAGGTTTGGAAATGCTAAAGAGAAATCAATATGACTTGCTTATTCTTGATGTCATGCTGCCGGACATAGACGGCTGGAGCGTATTACAAGTCCTACGCCAGTTTTCAAAAATTCCGGTGATTTTCTTAACGGCAAAAGATCAGGTCATAGATAGAGTTAAAGGTTTGGAGTTGGGCGCAGATGATTACTTGGCTAAACCTTTTTCCTATATTGAACTGTTGGCACGCATTAAAAGTCTGTTAAGACGACAGCAATATCTGCAAGAAAACGAGTTGTCTATTAGTGATTTAAAAATGGATGTGGTTGGTCATAAAGTATGGCGTAACGGAAACTTAATTGAACTGAGCAAGACCGAATTTAATTTGTTGCGTTACCTGTTGCTCAACAAAGAGCAAATTGTGACGCGAAGACAAATCGGTTCCGAAGTTTGGAATATTAACTTTGACACTGATACCAATTTTATTGATGTCGCTGTACGCCGTTTACGAAGCAAAATTGATGAGGGATATGAGTTAAAACTCATTCATACCATACGTGGCTTGGGCTATAAAATTTCGGTTAGCTTATGAACTTTAAATTTCTACGTTCTCTTGAAGTCCGTATTACATTACTGGTCACGCTTTGTTCTGCCTTAATTTTATGTTCAGTCGGCTTTATGACCTATTTAGGCATTAATCAAATTTTATTGAAGCAACAAGATAAAGCTTTAGCAGACAGAATTAATCGTTTGGAAATTTTGCTGCAAGATAGCGAAAATGTAGAGCAAATTATTGCGCGGCCTAAGCTGTATCAAAACATGCTCGGCAACCAAGACAACTTGTTTCTGCTCATCCATAAAGACAAAACTTTAATTAATATCAATCCGCTCCATATTCAGTTACCTGAACTTGCACAGCGCGACAGTCTTCAATTTCAAGATTTAGCTAACAACTCATATCCAACGCGCATTGCTTGGAAAACCATAAAGATTAATAACGAGCCTTATCTACTCATTGCAGGTAAACAATGGTCGGAACGCATTAATATTCTTTTACCTTTTCAAGAAAGTCTCTTGATGTATGTGGTCGGGGGCGTGTTTGCAATCTTTGTGCTTTGTATTTTAGCGTGTCATTTTGGTTTACGGTCGCTACAACAGCTTCGCAATCAAACTCATTCTATTAATGCAAATCAGCTACAGAACCGATTAAACCTCCCAAATTCACCTTTAGAAGTTGATCTGCTTTCAAAAGATATAAACCACATGCTTGAGCGTATTGAAAAGGGCTATACCCAGCTCAACCGTTTTTCTGAAGATATCGCTCATGAGTTCCGCACACCTTTAAATAATCTGATTGGGCAAACCGAGATTGCTTTAACTGGCGAACGTTCGGTTGAACAATATGAAGATTTACTGGTTTCTCATTTAGACGATTACCACAGATTAAAACGCATGATTGATAGCATGCTTTTCTTGGCAAGAGCCGATCAGAAAATGGTGCTTGTAAATAAACAAGAAATAAACGTCCAAGATGTTATAGATGGGCTATGCCAGATTTTTGAATATCAAGCCGACGAACAAGACTGTCATTTTAGTTTTAACGTAGAAGCTCAAACCTTATTTGCAGATCCTGAGCTTTTTCAAAGAGCCGTTTATAACCTGATTTTAAATGCGTTGGTTCACGGTGGTGACAAGCGGACTATTTATATCGCAACTAAACATAAGATGATTGAACATAGGCAATGGGTGAGTCTGACTGTGGTAACGGGAGGTGTTTCAATTGCAGATCATCAACTTGAGCATCTTTTTGAAAGATTCTACCAATGTCACTCAAGTCGAAGTGATCAGAATCAAACAGGTGGATTAGGCTTATCGATTGTTGCTTCAATTATGGATCTGCATCATGGCCGCTATAAGGCTTGTAACACGGTCGAGGGTGTGTGCTTTGAGCTTGATTTTCCAGTTGCAGATGCTGCAAAGAAATACAATTAAACCCTTATTAATGTTGCTTAATTTTTAAAATTCACACTTTGTTCACAGCCCTCTGACGTATGTTTAAGTACATCAAATAAACAGAAGAGGGCGATCATGAAATTATTATTTAAGTCACTGGTCATGAGCAGCAGCCTTGCAGCGGTCAGTTTAATGCTTCCTTTGAGCACCTTTGCCGACACCAATACTAAACCCGTCGCTGTTGATTCTATCGATATTAATAAATACGCAGGTAAGTGGTATGAAATTGCGCATTTACCTATGTTTTTTCAGCGTAATTGTGTAGCCAATACAACTGCAAACTATTCTATTAACGCGGACAAAACCGTTGGTGTTTTAAATAGCTGTACGACTAAAAAAGGCGAAATGATCTCATCTGAAGGAGTTGCTTATCCGCAAAATGAAGGCAACAGTAAATTGAAGGTAAGCTTTTTACCTTCTGGCCTTAGATGGATTCCTTTTACAAAAGGCGATTACTGGGTTTTAAGAGTTGACCCAAATTATCAGGTTGCTTTAGTCGGTGGCCCAAGCCATAAATATTTATGGATTCTTTCTCGTAGTCCTCAACTTGATGAGGCGACATATCAGTCTTATCTGCAAACCGCAAAAAGCTATGGCTACGACGTTTCCAAACTCGTTAAGACAACACAGTCTAAATAGTGAAATGCTGGTTGCATAGTTGTTTATATTTATCTCGTAATTGAGTGAACTTCACATAAAATTCATTGCGCATTTTCTAAATTAGAACCAAAAGAAATGCTTTAGATCAGGAAGAATCAATGTCTAAATTTTTTCTGCGCTGGATCGATAGCTGGTCAGATTCAGAAAATGCGCAAGTGGGTGCTTCTAGCGAATATGTCATTGAAAAGAACATTCAATGGTTAAGAATTATTCCTTTTATTTTATTACATATCGCTTGTTTAGCAGCGTTTTGGGTGGGCGTATCTTGGTTCGCGGTTGTTTTCATGCTGGGTTTTTATTTTCTTCGCATGTTTGCAATTACTGCTTTTTTTCACCGCTATCTTTCGCATAAAACTTTTCAGACATCACGTATTGTTCAATTCATTTTTGTACTGATCGGAACCATGAGTGCGCAGCGCGGACCTTTATGGTGGGCAGCCCATCACCGTTATCACCATCACTTTACCGACACCGATCAGGACCCGCATTCAGCAAAAGCAGGCTTTTGGTATTCGCATGTAGGCTGGTTTTTAAATGAGCAAAATTTTGCTACTCGAAAAAAAGTCATTAAAGACTGGTTGAAATATCCAGAGCTGATTTGGCTAGACCGATTTAGTTTGCCTATTGTGATTTTGACGGCCTTAGCAATTTATGGTTTAGGTTCGTGGCTTGCACAACATTTCCCTGAGTTGGGTACCAATGGCTTACAACTTTTAGTGTGGGGATTTGTGATTTCCACTGTTCTATTAACACATGCAACCTTGTGTATTAATTCACTCGCTCATCGTTATGGCTCACGTGAGTTTAATACCCCAGATGATAGCCGTAATAATTTTCTACTTTCTTTAATTACCTTGGGTGAAGGATGGCACAACAACCATCACTTTTACGCAGGCAGTGTGCGGCAAGGTTTTTATTGGTGGCAGATTGATATCACCTTTTATGTGCTCAAACTGATGTCTTTATTGGGTTTGGTGTGGGGACTAAAGCCAGTACCAGACAAGGTTTATCAATATAAAAAGATTAAAAATTTATCGATAGAGAAAATTGAAAATGGTGAAGTGTTATGAAAATTGCCATTATTGGTTCGGGTATATCTGGACTTTACGCGGCTTGGAGATTGTCAAAACAACATCAAGTCACTGTGTATGAAAAAAATAACTATTTTGGTGGTCATACTGACACTCATGAGCTAGAGATAGAAGCTGCTAAAGTCGCGGTAGATAGTGGTTTTATTGTGTTTAATGATTACAACTATCCGTTATTTACCGACATGCTTAAAAAATTAGGTGTAGAAACTCAAAGCAGCGATATGAGCTTCTCGGTGAATAATCTGGTGAGTGGACTTCAATATAATCCTTCAAAAAAATGGTCGCTCTTTGCCCGTCCGCAGAACTTTTTAAACCGTAAATTCCTGCAAATGCTCTCAGATTTGTTACGTTTTTATGATGACAATAAAGATATAGCTGTGGCGGATATTGATCCTAATTTATCGATTGAAGAGTATTTGGACCTTCACAAATATAGTCATGAGTTTCGTTATGAGCATCTTTATCCGATGTGCGGTGCCTTATGGTCGGCACCCGTTGAGCAGGTAGGCCAAATTCCATATCGATTTGTGGTGAGCTTTTTTCAGCATCACCGCATGTTGCAGTTAAAAGAGCGGCCGCAATGGCAAACGGTTAAACACGGTTCAGCAAGCTATATTCGTGCTATTCAAAAGAATTGCCAATCCATTGAGTGGAAATTTGCAGAAGTAAAAGGTGTGAGTCGTTCACCAGAAACAGTTTGGATCGAAACCGTTGAAGGGCAAGCCCAATATGACTGGGTGATTTTTGCGAGCCATGCTGACGATAGCCTAAGTTTAATTAAAGATGCGTCGGAGCTTGAACAAGAAATATTAAGCCAATTTGGTTATCAAGATAATCGAATGGTCGTCCATCGTGATCTTTCAATTATGCCTAAAAGCCGTTTGCAATGGGCAAGCTGGCATGTACATGTAACACCAAAATCTCAAGTTCAAAACGATGAGTCCGACATACATTATGGTTTTACCTACTGGATGAATAATTTGCAGAATTTATCCTGCGCTACACAAATTTTTTCTACTTTAAATCCGAATATGAAAATCAAAGCCGAAGACATCTTGGTTGAGCGGCAATACCGGCATCCCGTATTTGATGCAAAAGCGATTCAAGCTCAATCTCGTTGGCACGAAATTAGTGGGCAAAATCGTACTTCATTTTGTGGAGCATATTGGGGCTGGGGCTTCCATGAAGATGGCGCCCGCAGTGCAGCACGTGTTGTTGAGCAACTCTTAGCGTTATAAGAATAAATAAGGAGCTTTCAAATGTTATTAAATAAACTTGCTATCGCTCCTGCGCTTATTCGTCATCGGCGTTATAGCCCTAAACCGCATGAGTTTAAATCGACCTTAAATTATTTATGGTTCGATCCAGATCAATTAGTTGATATTACAAAAGATTGTTCACTCTGGTCGACGGATCATTGGAATGTATTAAAGCTATCTAAAAATGATTTTTTAAATATGTATAGCGGTTCTATAAGGGATAGAGTAGAGAAAGCGATACTGCAAAATAATCACTTACATCTTCGGCCAGACTGGCAAATTCGAGTCTTGGCTTTGCCTCGTTGTTTAGGTTTTCGTTTTAATTCGGTCGTATTTTATTTTGTTTTAAATAAAGCCGGAAAACCGCTCTTTATTCTTAGTGAAATTACCAACACTCCATGGAATGAACGAAAACTCTATATACATGACTGTATAAAACAACAAAGTCAGGTGGGTGATTATCAGAGTTTTGATTTTAACTTTGAAAAATCATTTCATGTTTCGCCGTTCATGCCCATGCAGTTAACTTACCGTTGGCGATTTAGTTTTTCAGATCAGCAGAATGTCATTCACATGCAGCTTTTTGAAGAGCAAAAACAAGTCTTTGATGCCACTATGCGCTTTGAGCTTGTGCCCATCACATTTCCTTCACAGCAATATCGATATGCTCTTATAAACAGCCTAGCGCCTTTTAAAATGTTGTTTTCAATATATTTAGAGGCATTTAAGTTGTGGCGAAAAAAAGTTCCATTTTATCGTCATCCTAAAAAGATCAAGGTAGATAAGACATGATAAAAACATTTCTTTATGGTGAAGATGACTCACTACCGTTACTGCTCAAGAGTCTTCTCAAACTACGTCATGGACAGATCACTTTTCAGGGCGCGTGGAATGGGACGGTCGGTGAAGTTTCAGACTTACATGCTGTGATTGAAGTTCACAATCCTTTATTGATGGATCTCATTTTAAAAAATGGTGTTTTGGGAGCAGCAGAAGGCTACATCCGTGGTGACTGGAGCAGCGAGCACCTTGTCGAGTTAATTCAGATCTTGGCACGTAATCGAGCTGTATTGGACCAAATCAACCAGAATGTTATTGCTCAAGCGAGCCAGTTTTTTCTTAAAGCGTGGTATCAAAATCGAAAGAACTCTATAAGTGGTAGCCGTAAAAATATTGCCGAGCACTACGACTTAAGCAACGACTTTTTTAAATTATTTTTAGATCCGTCTTTAATGTATTCGAGCGCCGTTTTTGAAAATGAAAACATGACTCTCGAAGAAGCATCTGATTTAAAAAAAGAGATCATTTGTAAAAAGTTAGATTTAAAACCACTAGATCATTTAGTTGAAATTGGAAGTGGGTGGGGTGGTTTTGCCATTTATGCAGCTCAACATTATGGCTGTAGAGTAACCACCATTACCATTTCACAAGCTCAATATGATGAAGCCGTTACTCGTGTAAATGAAGCTGGCTTTGCACATCGAATTGATGTGCAACTTAAAGACTACCGTTTGCTCGAAGGTAAGTTCGATAAGCTGGTTTCAATTGAAATGGTTGAGGCAGTTGGTGCGCAATATTTATCGACATACTTTGATCAATGTAAAGCACTATTAAAACCAAAAGGGTTGGCATTTATTCAAGCCATTACTATTGAAGATTTCCGATATAAAAAAGCATTAAATACAGTTGATTATATTAAGCGCTATATTTTCCCAGGTAGCTTTATTCCTAGTGTGAGTGTATTAACTCAAACCGCCTCTGAGAGTGGTTTAAGGTTAAAGCATTTAAATGATATTGGTTTAAGTTATGCGCACACACTTCATCACTGGCGAGCGCGGTTTTTAGCAGCGCGGGAACAAGTATTGGCTCTAGGTTTTGATGAAAACTTCATTCGCATGTGGGATTTTTATTTATGTTATTGCGAAGGTGGTTTTAAAGAAGGCGTGATAAGCAATGTTCACTTGTTGTTTGAAAGTACCAGTTACTAAATCAAACAGCTCAAGTAAGGAGACTGCTCATGTTTTGGAATTTACTGATTCTAGATTTAATGATCATGTTGCTGAGCTGGCTACTTGCCACTCTAAATGGCAGAGCTGGAATTGTAGATGCTGCATGGAGTTTCTGTCTGGCAGTAAACATTATTGTGTCTTCTTTACTCATTTCAGTTGCCCCAGTTGAAGTGCGTCTTTTTATCGGTATTTTTAGCGGCTTATGGTTTTTAAGATTATTTTGGCACCTGTTAAGACGTTATCAATCTGAACAAAAAGAAGATGGACGTTACGCGAGCATGCGTAAAGCGATGGGTAAGTTTCAGCATATTGGCTTTTTATTCTTTTTTATCTTTCAAACACTTTTAGTGCTTTTGTTCTTTTTGCCGATGTGGGCGCTACTCAATGTAGAGGCAACTGAATGGAATAGTGGATATAAAGTCGCTTTAGTAATTGCAGCTGTCATCATGGCAATTGCTTTCATTGGGGAACAACTCGCTGATCAGCAATTATACCGATTTAAATTAAATCCAGATCATCATGGCAAAACGATGGATCAGGGTTTATGGCGTTATTCACGTCACCCCAATTATTTTTTTGAATGGTTACACTGGTTTGCCTATCCAATTATTGGTTTAGCAGCAGGCCAATATGTATTGTGGATTTATCCGTTACTGATGTGGCTATTTTTATATTACGTCACGGGTATTCCATTTAGTGAAAAACAAGCAATTAAAAGTCGCGGTCAAAATTATCTTGATTATCAACAAAAAACATCAATGTTTATTCCGCGAAAACCCAAAAAATAGGTGCGCATATGGATTTTATTGTTCATCAGTCTTTGAAAATTGTTGAAAGTGGTGTGATTCCAGATCATGCAATTCGAGCTGCAATTCGTGCTTTAAGTAAAAAGCGCTTAATCCAAGAAGGCCGTTATGACCCTGAACAAGGAGCACAGCGCTACATGGATGTGCTTAATATGTTGAAGAAGAGCGAAATCGCGGTTGAAACGGATAAGGCAAACGAGCAGCACTATGAATTACCGACTGAGTTTTTTCAGGCGGTGCTTGGAAAAAGACTCAAATATAGTGCTTGCTATTTCCCGACTAAAACCACAACTTTAGATGAGGCAGAAGAGTTGGCTCTTCAGCTTTATTGTGAAAGAGCACAACTTAAAAACGGTCAACAGATTTTAGAGTTAGGCTGTGGTTGGGGTTCTTTAACTTTGTGGATGGCAGAAAACTATCCACGCTCACAGATTACGGCTGTTTCAAATTCTGCAACTCAGAAAAAGCATATTCTTCGGCAGGCAGAGTTGAGAGGTTTAACCAATGTTGAAGTGCTTACCTGTGATGTGAATGTACTTGAATTAGACCAAGACAAGTTTGATCGTGTCGTATCGGTTGAAATGTTTGAACACGTTCGTAATTACCAACGTCTTTTTGAAAAAATTCAGGGCTGGTTAAAGGCAGATGGTTCACTCTGGTGTCATATTTTTTGCCATCGCTTTTTACATTATCCTTTTGAAGTGAAATCAGATTATGATTGGATGTCCAAGTATTTCTTTACTGGCGGATTAATGCCGTCGACTTCCACTTTTTTGCATTTTCAAGAGCATTTAGAGTTGGCTCAACAGTGGCAGTGGTCGGGTGAGCATTATATGAGAACGGCAAATTCTTGGCTTGATAATATGGATAACCAAGAAGTCGAACTAAAGCCCCTGTTTAAAAAAATCTATGGAAAAGATGCCAATATTTGGTGGCAACGCTGGCGTATTTTCTTCATGGCTTGTGCTGAGTTATTTGGTTTTGAGCAAGGTCAAGAATGGGTCATTGGTCACTTTTTATTTAAAAAGCGATCATAGTAATTTCTATAGCCTATCCCGGCGATAAAGATATGATAAAAACTCGACATGATGGCAAAGCGAGTCATCCATTAGCCCAAATGTTCAATCGATATTACTGGTTGCAAATTGGTCTGATTGCATTATCGATCGTGGTCGGGTTGGCTTGTAGTGCTTGGGTAATTAAAGGCTCTTTACTTAAAACCGCTTTAGAACAGGAAATGGAGCATTACTGGTTACGTATAGAACGTAACCCAAATGCAGACTTACCAGATACTAAAAATTTATATGGATATCGGTGGAATACACAGGTCGCGCCTCAACCTTTTCGCGGCATGCATTTAGAAAGTGGCGTGCACCGAGTATTCGTTGATGGTAAAGAGCGAATGACGGTCTATGGTGAGCGTAATGGTCAGCATGTTCTGTTGGTATTTGGCGAAAGTAATGTTAATAAGTTGATCTGGTTATTTGGACTTGCTCCACTCATGTTCAGCTTATCTGTTCTATATAGCTTTTTGTGGTGGTCAAACCGAAGAGCAAGACGCTATTTTTCCCCAATTACCCGTTTAGCAAATGCTTTAGAAAATATTGATTGGGCACATCAAGACACTCAGGCATCTCCTTTTAGAGATATTAATACCAATGGCAATATGGAAGCCGAATATCTCAAACAAGCTTTAGAAAAATATCATCAGGTTTTAAGTGATTTTATTCGACGCGAAAGAGAATTTACTGGAGATGTGAGTCATGAGTTACGCACTCCACTCACCATTTTGAAAGGTAATGTGCAACTGTGTCAGGCGAAATATGGAGAGGATAAATCCTTAGTCCGTCTTCATAACACAATTGAAGACATGCAGTTGCTCGTCGATACCTTACTTGCGATTGCTCGGAATACGGTAAAAAGCTTGCCGTCTGAGAAAAATTTATTATCGAAAACGGTAAAGGATCTTGTTGAAAGTTTAGAAGCGGTGAGTGCGGGTAAAGGGATACAGATTAATATTCAACCTGACGTTTCTGAGCAGCCACGTTGGTTATATCCTTCTATGACTCAAATGGTTTTAGGTAATATTTTACGTAATGCCCTGAACTATTCTCAAGGTTCACAAATCGACATTATTCAACAAAAAAACAGCCTGATTATTGCAGATAATGGAATTGGAATTTCTTTACCTAACGATGTAAAGGTGCAAGAGCTCAGCGATTCGCAACTTTCCTTAAAGGCTAAAGGCCATGGAATTGGTTTGCAATTGGTACAAAAGCTTTGCAAACAACTAGGATGGAGAGTGGAGCTATTTGATCGACAATATTATTTAACCACTCATCCTGAACTCGATTTGGAGCCAACCACAGGCTTAATTGTTGTGGTGTATTTAAGTTAAGTCGCGGAATCTTCCAAAGCAATTTTTAAACCGACACCTGCCACTGTATGTAATAGCTTTGGGTCAAAAGGTTTATCAACCATTTTTCTTAAGTTATAAATGTGACTGCGTAACGCATCACTTTCAGGCTCTTCATCACCCCATAATTCCATCATCAGTTCTTGCTTGGTCACCACTTTTGGAGACTGGCGCATCAAAATTTTTAATAGTTTGAATTGAATAGGGGGTAACTCGATATTATTTCCGGCACGAACCACGGTTTGAGTTGCGCTATCAAGAATTAAATCGTGAATTTGAATTTTATGGTGAGTGACTTCGCCAGCTGCTCTTTTTATTAATGCACGAATCCGCATCACTAGTTCATTAAAATCAAAAGGTTTTACCAAATAATCATCTGTTCCAGCGGTAAAACCTTTAAGTTTGTCATCTAAAGTATCTCTTGCTGTGAGCATAAGAACAGGAATATCAACGCCTTGTTCGGTGCGTAGCCAGTTGCATAGGTCATAACCCGAGCCATCGGGCAAATTTATATCTAGCAACAAAAGATGATAATGCTGAGATTTGAGAAAAGTCCGTGCAGCATCTAAATTACGTGCATGATCGACAACATAACCATGCACTTCAAGAAATTCGCAGACTGTTGCTGCAAGTTCAAAATGGTCCTCAACCATGAGGATAAAGTGATTACCCATGAGATTTTATTAAGCCATTAATTTAATAGTTGTTGTTTTAATTTAGCATTAAACGGTTCGCTACCAAACCAGATTTTAAAATATTGATTTGCATTCGGATTGTTCAAAGAGCCGAGCAGCTTCTGGTTTAATTTTAATTCTAGTTTTTGATTTTCATGTTGATAGTAGAGACTATAGAGATCTCCACTCTTAATTGGCCTATATAGTTCATTAATATGATTAAGCGGGGATTTCGCATCAAAGCCGCTAACATTTTTCTTCAAAAAGTGGATTGCTGCGCGTTTAAATGCCCACTCGGGAATATCGCGGTTATAGCTAAAGTCCATTTTGATGCTTTGGCTCTGCCAATTTTTTAGGCAATCTTCAGCAAAGTAACTGACATTTCCCACTTTCTTGCCCGTCACCATTAAAGGAGCTGAACTGCATTTTTTTAGTTCAGCCGCATTCGCTTGAGATACGATAAAGATTCCCAGAAATATCAAGATTCGACTTTTTTGAACGGTAATACCCATTTATATACTCCTCCAAATATTGGTAAAGAACGGTAGAGGCCATTCGCTGGATCCCAATAATCTTGCTGGAAAATAATTTTTTGTTGGTCATTAATCTTAATTTGACTAATTCCATAAGAAGCCATGGTTTTTGAACGACCTAGCATTTTAAAGTCATAGGACATGTACCAATGGATATAGGCTGTATCTTGGTGATGAGTTGCACTAATGAGTTTTACAGTGACATTACTCACTCGGGCATTCATGCCTTCAAAATGCTTAATGAGATCTTTCTTTTGAGAGAACTGTGAGAGTGTATCGTTGATATAGAGCTGATCAGCGTAAAGATTGCTGGCATTATTTACAAAAGAAGGGGTGCCGAGCGTATTAAATGCAGCGACAAAACGATTGCCGACATCTAGCGCCTGTTGGTCATCTAATTCTACACCAGTAATTTTTTGTTCAGCTTTGCCATAGTCACCTGAGTAGCTAGGCACACTTTTACACGCCGTTAAACCTACCAAAGTAATCAACCCTAGGGCTGTAGTTATAATTTTCATGTCGATATCCAAGCCAACTTTATAAGATTAAATTAAAGAGCTGGTCGTGAATTTTGCGTGAATTCTTATGTTTTATGGTTTGGGTTTAATAGTGGTTTTCTTGAAACCAATAGATCTTCATTCACTTAAAGTTTTTTAAGGTAGTACGTTATTTTTATCGAAGAAATGACAGGTCTTTTTTGAAAAAGATAACATCCATATTCATGTAACTAGATGAATTTGTTTTTTCAAAACCAAGTTTATTTAATAGGTTGTGGGCAGGTAAATTATCTTTTTCTGAAAAAGCGATCACATGTTTAAAGTTTCGACTTTGCATGTCTTCTAGTAACTTAAGTGAAGCTTCAACAATATAACCTTTATTTCGCTCAGTTTTAATAAGTCTAAAACCTAGTTCAGCTTCTGCTTTGCCATCAACCTCACAAGTTTCAAAACCACAATAACCAATAATTTTATGGGTATCTTTTAAAACGATAGCCATTTTGCCAAAATTATAATTTTTATAATGCTCCAAAATTTCTAAAAATCGATCAGTTGCTGCTTCAGTCGATAAGGCACCCTGAGGTGAAAAGGCCATAAAATCTTTGTCTTTCAAAAACTCGACCATAATGGATAAGTTTTCTTCAAGAAATGGCCGTAGAATTAAACGTTCTGTTTCTAACATAGAGTTCTTATTAAATAGTTTAAAAAATTATAGCTTATAAGATGAATAATAATTCAATAAAGAAAGCAATTTTATTCTAGCTGCGCTTTACCCATAAGAGATATAGATAAGTTTTGCATAAATAGAAGGATTCAATAATGAAAACAATCGGCTTATTAGGCGGAATGAGTTGGGAATCTACAGCGCTTTATTATCAACAAATCAATAAAATGGTTCATCGTAAATTAGGAAAATTGCACTCAGCTAAGGTCATTATTAATAGTGTTGATTTTGAAGAAATAGCAGCCTTGCAAGCGAAAGGTTTATGGCAAGAGGCTGGCACATATTTAGCTGAGCAAGCACAAAATTTAGAAAAAGCAGGGGCAAATTGTATTTTGGTGTGCACTAACACCATGCATAAAGTTGCTGCACAGATTGAAGATTCAATTACCGTTCCTTTCTTACACATTGCTGATGCAACGGCAAAAGAAATTTTGAGTCAAAACATTGGTAAAGTTGCACTGTTAGGAACAGCTTTTACAATGGAGCAAGATTTCTATAAATCCCGATTGTGGGATTATGGAATTGATGTTGTTATTCCAAATGAAGCCGACCGAAAGACAGTTCATCGCATTATTTATGAAGAACTTTGTTTAGGTGTGATCAACCCAGATTCTCAGCAAAAGTATATTGCTATTTTAGAGAGGCTTATTGCTGAAGGTGCCCAAGGAATTATCTTAGGTTGTACCGAAATTTGTATGTTAATTGGTGAGCTTAAATTTTCGGTTCCTTTATTTGATACTACAGCCATTCATGCAAAAGAAGCAGTGAGTTTTAGCTTGAATGAAAATAAGAATTCTCATAGCACCAATTTAAATACATCTGCTGTAACTATTGGGAGTATTCTTTAGCAATATTTGGAATATCCTTTGTCATTAAACGTTAAGCTTGTGTCGTCAAATGTAAAGTGGCCCATATCCTAACTGTTGTAATTTTGGTTATTGCTTTTATAGGCACTCAATAAAAAACCAAAATATGGAATAGGACATGACGTTGACGAAAGCTATACGTTTCTATGGAACAGGAACGCCAGAAGTATTGCGCTATGAAGATGTAGAAGTAGGAGATCCAAAAGCAGGGGAAGTACGCCTACGTCATGTGGCAGTCGGTTTAAATTATGCCGATACATATTTTCGTAATGGAACCTATCAAATTCCAATGCCTAATGGCATGGGCGTCGAAGCTTCAGGTGTCGTTGAAGCTTTAGGCGAAGGAGTGACTCAGCTTAAAGTAGGTGATCGAGTTACTTATACAGGTTTTTTAAATACCTTAGGTGCATATAGTACCCACCGTCTAATTCCAGCAAATGCTTTAATTAAATTACCCGAAGAAATTTCTTGTGAAACAGCGGCAGCCATGACCATGCGAGGGTTGACCGCTGCTTATTTAATGCGCCGTATTTATGACTTTAAAGCGGGCGATTCAATTTTATTACATGCAGCCGCAGGTGGTGTTGGGCTGATCGTTTCTCAATGGGCTAAATTACTTGGCTTGACTGTTATTGGTACCACATCTTCAGAAGAAAAAGCTGCCGTAGCGCGAGCTCATGGTTGTGATCATGTCATTAACTACAGCCATGAAAATGTTGCTGAGCGTGTACGTGAGTTAACAGGCGGCGTGGGTGTAAATGTCGTTTTCGATAGTGTTGGCCAAGCCACTTTTATGAGTTCATTAGACTCGCTTAAATGCCGTGGTTTGTTGGTTTGTGTAGGAACAGCGTCTGGTCCAATCCCTGCTTTTGATCCGGTATTACTCGCCGTGAAAGGATCATTGTTTGTCACACGTCCAGCTTTGGCAGATTACATTGCAGATCCTGCCGAGAAGAAAGAACTGGCAAATGAATTATTTGATCATGTTCGGCATGGACGAATTAAAATTGAAATTAATCAGCGCTATGAGTTAAAGGATGCCGTGCAAGCTCATCGTGATTTGGAAGCACGTAAAACAATAGGTTCATCAATCTTTGTAATTTGAAAGGATTTCTTATGCAAATTGAACAGTTAACTTGCAATATTGGTGCGGAGCTCAGTGGCGTCAAACTCGCTGATGCGATTTATGATGATGGATTATTTACTGAAATTCGCACACAACTACTTAAACATCGTGTGTTGTTCTTGCGAGATCAGCACTTAACTCGTCAGGATCATGTGGCATTTGCAGAAAAATTTGGACAATTAGAAGATCATCCTGCGGTAGGCAGCCATCCTGATCATCCGGGTTTGGTGCAGATTTATAAACATCCGGAAAGTCCTGTCGATCGTTATGAAAATGCTTGGCACAGCGATGCAAGCTGGCGCAAGGTTCCACCGATGGGATGTGTGCTGCACTGTGTTGAATGCCCACCTGTAGGTGGTGACACCATGTGGACTAATATGGTTATGGCCTATGCATCTTTACCCGACGATATTAAGGCTAAGATTGCAGACTTACGTGCCTACCACAGCATAGAAGCGAGTTTTGGTGCGGCTATGCCACTTGAAAAACGCTTGGACTTAAAAGCAAAGTTCCCTGATGCTGAGCATCCAGTGGTACGTACTCATCCTGAAACGGGCGAGAAAATTTTATACGTCAACGCGTTCACAACCCACTTTAGTAACTATCACACCAAAGAGCGCGTTAGATTTGGACAAGATGCCAATCCGGGCGCAGCTGAACTACTGCGTTACTTAATTTCTCAAGCCTATATTCCTGAGTTTCAAGTGCGTTGGCGTTGGAAGCCTAACAGCATTGCCATCTGGGATAACCGCAGCACACAACATTATGCAGTCATGGATTACCCACCTTGCCACCGAAAAATGGAACGGGCCGGCATTATTGGTGACGCAACCTATTAAGTCTATAGGTTAATAATTTTATCTAATTGAAAATTCTAAAAAATATATGAGGAGATGCACATGCAATTCTTTGACGACTCATTGCACCCAGAAAATATGGAAAAAGTGGTGATCACGGTTGCGCCGTATGGACCCGAATGGATGCCAGAAGACTTTCCCGAAGATATTCCAGTGACCATGGATGAGCAAATACAAAAAGCGGTTGAGTGCTATGAAGCGGGCGCTACGGTGCTGCATTTACATGTTCGTGAGCTTGATGGCAAAGGTTCTAAACGCTTGTCAAAATTTAATGAGCTTATCGCAGGTGTTCGTGAAGCTGTGCCTGACATGATTATTCAGGTAGGCGGTTCGATTTCTTTTGCACCAGAAAGTGAAGGTGAAGCTGCATTATGGTTAAGTGATGACACCCGACATATGTTGGCTGAACTTACACCAAAGCCCGATCAGGTTACAGTGGCAATTAACACCACACAAATGAATATTATGGAATTGCTCTATCCTGAATATTTAGAAGGGACTTCACTGGCGCATCCAGCGACTCAGGCTGCATATGCAGAGATGACTGTGCCAGCAGGGCCTGCATGGGTCACTGAACACATCAAGCGCTTATGTAAAAACAATATTCAACCGCACTTTCAGTTAACGGGTATGCATGGTCTTGAGACGTTAGAACGTATGGTGCGTAAAGGATTGTACATGGGGCCGTTAAACTTAACTTGGATTGGAATCGGCGGTGGTTTTGATGGTCCAAACCCATTTAATTTCTTTAATTTTATTCATCGCGTACCCGATGGATGTACTTTGACATCTGAGTCTCTACTCAAAAATGTTTTGCCTTTTAATACCATGTCGATGGCAATGGGTTTACATGCCCGTGTGGGCAACGAAGACACGATCATTGATCATCACGGACGCCGTTTTTCATCTGTAGAGCAAATTAAGCAAACCGTTCGAATTGCTCATGAACTAGGCCGTGAAATTGCCTCAGGAAAAGAAGCCCGTGAAATTTATCGTATTGGGGTGCAATACAACAGTATTGAAGAAACCCTAATCGCGAATGGTATGGCACCCAACCGTAAAGCAGGGCAAAAGGGCGTGCCGCAGCGTAAATAATGTGACAAGGTCTAACGGAATTTAGACCTCAATTGTAGTGCAGCTTATTCGCTTTGATTTTAAAAGTGCCTTGCTGCACTAGCTAAATAGAAATTATAAAAAATACAAGGAGGTCGTATGAATGCACATCAGTATTCAGATCAGATGAGCGATGTTGATACGTCAATCAGTATACCTCGTCGTTATGCATGGCTTGTTTTTGCTTTGACATTTGGTCTGCTCATTTCAGATTACATGTCTCGACAAGTCTTAAACGCAGTTTTTCCTTTACTTAAAAATGAGTGGTTGCTCAGCGATAGCCAGTTAGGTTTGCTCAGTGGTATTGTGGCGTTAATGGTGGGTTTATTGACTCTGCCGTTATCCTTATTGGCAGACCGTTTTGGACGGGTTAAAAGCTTGGCCATTATGGCGGCTTTATGGAGTTTGGCGACTTTAGGATGTGCGCTTGCTGAAAATTATGAGCAGATGTTTATTGCTCGTTTTATGGTTGGTGTGGGTGAGGCTGCTTATGGCAGCGTTGGTATCGCAGTGGTTGTGGCTGTTTTTCCACGAGAAATGCGTGCAACACTCGCCAGTGCTTTTATGGCGGGTGGTGTATTTGGTTCGTTTTTGGGTGTGGCTTTAGGTGGTCTACTCGCACAGCATTTCGGTTGGCGTTGGGCATTTGGAGGAATTGCTTTATTTGGTCTCATTTTGGCTTTTCTATATCCAATTTTAGTGAAAGAAAACAGAATAAACGCAACACCTCAAAATAAAATTCGTAGTAAAACCCAGCACATTAAAAGCCCTTTAAAAACTTTATATTCAAGTCGTTCAGTCATTGCCACTTACATTGGTAGTGGTCTGCAATTATTTGTTGGTGGCACAGTGATTGTCTGGATGCCGAGTTATCTCAATCGCTATTACGGCATGAGTACCGACAAGGCAGGTGTGATGGCAGCGGTCATTCTGCTATGTAGTGCAGTAGGCACAATTCTATGCGGCATGTTGTGTGATTATTTGGGCCGTAACTGTCCAGATCGTAAGGTCAGTTTAGCGATTACATACTGCTTGCTCGGTTGCGTTCTTTTATTAATTGCTTTTGCTGTGCCTGCGGGACGTAATCAGTTACTTCTCATTTGTCTCGGAATGTTTATTGCACTAGGAACCAATGGGCCATCTAGTGCCATGGTGGCCAATCTCACACATAACTCAGTTCATGGCTCTGCATTTGCAACACTCACTTTAGCTAACAATTTTCTTGGTTTAGCGCTTGGTCCTTTAGTCGTTGGCAAAGTATCTGATGTGATTGGTTTACATAGCGCATTTCAACTCATGCCGTTGGTCAGTATTGCAGCCGCAGCCATATTTTTTTATGCCAAACGCCATTATCACAAAGATATCTCACGCTTTGAGCAGCAAGTAATAACTGAGCTTAAAAATCATTCAGGTAACCAAATACAAAAATGCGGGATGAATAACAAATGATGATTCGGCAATTACACATTGATGTATTTTTTGACTTTATTTGTCCTTGGTGTTTGATCGGAAAACGTCAGTTACTGATCGCTATAAATAGATTTTATCAGCTTCACCCCAAAGTCAAAGTTATCGTGCACTGGCGAGGTGTTCAGCTTATACCTGACTTAGCTGTTGAAGGTGTACCTTTTCAAACGTTTTATTTGAAACGGTTAGGTAGCTTGACAGCAGTTCGTATGAGACAAGAACAGGTCAATAAAGCTGCAAATAAAGTTGGGCTCAAGATCGATTTTGAGCAAATTAAACGAATGCCAAATACGGCCAAAGCTCATCGCTTATTTGATAAAGCTTTAAAGATAGGAAATCCTGAGCAGTGCAATGCGTTGTTAGAACAACTCTTTGCTGCATATTTTTATGATGGGTTAGACATCGGAAATACCACTACTTTATACAAAATCGCCAAACGCTGTGGTTTCCCGCGTGAACTGATCAAAGATTTGCTTATTCAAGATCATCAAGATTTTATCTCTGCAAGTACAGGAGGTAATGGCGTGCCTTACTTTATTTTTGATCGGGCTTCTGCCTTGGTGGGCGCGCAATCAGCAGATGCACTTTATCAAGCGATGCAAGAGGCAATGCTGGCACAAGGAGAGTTGATATGACCAACCGATTTCAAGTGCCTTTTGAAAAAATTCCAAATTCAGGTGAGCGGGCTTTTTTTAAAATTGGAGATAAAACTCTCGCACTATTTAACGTTGCGACTCAATTTTATGCAATCGATGACAGTTGTCCTCATCAGGGCGCATCGCTATTTAGTGGACGTCTAGAAGGACGAGTGATTCAGTGTTGTGCCCATGGTCTACGCTTTGATTTAACAAATGGCTGTTTGGTTAATTCTGCTCAGCTCAAAGTTGCAACCTATCCCGTAGAAGTGATCGAGGACAAGGTATTTATTGTGATCGGTTGTGGGGAAAATCATGAGTAGTTTAGTTTTGAAAAATTTTTCCCAGCGTACAAGAGAATTAGCACCAGGTTTTGTGGTCAGTTCGGTCGTTGCAGCGGCTGCCTGTTTTTTATCAGAGCACTATGGCGCGCCAGTTATGCTATTTGCACTACTGCTCGGCATGAGCGTGAATTTTTTAGCGGCTGAAAGTAAATGTAAGGCAGGTATCGAGTTTACCGCACGTAGTGTGCTGCGGATGGGCATCGCGTTACTCGGTATGCGTATAACTTTAGGACAAATTACCGCACTAGGTTGGCAACCAGTTGCGTTAGTTGTCACTTTGGTTGTTGTCACAATTACAGTTTCTGTTATTGCCGCTAAAATTTTAGGCTTCCAAAAACTATTTGGCATGCTCACTGGTGGATCAACGGCAATCTGCGGTGCCTCAGCCGCACTGGCGCTATCCGCTGCTTTTCCAAATCATCCGCAAAAAGAAAAGGCGACTTTGTTTACCGTGATTGGCGTGTCGGCACTTTCAACCTTTGCAATGATCGTCTATCCGATGATCGCGAAGTGGCTAGAGTTATCGCCACAAGCGGCTGGTGTGTTTCTTGGTGCTACGATTCACGATGTGGCGCAAGTGGTCGGCGCTGGTTATAGCATGTCTACTCAAACAGGCGATACGGCGACTGTAGTTAAGCTCATGCGTGTGGCAATGCTGCTTCCAGTAATCGTTTGTGCAGCCATGATTACCCGTATGCAAGGAGCAGATTCAACAGGAGAGCGGCCACCATTGCTGCCTTGGTTTGCCATTGGCTTTCTACTACTCGCTTGTATTAACAGTACAGGATGGGTGCCAACAATGGTTCAAAATGGAATTAATGATTTATCACGCTGGTTTTTAGTTATCGCAATTAGTGCTTTAGGAATGAAAACTCAGTTAAAAGAATTAGCATCTGTCGGCATTAAACCGATTCTTTTAATGATCGGCGAAAGCATCTTTTTAGTGGTATTGGTTCTTGGGCTTATGCGCTTGTGGTTTTAATTTCAAAAATTAGATTTTTAAGGAAGCTATAGAGTGGTTCTCCACAGCTTCCTTACATTTTAAATGACTTCATGGGGTGTCAAATAAAGAGAAATTAATTGAGCAGGGCTTTATTGTGACTACGCCACATATTCGGTGACATACCAAATTGGCTAATGAACCAACGGGTAAAAGAACTCGGCATTGAGTAACCTAAAATATCAGACACTTGAGCAAGTGAATAATTTAGATTTTTTAAATAACGAAATACGAGATCTTTGCGTACTTCATTCATTAAATCACTAAAACTCGTCTGAGCTTCTTCTAATCGACGCTGTAAAGTCCGCACGTGAATACCATGTGTTTGAGCGACTTGATCAATCGTAGCGCGGCCCATTGGCAAAAGAAGATAAATACTTTTACGAATATCAAAAATCATGGTCGATTCATTACTATTCTGCAAAATATCTAAATAACGCTGTGCATGGTTAGCCATCGCCAGATTTGCTTGAGGGTTTGTTGTATCAAGTTCGGCTGCTGTACAAACAATGCCATTAAAGTCACTGCCAAACTCTAGTGCACAGCCAAAAATCCGCCGATGCAAAGTTAAATCACTAGGCGAGTTATGAGTGAAGTGTACACTTAACGGCCGCCATTTTTGCATCATGAGTGCTGCACAAAAACGATGGGTGATTCCTAAAGCAAGTTCCGTCGCTTGGCGACTATATCCGCAAGTTGTTGTCACAACTTCTTCTCGAATAACTACTGTATCGTCAATTTCTTCTATATATATTTCAAGTGAGTTATTGAGTAAATTCCTATAACGAACAATCGTTTGTAGCGCTTCTCTCAAGGTATATTGGTAGCTTAATAATAAGCTCAGTTCACCAAAATCCGCGATTTCGCGTTGCTCTGCCATATGTAAACCGAAAACATCGCAATTACTCATTTGGGCTGAGTCTTCAAGCAAGGTAATGGCTTTATCTACAGGAATACGTTGTTTAAGATCATTCAATTGAGTTTGGCTAAGCCCAACACGTGATAATAAATGGTAGGGATTTAGATCTAATTGCTGAGCAACTGCCAAATAATTTTTTAAAGAGGCGGTATGCGCAAGAGGCACCATTTTATTATCTCCTGTTCTTAATCAGCCATATTCCTTACAGCTCATATCTAGTTATAACTAAAATATCCACATTACAAAAGCTTTTATTTAAGCGCCTAATCATGATGTCGAATCAATTTTAAAATCTATTCTTTATATTAAATTGTAATTACAAAAACTATTTTAATTAATTTACGAAATTTTAAAAAAATGTGTCGTCAAATGAAAAGTCCGTGACGTCTTATGTACACCATTAACTGAAATGAGCCTTTATTGTGAGTGGAGTTTTATAAAAATTCTTATGCATCCTAGATGGCAAAATTCACAGGCGTTGAAATGAAAAAAATACAAACCAAAGCAACAATTTTAATTATTCCGGGGTTACGCGATCATGTTCCCGAGCATTGGCAAACAATCTTAGAAACAAAGCTAGCAAAGGTTCGCTCTGTACCACCTGTGCAAACCAATAAACTCAATTGTGAAAATAGAGTTGCTGCTATTCAGGCACAACTCGAACAAATACAAGGGCCTGTCATTTTGGTTGCACACAGCGCAGGCGTGCTGATGACAATACACTGGGTTGCAAAATATCAAAGACCAATTCAAGGAGCTCTACTTGTGGCTCCACCTGACTTAAACGAAAGCTGGCCAGAAAATTATCCAAGCTCAACTGTACTTCATCAAGAAGGGTGGAGTCCTTTACCAGATCAAGAACTACCTTTTCCCAGCATTTTGGTTGCAAGCACCAATGACCATTTAGCTCGTTATGAAGCTGTAAGTGAAATGGCAGAAAAGTGGGGTAGTCAACTCGTAAATTTGGGTGAAGTAGGACATTTAAACCCTGCATCTGGCTTTGGCTATTGGCCTTTAGCTGAACAATTCATTCAACAATTAGATCAGGTCGAACAACCTGTCTAGTACAAAAATACCTGCTTATGTAAACCATTTAAAAGCCAATGGATGGCTTTGAGTAATAAGCAATAAATAAAAAAATCATATTTATAGGGAGATAATATGATGGGTCATTACGTCTATTTAAAACAAAGAAATAATCACGTTTTATATATTCAAAAAATAGGTGTTTCATTAAGCCTAATTTTATTTATGTCTAAAGCAAATACAGCCAGTTTTGATATTGATAAAGACTGGAAGGTTAATACAAAAACGACATTAAGCTTAGGAGCCAGTTGGAGTACGCAAGATCCATCCGTTTCATTACTTTATCGGCCAGATACAAACGAAATAGGCAAACAAGGCGCTAGCATTGATGTAAATGGTGATGATGGGCGTATGAATTTTAGTAAATATGATGCCATTTCACAGATCATCAGAGGCATAACTGAAGTTAAGCTAAATGGAAAACAGCAGGGTGCGGTTATTAGCACTAAATACTGGTATGACCATGCCTATGAGACAGGGCAAGGAGACTTTAAACCTTTTAATGATTCAGCGTGGCCAAGGCTCGCAAAGTTCAAAGGTATCGATTTATGGAATGCCTATATATGGAAAGATTTTGAATCAGACGATGGAAAAAGCATCAATTTAAAATTAGGCAAACAGACTTTAAATTGGGGGAAATCTCAGTTTTTTCAAAACGGTTTAAATTCGGTGAGTGCTTTTGATTTTGCTGCAATTAACCGACCGGGTGGTGATGCAAAAGAAAGAATCATTCCAACCGAAATGTTTTCATTCGACACAAGCATTAATAAAAATTTGAAAATAGAAGGGTTCTATCAATTTAAATTTAGACCTTCAGTTGTTGATGGTAACGGAACTTTCTTTGAGATTTCAGACTTTGTGCCCGAAAATGCAGGTCCAGTTCTGATTGCTGGAGGTGGAGATAAATTATCGGATACCGCAATTCGTTTACGTACCTATATTCCACGTGCAGAAAGTAGAAAAGCAAAGGATAACGGCCAATATGGTATTGCTTTAAAACAGACATTACCCAGTTTAAATAATGCTGAGTTAGGTATTTACTATGCGAATTACCATAGCCGTAATGCAAACTTTGATGGAACGGCCGTAACAGCTGCAGGACCCGAACATTTTAATAGCGCGAGTTATTTTTCTATCTATCCTGAAAATATCAAAATGTTTGGATTAAGTTTGACTGGTAAAGTTGGAACAACAAACGTTTTTAGTGAGTTAACCCACAAACCTAATCAACCTTTGCAACTAAACGGCACAGACATTGTCTATGCTCAAGTGCTATCGGAAGGAACACCATTTGCGCCGCCAGAAAAAACTGTTGGATTGGGTCAATATATTCAAGGATATGTACGCTTACCTGTAACACAATTTTCGGTTGGAGCAACTGATAGCATATTGAATATTTGGGGGGCAAATTCGCTGACATGGTCTACAGAGTTTGCCTTAAACCATATTGCGGATATTGGTAATCATCGGATTGGTCGGACAGGTGCATTTGGCCGTAGTGAGCTTTCAACAGGTGCTTATAATCCTGAAACAGGTGAGTTTAAATGTACGCCGTATGGTACAGCTCATCTTACCAATGCAGAAATAGACAATTTAAATGAACGCTTTTGTAATAAAAACGGTTTTTTTAATGAATGGTCATTTGGTTACCGATTACGTGGAGCATTAAATTACCAAGATATTTTACCTTCTACCGTGATTACGCCAAGTCTTAGTTTTAGACACGATGTTTATGGATATAGCCAAAACTTTCAAAAAGGGCAAATGAGTGTAACTGCGGCTTTATCTATGACTTATCAGCAAAAATATACAACAGAGATTGCCTATAATAACTTTTTTGGTTCTAATGAGTTTAGCACGATAGATGATCGAGATTTTGTATCATTAACATTTAAAGCTAATTTTTAGTTCAATTATTTTATAAAAAATATAGAAAGACTCGTTATAAATGATATTTATACGTGGAGGATAACTTTGAAATTTAGATCAAAAATTGATTGGTGGCTTTTATTAATATTTGTTGTGATCACTGGCAATATCCTTATGAAAATTTATGAAGCAAATCATCATTATTCTTTAGCTTCAAATTTTCAGCACCTCTTCATTTATAGTTTAGTCATTTTGGTTATTTGGCTTCCGGTTTTTAACACGTATTACGTAGTAGAAAACAACACATTAATCATTAAGAGCTTGGTATTTCGATGGAAAATTAATATCAATGATATTACTCAAATAGAACCTACCCATAATCCACTTTCTTCTCCAGCATTATCGCTAGATCGACTTAAAATTTATTATATGAAAGATGGAAGAATGGCTACAGTAATGATCTCGCCCAAAGATAAAGAGAGCTTTTTAAATACTTTAAACAATAGTTCTGGGACCAAGTTTTAATTGATAGTTAATGAAGATAGTAAATTAAGTGCCTAATAAATACTCAGTTATGTATTAGATTTTTGAAAATACGGTCTGTAATGCTTAGCACAGTTAAATAAATCAACTATAAGTCTCTCTTCTAAAGCATTAACCTGTATTTATTGCGAATAAATAAAATGGAGATAAAAGATGCTTAACGATTTTTTGAAGCCAACTTTAGGCATTACGGTTGTATGTGTACTTGCAGGATGTGCATCATCATCTCAATATCCGATTGCCGAGAGTTATGGTCCAGAACCAAAACTTCCTGAGCCTAAATCGAGCTTATTACCGACCGTTAATATAGCCCCAGCAGAGGGCTGGCCAAATGGCGCTATGCCAACTCCAGCAGAAGGTTTAAAGGTCAAAGCCTTCGCCAAAGGACTTGAGCACCCGCGTTGGCTTTATGTATTACCAAATGGCGATGTATTGGTTGCTGAAACAGATGCTCCACCTAAACCGGAAGACAGCACAGGTATTAAAGGTAAAATCATGACTTTTGTGATGAGACGTGCAGGCTCATCTCATCCGAGCGCAAACCGTATTAGTTTACTTCGTGACACTAATGGAGATGGGGTCGCTGACCAGAAAACGGTATTCCTTAAAAACTTAAATTCTCCATTTGGTATGGCATTGGTAGGTAATAACTTATATATCGCCAATACAGATGCACTGGTGCGTTTTCCTTATCAGGAAGGTGAAACTCAAATTACGGCCAGTGGAACTAAAGTATTGGACTTACCGGGTGGTGCCTTAAACCATCATTGGACAAAAAATGTAATTGCCAATCGCGAAGGTACAAAGCTCTACATTAGTGTCGGTTCTAACAGTAATGTTGCTGAAAATGGTTTAGATCAAGAAAAAGGTCGTGCACAAATTACAGAGTTTGATATTGCAAGTGGTCAGTCTCGCCCATTTGCAACAGGCCTACGTAATCCAAATGGTATGGCTTGGCAACCTCAAAGCGGTAAACTTTGGACGGTGGTTAATGAGCGCGATGAAATAGGTAGTGACCTAGTACCCGATTATATGACTTCGGTTCAAGACGGTGCTTTTTATGGTTGGCCTTATAGCTACTATGGTCAACATGTAGATGTGCGAGTAAAACCGCAAAATCCTGAAATGATTGCTCGTGCAATTAAACCCGACTATGCACTAGGTAACCATACGGCTTCTTTAGGTCTCGCATTTTATGCAGCCGAACTGATGCCACAATTTAGAGGTGGGGCATTGATCGGTCAGCATGGTTCTTGGAACCGTAAACCTCACAGTGGTTATAAAGTCATTTTTGTACCATTTAGAAGTGGTCAGCCCTCAGGTCCACCGCAAGATATTTTAACAGGATTCCTCAGCGATAAAGGTAAAGCGTATGGTCGTCCTGTAGGTGTAGCAATTGATTTCTCAGGTGCTGTGTTAGTTGCAGATGATGTGGGCAATACGATTTGGCGCGTTTCGCCAGTTGCAGAGACAACTTATGAGAGTCCAACCCAGCAATCCATTAGTAGTTCAGTGACTCAACCTTAAAAAGGTTGGACAAAATAGGTTTATTTTATGCAAATATTACGGTTATCTGATTACCCTCAATACAAAGAAATGGCTGCAGAGTGGTTTTCTGAAAAATGGCAAATCCCTGTGGAAGCCTATCTTGATAGCATTCAGATTTCCATTGATCAAAAGCATGCTATTCCACAGTGGTACATTGTTTTAAATGAAGATAAGCATTTAATTGCTGGAGCAGGAGTCATTGATAATGACTTCCATGAGCGTAAAGATTTAACACCAAACTTATGTGCTTTATTTGTAGAAGAGAACTATCGAAACCAAAATATTGCAAAGCACATTTTAGATTTTATACGTGAAGACTTGAGTAATCAGGGCATCCAAACACTTTATTTAATAACAGACCATACCGAGTTTTATGAAAAATGTGGTTGGCGGTTTTTAATGTTGGTAAAGGATGAGGAAGGCGAGATGGTACGTATGTATGTAGCAGATACTTTTTAATAGAATTTAAAGAGCATCTATAAAAAATAGCCTCAATAGAGGCTGTCTTTTAATCCTTATTTACTTTTAAAGTTTTTAAAAATCAGAAGAAGTGCGACAAACGATAGTAGAATAATAAAACAAATATAACTATTTGCTGTACTCATCAGCCCAATTTTCCCAACAAAATAACCAGCTAAAATTGCAGGAATACTAAATGCCAAGTAACTTTCAACAAAAAATGCAGCCATAAGACCTGCACGTTCTTCTGGTAAAGCTAGAGGCATTACTGTGCGGATTGCGCCCATAAAAGCTGTACCAAAACCAACTCCAGTAATAATAGAACCGAGAAATAAAACTACTGCACTTGTAAGATTAATTGCTAAAAATAAAACAGTTGAACCAATAGCAATTGAAAGAGTACCTGTTAATAAAATACGGTAATTTGTCGACTTTCTAAGCGTCAATATACCTACCGCACCTGAGAGTGCTAGCGCCATAAACATAATACCGTTTAGCCATGCTGATGAAGTATGGAAAATTTTTGCCAGTAAAGAGGGCATAAGTGATAAGAAAAAACCACTGACCATCCAAAGAGCAATATTAATTGGACTAATACTCAATAAAGCACTTTTTGTTTGTGGCGGAATAGCCATATTGGGTTTTAAAGAGACAAGTGCACCCGATCTTTTTTGGGCTGTTTCAGGAGTAAAAAAACTTAAAATGAGTTCACAAATAAGAAGAAGACATAAAAATTCAAAAACAAGCTGTAATGGTTGGGCAGAGAATTGCAAAATAGAACAAGTTAGAAATATACCAACAGCCATGCCGACCATTGGTGCGATACTATTAATAAGCGAACCCTGAAGCTTACTAAAATCTAAAATTGCTGCGCCTATAGCCGAGACAGCAAGCCCTGTTGCGATTCCTTGTAAGCCCCGTGCAATAAATAACATCGAAACATCTGAAGCAAATAAGAAAAAGCTCATCGAAATAATTTGCAGAAAAATGGCTGCAATAATGACAGGACGACGTCCAATATAGTCAGACAAAGAACCAATAATCAGTAATGAACCCAGCAGAGTAAAAGCATAAGTTGCAAAAATTAAAGTCAAAGTGACAGGTGAAAATTGCCAAAGCTGTTGGTATAGACGATAAAGTGGAGTCGGTGCACTAGACGCCGCCATAAAAGTCATAAGCGTGATTGTATTGAGTGTTAATGCACTTGCACTATCTAACTGAAAAACTGATCCAGACCGTTTTGAACTTGAATTGTTCATATAAGATGAATAACATAAAAGCGAATATTTAGCTTTTATACATTATTTTCACACTAAAGCAAATCCTTAGCTTTAGTGTATTTTGTATATAGATATAAATATTTATAAATTTTTTGATCCCTTTACAGAGTTTATAAATGGCAAAAGTTGTTACTGGCTTACGTCCTGGCGGTCGTAGTGAAAGAATTCAAACTGCGGTGCACCAAGCGGTAAAAGAGCTTCAAAAAACCTTAGAGCAAAGCCAGATTACCATACCTATGATCGCTCATGAGGCAGGAGTAACACCTTCGACAATTTACCGCCGTTGGGGCGATATTAATCAGCTATTTTCAGATGTAGCCCTAAATGAACTTAAACCTGATATGGAACCAAAAGATTTAGGTTCATTTCAGCTGGATATCACTGCATGGATTGAACAATATTTTGAGGAGTATTCTTCTGAAGTTGGTCAAACATTATTACGTGATGTGCTATATACAGCCGACGCTTCAAATGCGAGAAAATGTGAAGCCTTAATTATTCAACAACTTGATATTATTCAAGCCAGAGCTAAATCGCGTAATGAACCCACTATAAATAATGAAGAAATTATCGAAGCTGTGATTGCCCCTATGCTATTTCGCATCTTATTCACTGAACGTACATTAAGTTTAGATTATGTCCATATTTTATTGGAACGGTTATTTAACACCCCCTAATTTGAATTAATTATCAAAGCCTATTAGTGTAATTTTTTAACAAGAACGAGACACTTTATCTTGTTAAAAAATTATATATCAATTTTTCTTATTATTTTTAAACTAAATTTTCATAATTTATAATTTACATGTTTTTTATAAAATCATTTATTTAATAAATGTTGTGCTGGTATGAGATAATTAAACTTCTACAGCCATTTTTGTGCATGTTTTTACTTAAAATATTAAGATTAAATAATGCTTTATAGTGAATTTTGGTTGTTTTTTTATTTTTTAAAATTAGAAAATTAAAATGATTTTATATAATTTATTGCATGATTATTCAATTTGTCATTTTTTAAATTTATAACACAGGCCGTTTTTTATTCTTTACAATGGCTTTTCCTTGATAAAGCAGCTTGTGGTGCACGCTTTATATTTTATTTTTTTATCCCCATCGAAAAGGTATTTAGATAATGGATTTCAATACCCTTGACCAAGAAACGGTACAGAAAAAACAGAAGTTTCACCAAATTTTGTATGTACAGGTCATCTTTGCAATTATTTTGGGCATTTTAATTGGTCATTTTTACCCAGAACTTGGCGAAAGTTTAAAACCGCTTGGTGATGCATTCATCAAGATCGTTAAAATGATTATTGCTCCCGTCATCTTTTTAACAGTTGTTACAGGCATTGCCAGTATGACAAACATGAGCCGAGTCGGCCGTGTAACTGGTAAAGCTATGCTTTATTTCCTTACCTTCTCAAGCTTGGCGCTTGTGGTTGGTATGATTGTGGCAAATATTATCCAACCAGGTAAAGGTCTTAATATTGACCCCGCTACCTTAGTCAACGACAAAGTAAATACTTACGTTGAAAAGGCACATGCAACAAATATTACTGACTTCTTCATGAATATTATCCCGCAAACTCTAGTTAGCCCTCTGGCAGGTGGCGAGATTTTGCAGGTTCTGTTTGTGGCGGTATTATTTGGTATTTCTTTGGCTGCATTGGGTGACCGTGCACGTCCAATTACCGACTTCTTAAATAACTTAACAGCTCCAGTTTTTTACCTTGTTGGTATGTTAATGAAGCTTGCTCCAATCGGTGCTTTTGGTGCAATGGCTTTTACCATCGGTGCGTATGGAATCGAATCAATTGGTAATTTATTACTATTAATTATGACGTTCTATATTACAGCGGTATTGTTTGTCATAGTGATTTTAGGAGCCGTAGCCCGTTACAATGGCTTCTCAATTATTCATTTAATCCGTTATATCAAAGATGAACTTTGGTTAGTTTTAGGAACAAGTTCTTCTGAAGCAGCTTTACCATCTTTAATGGATAAAATGCAAAAAGCAGGTTGTGAAAAATCGGTGGTAGGTTTGGTGATTCCGACAGGTTATTCATTTAACCTCGATGGTACAAATATCTACATGACTATGGCGGCTCTATTCATCGCACAAGCGTGTAATGTTGACTTATCAATTAGTGAACAAATTGCATTGCTTCTTGTGGCAATGGTAAGTTCTAAAGGTGCAGCAGGGGTGACTGGCGCAGGCTTTATTACTCTGGCTGCAACTCTATCGGTTGTACCGGCGGTTCCTGTAGCAGGTATGGCTTTAATTCTTGGTATTGACCGTTTTATGTCTGAGTGCCGTGCATTAACAAATTTAGTTGGTAATGCTTGCGCAACAATTGTTGTAGCACGATGGGATAAAGCTTTAGATAAAGATCTTTTAGATAAAGCTTTAAAGAACCCTAAAGCAGAATAATCTTATAAAAAAATCTGTAGCTGAGGGCAATTTGGGAGAGTAGCCCCGCTACAGATTTTTTGTTTAATATCTAACAATATATTTTAATTAAACCATTCTAAAGTTCTGCAATATTACTTATCTTTCAAAAAGACAATACTGTAAATCGAGTCGTAAAAAATTATGCTTTTAAGTGATCCTCAAACTCTTCACCTAATTGCATCGCTAATGAATTACCTGCTAAATCACAGGTCACTAAACCATATTCTTTTTTAAAACTAAAAGTAAAACCTTTTCCATCAGCAAGATTTTTAACTGAATACCCTAACTTTTCTAACCAAATACGAAACGCAATCAAATTTTTAGCTTTAACAACCTTTTTCACGTGAGAACTCCTTCTATCCGTGGCATTACATCTTATTTATTAATAGGGTTTTAATTAGATTTTTTAAAGGGGGAAAACTTTGTTTTATTTTGCAACTTGTAAAAAAAGTAAGATAGAGAAAGAACAGTTTTCATTTTTATAAAAATATGGTGGTGTTATGTAACTAAAAAATAAAAACTTTTTACTTAATGAGTTGTTTATTGGCGTGTTTTTAAGAAAATATAAATTTGAGGGAATTTTTAAAAAGATGAATAAATATGAAGAAAGTAAATGTAAAAAATAATTACGATCAACGTGCGCTATGCAAAAAGATACAGTTCTTAAAATGAAACTGTATCTCTTAAAAGGAGAAGCTTTACCTTTAAAAGTTATCTTTAAGTGCACGTAAATGAGCAAAGTCTTCAGCACTTTCTGCACGAAGAAAAGGATTGGTGGCTAATTCTAGTTCAATCGTACTCGGAAGGGTGATTGATCCTTGTTTACGTAGCTCACGAACTTCTTCAGCTCGTTCAGATAAGGCGTGGTTATGCGGCTCTACCGTTAAGGCAAATTCGGCATTTGAAAGCGTGTATTCATGCGTACAATAAACTTTGGTTTGTGTTGGTAGCGCTGCTAAACGACTAAGTGAGTGATACATTTGTTCAGCCGTACCTTCAAATAATCGTCCACATCCCATTGCAAACAAAGTGTCACCGCAGAATACAGCTTCTAACTCTTCAATAAAATACACAATGTGCCCTAAGGTGTGACCTGGGGTCGCGATAATCTCTACTTTTAAATCATTAAATTTTAAATGATCGTCATGTTGTAAGGGGTGAGTAATTCCCGGAATTTTTGAGAGCTCATCACGTGGACCATAGACAGTAATATTTTGGCCAGCCGTTAAATCCGCTACACCACCGATATGGTCTTTATGCCAATGAGTGAGCCAGATTTGTTTTAAAGTGAGTTGATAATTTTGACAAAATTGAGTCACAAGATCAGCTTCTGTTGGATCAACTGCAACAGCCTCTTGGGTTTCAGTATCTTCTAAAATCCAGATATAGTTTTGGAGGGCATTCTGTACATCAATAAAATGAATTCTATAACGCATTGTTTTATCCTAAAACCAAATCCAAAGAGTAAGTAATCGCTGTTTTTGATAATAACAGAAAATGGTATTAAGCCACTCACTCAACCTTTTTATGAAAATGATGTATGTAAAACAAAAAAGCCCCCATTTAGGGAGCTTTTTATATGAGTAATTTAACGGATCTTAGAGAGCCAGTTACCTAGCGTCTGTACAATCTGTACTAAGAGCAATAGAACAATTACTGTTAAAATTACAACGCTTGTATCAAAACGTTGGTAACCATAAGAGATTGCTAAGTCACCAATACCACCTGCGCCCACTGCACCAGCCATTGCTGTTGCACCAATCAAACTGATTGTGGCTGTTGTGAGATTTAGAATGAGTGAACTGCGTGCTTCTGGCAAAATAAAGCGGTAAATAATTTGCCAAGGTGTAGCACCCATCGCCTGAGCAGATTCAATAATTCCTTCATTTACTTCGAGTAGGGAAGTTTCAATCAGACGTCCCATATATGGACCAACGTAAATTGTTAAAGGAACGATCGCTGCCCACGTACCAATTGAAGTACCTACCAATAACTTGGTAAGAGGAATCACTGCAATAAGTAAAATAATAAATGGGAGAGAGCGTAACGCATTTACAATCGGGTTGAGTAAATGATAGACGAATCTATTTGGCAAAATACCTTCTGGGCGAGTTACAAGCAAGATAACCCCTTGAATGAAACCCCAAATACCACCAAATAACAGCGCAAAAAACACCATGTGAAATGTTTCTTGTAGAGCTGTTACAAACTGGTCAATTGAAAGGGAACTGTGCCAGAAAGGTTGAGTTAGTTCAGTTAACCACTGTACGATTAAATCTCTCATACTTGATCTCCTGATTGAACTACACTCACTTCATTTTTCTCTAAAAACTCGATAGCCTGTTTAATCAACTGAGGCTCACCTAGAAGCTGTACAAACATTTGACCAATGACAGTACCGTTAATTTCAGTCATGTTAGCGAATAAGATATTTAAACTAATATCAAATTGTTTAATCAGTGACTGAATTACAGGTTCTTGAGCAGAACGGCCCAAAAACTGTAAACAGTAGATGCTATGGTGATGCTGATTCTCGAGTTGATTTAAAATATTTACAGGCAACTGTTGATGTAACACAGTTTGAATAAAGTTTTTAGTCGTCGGATGTTGAGGATTACTAAAGATATCAATCGTTGAACCTTGTTCAATGACTTTACCAGCTTCCATCACAGCTACATGATCACAAACAGTTTCAATGACATCCATTTCATGGGTCACCATAACGATTGTGATTTTTTGCTCTTGATTGATTTTCTTGAGTAACTCTAAAACAGACTTGGTTGTTTGCGGGTCTAGGGCAGAGGTTGCTTCATCACACAAAAGAATTTTTGGATGATTTGCCAAAGCACGAGCAATACCGACACGTTGCTTTTGGCCGCCAGAAAGTTCATCAGGATAAGCATCTTTTTTATGCTTAAGATCAATGAACTCCAATAACTCATTTAAGCGCTTTTCACGTTCTGCTTTATTGTAATTCAGCAGACGCATTGGCATTTCGATATTTTCAGCAACCGTTTTGGTTTGTAGCAAATTGAAGTGCTGAAAAATCATACCAATATTTGCACGTTCCTGACGTAATGAACGCGCATCCAAAGCAGTGAAGTCCTTTTGATTAATGATAACCTGACCTTCATTTGGTCGTTCAAGTAAGTTAATCAGGCGGATTAAAGTACTTTTACCTGCACCACTATAGCCAATAATGCCAAAAATACTCCCTTCAGGAATTTCCAAATTAATTTGGTCCAGAGCTCGTATGGTTTGGCCTTTAAGCTGATAGTGCTTTGAAATGTTTTTAAATTGAATCATGTCGTCAAAAACTATGCTAAAAAGAAAAAACAGGCAAAGAGTCTTTGCCTGTTTCGCGTTGCAGCTATTATATTACTATTTAGCTTCCGTGAGGTAGCTGATTGGCTGATTCACGTCAACTTTTGTACCACCAAAGTGTTGTTCAACGTATTTTTTAACAGCTTCAGTGTGGTATAGCTGACCAACTTTCTGAAGAATTGGGTCATCTTTGCGAGATTCAGCTGTTGCAAGGATGTTTACATTCAGTTTAGTGCTTTGGTCAACAGGTTCATAGTAGATAGAATCTTTAAGTACGTTTAAACCACCTTCTAAAGCTAACGTATTACCCAAAACAATTGCATCAACTTCATCTTTTACGCGTACAGCTGTCGCCATTTGGATTGGTTTGATATCAATTTTTTTACTGTTATCGATAATATCGCTTGGTGTGCCTTTAGCAGGGTCGAAGTCTGCTTTAAGTTTAATTAAGCCAGCACTTTGTAATAACAATAATGCACGAGCTTCATTCGCAGCATCATTAGGAATTGCAATGCTTGCACCTTGTTGGAATTCTTCTACTTTTTTATGTTTACTTGAGTAGATCCCCATTGGCTCAAGATAAGTTGTAGCAACTGGAGCAATTTTATCTTTATTTGATGCATTGAAAGCCACCAAATATGCATAAGATTGGAATGCATTTAAGTCGACTTCTTTATTTGCTACAGCTGTATTCATTGCAACATAATCAGTGAAATTTTTCACCTCAAGCTTAACACCAGCAGCTTTAGTTTCTGGTAAAGTCGAAATATAACGCCAGATATCAGCGTCAGAACCAGTTGAGGCAATAACCACAGTTTGAGGTTGTGATGAATCACCACTCTTTCCAGCTTGTGGTTCACTTTGTTGTTTACCGCAAGCTGCAAGTAATAGTACAGACACGCTTAAAAAAAGACTGATCAGCTTTTTCATGTAAAAAAAGTCCTGATTAAGAGAGATATCAACTATTTAGTTGGCTCTCTAGAAAAGAGAATGAGTTTTGTTGTCACGTCACAAAGTTTTGAATGCTAAAAGTTATAACTTTTAGCTCTTTTCTAATTCCTCAGATACTTATTTTATCGTTTTTGATCTGTACTCAATAAAACTATTTTCACAACAGTTCTATCATAAGTTGACAGTCTTTAAGCGATTTCTAAAAGTATTCAATGTTAAAAATAACTATTATCCCTAACAGAATTAGATGATGAACCTTAATATTTAAAGGCACAATAACTTTGTGGAAAGTTCCAACGCTTTATCTAATCATATCAATAAAAACATATTCAATATAGTGGACATGTTTCGATCTTATTGATTGGAAGTGAATAAAAACTGGGGTTTATATAAGATTTTCTGATAAATAAGAATGAAATATAAAAAGCCCTCTGTAATAGACGGCTTTTTATCAGTTGAGAGTTTTTTACTCAGCTTTTTCTCGTGCAATTGCGCGATAGCCAATGTCACTACGATATTGCATACCAGTAAAGGTCACTTGTCCGCATACTTCAAGTGCATTAATTTGTGCTTCAAGCACGCTGTCGCCTAGCGCAGTTACACAAAGAACTCGACCACCAGAAGTCACGATGTGACCATCTTCACGAGTTGCAGTGCCTGCGTGGAAAATTTTAGTATCTTCAGGTGATTGTCCAATACCTGAAATTACATCACCTTTGCGTACGCTATCAGGATAGCCTTCGGCTGCAAGTACGATACCGATTGACTTACGCTCATCCCATTCAGCTTCTTTTGGTAAATTGCCAGCAATACCAGCTTCTACCAATTCAACAAGAGATGACTTTAAGCGCATCATGATTGGCTGAGTTTCAGGATCACCAAAACGACAGTTGAACTCGATCACACGGGGTTGACCTTGTTCATCAATCATTAAGCCAGCATATAAGAAACCAGTGTAGACATGTCCGTCAGCAGCCATACCTTCAACAGTTGGACGCATGATTTCGGTCATAACACGTTCGAAAATGTCAGAAGTTACCACCGGAGCAGGAGAGTAAGCACCCATACCGCCAGTATTAGGACCTTGGTCACCTTCAAAAATACGCTTGTGATCTTGTGAAGTTGCCATTGGTAAAATGTTTTTACCATCAATCATACAAATGAAAGAAGCTTCTTCACCTGCAAGGAACTGTTCAATTACAACACGTGAACCAGCATCACCGAATTTGTTGCCTGCAAGCATGTCATCAATTGCTGCAAAAGCTTCTTCGTTGGTCATTGCAACGATTACACCTTTACCAGCAGCAAGACCGTCTGCCTTAATTACAATTGGTGCACCATTTTTTTCAACATAAGCTTTAGCTGCATCAACTTCCGTAAATACTTCGTAAAAAGCAGTTGGAATGTTATGACGCTTTAAAAAATGTTTAGCAAATGCCTTTGAGCCTTCAAGCTGCGCAGCATATTGAGTTGGTCCCCAAATTTTTAGACCTGCTTCGCGAGCAGCATCTACCACACCATTCACTAAAGGTGCTTCTGGACCAACAATAATAAGTTCAACATTATTTTCTTTAGCAAAAGCGATAATTGCAGGATTGTCTAAAATATCAAGCTGAACATTAACGCATTTGTCTTCAGTTGCAGTTCCCGCATTTCCCGGTGCAACGAAAACTTGAGTAACTTTGGTATCTTGCGCGATTTTCCATGCCAAAGCATGTTCACGACCACCACTACCTAAAACTAAAATATTCATTTTTAATTTGTTCCTTAACTTTAATCCTTTTCATCCCCCTCTATTCCTCAAGGTGGAGTTTAGCTCCATTATTGTGGAAAACCCTCCTGAATGAAAGGAGGGTTAGGGAGGACTAAATTTAAATTAGTGGCGGAAATGGCGCATACCAGTGAACACCATTGCAATACCAGCTTCGTCTGCTGCAGCGATTACTTCTTCATCACGCATAGAACCACCTGGTTGAATGATGCATTTAATGCCAGCTTTAGCAGCATTATCAATGCCGTCACGGAACGGGAAGAATGCATCAGAAGCCATTACAGCACCTTCAACAACCAAACCAGCATGTTCAGCTTTAATGGCAGCAATACGTGCTGAGTTAACGCGACTCATTTGACCTGCACCTACACCAATAGTTTGGCGGTTTTTAGCATAAACAATTGCGTTTGATTTTACATATTTTGCAACTTTCCAAGCAAAGATAAGATCATCAATTTCTTGTTCAGTTGGCGCACGTTTAGTAACTACTTTAAGATCATCTTTAGTGATCATGCCCAAGTCTTGATCTTGAACAAGTAAGCCACCATTTACGCGTTTATAGTCGAGTTGCGGTGCACGTGCATCAATTGCAGGTAACTCACCACATACTAAAACACGCACATTTTTCTTAGCGCCAGTTACTTCAAGTACGCCATCAGCAATACTTGGAGCAATAATTACTTCAACGAATTGACGCTCTACAATTGCTTGAGCAGTTGCAACGTCTAATTCACGGTTGAATGCAATAATACCGCCAAAAGCAGATTCTGGATCAGTTGCATAAGCTAAATCATAAGCAGCTTTAATGCCGTCTAAAGAAACCGCAACACCACAAGGGTTAGCATGTTTCACGATGACACAAGCAGGTTTTGCGAATGATTTAACACATTCAAGTGCAGCATCTGTATCTGCAATGTTGTTATAAGACAATTCTTTGCCTTGTAACTGTTTTGCAGTAGAAACTGATGCTTCTTTTGCATTAGCTTCGACATAGAAAGCAGCCGATTGATGTGGGTTTTCACCGTAACGTAAATCTTGTGCTTTGTTCAATTGAGTATTGAATGTACGAGGGAATAAGTCAGCTTCACCTTCGGTCTTACCAACGCGAGCGCCTAAGTAAGAAGCGATCATGCCGTCGTATTGAGCTGTATGTTCAAATGCTTTAACTGCTAAATCAAAACGCGTTTCATAAGAAAGTGAACCAGCAGTTTTTAATTCATTAATTACAGTGTCGTAATCAGAAGCATTAACTACAATACCTACTGAAGCATGGTTTTTAGCAGCTGCACGAACCATTGTAGGACCACCGATGTCGATATTTTCGATTGCATCAGGAAGAGTACAGTCAGGTTTTGCAACAGTTGCAGCAAATGGATAAAGGTTTACAACAACAAGATCAATCGGATCGATGTTGTGTTCTTCCATAACTGCTTCATCTAAACCACGACGAGCAAGAATACCGCCATGAATTTTTGGATGTAAGGTCTTAACACGACCATCCATCATTTCAGGGAAGCCAGTATGTTCAGATACTTCTACAACCGCGATATTATTATCTTTAAGCAACTTATATGTGCCGCCTGTAGATAATAGTTCTACCCCTAGAGCTGCAAGGTTTTGAGCAAATTCGACAATTCCTGTCTTATCAGATACAGAAATCAAAGCACGTTTAATAGTCATGATGTTTAATTCAACAATTTCAAGTCTACGGATTAAAACCAATAAGCATAAAAAAATGCCCACGACGTCGTGAGCATTTTATCATTTATTCACTCATTAAACCGTGAGCTTTTAACTTTTTACGTAAAGTGCCACGGTTGAGTCCAAGAATTTCTGCAGCACGCGTTTGATTACCACGTGTATATTCAAGAACTACAGATAAAAGAGGTTTCTCCATTTCTGCTAGCACCATGTCATATACCTGAGATGGTTGCTCACCTTGCAATTGTGCAAAATAATGGCGAACTGCGCGATCCACGTGGATGCGAAGAGCAACATCAGATTGTGCAGTAAAAATAGGAGATTTGCTATTCATGCGAGTTAATCCGAAAATCAAATACTAGCTTGGGTAAAGTAGTATATAAATGTGGTCTAAAAATACGGAGTCCTGTTTTAGATCCTAAAACAGTGACTCTAAAACATAAGAACAATTAGCTTGCCATATTTCTTCGTATTGAATAAAAAATAAGCGTAACAATAATTAAATATTTGTTACAGCCCCCTCAAAAACAAAAAAAGTTAGGCTATGCGCTTAAAGTAGAAAAGCACACATGCTTAACAGTATTTTTTTTGGATTGAGAGCGAGGAGTATATGAGTCAAAGCTTTCGTGGCGCGTATCATACCATTGTCTAGGAAAAAGTGAGCAAATTAACTGCATTTTTTTTTATTTTTTTTTCACTTTTTTTACATTTTAGGGGTGGACAATTTCTAATCGATAATTTACTAGCCTTTTTTTGCTTTTGTTTAGCTCAAATTGGAATCGGAAAGGAGTGTTTGATGGAATGCGTTGAATACCCCGTAGGTTTTCAACTAGATATTGTTGAGGAGTTAATATGATTTCCTCTGTTTTGTCTGGTTCTGTTGCAAAAATCAACTTTAGGTTAGGAAGCTCAATACTTTTATCATTCTGGTTGAGCAATATGCCTGAGAACTGGGTATGGTTCGCATCGATCTTGCGGACTTTTAACTTTTCTATATAGATAAGTTGATAAAGTTCTGCTGACTTGTTGCAGTGTAGTATTTGGCAAACGTAATTAAATGCATGGCTAACGGTTGGGCTTGCATGCATGAGCTTAGGGTTAAACCAGAGAATTTGAAAAGTAAAAACTAAAATTAAAATAAGGTTGGCAGAGCTCCAGAGCGTATAGTAAAGCCAACTATGCTTTTTATTGTTTTCTTGTTCTTGTGGGGATGCTTGCTCAGCTAAATTAAGGTTTGGTAGAGCATTAATAGGTTCGTTGTGAAAGTAATTTAAGTTGTTGAGGTAAGTTAAAAGATCAATATTAGAGTTTTCTACTTTTTGGTCAAAGATATCTAATACGTGAGAATGCGTCATATATCTTGTCTGCATTGAACCATTGGCTAGAGTCGTTGAGTTGACCATAACTGGCTGTTCAATATTGATTAGATGGGTTAGGGCATTAAAGCTTGAATTACATTTAGGGCAACAAACCATACCCTGAGCGACAGTCAATTGAGTAAGAGATACTTTATAAACTGTTAAACACTTAGGGCAGCGGGTTTGTTTTTCATTCATGAGTTAAAAATCTCAATTTATTGTTTTACGTTTTCCTGAAATGCGACACCAGTTTTCTTCGCGCTTTTCGACATCTAATATATCAAAAAAATCAGAATAAACACGTGAAACATCAGCAACTTGCTCTTCAATCACACCAGCAAGTGCGAACTCGCCCTCAGATTTGATTAAATTTGCAAATTCAGGCGCAAGCATCATTAAAGGTCCTGCTAAAATATTTGCAACTAAAACATCGGCTTGTTTAGGTTTGAATTCTTGATCAAACTCTTCAGGAAGACCTACATATAGTCGATCTAATACACCATTAAGCTCTGCATTTTGTTTCGTTGCTAAAACAGCTTGCGGGTCAATATCTGTGGCATATACTTTTTTAGCGCCTAGTAACAAAGCGGCTACGCCTAAAATGCCTGAACCACAGCCATAATCAATCACGATTTTATCTTTAACGTCAGTTTTACCCAGCCATTGTAAGCATAGGAAAGTACTTGCGTGATTACCTGTACCAAATGCAAGACCTGGGTCTAACTTAATGTTAGTTGCGTCCGCTTCTGGTGGCTCTAGCCATTCAGGCACGATCCAGAACTTTTCCCCAATCTGAATTGGCTCATAGTAATCCATCCATGCGCGTTCCCACACTTGATCTTCAAGTTCTTCATGACGCATAGGAACATCTGGAAGTTGAGCTTTTAAGAAAGCTTCTAAAGTGTCGACATCAATTGGGTCTTGTTCGTCTTGTTGATAGATGCCTGTCACAATAACTTTGTTCCATAAAGGTGTTTCACCCGGTAATGGTTCAAGTAAAGCCTGATCTTCAGCATCATCCAGCGTTACGCTTACCGCACCTAGAGACATTAAAAGTGTTTCTGTGAACTCAACTTGTTCTTGATCAACGGTAATGTGTATTTGTAACCACTTCACGAAAAGGACCTAAAAATTTTATTTAAAGGCGTATTGTAGCGGACTAGACCATTTTAAAAAAGAAAGCGGCCCATCTTTAATGGACCGTCTTTGAAAATACTGATGAGATATAGCAGAAAATAAATGACTTCTTCTATACCTATGTCAAAACAGATTAAGGGGCAGGGGCCTTAAATTGTAACTTGCCATTTTCGTTTGGTTGGCAAGTACCGTTAAAGGTTACACCGTTGTGATTGTAAGAAACCCATTCACCTTGCTGTTTTTTTGCACAGACTCGAATTTGTTTTTGCATTTCGGCTTTGCTCGTGTCAGCAGCATGGGTAAAAGTTACGCCTGAAAAACAAATTAGAGATGCAGTTAAGATTTTTAACATGGTCGTTTTCATTTTGTATTCCTTCTCGTTGCGTTAATTTTAAAGTCATAGAAGTGCTGTACATTTTTTATTCTAAGATGAATTAATTTTAAAAACATTCACTTTGTATTGAATTCATGAAACAAAATGTCAAATCATGTGGCATAGCGTAAATTATGTGAAGACAATTTTGTAATTATGTACATCAATAAGCAGATAATTTTGCTATAATGTTCCGTCTTTTTTTTCTGGTGTTTTTGTACTCATGCACTATCCTAAAGTTTATGATGTTATCGTTATCGGTGGCGGTCACGCAGGTACGGAAGCGGCCCTTGCTGCTGCGCGTATGGGACGACAGACTTTGCTTTTGACCCATAACATTGAGACTTTGGGCCAAATGAGTTGTAACCCAGCAATTGGTGGTATTGGTAAGTCTCACTTAGTACGTGAAATTGATGCACTTGGCGGTGCAATGGCTCTGGCTGCCGATAAAGGTGGTATTCAGTTCCGTATTTTAAATTCGCGTAAAGGTGCAGCTGTGCGTGCAACACGTGCTCAAGCTGACCGTGTTCGTTACAAAGCTGCCATTCGTGATACTTTGGAAAATCAAGCAAATCTTGACATTTTCCAGCAAGCAGCTGATGACCTGATTGTTGAAGGCGATACCGTTAAAGGTGTTGTTACCCAAATGGGTATTCGCTTTGATGCTAAAACTGTTGTGTTGACTACAGGTACATTCTTGGGTGGTGTAATCCACGTTGGTTTAGAAAAATCAAGCGGTGGCCGTGCGGGGGATCCTCCTTCTATTGCACTTGCTCAACGTTTACGTGAATTAAAATTACCAGTGGGACGTTTAAAAACTGGTACTCCGCCACGTATTGATGCACGGTCAGTTGATTTTTCAGTCATGATTCCGCAGCCGGGTGATTTCCCATCTCCAGTGATGTCATTCATGGGTGATGCTTCTATGCACCCTGAACAAGTAAACTGTTATATCACTCATACAAATGAAAAAACCCACGATATTATTCGTGGTGGTTTAGACCGTTCACCAATGTACACTGGTGTTATTGAAGGTGTAGGTCCGCGTTACTGTCCATCAATCGAAGATAAGATTCATCGTTTCGCTGATAAAGACTCACATCAAGTATTCTTGGAACCAGAAGGTCTAGATACACATGAGCTTTATCCAAACGGTATTTCGACTTCTTTACCGTTTGATGTTCAGTTCGAGCTTGTACGTTCAATCCGTGGTATGGAAAACGCTCATATCTTACGTCCAGGCTATGCAATTGAATATGATTATTTCAACCCGCAAGCTTTGAAATTTACCCTCGAAACTAAAGCGATTAATGGCTTGTATTTCGCTGGTCAAATTAATGGTACAACAGGTTACGAAGAAGCTGGTGCTCAAGGTTTACTTGCAGGTTTAAATGCTGCACGCCGTGCGTGGGAGCAAGAAGAATGGACGCCTAAACGTGACCAAGCTTACATGGGTGTGTTGGTTGATGACCTCATTACGTTAGGTACTAAAGAACCGTACCGTATGTTTACCTCACGTGCTGAATATCGTTTGATGTTACGTGAAGATAATGCGGATCAGCGCTTAACTTCTATCGGTCGTGAACTTGGTTTGGTTGACGATGTACGTTGGGCTGCTTATTGCGAGAAAATGGAAGCGGTTGAGCGTGAAACCTCTCGTTTACAACATTTATGGGCAGCACCAAATAACCCTATGGGTAAAAAATTCGTTGAAATGACGGGTGCTGATTTGAGCAAGGAATGTAGTGCGATTGATTTGCTTAAGCGCCCTAATATCACCTTCGGTCAAATTGCTGAACTTACTGGTTCTGAAGTTTCAGAACAAGTGGGTGAGCAAATTGAAATTGCTGTGAAATATGAAGGTTACATTAACCGTCAGCACGAAGATGTTGCTCAATTAAAGCGTCTTGAAGAAACCAAAATTCCTGCCGATTTTGACTATGATGTCGTGTCTGGATTGTCACGTGAAATCACGCAGAAGTTAAAAACAGTTCTTCCAGAAACTTTAGCTCAAGCAAGCCGTATTCCTGGTGTTACACCAGCAGCAGTTCAGCTTGTAATGATCACAATTCGTAAAAACAATATGATTAAGAAAACAGCTTAATCATTTAAATGTACAAAAAGCCCAGTTAAGACTGGGCTTTTTTATTTTCTGTTCAAAAAATATATGGAAATTTCCTAAGGAAGAAAAGAGATTTTGCTTCCTTTTTTTCTTATTTCACATATTTTAAGTCGCCAGTTATATTGAATTCACGTTCAAACAAGAGGGCTTTAATCATGACAATGAAATCAATTCGCTACAATGGATATGAAATGGCATGCCAATGCTCATGTTCAAAATAGCGCAAAAGAAAGGGCAGATCAGTTTTGATGGGGGAGAACACATTGATCTGAAAACAGTAAAAAAAATAAGAACAATATAAAATTAAGAAAATTATAATTCAAAATCTAAAGAGAACCTTATGGTTCTCTTTTTTATATCTACTTACTATCAGTTTCAATTTCACGTACAGCATTATGTACTTGTACTGGCTCAATATGCAGTAATTTCTTACCAAAACTACGTAGCCACCATACTAGTTGAGATGTAAAAGGTACAGTCGCTGAAACTTCTACAATATTTTCTTCAAGCGGAGTAATCGTTTGGTCTTTACTCAACTGACTTTCATAAAAAGTTTTCGCAGTTTGTTCCGTCATGGTTAAGGTGAGCTGAATTGATTCAGTTGGTTGATTATAGTCCACTCTAAAGCCTAAGGCCCCTGAATCAATATAATGATCAATATCAAAATTAACTGGATGCAGTGCTCGGCTGTCTAATACTTTTGCTGATTTAAAACGGTGCAGAGCAAATGTTTGTACTTCAGTTTTGTCATGTCGTGTGCAAATTAAATAAATGACTGCACCTTTTTGTACCAAAGCCAAAGGATTTAAAACATAAGTTCTGTCTTCACCCTGATTGACCCGTGCCCGATAAACACACTCAATCTGTTTGTCTTGTAGTAGACCTTCATAAATTGCCTGCTGAGCGGCACGATCCACTACAGGTGGAATAAGAGGTTGACTTGCCGGAACAATACGTACACGGTTAATCCACTGTCTCACATTATTTTGAGTAGAGAGACTACGTTTGGCCAAATCGAACCATGGTCCCATCTCATCAAGCAGGCTCGGAGGAAGGAGGTGCTTAAGGTGCTCCTCAACCATCATAAAGGTTACCGCTTGAGAACTTGTCATGTGAGGTAAGCTTTGAATAGGTGCATCGGATTGCCACCGCCAGCCTTGAGGTACGGCTTTATTGCTCTCTATCGGAAAACGCTGAGCAATTTGATTTAAGTCACGCTGAATAGTCCTTAAACTAATATCAATACCTTCACGCTCAAGCATTTCTTGTAATTCTCGAGTCCCGATCCATTTGCCGGTCGGTAGGCGAGACAAGATCTGCCATTGGCGATATAAACTATTCGAAGTTTCTTTTTCTATTACAGACATAAGCGTAATACATCTATATCCAATTGCTTTGGTGTCAACACAATAAAAAATCTTTACAGATTTAGCAAGTTTGTCAGATTCAGTTTATAGCCCATTGGGTAAACGATGATAAGATTTAGAAGAAAGTTATAACAATGATGCCGTATAAGTATTACAGATATATAAGTGGCACTGAAATTGCTTATTTAAAAATGAAATATAGATAAATGATAAGACGAGGTGGTTATGTCAGAACAAGAGCATGAATTACATCTAGATAATGATTTTTTTATACAAGAGCAGACAACAACAGCACTTATTAACCCAACCTCTTTTTTAGAACATATTTCTGTGCAAACCAATCTCTTTGAGCAACTCAAATCACAGTTCTTTAATGAGATGCTTGATGATGTAACGTCAAATGGTGCAGCTTCTAAAAAAATTGAACAATGGTTGAGCATCCGTACTTTAGATGAGTTAAAGGAGTTAAATACCCAAGCGAAACAGCATTTTCTTTATCATGGGATTACTTTTAATGTTTATGGTGATAAAGAAGGAACGGAGCGCACTATTCCTTTTGATTTAATTCCAAGAGTTATCGAGAAAAAACAATGGGAAAAAATTGCCTCAGGCTGTGCACAGCGTGTTAAAGCGTTAAATTATTTCCTAGATGATATTTATCATGGACAGCATATTTTAAAAGAACAAATCATTCCCGAAGAACAAATTATGGGAAATGATGCTTTCCAACCCCATATGCTTAAACATTCTTTAAAAGGAAAAATTTATTCACAAATTAGTGGGATCGATATTATCCGTGATGGTGAAGGGGAGTTTTTTGTATTAGAAGACAATTTGAGAACACCTTCTGGGGTGTCTTATATGATTGAGAGCCGAAATATTAGCCAGAAATTAATGCCTGAGCTATGTACAGCTAATAATTTACAGGGGATTGAGCATTATCCAAAACTTTTAAAAGAAATATTGCAAGAAAATTCTTCTGCAGATCAACCTTTTATTGTGGTGCTAACACCAGGGCGTTTTAATAGTGCTTATTATGAGCACGCTTTTCTAGCACGTGAAATGGATGTGCCATTGGTTACAAATCGAGATTTATTTGTAGAAAATGATCAAGTATTTGTCAAAACTATTCGTGGGCGTCAAAAAGTAGACGTAATTTACCGCCGTTTAGATGACGATTTTCTAGATCCTTTAGCATTTCGACCAGACAGTGCTTTAGGCGTAGCAGGTCTTATGTCTGCTTATTTGCAGAAAAATGTGGTAATTGCAAATGCACCTGGAACAGGCGTGGCTGATGATAAATCTATTTATCCTTATGTAGACCAAATGATTCAATATTATTTGGATGAGACACCAATCCTAAAAAATGTACCCACTTATCAGTGCCGTAAAGAAGAACACTTAGATTACGTACTCTCTAATCTTGATCAATTAGTCGTTAAGGAAGCACAAGGTTCGGGCGGATACGGTATGTTGATTGGACCTAAAGCAAGCTCATGCGAAATTGATGAGTTTAGAAAAAAATTGATTGCGATGCCTCATATGTATATTGCACAGCCTACCTTGGCTTTATCTGTCGCTCCAACTTTAACAACAGGCGGAGTAGCGGAACGTCATATTGACTTGCGTCCATTTGTATTGAGTTCACCTTATCGTACAGAGATTGTGCCTGGAGGCTTAACACGTGTGGCCATGCAGGCGGGGTCTTTAGTTGTAAATTCGTCTCAAGGTGGCGGTATAAAAGATACATGGGTTGTTGAAACATTACATTCCTGATTGTGGGTTAAAGAGGAACTTTATGGTTTTACTCAATTCGAGTGCGCATCAAATATATTGGTTGGGTCGATATTTGATGCGAGTTAAATTTGCAGCCTCTCATTTACCCTTTATAGAAGATGAGAAAGCAACAAGATTTGCAACAGCATTTGGTTTGGTCATAGAAAATGCTGAATTACTAAATCACTATATGTTAGACAAGAAGCAAACATTTTCATTACTGAACCAGCTCATTATTGCTAAAGATAATATTCAGGAACTAAGAGGTATTTTGTCATCACATGCTTATGCAGAATTAAATAATGTGATTAATACGCTTCAAGCTCAACCTGATGCATTGAGTAAAGTGGTCGAACAATGCACACAAATACTAGAAGCGGAACATGAAGATGTTCGTTTATTTTTGTATTTAGGCCAAAAAATAGAGCAATTTGATATAGAACTGCGTTTTGGAGAAGATTTATCTGTTCTCATATCAGAGCTAGATACTGTGGTGCAACAGCTCGCTAATTTGAAGTGGGAAAATATAGATGAAAATTGGCAAGCACTAAAGCAGCAACTTACGTGGGACGCTTACTATACTTTTACACAGCAGTTGGAAAATATGTTTGAGGGCTGATTATGAAATTGATGGTTAATCATCAAACGCATTATAGCTATACTGAAACTGCTCGGAACAGCATTCAGTATATTAAAATGATGCCTCAAACATCGCCTCACCAACATGTTATGAATTGGGCAATTAGCGTGCCGGGTGATAAAACAATAAAGAGAGATATATTTAACAATGTATGGATGACGGCTAGTCAGCGTTATCCATACCAACATCTTACATTTATGGCCCAAGGAATTGTTGAGCTTCAAAATGTAGAACTAGGTTGTGTAAATCTCTCTACACCTACCAATTTGTTTTTGCAGATGACAGGTGCAACTCGATGTGATTCGGAAATGTTGGACTTTGCCAAAAATATTGTAGTGGTCAAGGACCGACAGCATATTGCGTTATTAAGCGAATATATCTTGCACAAAATACTTTATCAGCCTGAGAGTACTTCGGTTCAGACAACTGCGATTGAAGCATTTCATGCGGGTCAAGGTGTATGCCAAGATCATGCTCACATTTTAATTGCGATGTGTCGTGCGCTACAATTACCTGCACGTTATGTCTCTGGTTATCTATTTGACCAAAACTATCCGCACCTGGCCAGTCACGCTTGGGCGGAGGTATTTTTAGAAAATCAGTGGTATTGTTTTGATGTAAGCAATCAGTTGTTTACACCCAAACATCATATCTACCTTGCAGTAGGACGTGACTATCTCGATGTGGCACCTATTCGTGGCGTAAGAGAGCAAGGTGGAGTTGAGAACATGATGTCTGTGGTTCAAGTGTTGGCATGTTGAATGTAAAGAGAATGAAATGACCTATTGTTGTGCGTTAAGATTGGAACAAGGTTTAGTGTTTATTAGTGACACAAGAACCAATGCAGGAGTTGACCATATTTCTGTGTTCCGAAAACTGCATACTTTCGGCGTTACCGGAGAACGTTTTATTGCCTTGCAAACTGCAGGTAACTTAGCAACAACGCAAGCTGTTATAGGTCATTTACAAAATGCCCTGACTTTGCAGCAAGAGCCTAATCTATATAGTGTTAATACGATGTTTGAGGCGGCTGAACTAATTGGTAAAACCTTAAAAACTGTTTTAGAGGATATTAGTTCGGATACCCAAGAACAAATGAATTATGCCTGTAGTATTTTGGTGGGTGGGCAGATTAAGGGTGGTGACATGCAACTTTATAATGTTTATCCACAAGGCAATTTCATTTGCGCAACTACAGATACACCTTATTTCCAAATAGGTGAAAGTAAATATGGAAAGCCTATTCTGGATCGAGCTTTATATTATGCAATGCCACTAGACGACGCATTACGTTGTAGCCTGATTTCTTTTGATTCGACTTTGCGTTCAAATGTTTCGGTTGGCTTACCACTTGATGCATTGGTATACATTAAAGATAGCTTTGTTATCCCTATGGGAAAACGAATAACTGAAGATGATCCTTATTTCTCACAGATTAGTAAACAATGGTCAGATACTCTTCGTCGGGGATTACAGGAAATGCCAAAGCCTACAGATGATTACTGGCGATAAATTTTGAATTTTTACATAAAAAAATCCAAGCATGCTTGGATTTTTTTATATTTTATTATTTAAGTGCTTTTACGAGTGGGGCGATTGCTTAATCGACAGAGTAATTCATATCCTATCGTTCCGTTTGCATCCGCAACATCATCAACTAAGCGATGCGGACCCCAGAGTTCAACAGGAGTGCCTAATTTTACTTGCATGCCTGTCACGTCGATTGCAATCATATCCATACTCACTCGCCCTACAACCGCACAGGGTTGTTTATCGATAGCGACATAGTTTTGTTTAATATAAGCTCGTGGATAACCATCACCGTAACCTATAGAAACAATCGCGATATCCATTGCTTGCGTAGCGCAGAAAGTTGATCCATAACCGACATGTTCATTAGTTTGAATATGATTGAGTGCAATCACTTCTGCTGAAAAAGTCATCACTGGTTTTAAGTCAAGATCATGAACTGTTTGATCTGCAAAAGGCGAGGCGCCGTAAAGCATGATACCCGGACGAACATAATCAAAATGTAACTCTGGCCATTTATAAATAGCAGCAGAGTTACAGCAAGAAGCTAAAACTGGATCACAAGCTTGTTTAACTTGTAGAAATTGTTGTTTTTGTTGCTCGTTAAGTGGATGGTCTACATCTGCATTTGCGAAATGCATTGCAAGTACACAAGTAAATCCTTCAGATTTTAAAGTCTTAATAACTTCAATAATTTCTGGATTTTTAAAACCTAACCGGTTCATCCCACTATTAAGTTTAACCCAGACTTTTAAACCTTGATCGATGTACGCTTGTTTGTGTTTAATCAACCATTCAAACTGTTGTTGATGGTGAATGACACATTCAAATTTTTGTTTAATTGCAATTGGCATTTCATCTTCACAAAATACCCCTTCAATTAAAGTAACAGGCTGCTGAAATCCTAATTCACGAATTTCTAAACCTTCTTGTAGGCAGGCGACACCAAAGGCATCTGATGCATTTAAGGCTGCTAAACAGTCTTTGATTCCATGTCCATAAGCATTGGCTTTTACCATACTTACAATTTTTGAATTTGTTGCGAGTTGTTTGACACGGTTTAAGTTATATTGAAGTGCATTGCGGTCAATATAAACTGTTGCTTGGCGCACCCTCATTTACTCCTTTGGGCTAGAGATAGAGCTTATTCTTCATCATCATATTGGCTGTAATACTCAGGAGAGAGATTACTAAATCGAGTATATTGACCTTCAAAAGCAAGACGAACTGAACCAATTGGACCGTTACGCTGCTTACCAATAATAATTTCTGCAGTGCCGGCTTCTTTTGACTCTTTGTTATAAACCTCATCACGGTAAATAAACATAATTAAGTCGGCATCCTGCTCGATCGCACCGGATTCACGTAAGTCGGACATTACAGGGCGTTTGTTTGGACGGTTTTCCAGACTTCGGTTAAGCTGGGAAAGTGCAATAACAGGACATTGCATCTCTTTCGCTAATGCTTTTAAGCTACGTGAAATTTCCGAGATCTCGCCTACACGGTTATCCCCCATGCCTGGGACTTTCATGAGCTGCAAGTAATCGACCATGATACAACCGATTTTACCATCATGCATTTTGGCAACACGACGAGCACGGGCACGAAGTTCAGTTGGAGGTAGGGCTGATGAGTCATCAATATACAAATGCATTTGCTGAAGCTGCAAAATTGTACCAGTCACCTTGGTCCATTCATCTGCATCTAAATTCCCCGAACGTAAATGTCCTTGATGGACTTTACCCATTGCGGAAATAAGACGCATCGCAATCGAGTCTGCTGGCATCTCCATTGAAAAGACCAGAGCAGGTAACTTATTATATTGCAAAACACTCTCAACCAGATTCATGGCAAAAGTAGTTTTACCCATCGATGGACGTGCAGCAACAATAATTAAGTCACCAGGTTGCATACCAGATGTTTTATTATCAAGTTCTAAGAAGCCTGTCGTTAAACCTGTAATATTGCCATCTAATTTTGAAAGCTCATCAAGCTTACTAATTACGTCTGCGGTAACAGAACTAATAGATTTAGGACCAGCATCTTTTTTATTGTTATTGTGCTGTTCTGCTAATGAGAAAATACTTGTTTCAGCTAAGTCTAAAATTTCACTAACACCGCGGCCTTTCGTGTCATAAGCATTTTGTAAAATTTCAGTACTAACTTTAATCATGCTACGAAGCGTAGAAAATTCTTTAATTTTAGTGGCATAAGTTTCTAAGTTATAGAAACTTGAAGGTGAGTCAGCCATGAGCTGCATTAAATATTCTTCGCCACCGATAGCATCAAGTAAATTTTGTTTTAAGAGCCAGTCACTTACTAAGACAGCATCATAGGGTGAGTTTTCTTGTGCTAATTTCTCGATTGCACGAAAAATATATTTATGGCGAGTCGCGTAAAAATCATTTTCTTTGAGTACATCGTTAACTTGTTCGAAAGATTCGGCAACTGTCATCAGGGCTGCTAGAACAGCCTGTTCAATAGCTAAATTGTGTGGGGGAGTGCGAAACTCTTTAAGTTGGCCTGATTCACTCGTTTTATTTTCTGTTGGAGATGAAAGCGCTAAAGAAGTGGCATTCGCCTGAGACATAATTAGACCTGATGATAAAGAAAGGTGTACACAAAGAGGCTGTAAAGCCGAGAACTATCTTAAAACAAAATTAAATAAACTACCTAATTAAAAAACCAATTAAACTGAAGAACTGATCAGGAATTAATATATCTTATTTTAAAATTTGAAACATAAAAAAAGAGCATGCAAAAGCATGCTCTTTTTTTGATGAGAAATTACTCAGATACGATAGTAACGAGAACTTCTGCAACAACATCATGGTGCAATTGGATTGCGATGTTGAATTCACCAGTGTGACGAAGCGCGCCATTTGGTAAACGAACTTCTGCACGGTCAACTGTAAGACCAGCATTCGTTAATGCGTCAGCGATGTCACGAGTACCGATAGAACCGAAGAGTTTACCTTCGTCACCAGCTTTAGCAGTGATAACGATGTTAACTTCATTCAATTGTTCAGCACGTGCTTGAGCAGCAGCTAAAACTTCAGCTTCTTGCTTCTCAAGTTCAGCACGACGAGCTTCAAAAGCAGCAGTGTTAGCTTCAGTAGCTGCAACTGCTTTACCTTGAGGGATAAGGAAGTTACGGCCGTAACCAGCTTTAACTGATACTTTATCGCCTAATTTACCAAGGTTCTTAATGCGTTGTAATAAGATAACGTCCACAGATCACCTCACTTATGGTTGTCAGTGTACGGAATCAAAGACAAATAGCGAGCTTGTTTGATAGCAAGTGCTAATTGACGTTGATAACGAGCTTTAGTACCAGTGATACGGCTAGGAACAATCTTGCCGTTTTCAGTGATGTACTGTTTTAAAGTGTCGATATCTTTGTAGTCGATGTACGCAACATTCTCAGCTGTAAAGCGGCAGAACTTGCGACGACGGTAAAAACGTGCCATTGATGTTCTCCTTATTCAGCTTCTTGAGCAACTTGCTGTGCTTCTTCGCGTTGAGCTTTACGCGCACGCTTTTCTTCAGCACTCTTAGCAAGCAATGACTCTTCAGTGATTGCGTGTTCACGACGGATGATAAGGTTACGAATGATCGCGTCGTTATAACGGAATAATTCTTCTAACTCATCAAGCGTAGTTTGACCACATTCAACGTTCATAAGAATGTAGTGCGCTTTGTGAATTTTGTTAATTGGGTAAGCCAATTGACGACGGCCCCAATCTTCTAAACGGTGAATTTGACCTTCAGCTTCTTTGATCTGAGAGATATAGCGTTCAACCATACCTACAACTTGATCGCTTTGGTCTGGGTGTACCAAAAGTACGATTTCGTAATGACGCATTGTCAGCTCCTTACGGTTTAAACAGCCCCTAATAAAAAAATTAGAAGCAAGGAGTCATAACTTAATAAGTTATGTCGCAAAATTTGCGAAGGCTGAATTATAGGTAAAAGTTCGACTAAAAACAAATCTTTTGATCAGAAAAGTAAAACTTCTTTACTATAAAGAGGAAATCCTCTCTTGTTTAAAAGAGAGGAAGATTTGGAGCAGGGGATTGATAGGTAAAGCTAAAGCTCAAACTTAACAGGGTAATTAATATGACCGAGTACAGGAAAAAACGTTTAGCCCATAATTGATCATTTTCGGCTTTAAATCCAATAACTGATAAATATAACCAATATGCAGTCAAAGCATTAAAGGTAATTAAAAAGAATATATTGGTGTAGCCAAAACAATATAACCCATTCAAAACAGCTGCAAATAATAGGATATAGATTACACATTCAATTTTCGTACGATAAATAGAACGTGCTACAGGCAAAATTGGAATTCCCGCATTTTTGTAATCATCAAAACGATAAATTGCAATTGCCCAAGAGTGAGGCATTTGCCATAAAGCGTATGCTAAAAACAAAAGCAAGGCTGCCACATCAAATTGATGAGTTACTGCTGTATAACCAATAACAGGAGGGCTCGCTCCGGAGATACTACCAATGACGGTTTGATGGATTGAAGTACGTTTGGTCCACAAACTATAAAAACCGACATAGACAATAAAACCAATCATTGCAAACAAAAATGCATAACCATTTACACCGAACCACAAAATGCAAAAACCAATTATACCAAGCACTAATGCATATATCAGCGCAACAGTAGGAGAGATTGTTTTTGTAACAAGTGCACGGTTTTGAGTGCGCTGCATCTTTGTATCAATATCTTGATCTATAACATTATTAACCACACAACCAGAAGCCACAACTAAAGTTGTTCCAAGTAGGGTGAGAAGTAATAATAAGATGTCTATAGAGCCTTGGGCGGCTAAGAAAAAGCCGCCCAAGGTGGTAATGAAATTACCGAAGAGAATTCCTGGTTTAGTCAGGAATAGATATTTTCTCAACATGACAATCAGTTTAGATCATCATATTGTAGTGAAGGTAATTCATAATCCACACAGAACCGATTAAAAGTACGGCGATACATAGGATTGTGTAGATGAATGCAATCATATTCCAACGTTGTTCAGATGATGTATTCATGTGTAGGAAGTACACAAGTTGTACAAGAACCTGAGCAACCGCAGTGATTGCAATCACTGTAACTAAAAGACCACGACTGAAACCCCCCGCCATCACCATCCCGAAAGGGATGATGGTGAGGATAACAGAAAGGATAAATCCAACAGTGTATTGCTTAAAGTTACCGTGTGACGCACCAGCAGCATTATGCTCATGACTACTCATTAGAGAACTCCCAGTAAGTAAACGACGCTGAATACACAGATCCAAACGATGTCAAGGAAGTGCCAGAACAAGCTTAAGCAAGCAAGACGACGTGTATTCGGTAAAGTCAAACCTTTAGTTTTGATTTGATACATTAATACAAGCATCCATACTAAACCAGAAGTTACGTGGATACCGTGTGTACCAACCAAAGTAAAGAACGATGATAAGAATGCACTGTGAGTTGGACCGTGGCCTTCATGTACAAGGTGATGGAATTCATAGACTTCCATTCCAATGAACGATGCACCAAAAAGGAATGTAATAAATAACCAAGTGATCACTTGATTTACATTCTTTTTATAAGATGCAAGTACAGCAAAACCAAAGGTTACCGATGAAATCAATAAGGCAAATGTTTCAGTTAACACGAAGCCTAATGAGTCATGGAATAGGTCATATGCACTTGGAGTGCCTGCTGGAACATGACTGCTTAATACAGCGAACGCAATGAAGAGTGATCCGAAAAGAATCAAGTCACTCATCAAGTATGTCCAGAAACCAAAAACCGTTAAGTCTGTATCATCATGTTCATGATGACCGTCATGGCCGTGGTTGTCGTGATGAAGTACTTCAGCCATTTCCTTAGTCCTTCTTCAAGTGTTTTTCAAGTAAAGCATAGCGTTCGTTTTCAATACGCTCAACTTCAGCAGCAGGAACGTAGTAATCAACATTCTTAGTGAATGAGCTTACGATCAAGCTAACAACAGCTGCAACGAATGAAACAACAACGAGCCACCAAATATGCCAGATGAGTGCAAAGCCAAGAAGAGTAATGAACATTGCAATGACAAAACCAGCAGCACGATCAGTCGGCATGTGGATGTCTTCATATTTAGTGTTACGTGCGTATGCTACACCATTTTCTTTGTCAGTCCAGAAACGGTCGATACCGCTTGCATCTGGTTCATGCGCAAAGTTATAGAACGGAGCAGGGGAAGAGGTCGCCCATTCAAGCGTACGAGCATCCCATGGATCGCCAGTAAGGTCCATGTTGTCTTTACGTTGTAAGAAACCAACGATGATTTGCATTAAGAAACATGCAATACCAATCGCAACAAGAACAGCACCAAATAATGCAATCGCAAGGTACGGATCCCATTCAGGGTTGTCATATGTATTCAAACGACGAGTCATACCCATGAAACCAAGGATATAAAGTGGCATGAATGCAAAATAGAAACCGAAGAACCAGAACCAGAACGCAGCTTTACCCCATGCTTCGTTGAGCTTCCAACCAAACATTTTTGGCCAGTAGTAAATGATGCCGGCAAACATACCAAACACCACACCACCAATAATTACGTTATGGAAGTGAGCGATCAAGAATAATGAGTTGTGTACCAAGAAGTCCGCAGGTGGAACAGCCATAAGTACACCAGTTAAACCACCGATACCGAATGTTACAAGGAAGCCAAGCGTCCATAACATTGGAGTAGTAAAGGTGATGCGACCTTTATACATAGTGAATAACCAAGAGAAGATTTTCACACCAGTAGGAATCGCAATAACCATGGTCATGATACCGAAGAACGCGTTAACGTTCGCACCAGCACCCATGGTGAAGAAGTGGTGAAGCCATACAACAAACGCAAGAACAGTAATCGCGATAGTTGCATACACCATAGACTTGTAACCGAACAACGCTTTACGAGAGAAGGTTGCAACGATTTCTGAGTATAGACCAAATGCTGGTAATACCAAGATATATACTTCAGGGTGACCCCATGTCCAGATCAAATTCACATAAAGCATTGGGCTACCGCCAAGCTCATTTGTGAAGAAATGGAAGCCGAAGTAACGGTCTAGAGTAAGCATTGCAAGTGTACCTGTTAATACAGGGAATGATGCAATGATTAATACAGCCGTACAAAGTGAAGTCCACGTGAAAATAGGCATATCCATTAATTTCATGCCAGGTGCACGCATTTTGATGATGGTAACGAAGAAGTTAACACCAGATAAAAGCGTACCTAGACCAGAAACCTGAAGTGCCCAGATATAGTAGTCAACACCTACACCAGGAGAATATTGAATGCCAGATAGAGGAGGGTAAGCCATCCAACCAGTCGCAGCAAATTCACCTAACACAAGTGAAAGCATCATCAAACCAGCAGCACCAGCGAATAACCAGAAGCTTAAAGAGTTCAATAATGGGAAAGCAACGTCGCGAGCACCAATCTGTAAAGGTACAGAGATGTTCATCATACCTACAACGAGACCCATTGCTACGAAGAAGATCATGATTACACCGTGTGCGGTGAAGATCTGGTCATAGTGGTCAGGATGTAGATAACCTTCGCCGCCGCCTTTAGCGAGGAAAAGTTGTAAACGCATCATGATCGCATCGGCGAAACCACGCAGAAGCATGACAACAGATACGATGATATACATGATACCAATCTTTTTATGGTCTACCGTAATAAACCACTCATTCCACAAATATCCCCATTTTTTGAAATAGGTGATACCGCCAAGCACTGCAATTGCACCAATTGCCATAAGGACCATGGTGACAAGTACGATTGGCTCTGTCGGGATAGAGTCCCAACCCAGTTTACCAAAAATCATATCCATGTCTTATTCCCCTTGAGCAGCGTGTTCAGCTGCAGCATGAGTGTCAGCTGTTGCGTGTTCAGCAGAGTGGTCAACACCATGATAGTTACTCATATAGTGGTTGATAATTGTTTCAAACAATTTAGGCTCAACAGTAGAGTAATAAGTCACAGGGTGTGGCTTAGTCGGGAACGGTTTCATAGCTTCAGCTTCAGCAACTGCTTTTTCATCACCAGCAGCTTTAGCACGATTTACTAAATGCTCGATCTGATGCTTAGAACGGTTACCATCACGTAAGGTTGCCAATTCAGCTTGGTCAAGCGTAGTTTTTTGAACTGCTTCTGGGTTAATGGTTGAACCATTACCTGCTTTAACCGCTGCTACCCATTCGTTGAATTGTTGCTCTGTAACACTATGCGCCTTGAAACGCATTTGAGAGAAACCGTAACCTGAGTAGTTAGAAGAGAAACCACGATATACACCAGTTTCATTTGCTAACAAATGAAGGTGAGTTTGCATACCTGCCATTGCATAAATCTGGCCGCCTAACTGTGGAATGAAGAATGAGTTCATTGTAAAGTTAGAAGTGATTTTAAAGCTTAACGGAGTTTTTTCAGGGAAACGTACTTCGTTAACTGTTGCAATGTTTTGTTCAGGATAAATAAAGATCCACTTAAACTGTTCAGCAATAACTTGAATAGTTAAAGGTGCTTTATCTGATTCTAAAGGACGGTATGGGTCATACTTGTGGGAACCCCACCAAGTTAACCAAGCTAAAATACCAATAATAATGACAGGGATACCCCATACTACAACTTCAATTGCAGTTGAGTGTGCCCATGTAGGTTTATAGTCTGCATCTTTATTTGACGCGCGATATTTCCAACCAAACCATAATGCCATGATGATTGAAGGAATCACCACAAGTAACATTAAATAGATCGCAGTCATCATAAGGTCACTTTGACCTTGACCAACTGGACCTTTAGAGTTTAGAAGTACCATATCACCACCACACCCAGTCAAAAGTGCGGCAAGCGTTGATAAAGACAATACAGCTAAAATCGTTTGTCTCATTTTACAACCTCGGTGAAGAGTCCCATTCCCTAATTAAATATGGGATAGCGATTAAAGTGTCGCATGATTGAGAACGCTAATCCTTAAATTTAGACTTCTCAATTATATGACACCGCTACGTTGTAGGGCATTATGCCTCATATCGACAAACTAAGCTATACATAAAGTAGGCTGAAATAATTGTTTTAAAACCCGATTTTTTTTGTAGGGTATCTAATTTCAATAGAGCTTTTATTTAAATATCAACTCCCTATAGAAAAAAGGAGGCAGGGTGCCTCCTCTTTTTTTAGACATTAAATGAATGAGTCATTCACTATCATTTGATCACTTTTGTTCTTGCAATTTTGTCATGTAAAGCTTGTCGCTTTTGTCCTAATGCAAAAGCATAGTCAATAATTGTACTGATCGGCATAAACAGTAAGTTTAATATGATAAAAACAATACTTCTTAATAAGAAGATGCGAGTTAAATTAACCTTGCTATTGTCCTCAGCATCTACAATTTTAATTCCAACGATTTTCTTACCTATACTCTGACCAAACTTTGTTAAAAGAACGGCTTGAATTGCAAGCATAATTACGACGTAAAGAAGCATTGAATGCCAAGCTTCTATTGGAATTAAAGTAAAAAGTTGCTGTTGCAATTCTGCAGCTTTAGTCGATGCGACTTCGGCAGATTGCATCTGTTTTTGTAACTCGAATAATTGCTTATATTGAGCTTCATTAAAGAAAAAAGAAGGAATTGCAGCGATTGGTAACCAAAGCAATAAATCAATAATTTTTGCTAAAGCCCGAGCCGGAATAGACGCAAGTTCATGAACTTTAGGTTCTACACGAATTTGACGAATAGTTTCATTAGTTGATGTATTCGTATTTATTGTAGGTACAGAATAACCGATAGGTTGATATACAAGTTTACCTTGGGTTAATTCTCCTAAAGCTTTCCATTCTGTCATGCCTTCATGCCAAGCTAAATCAGTTAACAAAATTTGTTGGCTAGCCAACATTTGATTTACTTGTTCTAAAGTATAAGGCCCAGCTTGTTGATTATTACGTGCCAAGTAAATTTGCATAAATAAAAATTCTCTATTCTAAAGATGAAAAAAGACCCACGGATGGGCCTTTTTTTATAACATATTAGATTTGCTTGATTTTTTCTTCAGCAAGGAAGAACCATGTATCTAAAACTGAGTCTGGGTTAAGAGAGACAGATTCGATACCTTGTTCCATTAACCATTTTGCAAGATCTGGATGGTCTGAAGGACCCTGACCACAGATACCTACATATTTACCTGCTTTACGGCAGGCATGGATTGCCATTGAAAGAAGAGCTTTAACAGCTGCATCACGTTCATCAAATAAGTGTGAAACAATACCTGAGTCACGGTCAAGGCCTAACGTTAACTGAGTTAAGTCATTAGAACCAATAGAGAAACCATCGAAGTGCTCTAAGAATTGTTCAGCTAACAGAGCGTTAGTTGGTAATTCGCACATCATGATTACTTTTAAGCCGTTCTCACCACGTTTTAAGCCATTTTGTGCAAGTAATTCAATAACACGTTTCGCTTCAGATACTGTGCGTACAAAAGGAATCATGATTTGAATATTGGTGAGACCCATTTCATCACGAACTTTCTTAAGTGCGCGACATTCTAATTCGAAACAATCACGGAAGTTATCAGATACATAACGGCTTGCACCACGGAAACCCAGCATCGGGGTTTCTTCTTCAGGCTCGTATAACTTACCACCAATTAAGTTTGCGTATTCGTTTGACTTGAAGTCAGACATACGAACGATAACTGGCTTGTCACCAAATGCAGCAGCAAGAGTCGCAATACCTTCAACCAATTTTTCAACATAGAAATCTACAGGTGAAGCATAACCCGCTGTACGAGTTAAAACCGCAGCACGAGTTTCACGAGGGAGGCTATCAATATTGAGTAGGGCTTTAGGGTGCACACCGATCATACGGTTAATGATGAACTCAAGACGAGCAAGGCCAATACCTTCGTTTGGAATTTGAGCAAAGTCAAATGCACGGTCAGGGTTACCTACGTTCATCATAATTTTAAACGAAAGCTTAGGCATAGATTCGATTGAGTTGCGTTGAACTTCGAAATCTAAAGCACCTTCGTAAATGAAACCTGTATCACCTTCAGCACAAGAAACAGTTACTTCTTGACCATCAGTTAATACTTCTGTTGCGTTACCACAACCTACAATCGCTGGTACACCAAGTTCACGTGCAATAATTGCTGCGTGACATGTACGACCACCACGATTAGTGATAATTGCAGCAGCACGTTTCATTACCGGTTCCCAGTCAGGATCGGTCATATCTGATACAAGAACGTCGCCTTCTTGAACTTTGTCCATTTCTTTTATTGAGTTAACAATACGGACTTTACCAGAACCAATACGTTGACCAATTGAACGACCTTCACAAAGAACAGTACCTCTTTGTTTGAGAAGATAGCGTTCCATAGTGCCTACATTTTGGCGGCTTTTTACAGTTTCAGGACGGGCTTGAACAATATAAATTTGACCGTCATCACCGTCTTTTGCCCATTCGATATCCATTGGAGCACCGTAATGCTGCTCAATGATAAGCGCTTGTTTAGCTAACTCTTGTAACTCATGGTCATTTAAAGCGAATTGTTGACGATCTTGTTTTTCAACATCAACAACAACAACAGATTTACCCGCAGAACCTTCTTCACCATAAATCATTTTTTGGTGTTTAGAGCCAAGGTTACGACGTAAAACAGAATGTCTTCCTGCATTTAATAATGGTTTAGATAAGTAAAACTCATCTGGGTTAACGGCACCTTGTACAACCATTTCACCTAAACCGTAAGAGGCAGTGATAAATACAACATCACGGAAACCAGATTCTGTATCAAGTGTAAACATTACACCCGCAGCGCCAGTTTCAGAACGAACCATACGCTGAACACCCGCTGAAAGTGCAACGATGTCATGATCAAAACCTTGATGCACACGGTAAGAAATTGCACGGTCATTATATAAAGAAGCAAATACTTCTTTAATCGCAATAAGTACGTTATCAATACCGCGAATATTCAAGAAAGTTTCTTGTTGACCCGCGAAAGAAGCATCTGGTAAATCTTCAGCAGTTGCAGATGAACGAACGGCAACCGCGATATCAGGGTTGCCGTTAGAAAGTGCTGTAAAAGCGGCGCGAATTTCTTGTTCTAAGGTTGCAGTGAGTGGAGTCTCTACAATCCATTGACGAATTTTAGCGCCTGTTTCTGCAAGAGCATTTACGTCATCGACGTTGAGTTGAGCAAGTTCTGCTTGAATTCGAGCGTTAAGACCACTTTGGTCTAAGAACTCACGATAGGCAGCAGCAGTAGTTGCAAAGCCACCAGGTACCGATACACCAGCATTTGATAAATGGCTGATCATTTCACCCAAAGATGAGTTTTTCCCACCTACGAGTTCGACATCGTGTTTCCCTAATTTTTCTAGACCGATTACGCGCGCTTCCAAAGTTTTCACTCCACTTTTGCAGTATTAATGTCTATCTTGGCATGAAATTATAAAAATAAAGTGCTTAGTTGAGAATTATACTAAGCGACAGTCATGTAAGATCAGTTTACTATAAAGATTATATAGCACTAAGACAAATGTTTAAGGAGAATTTTAATGTCAGAAAGTAAACAATTTAAGCGGAGTGTTTTTTTTATTTCTGATGGAACTGCAATTACTGCCGAGACTCTTGGACATTCGTTATTAGCACAATTTCCCAATGTAGATTTTGATATTCACATCATGCCGTATATTACAACTGAAGAGGCGGCAATGGATGTGGTGGTTGAGATTAATCGATGCCAAACCAAAGACGGTTGCCTACCTTTAGTATTTGATACTTTAGTCGATCCGCATGTGCGAGAGATTATTAACACGGCTAAAGCGGTTAATCTGGATGTGTTTGAAGGTTTAATTAGTAAACTTGAACAAGAACTTGGAACACCACCAACAACATTGGTCGGGCAGACTCATGCTGTAACCGATTCTGAATATTATAAAGCCCGTATCGATGCTGTTCATTTTGCGCTTGATAATGATGATGGGGCACGTACTCGTCATTACGATAAAGCGGATTTAATCTTAATTGGAGTTTCCCGTTCGGGTAAAACACCGACTTCTATTTACTTATCTCTTCAATTCGGTATTCGCGTTGCAAACTATCCATTAACTGAAGAAGATTTAGATGATAACCGTTTACCAGCAGTATTAAGAGCTCATCGTAGCAAGTTATTTGGTTTGATGATTGATGCTGAGCGTTTGGTCGCAATTCGTAGTGAACGTAAAGCGAATAGCCGTTATGCAAGTTTTAGCCAATGCCAAATGGAGCTAAGAGCAATTGAAGGGATTTATATTTCAGAAGGCATTAAATATTTAAACGTGACCGAAATGTCGATTGAAGAGATTTCAACTCGTATTTTACAAATGACGGGATTAAAACGTCGTATTGGTTAATTTAATCAATTGTTTATTTTAACCATTCAATTTTTGTATATGAATTTATAGATAAGTTGAATGGTTTTTTTTAATATATATCACAGAGAAAAATTAAAGTTTTATATATAAAACTAAATATTATTAAATAGTTCTTATTGGTTATAAGCCCGTAGTTATTTTGAAACTCGTTTGTAAATTTAAATAACACTATTGAAAAGAAGTGTATGTTTTTTATTGCACATAAAAATAGTAATTCTTTATTTTTTATAAATATTTTAGAAAAGCATTCATGAAAAATCCACAATTTATAAAATGTTAAATAGATCACACTTTTTTGGTGTTATGTGATTGGTTTTTGATTTTAATTATAATTTCCCACCTCGATATGGGACTATCCGATTATCAAAATGCTAAAAAAATGTGTTTTTTCATTGGTATATATCTTGCCTCTTAATTTATATGCTGCTCAAGTAGATGAATTGCGAGAGCAGGCTATTCACACTTACAAAACTGGGCATACTCAACAAGCAATATTGCAATTAGAACAATTGCTAAATAAGTACCCGCATGACCAAAAATTACTAGCTGATTATTTAGTTGTCATGTCAAGTGAAAAAAGAGATTTATTAACCTTTTCTCAGCATTTAGCAAATGTTAATTATGTGAATTTTCCAGAATATGGGCAACTACCATTAATACGTAATTTTCGTGATTTTAAACACTTTAAAGATGCAATTGATTGGTCGAATAAATTTAATATTCAAAAGACATTTGATGGGCAGATTTTATTAGCGGTTCTATATGCTGAGGCTAAAGACCCTGTAAATGCTAAGGTGCATTTATCAGGTATTAAGAGTAAAAATCTTACAGCTGATCAATTTGTTCAAATTGCTTATGCATATCGACTTATTAATTCACCTGTAGATGCTTTATCTGCAATCGAGCAAGCTTATCAACAACAACCAAAATCTTTTGCGGTTTTGCAAGAATATAGTTACGACTTGGCGGCTGTAGGCGCTTATAAAAAAGCTCAGCAGTTGCTGCTTTCCAGCGATAAAAATACGCAAACAGAATCGTTACAACACTGGTTAAAAGTCAGTGAGTTTTCTCAACGTGTAAATAACGCAATTACTCGCTATAAATATTTGAATCGTGAAGGCATGTCGGACAGTGAAGGCTTTGCCGAGCTTGATGCTGTGTTGAAACAAGGTGAGCAAATACAGCCTTTGATTCAACCGTCAGATCCTAATTATTCAAGATTTCATTATGACTATTTATATGCGTTGGACTTCCGTGGGCGTAGCCGTACGGTATTAGATGAATTTACTAAATTAAATGTACCGTTAGAAAAGCTACCGGCTTATGTACGTCATGCGATTGCTGATAGTTATTTAGCTGAAAGACAACCGAAGCAGGCTGAACTCGCTTTTAAAACCTTACTTACCGAAAAAAACTACTCAGATATGACGGTATATACGGGGCTTTATTATTCTTATATTGAACAAGAAAAATATAAACAAGCTGATCAACTTTTGAATGATGTTGATAGGTTGATCCCTATGTATAAATATAGTCAAGCCAAAGGGGTGGATAAATCAAGCCATCCTGATCGTGATGATTATATTGCTTTACAAGGCATGCATTTAGCTTATGCAAATCATTTGGATCAATCAGAAAAGCATTTTCAAAAACAAGTAGATCTTGCACCTGCTAATGAAGGTTTAATTAACAACCTTGCTCGTGTTGAGCGCTGGAGAGATAAACCGTTACAGGCGAAGAAAACAATTGATCGTTTAAATGGCTTAACGCCAGTTGCTAAAGATACACGTATTAATCAAATGCAAAATGCTCAGGCTTTAGGAGATATTCCTGAATGGCGCAAAAGTACAGAAAGTCTTTTGCAATATTATCCTGAAGATAGCGGTGTAGTTAAAAGTCGAAAAGAGTTGGATGATCGTGATAGAGCAACCATCTCGCACTCAACGACTTGGGGCCAGAGTAAAGCAGAAAATAGCGATTCTGTGAGTGGGCAAAATGGCTTAAAAGATCGAGAAATGGAAACTCGTATTAATAGCCCTTGGATTAAAGACAATTATCGTCTATTTGCTTGGCATCAAGATCGTTATGGTGAATACCGTTTTGGTGATGTGCATGACCAACGTTATGGTGTTGGTGCTGAGTGGCAAGCAAACCGTAAGGCATTGTCGGCAATTTTGTCGCAAAGTACAGATGGTAGCCAAGCAGGTGCTCGTCTTGATTGGTCGCAATGGTTAAACGACCACTGGCAATATCAATTGCAATATGACAGTCAGGCTAATATTCCATTACAAGCAATTGATGCTGGTGAGGATGGACAAGCTTACCGTGCTGCTTTGACATGGCAAAAAGATGAGTCACGCCAAATTGGAGCGAGCTATGGCTTAACCGATATAAGTGACGGTAATAAACAACAAGAATTTTCTACTTTTTGGCGTGAGCGATTATTTGATGCGCCTCACCATATTACTTACGGAACCGTTCGTGGATTTTATGGCAGCAATAGCCAAGATCAGACTGCTTACTTTAGCCCAAGCAATCATTACAGTGCCGAGTTGAATTTAAGCCATGACTGGGTCACTTGGCGAGAGTACGAACGCTCATTTAAACAACATTTTGAAGCTGGAGTAGGGCTATATAAACAAGCAGATTACTCAGCTCGACCAACATACTCTTTGCAATATCAACATCAATGGCAGCTCTCACGGACTTGGCAACTTAATTATGGAATTGGTTGGCAATACCATCCATACGATGGTCATGATGAACAACATACCTACGGTATTTTCGGATTTGAAGGGCGTTTTTAATGAATAATATGATGTCAAAAATGTTGAGCTGTGTGTTTGCCTCAACGTTATTACCCGTACAATTTGCCTATGCCCGCATTGAAACTGAACTACCAAAAAACCATACGGTTTCTTTAACTTTTCATGATGTGCGAGATGATGTGCTCAAGGAAGGTGACCGCGATGTTTATGCGATTCAGACCAATAATCTGGCACAGTTTCTCGATTGGCTTAGTCAGTCGGATTGGAAACCGATTCGTCTAAAAGACATTGAAGAGGCACGTAAGCAAGGTAAAGAATTACCTCATAACTCTATTCTACTGACCTTTGATGATGGTGCTTTAAGTAGTTATAGCCGAGTATTTCCTTTGCTGAAGCAATATCAGATTCCAGCAGTTTTTGCTCTTCCAACAAGTTGGTTAAATGGTAATACAAAAGCGGGTTATGAAGCCTATGGTCAAGGTAACTTGGTGAACTGGGCTCAAGTTCGTGAAATGCAAGCATCTGGGTTAGCCGAGTTTGCAAGCCATAGCGATGATTTACATCATGGGGTATTAGCCAATCCTCAAGGCAATGAGCAACCTGCTGCTACTTCTTATTCTTATTTAAAATCGCAATCACGTTATGAAACCGATGCGGAATATCAACAACGTATTTTGCAGGATTTAAAAAAATCTTATGCAGTTTTGAAAAAAGAAGTAGGGGTTAATCCTAAAGCAATTATTTGGCCTTATGGCGCCGTGAATGAACAGTTAGAGAAGCTAGCACAACAGGCAGGTTTCCAGTTTTCATTCAGTTTGGGACGTGATGGTATGAATCGCGTGAGTGACTCAACTTTTAAGCGTAGCTTAGTCATTAATAACCCAACAGCCGAACAACTGACAGAAGGTATGTTAAATATTCTGAACTTTGAAGAGTCAGATTTATTTAAGCAGCCACGTCATTTTGTGAGTATGGATTTAAAGCAGTTAGCAGCGCAGCAAAATACTCAAACTGATGAAAAACTTGGGCAGTTGTTATCAAAACTGTATAGCTTAAAAAACAACGCTTTAATCTTAAAGCCTTTGGAAGACACAGATGGAGATGGACAATATGATGTTGCTTATTTCCCTACAAATAAAATGTCTGTTCAACAAGATATTTTAAATCGTAGTTTATGGCAGGCTCAAACTCGTGCAGGCCAATCTGTAATATTAGAATTGCCTGCTTATCCGCAAAAAGATAAACCATTTTTAGCTGTAGATTTGGCTAAAGATATTGCACGTTTCAATAGTAATTTAAGCGGTGTTCAGCTTAATGCAGGATCATCTTTAAATTGCGCAATGCAAAAAATAACCGTGCAAGAAAGCAGTTGCATTGAACAATCAAAACAGCTCGAACAACTGAGTGAACTGACTAAAGAAGCGGTCAAACCTTATTTAAATATGAGTAATCAGGCACAGTTTAGTTTATTGCTTACACCTGATTTAGATCATGTGGAAAATCTACCTGAGCTTATAAAAACGCTTTTAATGCAACATGATTTAGTCAATTTGAAGTTTGATGTGATTGGTAAGAAAAAACAATTTAATCAGTTGTTAACACTCTTAAATACACTTGATCAAAATGATAAGCAAAGAATAATGCTGACTTTAGTATTACCAGAAAATTCGCAAAAAAATGCTTGGGAAGAGGTTCAGCAAGGACTCTTTTCTATTCAGCGAGTAGGAATCCAGAAATTCGGTATTGATCGCTATGACTTTGAAAAATCAAAAGATGTTCATAAATATCTATATAATCCGCTTAGTCTGAATACTAGCCCTGTGATGTATCAGCCTTTTGCTGGATTGGTAGAGGGGAAAAAGTAATGAGAGTATTACTCGATATTCTGTTTGCTTTTGCCTTTTTATATCCCTTACTGATGGCTTGGACATGGATGGTAGGGGGACTTTGGTTTTTCTTTAAAAGAGAATACCGCGAACAAGCGCTTCCTGAACCTACAGGTGAAGGATGCAGTATCATCATTCCGTGTTTTAACGAAGAAGCCCAAGTACGCCAAACAATTCGTTATGCGCTACAAACCAAATATCCTAATTTTGAAGTCATTGCTGTTAATGATGGAAGTAGTGATAGGACCGCCGAAATTCTCGATGAATTGTCAGCGCAAGATTCACGACTTCGTGTTGTACACTTAGCAGAAAATCAGGGTAAGGCCGTAGCTTTAAGATCGGGAGTACTGGTTAGTAAATACGAATATCTTGTTTGTATTGATGGAGATGCGTTGTTGCATCCGCATGCGGTACTTTGGTTAATGCAACCATTTATTAACTTCCCGCGAATTGGTGCTGTAACTGGTAATCCACGAATTTTAAACCGATCTAGTATTTTAGGAAAATTACAAGTTGGTGAGTTTTCTTCGATTATTGGTTTGATTAAACGTGCACAACGTACATATGGTCGTATTTTTACCGTATCTGGTGTGATTGCAGCATTTCGTAAAACTGCACTCGCTCGAGTCGGGTTTTGGTCAGACGATAAAATTACCGAAGATATTGATATTTCATGGAAGTTACAGCTCGACCATTGGGATATTCAGTATATTCCACAAGCGCTTTGTTATATCTATATGCCTGAGACATTTAAAGGTCTATGGAAACAGCGTCTTCGCTGGGCGCAAGGTGGAGTAGAGGTTCTTATAGAATATATTCCACAAATGTTCAAATTGCGTGTTCGAAGAATGTGGCCGGTCATGATTGAGGCGCTAGTCAGTATTATCTGGTCTTATGTGATGATCATGATCTTCACGCTATTTTTTGTGGGATTGTTTATTGAGCTGCCTCAGCAATGGCAGATCAAAACGCTTATGCCACAGTGGTACGGTGTAATACTAGGCGGAACATGTTTGATCCAGTTTTTAGTGAGTTTGTGGATTGATCATCGTTATGACCGAGGGCGTTTTTTTAGAAATTACTTTTGGGTGATTTGGTACCCGTTATTTTTCTGGTTACTAACTTTGTTTACAAGTGTTGTTGCGGTACCAAAAACTTTATTTAACACAAAAAAACGTGCCCGTTGGGTAAGTCCAGATCGAGGCTTCCGTGGAGATAACCCATGAAACTTGAGGAAAATAAGGATATAGAGACTTTAGATATCCCTGAATATATTGATCAGCCGGAATATGTCAAAAATAAAACAGCAAACTATACATTACAAACCATTGGCTGGATTTGTTTAATGTGGTTGCTTTTCCCGTTGGTTTCACTATTTTTATGGGTTTTTGAAGGTCAATTAATTTATGATTACGTCTGGGTAGACCACTTATCAGAAGTTAAGACCTTATTACATTTAGCATTAATGATCGGAATTAGCGCGCTTATTTTAATTTTATGGGCAAGTTATAACTGGATTAGGTTTAGTGGTGAGGACCGACGTGCTAAGGCACCTAATAGTTCTGTAGAATTATTAGCGGCCCAATTTTCAGTTACTTCCGACATGCTAAATGATTTGCAAGAAAAACAGCGCATCATTTTGCATTACGATGATCATGGTAATTTGCAAAAATATGAGTAAATAAAAAAGCATGGCCTAAAACCATGCTTTTTTTTACTTTTATGGCATTGCTCTGATAATAATATCAACGGGTTGTTCTATACCATCCATGCTGTGAATAGATCTATTGGTAATTTTAACAATTGGCCATGTTTGCAATTTACAGTTGGGTTTTTGAAGTGCTGCATAATAACTGTCGGATTTAAAAAATACTTTTTTGGTGGTTGCAGTATTGGGAGTCAAAAGACGCTTAAGCCATGGTTCGTTTACTTGAGTTTCTAGAAACCGCAATGCCAGAATGCTCTTAACACGATTGTTAAATAACCTGCGGTTTTTGATAATAAGTGGGTGAGTAATTAACTTATGTGTACCCATCTGACTATGGGGCAAAATAAAATGAGGGGTGATTTGGAAGACAGTCACAAATTTTGCTTGCTGACAGATTTTTTCAAGATGAGTCACGCTATCTTGATTTGTACCAATAATCGCGACAGATGAATGTGAAAAGTCAAAATCTTTAATTGACGTTGAGGAAATCACTTGACCAGTAAAATCTTCGAAATCTTGAGAGATATTCTGAAAAATTACTGATTTTGAAGTGTTATTTTTAATATTAATACTCATTTTCCAAAAGTCCTTTTGGTTTTTTAAATCATGATGTTTTTATCGTTTTAATATAAATAACCAAGCAGGAAGTTGGGGTAAAGTCTTTTCAGATAGATGGTCATCCCATACTCGAAATCAATTCAAGTATGGGAGCTTGAAGTAGAATTTTATAATCCTGTTTTTACATTCATGAGTTGTGTAAAGCTTTCTAAACGTTTAGCTGTATCGTATACATCACATGTAAAAATAAATTCATCAACATCGTATGTCGCTAATAACTTTTGTAAGCCAGAGCGAACCGTATCTACAGAACCAATTTGCGCCATTGCATAAAAGTTTTCGACAGAAAGTTGTTCTGCTGTATTCCATAATCCCTGCATTGATTCAACTGGTGGTTTCAGCTTTAAGCTTTCACCACGGATTAAACCTAATACGCGTTGGTAAGCACTAGTTGCTAAAAATTGTGCTTCTTCATCTGTATCTGCAACGACAACAGGCACACCCATTGAAACATACGGCTTATCTAGATACTCAGAAGGTTCAAAGTTCTCTCGATAGAGTTGAATCGCTTGACCTAACATACGTGGTGCAAAATGTGATGCAAATGAGTAGGGAAGTCCAAGTTTTGCGGCGAGTTGTGCACTAAATAGGCTAGATCCAAGTAACCAAACAGGAACATGGGTGCTTTGCCCTGGTGTTGCAATAATTTTTTGTCCTGCTTGAGGTACATCGAAATATTTTAAGATTTCGACAACATCTCGAGGAAACTGATCTTCTGTTTCTTGATGGCCACGACGTAAAGCTCGCATGGTGAGTTGATCTGTACCGGGAGCACGGCCTAAACCAAGTTCAATACGATTTGGATATAAAGTAGCAAGCGTCCCGAACTGTTCTGCGACAACTAAAGGGGCATGGTTAGGAAGCATAATTCCGCCTGAACCTAAGCGAATATGCTGTGTATGTGCTGCAATAAAACCGAGTAAGACAGCGGTAGCTGAACTTGCGATTCCATCCATGTTGTGATGTTCTGCAAGCCAGAAACGTTCATAACCTAGTTTTTCTGCATGTTGTGCCAATTCTAATGCGTGACGTAATGAGAATTCGATGGTTTTATCATTACGAATAGGAGCAAGTTCCAAAATAGAGAACTTGGTATCTTGAAGTGATCGCATGCGATATTCTCGAATAAGGATATATCGAAATAATACGATATATAGGGTGAGATGTATATCGTTTTTTTTCGATATTAACTTTTACCCCTCAATAAAAAAGCACCCGAAGGTGCTCTTTTGATTCATTTGTGTATTAGCGGTTTTTATACCAACCACGGTGTAAGCCATTGTCATGGCGACGGCTACCGCCTTTATAATAACGACGGTCACCATCGTAATATCTACGGTCATCACGATCGTAACGACCGCGATCATAACGGTCATCGTAATTACGATCTTCAGCAACTTTACGACCTAATGCAGAACCACCAGCTGCACCTACTGCTGCACCGATGTATCCACCGTTGGTGCCGCCCATATTTTTGCCGACTGTATAACCAGCACCACCACCTAAAGCACCACCAATTGCAGCTTCTGTACGATTACGACGATCACTTGCTGCTGCTGCACCACCAGCACCACCTAAAGCAGCACCGATTGTTGCACCTGAGGTACCACCAATACTTTTACCAATTGCAGTACCCACTACACTACCTAAAGCAGAGGTTGCAGCAACACGTGTACCATTGTCAGCATGTGCAACTGTTACCATAGAAGATGTTGCAATTAATGCACTAGCCAACCAAATATTCATTTTCATCGTAGAACTCCATGTCCTTTTTACTGGAAGGACAGTTATCTTTATCTTGGGGTAAATGTAATAAAAAATTTCGTGATAATTATGGAGAACCCCAAGGGTGATACAAGTGTTTTGTGTCTGTTTGTAGTGTTTGTATTAATTTGTGGATAAACCATGAGCATACGACAAATTAGCTTTTAATCACTCATAATAAAAAAGCACCCGAAGGTGCTTAAATATCTGTTCGTCAAATTTGATTAGTGATGACGACGGTGTTTTTTCTTCCAGTGTTTAGAAGATTTTTCTGTATAACGGTCTTTAGAGATTTTATTACCTAAAGCAGAACCACCCGCAGCACCTAAAGCAGCGCCGACATAACCACCATTTGTACCGCCCATGCTTTTACCAACCGTATAACCAGCACCACCACCTAAAGCACCGCCAATCGCAGATTCAGTACGGTTACGACGATCGCTTGCAACAGCTGCACCACCCGCACCACCTAAAGCAGCACCAATTGTTGCGCCAGATGTACCGCCCATGCTTTTACCAATTGCAGTACCTGCTACGCTACCTAAAGCAGAAGCGGCTGCTACATGTGTTGTATTGTCAGCATGTGCCACAGTAACCATTGAAGTTGCGATAACAGCGCTACATAACCAAGCATTTAATTTCATTTTTGACTCCATGTCCCTAGTTGCAGGACCCTATATCTTTTGTTACGGCAAATGTAACAAAACACTTCTCCCCAAATATGGAGAACCATCTTTTGATTATTGCAGTTTAGTGTCTGGTTTGTATGTTTTCTATTAAAATAGAATATTTAATACTCATATAGATAAATTAAGCTTTATTTAGTTTTGACGGGGTTAGTCACGATCAGAACATAGAAAATTTATTAAAGCTCTTGTCGCAGACGACATATGTTTATGTTGTGCGTACAGTAAAGAAAAGGGCCGTGTGTGACCTGCATAACCCTCAAGTAGGGGCTGCAATTTTCCTTGCCGGATCTTTTCATTAACAATAAAGCTATAACTCTGACATATTCCTAATCCACTTTCAGCAAGAGAAACTACTCCCAAAATATCTTCTTTTACTAAAATCCGATTTGATGGTATCCATTGAATTTCATTATCACCATTTTTAAAAAACCATGGAGTGACCTTACCTGTGCTCGGTAATTCAAAGGCAATACATTGGTGATGGTTTAAGTCTTCCAAGGTTTGAGGAACACCCATACGTTTTAAATATTCAGGTGAGGCAACAAGTTGAAGAGGGGCAAGCTCCAAAGGTCTGGCAATGAGAGTGCTACTAGGAAGCTGACCTTGACGAATAGCTAAATCAAATCCTTCCGCAATTAAATCGACGTTTCGATTAGAAATACTAATTTCAATTTGAATGTCCGGATATTTCAAAAGAAATTTTTCTAATAAGGGGGGTAGACGATAGTGCCCATAAGTCGTAGGTACACTTAATTTAATTTTTCCAGAAATTTGTAGTTGTTCACCTTGAACCACGCGTTCAGCATGGTCAATTAACTGAAAAGCATGTTGCATCTTTTCATAATAAAGTTGACCTGCTTCGGTCAGACTTAAATGACGAGTAGTTCTTCTAAAAAACTGTATACCTAATTTTTTCTCGAGTCTTGTAATTGTTCTACTAATGACCGAAGGCGTTGTAGATAAATCAATTGCAGCTGCACTAATAGAAAGCTTTTCAGCCACGATTAAAAACACTTCAACATCGGCAAGATGGTCAAATTGGCGAGACATTTTGTCCTCAAACGCAAAAAAGATTTGCAAAGGTAGTTGTTTATTTACCTGATTGGCAAAAATAGAATATATCCATCCAAAATATAAATCCAGCAAATGGTTGGAATGAAGGTCGAATGATGAAATCTCTAAATAAAATAATGCTTGCAGTAGTTGCCGTTTCAGCAGCATTCAGTGCAAATGCTGCTCATGTGTTGGTTGTATTGTCTGATGAGGCGCATTTAGAGCTAAAAAAAGGTCATATTTTTAAAACAGGCTTTTACTTAAATGAGTTGATGCAACCTACAAAAATGCTTTTAGATGCAGGTCATACAGTAACTTTCGCTACACCAAAAGGAAAAGCTCCAACCTTAGATGAATCATCAAATAATGCGATGTATTTTAACCAAGATGAAAAAGCATTAAAGCAATATGCAAATTTATTACATGATTTAAAATTAACATCTGCTCAAGATTCTCCAGTTGTGAGCCTATCTCGTATTGAGCAAATTGGTGCGGGTCAGTTTGATGCTATTTATATTCCAGGTGGGCATGCACCTATGCAAGATCTATTAAAAGATAAACAACTTGGAAAAGTACTTACAGCTTTCCATAAAGCTGGTAAACCTACTGCGTTGGTCTGTCACGGTCCTATTGCGTTGATGTCTACTTTACCTAATGCCTTGGAAGTAGTTGGTCAACTAGAACAAGGTAAAACAGTCAAAACTGGCGAATGGATTTATAAAAATTATCGAATGACGGTGATTAGTAATCAGGAAGAAGAGCAGGCTAAAGCTTTATTAAAAGGTGGAGAAATGAAGTTTTATCCACAAACGGCTTTACAGTCACTTGGCGGTAAGTATCAAAGTAATACCACTGCATGGACTCCAAATGTGGTGGTGGACCGTGAACTTATTACAGGACAAAATCCAGCGTCGGCTGTTTTGGTGGGCAAAACCTTATTAGAAAAATTAAAATAAGTAGGCTGGCAAAGAGGTTTTTTAAACAAAGCCTCTATTGTCATATAGAGGGAAAATATAACTTATTATTTTCTACAGAACAGCCAAATTATAGGCAAGTAATAAATCTTATTCGAAATCATTATATTTATACGCCTCTACTTATTGGGAAAGTTGATGAATTGGCTGATTATATATGTCATTTAAGCAGCATAATCTGTAAACTATGCGCTATTTTTACGATTTTGCTTATCTTCTATACTTACATAGCCTTCGATAAGCTTTTTGGACTTTTGAGATATTTCCTCTTATGAAAGCGTCACTCCGTTTACGACTTGATCAACTCTGTGATCGACATGAAGAACTTACTGCATTGCTTGCAGATGCTGAAGTGATCTCCGATAACAAACGTTTCCGTAAATTGTCTCGTGAACATAGTGATTTATCTGAAATTACCGAAGTTTGGGGCAAATACCGTCAAGCAGAAGAAGATATTGAAACTGCTGAAATGATGAAGTCTGACCCAGACTTTAAAGATATGGCAGAAGAAGAAATTCAAGCCAATAAAATATTGCTTGAAGAATTAGAAAGCCAGCTCAACATTTTGATGATTCCAAAAGATCCAAATGACTCTAATGCGGCTTATTTAGAAATCCGTGCTGGAACAGGTGGTGATGAAGCTGCGATTTTCTCTGGTGATTTGTTCCGTATGTACAGCAAATATGCCGAGACACAAGGCTGGCGTATTGAAGTCCTTTCTGAAAATGAAGGCGAGCATGGTGGCTTTAAAGAAGTTATTTGCCGTGTAGATGGTGATGGCGTTTATGGTCGCTTAAAGTTTGAAAGTGGCGCGCATCGTGTACAACGTGTGCCAGCAACTGAATCACAAGGTCGTGTGCATACATCAGCTTGTACAGTTGCGATCTTGCCTGAAATTGATGTTGATACCAATGTTGAAATTAATCCGGCAGATTTACGTATCGATACTTACCGTGCATCAGGTGCGGGTGGTCAGCACATTAACAAAACCGATTCAGCGGTGCGTATTACTCATATTCCAACCGGTACAGTAGTTGAGTGTCAAGAAGAGCGTTCACAGCATAAAAACAAAGCTAAGGCGATGGCATTGTTAGTGTCGCGTTTAGAAAATGCTAAACGTGCAGCAGCAGATGCAGCAACTTCTGAAATGCGCCGTGATTTGGTTGGTTCTGGTGACCGTTCTGAACGTATCCGTACTTATAACTACCCACAAGGTCGTATGACGGACCATCGTATTAACCTAACTTTATATAAGTTAGACGCGATTATGGAAGGTGATTTAACTGAATTGCTCGATAGTTTACATCGTGAATATCAGGCAGATCAGCTTGCAATGCTTGCACAGGAAAACGGCGGCTAATGAATATTGCTCAAGCGCTTGCAATTCGTGGTGAGCCTGACAGTTATGAACGGCAAGAAAATGCTTGGTTACTTGAGCATTTTCTAAAAATCAATTCGCTTGAATTAAAGTTTAGACTTGAGCAAGAGTTAACTGCCCAACAAGAGCAAGATTACTTGACTGGTCTAGAACGTATCCAAAATGGTGAGCCTTTAGCTTATGTGACGGGTTCACAGCCATTTTGGACACTCGATTTAAAAGTAACGTCTGATACTTTAGTGCCACGACCTGATACTGAAATTCTAGTTGAAACCGTTTTAAATCTAAATTTGCCAAATACTGCAAATATTGTTGATTTGGGAACGGGAACAGGTGCAATTGCGCTTGCATTAGCAAGTGAACGTCCAGATTGGCAAGTCACGGCAACTGATATTTATGCGCCTACTTTAGAAGTCGCAAAAGAAAATGCACAAGTTCATAATTTGCAACGTGTGAAATTTGCCTGCGGCGCTTGGTTTGAGGCACTTGAACTACAAAAGTTTGATTTAATAGTTTCTAATCCGCCGTACATTGACCCTGAAGATGAACACATGCAAGCTTTGGCTACAGAACCACGCCGTGCATTGGTTGCAGATCATCAGGGACTGGCTGATATTGAGATTATTATTGCTCAAGGGAAAAATTGGTTAAAACCGCAAGGCTGGATTGCACTAGAGCATGGTTATGATCAGGGGCAAGCTGTTCGAAATATATTTGCTGAGCATGGTTTTAGTGAGATTAAAAGCATTCAAGACTATGGCCAAAATGATCGAGTCACTTTGGCATGCTGGATTTAAAGTTATTTTTGTAGCGTATCACGCCAACGTAACAACCAGTTTTCGATAAGTTTCATTAAGGTATCGGTTACTTTACCCAATAGCGCCAATAAAATAATTGCAATGATAACAATATCAGGTCGAGACGTTTCTCTGCCATCACTGAGTAAATAGCCAATCCCTTGTGTGGCCGCAATCAGTTCAGCTGCAATCATAAACATCCACGATAAGCTTAAGCTGTTGCGTAAACCCGTTAAAATGCCGGGAGAGGCTGCCGGTAAAATAATAGATATAATCCGCTGAAAAGCATTAAGTCGATAAACTTTTCCAACTTCAATGAGCTTTTTATCTACATTATGAATTGCTGCAACTGTATTGGTATAGGTTGGAAAGAATGCTCCGATTGCAATTAATGTAATTTTAGACCCTTCATCAATCCCCAACCAAAGCAATAACAGTGGAATCCAAGCAAGACTTGGGATCGATTTAATGGCTGAAAAAGTTGGTTCTAAATATGCTTCTGCTTCTTTACTTAATCCAACCCAAATCGCAAAAATTAAACCTAAACCGCTTCCTATAATAAAGCCCAACAGAACACGCCATGTACTAATATAAATATGGGCAAACAGGTCGCTATGAGCTAAATCTAAAAAAGATTGCCATAAACTAGACGGTGCAGGGAGTAGATAAGCATCGATATAGCCATTTCTGACAAAAAACTCACAAGCCGTTAAAAAGATAAGTGGAATGAGTAGCGCTTTAAACCACCGTGTAAATTTGTGGTTTAGATGCTTTTTCTGAGATTTTAAAGCCTGCTGAGCTAAGAATTGATTTAGCTCAGCTTTGTTAAGTGAATCACTCATATACTATTTCACGACTTTTTGAGCAAAACGTGGGTCTAACAACTGATCAACCACTTGATTGACGTTGGTACCTTTTCTAACCAAGTCTTCTTCTGTCAAAATTTTCCCAGAACGTTTTAGCGCTTGTGCTTGAGTTGCTGATGGAATGCTTTGATCGAAGTTGGTTCGGCTCAGTTGTAGTTTAGCCACAGGTAGGGGAAGTTTTGATTCTTGAGCTAAAAGTGCTGCCACTTTATCTGGATTGGCTTTTGCCCATTTTCGGGCTTGTTCGTAGGCTTTAATAACGGCTTCTACCGCTTCAGGGCTTTGCTTTGCAAAATCTTCTTTAACGCTCAGTACGCTATAGCTATTAAATCCAACATTACGATAAAGCAATTTTGCACCCGATTGAATTTGAGCTGAAGCCATTAATGGATCAAGTCCAGCCCAAGCATCTACTTGGCCACGCTCTAATGCAGTTTTTCCATCTGGGTGTTGTAGATGAACCAGTTGTACATCACGTTTACTCAAACCGACTGTATCTAGTGCTTGTAGTGTAAATAAGAAAGGATCGGTTCCTTTGGTAGCTGCAATTTTTTTACCTTTTAAATCTTTTAGGCTTTTAATTGTTGAATTTTTTGCGACAACAAGCGCGGTCCATTCCGGTTGGCTTTGTACATAAACCGTTTTAATTGGACTACCATTCGCTCGACTTAATACAGCAGCTAATCCAGCGGTAGAAGCAAAATCGATGCTGTTACTGTTGAGATATTCTAATGAGCGGTTACTACCTTGACTAAAAACCCATTTAATTTGGGTATTTGGCAGTGCTTTTTCGAGAAGTTTTTGATCTTTAACGACTAAACTGGTTGGTGCATAGTAAGCATAATCAAGCTTAAGCGTAGTCGGAATTGCTGCAAAAGCAGATGAAGCAAATACAAACCCCAATGTTGATGCCAACAAAGTCTTTGGTAGAGAAAATTTTGATTTTAAAGACATGATAAAAATAAAACCGAAATGAAATAGGAGTTCATCCTTTCACGTGTTTAGAGGCTTATGAACTTAGTTATTTTGATTTATAAATCAGTTTGAAAGATAAAAGTTTGAGTAAAATTATAAATCACTGTTTTTATGACTATTATCAAATTTTAAATAATGCATTTATCTGAAATATTGAATTTAAAATACATAAATATCATAAGCTTAAATTCTAACGCCTTAAGCTTCATTCGATGTATATGTTATTGCTTGTGTCCAGTTAAATTATCTCGATATGCACCTGGGCTGACGCCAGTCCATTTTTTAAAAGCACGGTGAAAGGCACTTGGGTCATGGAAGCTTAAATCTTCACTAATATCTTGAATTGAGTCATCCGTTTTGCTTAAGCGTTGAACAGCAATATCACAGCGGATTTCATTTTTAATTTGTTGATAGCTTACACCTTCATGTTTCAGTCTACGTTGAACGGTGGCTTCTGAAATATTGAGTTGGTGAGCTACATCTTTAAGTTCGGGCCATTGTGCAGGGTGGAGTTTCAATAAATGGCGACGAATAAGTACACTTAAGGCATTTTCATTTTTAAAGCGAACTAAAAGATTTTGCGGAGTTTGCTCTAAAAAATCATAAAGCGCTTTTTTATCTTTCTTAATTTTAATATCTAAATAGTGGGCATCGAACTCAACTCGATTTATCTCAGCATTAAATTGAATATCTTCACCAAAACGAACTAAATAGTCCTGAATATCGTTCGGTTTAGGACAACGTACCATAATAGTATTTAAACCAATTCGCTGGTCTACCAACCAGCACATAAGTCCGTGTACTAATATTAAAAAGGTTGCGTAGGTAAACATACGTTTAGGTTGTTCATGATCATGAATCACTAAATAAGCTTTTTCTTGTTCTCGAATGAGTTCTCCATGCATATCATCTAAAACAAAGTTAAAAAACTTCAAAATATCGTAGAGTGCTTTTTCTAAAGTTTCAGCCGTACTGACGAGTTTAGTCAGTAATTTATAGCTTCCACGACGCATGGGGTGGCTATCCATCCCAAAAAACTCATCGTTCATGGCATTGGCAAGCTCTATCCACAATTGGGCATAGGTTGTAACAGGCACACGTGCCTTTGGAGACATCAGTAATTCAGCGGGGATGCCTGCTTTATTTAGAATTATTTGTGTATTTAGGCCTTTGGCATAAGCCGCACTCAGTGCTTCATGTACTAGTGCAATCGAAATTGTGCCTTTACTTAAAGATGATTGGACAACCATGTCAAAGACTCATATTTTCTTCATATATTTCAAGTGAAATACTGCATATTTAAAATTTGGATTGATCAAAAGCTGCAAGCATTTTGAGGCTTTTTGAAATTGTATCGGAAAACAACAACTTTTACTCTCACTACTAAGTTTAAAGAACATTTCTATAGGATCGTAAATAATGAAAATTCAAGGGAAACATTTTGTCATTACAGGTGGTGGCTCTGGTTTGGGTGCTGCAACAGCTGAGTATTTAGTCCAGCAAGGTGCTTCAGTTACCTTGGTAGACATGAATGTAGAAGCAGGCGAGCAACAAGCAAAACAGTTGGGGCCAAAAGCTGACTTTGTAAAACTTGATGTGACCGATGAAATTGCTGCTGAACATTTCTTTAAGGATGTTTTGACAAAACATGGTCATTTACATGGTTTGGTGAACTGTGCCGGTATTGGCCCTTCTGCGAAAGTAGTTGGTCGTGAAGGCGTACATGATTTGGCATTATTTTCAAAGACTTTAAATATTAATGTTACAGGTACATTTAACATGCTGCGTTTTGCAGCAGATGCAATGAGTAAAAACACGGTTGAAGAAGATGAAGAAGACCGTGGCGTCATTGTTAACACTGCGTCTGTTGCCGCATTTGATGGTCAAATTGGTCAGGCTGCGTATTCTGCATCAAAAGGCGCTATTGTTGCGATGACATTGCCAATTGCTCGTGAGCTAGCGCGACATGCCATTCGTATTATGACTATTGCACCGGGGATTATGGAAACTCCAATGCTTAAGGGTATGCCACAAAATGTGCAAGATGCTTTGGGGCAAATGGTGCCGTACCCATCTCGTTTAGGAAAACCAGAAGAATTCGCTCGTTTGGTGGCACATATTGCTGAAAATTCTTACTTAAATGGTGAAGTCATCCGTCTAGATGGTGCAATTCGTATGGCAGCAAAATAATAAAAATAAGGATGTTGAAATGATTCTAAATGCTGAACAAAGCATGGTTCAGGAGATGATGCGTAACTATGCGCAAAATCAGTTAAAACCAACTGCTGCACATCGCGATAAAACTCATGAATTTCCAGCTCAGGAACTCAAAGATTTAGGTACACTAGGCGCTATGGGGATGACTGTGCCCGATGAATGGGGCGGTGCCGGAATGGACTATGTATCTTTGGTACTCGCAATTGAGGAAATTGCCGCAGGCGATGGTGCTATTTCGACAATTGTAAGCGTACAAAACTCTTTGATTTGCGGTATTACACTGGCATACGGTTCAGAGCAGCAAAAACAAACATATTTACCAAAATTTGCATCTGGCGAATGGCTAGGATGCTTTTGTTTAACTGAACCACATGTCGGTTCAGATGCAAGCGCGATTTTATGTAAAGCTGAGCGCGATGGCGACCATTGGGTGCTCAATGGCGTAAAGCAATTTATTACCAGTGGTAAAAATGCTCAAGTGGCTTTGGTGTTTGCGATCACCGATAAACAAGCGAGTAAAAAAGGGATTTCGTGTTTTCTTGTACCGACCAATACACAAGGTTACTTGGTCACTCGTATTGAAGACAAAATGGGTCAACATGCTTCAGACACAGCGACCATTACTTTTGAGGACTGCCGAATTCCTTTAGAAAATTTGGTGGGGCAAGAGGGTGAAGGTTATAAAATTGCATTATCTAATTTAGCGGCCGGTCGTATTGGTATTGCTGCTCAATCGGTTGGTATGGCAAGAGCGGCTTTTGATGCTGCTGTCCAATACGCAAATGAGCGTAAAGCTTTTGGAGTCGAATTAGTTCAGCATCAGGCGGTTGGTTTCCGTTTAGCTGATATGGCGACCCAGATTGAAGCTGCGCATCAGTTGGTTTTGCATGCTGCAACTTTAAAAGATGCTGGGCTGCCTTGTTTAAAAGAAGCCTCAATGGCAAAGCTATTTGCATCTACTATGGCTGAGCGAGTGTGTTCGGATGCAATCCAGATTCATGGTGGTTATGGCTACGTGAGTGATTTCCCTGTAGAGAGAATTTATCGTGATGTTCGTGTAAGCCAGATTTATGAAGGTGCTTCTGATATTCAACGCTTGGTGATTGCTCGCGAAGTGGCTCAAGTTTAAATATTAGATTTTAAAAAAGAGTCACTGGCTGCAAAAAACCGCAATTCTTATGCGGTTTTTCGCAATTAAATGAAACTCACTTTTTAATGATTAAATTTGAGCTTTGACTTCCTCACCAATTAAATAAAAGGTTCCTCCAGCAATATAGTGCAGACTTCGAAGTTCTTTCGGTGCATCTTGAAAATGCCAGTGCCCATCTCTAAAGACACGGCTATCTGCCCATGCACCTACAACAGAACCAATAAATAAATCATGAGCTGACTGATTATGCGGTTCTGGAATAAGCTTACAAACCAGCCATGCAATGCAACCTGATACAAGCGGGCTAGTAAGACCTTCTTGATAAAATAGTTCAACACTACAATGCTCAAGTTTTTGTGGATCATCCAACTTACTAATGGTGCCAAGTTGATGAGTTAGATCGAGCTGTGCATAGCAGGGAACTTGTAGTGTGAAATAGCCACTTTGCTCAACGAGCTGTCGGGTTTTAGTACTTTTGTCGAGAACAACGGACACTTTGGCTGGTTTGAACTCTAAGGCACATGCCCAAGCGGCAGCCATTACATCGCGGTCGTCTCCATGTTGTGCGGAAACAAGCACAGTTGGGCCATGATTTAATAAACGATAAGCTTTTTCTAACTCTACAGGTGCAATATATGATTGCATCATATTTAGCCTAAGTAATACAGAAAATAGATAGTCTTATTGTTGCAGAAAGTGTGAAAGAAGTAATGTGATAGGGTATTAACCGAATAAAAAAGTTGTTTCCATTTTATAGCTTTCATAATGATTAACTTAGTCATAAAATCACTTGGCTTCTAAGTGAAAGGATTAACGCGTGACCGAGCTTCAAGATATCGATTTTGTAGAGTTAAGTGATGAAGAAATGCATCTCTATAGCCGTCAGATTTTACTTGATGGATGGGATATTGAAGCTCAGGAAAAACTCAAACTTGCTAATGTACTGATTGTTGGTGCTGGGGGAATAGGCTGTAGCAGTGCAGAACTACTAGCGCGAGCCGGGGTTGGGAAAATTACACTGATTGATGCAGATACGATCGAGATAAGTAATTTACAACGACAAATCGCATTTGGTCATGAAGATATTGGTCGCTATAAAGCAGAAATTCTAGCTAAACGGTTACAGAAAATTAACCCTTATATCTGTGTTGAATACTACAACGAACGTTTAGACGAACATAACATTGATAGACTTGTTGAACACCAAGATGTGGTTTTAGATGGCTGTGATAATTTTACAACTCGCTATTTGGTAAACGCAGCTTGTAAGAAACATCAAGTCGCATTAATTAGCGCTTCAGCAATTGGTTTTCAGGCGCAAATGTTCATGGTTGAAGGAGATTCAGCTTGTTATGAGTGCCTTTTTCCGAAAGAACAGCATAGCAATGAAGGGCTGCGCTGTGCAGAGTCAGGGGTACTTGCAACTACTCCTGTAATGATAGCGTCATTACAAGCACATCACACATTGCTGTATTTAGGGTTAAATCGCACACCTTTAAAGCAGAAACTATTATTGTGGGATGGTTTAAATATGACACAACGTATTGTTAGTTTTGATAAAGATGTAAATTGCCCACTTTGTCAGGCAAGCTAATCAGTAAATGAAACAAAATTTGCTACACTCAACCTGAATGATTTGGTTTTGAAGAAATATGAAAAAAAATATTTTGTTTGATGGGTTACGTTCCGTCGCCCGCATTGGTGAAACAGCAGTGGTTGCGGCCAAAGCTGGAATTAAATACGCAACTGAAAAACCAAGTAATGCCAAACTCATGCGAGAGACTTTTGAGTCACTTGGTTCAACTTATATTAAGCTTGGTCAGTTTATTGCGAGTACTCCATCGCTTTTCCCGCGAGAATATGTAGAAGAATTTCAAGGTTGTTTAGACCAGACACCAACACTCCCATTTAGTTATATTCAAGGTGTGCTTGCGTCTGAATTTGAAGGGCGTGATTTAAGCCAGATTTTTAGCTATATCGATGAAAAGCCATTAGCTTCTGCATCAATTGCTCAGGTTCACGCAGCTAAACTGACTACAGGTGAAGATGTTGTTATTAAAGTACAAAAGCCTGGTGTTGAAACCATTTTATATACAGACTTAAGTGTAGTACATTGGGCTGCCAAGCTGCTCGAACGTGCTGTACCAAAGATCAAATTCGCAGCTCTTTCTGAAATTGTAGATGAAATTAAAAGCCGTATGGTCCGTGAAGTCGATTTCATTGAAGAAGCACAAAACCTAGATGATTTTGTGGAATATCTTAATATTTCACAAAATAAAGCAGCGACAGCGCCTAAAGTTTATCATCAGTTTTCTACACGCCGTGTCTTAACTATGCAGCGTTTATACGGTGTGTCTTTGACAGACTTTAGTGTTGTAAAACAATATGCTAAAGATCCATCGCAAGTATTGATTACTGCCATGAATACATGGTTTGGTAGTCTCATGCTGTGTAAGAGTTTCCATGCTGACTTACATGCTGGGAACCTAATGTTACTTGAAGATGGGCGTATTGGTTTTATTGATTTTGGCATCGTCGGTCAGTTAAAACCTGAAGTTTGGACTGCATGTATTGCATTTATGGATGCCTTACAAAAAACTGATTATCAGGCAATGGCTGAAAATATGCTGAAAATGGGTATGACCCATAACAAAATTGACGTTCAGGTGTTGGCTCAAGATCTAGAGCGTTTGTTTAATGGCGTATTAATGGCCGATCCGCAACAGATATTGTCTTCAAATCCAGCCGATTTAAATGACATTATGATGGATATGGTAGGTGTAGGTGAGCGTCATGGGATTAAATTCCCACGTGATTTTGCTTTATTATTTAAGCAAATGCTTTATTTCGATCGTTTTATGCGCGTACTCGCGCCATATACTGATATTTATGCAGACCAGCGTTTGAAAATGGTTCAAAATATGGAACCTGCTTCGTTATTAAAGCACTAAGGTCAGTTTAAATTTATGGATGCCATTATTATTGAAGGCTTGAAGGTTGAGACAGTGATTGGCTGTTTCAACTGGGAAAGACAAATCATTCAACCTTTAATGTTGGATTTAACCATCCATAATGATTTGAGCCGAGCAGCAGAGTCTGACAAGCTTGAGGACACTCTCAACTACGCGCAGATTTGTGAGTTATCGGCTCAAACCATTCAACAAGCCAAACCTGAATTAATCGAGCATGCAGCACATCTGGTTTTACAATGTTTGTTTGAACCCTTTCCATCAATTGAAAAAATTACCATAACCATCCGTAAGCCAGCCATAATTGCAGAAGCAAATGCTGTAGGAATTCGTCTTGAACGCACCAGAAACAATTTTTGCGCTCGCCCTAGCGAGTAATTTAGACGCAGATCAGCACTTTACTTTTGCTTATACGCAATTGGCAACTTTGGGGAAAGTGCAGTTTTCATCTGTTTATCAAATTCCATGCCGAGATGGTATTGGAGATGATTATTGGAATTCGGCATGTCTATTAAAAAGCAATTTATCGTGTGAACAAATTGAATCTTTTCTAAAGAAACTTGAGTCAGATTCGGGGCGTGTTCGTCCGTCGCATCATATTTCTTTAGATGTAGATTTGATTGCATGGGGAAGTGATCTGGACCATATGCAATTTAATTCTAAAAAGCTACCTTTGGCACTCGATGTAAAAATTCCTTTATATGAACTTTGGCATTGTGAAACCTTAAAGGCTGATAGCATGATTTATCCAGTCGTTAATTTTAAAGTTTAATGCCCTTCAAACTAAATTTTACGCAAACTTTACGCGGGCTTTGACTTCCTCAATAGAGAATTTACGGGCATTTTATCGATACTGAAATTCACTAAATTAGTGTTATTTCAGGACAATAAAGATGCTTATAAATTCTCAAATGCGCATCTTGCATCAGTCTGGCATTGTCTTATGCGGACTTAAAACAAATGATATTTCTCCATCTCTCCTTATTTCCAGTTTGGCAAATCAAGCCAAGGGGTATAGAGGAGAATAGCCATGTTAGAACTTATACTTGTTTTATTTATTGCTATTTTTCTAGCATGGTGCCTCAGTAAATATCTATCCAAAGTGATGGCAAATCAGCCGATGTGGGGTGATGGATTATTTCGTTGGATTGAAAATCCTGTATACCGCTTATTAGGTGTATCTCCACAACAACAAATGAATTGGAAACAATATTCTCTAGCATTTGTTGTGAGCTGTATTTTTCTTGCAGTGGCTATTCTTGCTATTTTTATGACGCAAGCATGGCTACCATTAAATCCAAATCATGCACCAAATATGAGTTGGGATTTAGCGCTACACACTGTTATTTCATTTTTAACAAATACAAACCAACAGCATTATTCTGGTCAGGCTCAGTTATCTTATTTGTCGCAAATGACAGGTATTATGGGTCTGCAAGTCATTACTCCAATGATGGGGCTGGCTTTGGTTGTTGCGACATTAAGAGCTTTCTTTTATCAGCGTCCAAGCCATATTGCGGCTGATGTTGCCGAGCAGCTAGATCAAATTTTAATTGGTAACTATTGGGCAGATGTAATTCGTCCTACAGTCCGCTTTTTGCTTCCACTCTGTTTTGTCTGGTCATTGTTGCTTAACAGCCAAGGCGTGCCAGCAACTTTCCAAGGTGGGCCAGAAGTACAGCTTATTGATAAAGCCAATAGTGTTGAAACTCAAAAAATTCCTTTAGGACCAGTTGCGCCAATGGTGGCGATTAAGCAATTAGGTAGTAACGGTGGTGGTTGGTACGGTCCAAATAGTTCTGTGCCTTTAGAAAATCCAACACCATTTTCTAATTTACTAGAAATGATTGCGATCTTACTTATTCCAATCACAGTCATTTTTATGGTTGGGCATTTTACTCAGCGTAAAAAGTTTGCTTACTTTGTCTTTGGTAGCATGCTTTTCATGTCGATTATTTCAGGTGCAGCGGCTGTCTGGTCTGAAAGTATGTCATCGACAGCATCTCAATTTGCCGTAATGGAAGGTAAAGAACAACGATTTGGACCAGCAGCATCAGCAGTTTGGGCAGCGCTTACTACACAGGTAAATAACGGCTCGGTCAATATGATGCATGATTCTTCTGCACCGCTTACCGGTTTAGTCGAACTCATTAACATGCTGATTAATGCGATTTGGGGTGGTGTGGGCTGTGGTCTGCAACAGTTTATGATTTATCTGTTACTTGCCGTATTTATTGCAGGTTTAATGACAGGCCGTACCCCTGAATTGTTTGGACTTAAAATTGAAGCGGCAGAAATTAAGTTGCTCGCGATTATTATCTTGATTCAACCTTTAGTCATTCTTGCATTTACCGCATTAAGCCTCAGTATTCCAGGAATATCTGGAATTAGTAATCCGGGACCACATGGTATTAGCCAAGTGTTCTACGAATATGTTTCTGCATTTGCAAACAATGGTTCAGGTTTTGAAGGTCTTGGAGACAACACTGTATGGTGGAATGTTACTTGTAGTATCGCTCTACTGTTAGGACGTTTTCCAACCTTAATTTTGCCATTAATGATTGCAACACGTTTAGCAGCAAAAAGAAAAGCACCCGAAACAGCAGGTAGTCTTCAAGTTGAAACTCCAACCTTTGCTTTAACGCTGATTACGATTGTTGTGTTGCTTACCTTATTACAATTTATGCCAGTTCTTGTCCTTGGGCCTATTGCCGATCAACTTTTGTTGGTTAAAGGCTAAGGAGGCGAGTGAAAATGAATACACAAACTCATGTAAATAGCCATAAACAAACCATGGCAGTGCTAAATTTTGAAGTTTGGAAAAATGCATTTGTGAAACTGCTACCGCAGCATGCAATTAAAAACCCTGTGATGGCAATTGTATGGCTTGGAACAGTGGTTACAGCATTTAGTACAGTCTTGGGTTACACCACGCTGTTATTTGGTTTCACGGTTACAGCAATTCTGTTTATTACCATTTTATTTGCTAATTATGCTGAAGCGGTTGCAGAGGCCAGAGGCCGTGGGCAGGCATCTTCACTACGTGCAGCAAGAGAAAATTTAACAGCTCGAAGAATCAACTCTTTGACAGACCGTCAAGCGACTCAAGTTGCAGCGACTGAACTTCATTTAAATGATTTTATTGAAGTACATGCAGGTGAGCTTGTTCCAGCCGACGGTGAGATTGTAGAAGGCTTTGCCACTATTAATGAATCGGCTGTTACAGGTGAGTCAGCACCTGTGTTACGTGAAGCTGGAACAGACCGTTCAGGTGTTATTGGTGGAACCAAAGTTCTGACAGATCGTATTGTTGTGCAAGTGACTGCTGAATCTGGTCAAAGTTTCTTAGACCGTATGATTGCTTTGGTTGAAGGCTCAAATCGCCAGAAAACTCCGAATGAGATTGCACTTGGCTTCTTGTTAATGGTGATGACAATCACGTTTTTAATTGTCGTGATTAGCCTGCCATTTATTGCCAAGTATTTGCATATTGAACTTGATCCAGTTGTGCTCGTGGCGTTATTGGTCTGCTTGATTCCTACAACCATTGGTGGTTTGTTACCTGCGATTGGTATTGCGGGGATGAATCGTGCACTCAAAGCCAATGTTTTGGCAAAATCAGGTAAAGCTGTCGAAGTTGCGGGTGACATTGATGTGCTTTTACTCGATAAAACAGGAACCATTACTTATGGTGACCGTCAAGCGACCTCTTTTTATCCTTTAACTTCGGTAACCGAGTCTGAGTTGAGAGCTGCTGCTTGGGTAAGTTCACTTGCCGACCCAACACCAGAAGGGAAATCGATTGTTAAGTTAGCAAAAGAGCAAGGGCTAAAACAGCAAGAACCTGAGCAAGCCGAATTTATCTCTTTTAGTGCTTCTACCCGAATTTCTGGTGTGAATTTACCGAATGGTGACCAAATTCGTAAAGGTGCATTAGATGCAATCTTGAAATTTGTAGATGAGGATTATTCTCAAGATTTAGAATTAAAAGCGCGTGTTGAACAAGTTGCCAAAAAAGGAGCAACACCTTTAGTCGTCGCTAATCAACATCATGTGTTGGGTGTGATTGAACTCTCAGATGTGATTAAACATGGTATTAAAGAACGTTTTGCTCGTTTAAGAGAAATGGGTATTAAAACTGTCATGGTTACAGGTGATAACCCATTAACTGCGGCCGCGATTGCTGCTGAAGCTGGTGTAGATGATTATATTGCCGAAGCAAAACCAGAAGACAAATTAGCTTGTATTCGCACCGAACAACAACAAGGCCGTTTAGTTGCAATGGTCGGTGACGGAACCAACGATGCACCAGCATTAGCTCAAGCCGATATTGGCTTAGCCATGAATTCAGGTACACAAGCTGCAAAAGAAGCTGGCAATATGGTCGATTTAGACTCAGACCCAACCAAACTACTTGCTGTGGTCGAGATTGGGAAACAGCAGCTGATTACCCGTGGTGCTCTAACAACATTTTCGTTGGCAAACGACGTCTCTAAATACTTTGCCATCTTGCCTGCATTGTTCGCTGCTGCGATTCCACAAATGCAAGTATTGAATGTAATGCACTTGGCAAGCCCAAACAGCGCGATTTTATCTGCATTAATTTTTAACGCGATTATTATCCCGCTATTAATTCCGATCGCACTCCGGGGCGTGAAATTTAAACCCTCAACGGCAACTCAGTTATTACGTCGAAATATGTTGATTTATGGTGTAGGCGGTGTGGTTCTGCCATTCATTGTCATTAAAGCGATTGATGTAGTGATTGTTCAATTATTTGGTTTGTAATCTGGAGTTTGAAATGAAAACTTATGTACAAAATTCAGAAGCAAATTTAGGTCAGACCTTAAGAGCATCTTTGGGATTATTAATTTTTACCTTAGTTGGCTGTGGAGCTGCTTATAGTGCTATCGCTACAGGTGCGGGACAGGTGTTATTTAACAATCAAGCGAATGGTAGTTTGATTGAAATAGATCATAGAGTTTTAGGGTCAAAATTAGTTGCTCAGCCATTTGTTGGAGAGGCTTATTTTCATCCACGTCCTTCAGCAGTCGCTTATGACCCGATGGCGATGGCAGGTACAAACTTAGCGCGTACTAATCCTGAGCTACAGCAACAAATTGATGCTCAGATTCTTGCGGTAAAAAAACAAGACCACACGGGCAATACACCTATACCAAGTGATTTGATGACTAAATCTGGTAGTGGTATTGATCCGCATATTAGTCCTGAATCTGCTCAGTTACAGGTTGCTCGAGTGGCTCAAGCTCGTCATTTAGACCCTAAGGTTGTGGAAGAGCTTTTGCAAAAGTATGTTGAACCGAAGCAGTTTGGTGTATTGGGGCAAGCTCGTGTTAATGTATTACAGCTCAATATTGCTTTAGATCAATTACAATCTACACATTAACTTAAAAATAAAGTTATTAGTTTACCGGATGATATCAAGTGCAAAGCAATCGCGAAAATCAGGCTGAGGCCTTATTAAATCATGTCAACAGATATCAAGCCGGTCGACTAACGGTCTTTCTCGGTGCGGCACCAGGTGTAGGAAAAACCTATGCCATGCTCGCCCGCGCCAAAGAATTATTTCAACAGGGCACAGATGTTGTTGTTGGTATTGTTGAAACCCATGGAAGAATCGAAACTCTAAAAATTTTGGAAGGGTTGCCTCAGATTGCTAGAAAAGAAATGCAATATCAGGGGCATACTTTAGAAGAAATGGACTTGGATGCTATTTTACTTAGGCATCCGCAAATCGTTTTGGTTGATGAATTGGCTCATCGCAATGTCCCAAATAGTCGTCATGAACGACGGTGGCAAGATGTTAATGAGTTGCTAGACGCAGGTATTGATGTATTCACCACTATAAATATTCAACATTTAGAAAGCCTAAATGATGTGGTGTACCAGATTACAGGCATTCGAGTAAATGAAACAGTACCAGATCGGGTATTTGACCGTATTCGAGATATTCGCTTAATTGATTTACCCGTCAGTGAACTCATTGAAAGGCTCCATCAAGGAAAAGTCTATGTACCAGAGCAAGCAAATCTGGCATTACAAGGCTTTTTTAGCATTTCAAATTTAACGGCATTACGTGAACTGGCAATGCAATGCGTTGCTGAGCATGTCGATTCAGACTTAAAAGAGAGTTATGCCTCAAAGGGTTTGAAATCTATATCGTTGCAAAATGAATTGATGATTGCGATAGATGGGCAAGGCTCTTCTGAATATTTAGTGCGAGCAGGCTGCCGCTTAGCAGAACGTAATGGGGCTACATGGACTGTAGTAAATGTTGCTAGAAGTTTGGACTTTGGGCAGAGTTCAGTGAGTTCTTATAAAAAAGAATACATTGAGATTGACCGTGCGTTTGAGTTGGCTCGACAACTAGGTGGTCGAACTGAAGTTTTATATGGGCATCGAGTTGCGTCAGTGTTAATGGATGCCGCCGTTGACCGAGGTATTTCCAATCTAGTCATTGGTAAAAGTATTTCACCGTGGTGGTTAAAGTTATTTAAGAAAAATTTAGCTCAGCAATTATTAAATCAAGAAAACTCGATTGCTTTAACCATTTTGTACCCAGAACAGGGCACTAAAAAGATTAATCAGCTCGAAAAACCTTCATTTTTATCATTAAAAGAAAGCATTTTTGTTTTAGCTGTGACCTGCGGTAGCATTTTTCTAGCTCACTTCGCCGAAGTTCTATTTGGTATTGAAGACTTCTCTGTCATCTTTATTATTTCTGTTTTAATTGTTGCAACTAAAACTCGAATGTTAGCTGCCGTAGTGGCAGCCTTAATATGTTTCTTGGCCTATAATTTTTTCTTTATTGCACCACGTTATACCTTTCAGATTTCAGCACACCAAGGGGTAGTCACCGTTGTTGCTTTTTTTGCAGCAGCTTTAATTGCTGGCCGTTTAGCTTCTCAGTTACGCCAGCAAGTTTTGTCTTTAAAAGCTGCGAATGCTTACACTACGGTAATGCAAGGCTTGGCGCGTAAGCTTTCTAGTGCAGTAAACCTTGAAGAAGTCATGCAAACAGGACGTATGACTTTAGAAACACAACTTCAAACTAAAGTGTGGATTTCTATTCGAGATAAGGTAATTTCATCTGATATTGAGCTAAATGATAAAGAAAAAGTAGCCGCAGAATGGTGTTTGAAACATAGGCAGCCGTGTGGGCGTTTTACTGATACACTCAGCCAGTCAAACTGGTGGTTTTTACCTCTTTTAGAACAAAAAAATAGCTTAGGTATTGTAGGAATTTACTTTAAGGATGAAGTGGTTTCCTTAAATTTTGAGCAAAAGAAACTGACGGAAAGTGTAATCGAATATATTGCGCAGGCGGTACTTCGAACCCAATTGGTGAATGAGCTTGAACAAGCAAAAGTCACCAGTGAAACAGAGCGCTTACGTTCTGCTTTATTATCTTCGGTATCGCATGATTTACGCTCGCCACTCGCTTCTATTATTGGGGCAGCAGACACACTTGCCAATTTTAAAGCTGAAATGTCAGAACAAGACCAGCAAGATTTACTTGAAACAATTCATTTGGAAGGTGAGCGCTTAGACCGTTATATTCAGAACTTGCTTGATATGACCCGTTTGGGCCACGAAGGTCTAACTTTAAAAAGAGACTGGATTGGGGTAGATGAATTAATTGGTTCGGCAACTCGCCGTTTAAAGCGCTATAAACCAGATACGCAAGTATCAGTTCAGTTACCTGAGCAACAGATTAGTTTATATGTTCACCCAGCACTGGTAGAGCAAGCTATTTTTAATGTTTTAGAAAATGCTGCAAACTTTTCACCTCCAGATGAGCCAGTTATGATTCGTACTCATCTTGTGTCAGAAGATGAAGTAAAAATTGAAATTGAAGATAGAGGAGCGGGAATTCCTGAAGACGAAAGACATCGTATTTTCGATATGTTTTATACTATGGAGCGTGGAGACCGTGGAAAATTCGGTACAGGTTTAGGGCTAACAATTGTAAAAGCGATTATTGGTGCTCATATGGGTACAATAGAAGCATTTTCAGGGCGCCAAAATAAAGGTACTTTAATTCAAATCAAATTACCCATTCATCCAGTAAAAGAATAAGTTGTAAATTCATGATAAGTTCCGAAACCTCACCTGTAGAAACACGTATTGTGATTATTGATGATGAGCCTCAAATCCGTAAATTTTTAGACATTGCTTTAAGAACTCAAAAATACAAAACTACGCTCTGTGAAACGGGTTACAAAGGCCTAGAGGCATTGGCAACCCAAGGGGCTGATTTGGTTATTTTAGACTTAGGTTTACCTGATTTAGACGGAAAAGAAGTCCTCCAAGAATTACGTAGCTGGTCGAATGTTCCCGTTATTGTGTTATCTGTACGTGCTGATGAATATGAAAAAGTTGCCTTGCTAGACGCAGGTGCAAATGACTACATGACCAAACCTTTTAGTGTGCAAGAGCTTTTGGCGCGCATACGTGTCGTTTTAAGAAATCAACCGATTCAGCAAGAAGCCCATGTATATGACGATGGTTATCTCAAGGTTGATGTCATGCAACGATTAGTTTGGATCGAGCAACAGCCAATTACTTTAACTCGAAAAGAGTTTCAACTTTTGACGTTATTAATGCGCTATCAAGGGCAGCTTTTAACACAGCCTCAGCTTTTAAAAGAGCTATGGGGACCCACCCATCAGGAAGATACGCACTATTTACGTATTTTAGTGGGCAAGTTACGCAGTAAGCTGGGGGATAACGCAATTCAGCCACGTTATATTGCTACTGAACCAGGTGTTGGGTTACGTTTTTTAGCTAAACAGAAAAATCATTAATTAGATATAAAAAAAACCTTAGGGTATTTCTCCCTAAGGGTTTGCAAAGTGGTTTATAGTTTTTTTGCTCTTTTTATTTATATATCCCAATGTTGTTCTGCTTCAGTCATTTGACTATAAATGTTTTGATATTCAGCCTGTTTAACCGTGTACCAATGTTCGACGAAGTCTGCCCCTAAATACCCTTTTAAAATAAGACTTCCTTTAAATATTTTTAAGGCTTCCGGCTGATTGTTGGCTAATAAAATGTGCTCATCTTGAAATTTTAAAAGATGTGCAGGTTTTGGCAGCGGTAACTTATGAGATAAGCCGTAAGATACGCCCGCTAAAATAGTCGCTGTAACGAGATAGGGGTTACAGTCAGCTCCAGCAACCCGATATTCTAAGCGTTGATTTTGTATATCTGAGCATGGAATTCGGATTGCAACATTACGATTATTGGTATCCCAATTGGCTTCTAATGGCACGTGATGACCAATTTTAAAACGTCTATAAGAATTAATATTAGGCGCTAAAATCGCCATAGATGCAGGCATTAACTCAATGAGTCCGCTAATCGCGCTGAGTAATTTGGTAGAAAGCTCATCTTTTTCTTCTTCTGAGCTAAATATATTTCCATGGTATTGATTAAGCATACTCATATGAAAATGCATGCCACTACCAGCTTTTGCCAAGTTCGGTTTCGCCATGAAACAAGCAGTTAAGTCATGTTTTCTTGCGACTTGCTTTACAATTCTTTTTAAAGCATGAATTTGATCGCAGAGTTTTAAAATGTCATGGCTGTGTTGAAGATTTAATTCGTATTGTCCAGGGGATGATTCCGCAACAATTGCGGTAATTTCAATTGATTGTAGTAAGGCTGCTTTTTCAACTTCATCTAGGACTTGTTGATAGTTATTTGGCGCATCTATATCAAAACATTGGTTTTCTGAACATGTCTCGAATTGATGCTGAGGTGAGAAAAGGTAAAACTCTAGCTCGGCAGCCATGACAGGGAAATAATTATTGGCATTTAACTGATTTAATAATTTTTTTAATATATTACGTGGTTCATAGCGACAGTCTGAACCATCTTCTTCTTGCATTGATAGGTAAAGCTGAGCATTTAATTCTGGGGATAAGGCACTTGGTTGCAAGCTGCCTAAAATGGGCAGGCAAAGTCTATCTGGTTCACCAATATATTTTCCCAGGCCTGTTTCTTCAATCACTTTTCCATCAAGGCTCATGGCATAAACAGAAAGAGGAAAATAACATCCATTAGATAGATTTTTCAGACTCTTAACGTCAATACGTTTGCCACGAATATGCCCGTTTAAGTCATGTAGACAAATATCAATGTGCTGAGTGTGAGGATATAAACTTAAATATTCATTAACTTCTTTTAAAAAAAGATCTGATTGGAAAGTACCAGATTGTGTCGGAGGAATAAAATTATCTGATATTTTAAATGCCTTAAAGTGAGGATCTTTTAAGTTTAAATTTGGGTAAATAAGTGTACTCATTATAAAAAACCTTGGTGGTTAATTAGCTAAAATCCTACCTTAGCCTTTGAAGGAAATCGCGTAAAAAAAGAGTAAAGATGGTTGAACAATATTTTATGAGTAATTTGATTTTTTATATTTATAATCAATACATTGAGTCTCATGTTTATAATCAATTTTTAAAGTAAAATTAGCGTATAAGAGCAGTCAGCGCATTATAAAATTCTACTGATTTCTCTTTTTAAAATTAAACAAAGCTAAAAATTTAAGCTTCTCATTTGGTGAGATGGTCAAACTGCTTTAAACTTAAATGCTTATCCAGTTAAACATTTATTTATAAATCTTGAATTGGGCAAGGCTTATATGGCACATGTACTGGAATTTTATTTTTTGCGTTTTTTTAAATTTTATTTTTGAGTTCTCTTAATATGAAAAATATCGGTTTAGCCATTTTAGCAATTAGCCTTTCAGGTTGTGCTGCAATGAGCGTAGAAGAATGTAAGACTGCGAATTGGTCATTAGTGGGTGAGAAAGATGGTTCAAAGGGGTCTTCGCCACGTTTAGATCAATATTATAAAGCGTGTGGAAAAGCCAATATTGTTCCAGATCAAAAGTCATATGAACGTGGATATAAAGAAGGCTTAGGGTATTATTGCCAGCCATCAAATATTTTTTATAACGCTTTAGAGGGTAACGGCAATATTAATGTATGCCCAATCGAGCAGCGTAATCGTTTAAGACCTTATTATCGAGCAGCTTCCGATTACTACAATGCAAAAAATGAATATGACCGTTATGATGAAAAGTTTAAGCAATATTCTGATAGTGCTTATAACGAAAAATTAAAGCCAGAAGAGCGTGAGCGTTATCGTAAGCTTTTAAGAGAGTTACAAATTGATCGTGACCGTATTAACAGAAACTATTGGAATTCAATTCGAGATATCGAACGTTTCAAATATGATCACGGCTTAAAATAATATTTAAAACAGGATTGATCCGAATGAGATCAATCCTTTGGTTTTTTAAAGATAATAACTGGTTTTTGTCATTAACTTTGAAATAGCAGTCATCGTAATTTTTACTGCATATGGTAATTCAACACCGCCTGCTTCAAGTGCAGTATGACGGTGATGCAATTCATCTTCATTCATTTGCTCTAAAATTTTACGAGAACGTTCATCTTGAGCGGGTAACTGGTTTAAGTGATCTTGCAAATGCAGACTAACCTGACGCTCAGTTTCAGCAACAAAACCTAAGCTATATTTATCACCTGCAATACCAGCAAGGGCACCCATGCCATATGACAACCCGTACCAGATGGGGTTCAATAAACTTGTATGACTGTTTAATTCTTTTAAACGATCTTCACACCAAGCTAAATGATCTTGTTCTTCGATCGCTGCTTGTTGCATTTCTTGGCGTACATTTGGCAATTTCGCTGTTAATGCTTGCCCATGGTAAAGTGCTTGAGCACATACTTCTCCACTGTGGTTAACACGCATTAAACCTGCGACATGGCGAGCATCTTCTACACCAAGTTTTGTTTCTACTGTTTCAGCTGGATTTTGACGCTGTGCTGCGGTTGCACCCGGAACAAGACTACGCAATGCCTGATCAAATGAGTTAATAAGTTGATCAATTCCAGTATAGTGGCGCATAAATTAGTCCTCTAAAGAAAGGTGGGCTGTGGCAAGCATTGGTTTTAGTCTAGCGAGAAGCCAGATACTAAAGATTGCACTAAGTACAGCTGTAATAATAAATAGTATTTTAATATCAATTTTTAAAACACTTAAGATTAAGATTGAAAAAATTGCAGAAGAAACCATGAATACAGCATTTAAAATGTTATTCGCTGCAACAACACGTGCACGATGTGAACGTGGTGAATAAGCCTGCATCATGGCATATAGGGGAACAATATAAAAACCGCCACTAATACCCAATAAAGTCACAGCAATCATGACATGGTAGTAAACCCAGCCTTGGGTAAAAATATCTTTTAAGGTAAGTAATGCCCCAGTTCTTTCTGGTACAAAAGCTAAACTGGCAGCAAGGTAGAGCGCAAAAACAGTAAGGCCAATTGCACCAATCGGCACCATTTTAATATTAATTTCTGAACCACCAATTTTACGGCAAAGAAGAGAACCCACACCAATACCGACTGAAAAGAAAGTCAGTAACAGGCTAACGACATTTTCTGATGCATGAAGGTTTTGCTGGGTAAGCTGCGGAATTTGAGTTAAATAAGTCGCGCCATAAAACCAGTACCATGAGTTGCCTAGCAAAATTGTGAATACTAGCGGTAAGCTTTTGGCATATTTAATGGTTTGAAAGCTGGTACGGATAAAATTCCAGTCAATCTTTAAGTCAGGTGCAGCAACTTTTTGCGGCAAAATGAAGCGACTAAATAAATAGCCTATGCAAGCAATAGCCACTACGGTGATACTAATCCACAATAAATTACCATCTGATGAGGCAATTACGGCACCACCTAAGATCATTCCGAACAAGATCGCCATGGATGTGCCGGATTGAAATAGCGCATTACCAGACATTAACTCGTTCGGTTTTAAGATTTCAGGCAAAATTGCGTATTTAATGGGGCCGAAGAATGTCGAATGTGTCCCCATCAAAAATAAAGCAAAAAGAAGTAGCCATAAGTTTCCTAACAGGAAACCCGCAGTACCGATGAGCATAATGATGATTTCTAAAATTTTAATACCACGGACGAGTTGAGATCGTTCGTATTTGTCGGCGATTTGTCCAGCTGTGGCTGAAAAAAAGAAATATGGCAGAATAAACAAGAGGGCTGCCAAATTATTAAGAGTACTTACGGGAGCAGATTGTTGCTGAATCCATCCATAAGTAATCACCAATAATAAAGCTTGCTTAAAAACGTTATCATTTAATGCGCCAAAAAACTGGGTAAAAAACATCGGTACAAACCGACGTGAGGTCATCAGGTGCTCATCTTGTTTCATCATGTGCAAACTTCATTGTGTTTTATAAAAAAATGTGACCGAGTGTTAATTTGCATCGAAAACCATGTATGATATTTTTAACGCTTGATTAAATGAAAAATCAATGGTTTTGAGTGAGTTTTACACTCACATTGGTGCGTTTTATTAAAAAATAAGTCTAGAGTTTTCTATGCCTTCTAAAATTAAGTTTAAACAGTCAACTCTCTCACATTCTATGCATTTAATTTTAAAAATGCAGGGCATTCCTAAACTTATTTGTAGCAGCTTGTTGTTAAGCGTTTGCGTAACACCAAGTTTTGCTCAAACTTCTGTTGAGAATAGTTCATCAACAACTTTAAACCAGACAGTATCTGATGAGTCAACTGAACAATCAGCTCAGGTTAACGAGCAATATACTGCTCCAGTTACAGATATCGCTACACTTGTAACCCAAGCTCAGCAGCAACAAGATAGCTTGGCTATATTGCAACAACAAGAACAATTTCCAAATCAAATTGATGAATTTAAGCCAATTACTCTTGATAATCTTGAAGATTTACCCGATATGCCTGTTGATCAAAACATGGCAAATGAAATTTATAGGGTAGCGGAAGAAGCGAAGAATGAAGCACAGAACTTTCAAAATGGGACTCAGAAACTCCCTGAAGTTACAGTAAGCGATGCAACTCAATCTGAATTAAATCAAATTAATCAGGCACCTGTAAATATTGATCAGCTTATGCAAGAGATTAAGTCTGATAGTAAGATTGTAGTGGAAGCCAATGAGACTGGAAAAACACTGCCTGAATTGACACCAGAGGCCGAAGAACCGCCTGAGCAAGCTGGTTTCTTTAAGCGTATTTTAAATAAAGTACGTCCACCGCGTGCAATTCCGATGGAACAAGTACCGCGTATTAGCGCAGAGGTAGAAGGTGCTTCAGATGTGTTAGCTAAAAATATTAAAGGTAAGTTGTCAACTTTTACTCAAGAATCTTTTGAAGACTTTAATGCTGCTTTACCTCAGCTTAGAACATTAAGTAATCAGGCTGCTCAAGCTGTTGGCTACTATAATGCTGAGTTCCGATTTGAAAAATTAAGTCCGAGTCGTGTCCGTGTCAGAGTTACGCCAAATGAGCCAGTACGGATTAATGAGCAAAATATTGAATTTACAGGTCCAGGTGAAAAGCAGCCACAATTTCAGGTTATTCGTTTAGTTCCTGATCAAGATGTTGGTGATATCTTTAATCACGGTTTATATGAAACCACTAAAACCCGTATTGTCGATGCAGCATCTGATAACGGTTATTTTGATGCTTATTGGCGATTGCATGATGTAAAAGTAAGTCAGCCAGAAAATAAGGCCGATATTAATTTACGCTACGAGACAGGTGAGCGTTATAAATTAGATAAGGTCGAGTTTCGTATGAGCGATCCTTCGAAACCTTTGCCATTAAATCAAAATATCTTAGAAAGTATGGCACCTTGGAAAGAAGGTGATGACTATGCTTTCTGGCGTGTAAATGTGCTCGCGAATAACCTAACCAACTCGCGTTATTTTAATTACACCTTGGTTGATAGCATTAAGCCAGATCCAATTGAAAAGCCACTTGAATTACCGCCAGATTTACAAGCTTTGGTCGATGAGCAAAATATTGATGTTGATGAGTCTAATTTACTTTCACCAGAACAACGACAACTTGCGAAAGCACGTCAATTAGCGACATCCAATAAAGAAGTTACGCAAAACGTAGTCGATGAAAAACAGTTTGCTGGAACACAAAATGCAAAACAGGCAGAGCCTCAAACTGCGATGTTGCAAAGCGCCGCAGCTCAGCATGATGAACAGGAAACTGAACAGGATCGTTTGCAAGCTCAAGCACGTGAAACAAAAAGAATTCCAGTTATTGTGACTTTAAATGCTGACAAGCTAAATAGTTTGGAAACTGGTATTGGTTATGGAACCGATACGGGGGCGCGTTTACGTAGTCAATATCGCCGTTCTATCGTAAATAAATATGGCCATTCTTTTGATGCCAACTTAGAAGTTTCTGAAATTCGTCAATCGATTGATGGTCGATATAGTATTCCCTATAAACATCCGTTAAATGACTATTTCAATATCGTTGGCGGTTATGAGCGTGAAACACGGGATGATATTGGTCCAGATGTAAGCCTGTTAACCGAATCTGCTGTTGTGGGCGGGGAGCGCGTAATCAAACGTCCATTAGGAAATTGGCAGCATACTATTGGTGTTCGTTATCGTTTAGACCGTTTGACCCAAAAAGGTAATGTTGATATTTCTGAATTACCAGATGCTTTTAAAACAGCTGCATCTGAGCAAGAAGCATTATTGTTTAGTTATGAAACATCTAAAACCTCAAGTAATACACGTTTAAACCCAACAAAAGCTTTTAAACAAACTTATAAATTAGAATTAGGCAGCGAGAGTTTACTGTCAGATGCCAATATGGCAATTGCGAGTGCAGGCTGGAGATTTATTTATTCTCTAGGTGAAAATGATGATCACCAATTCGTCGGAAGATCTGACCTTAGTTATATTTTTACAGATGACTTTGACAAAGTTCCATACAATCTTAGATTCTTTACGGGTGGTGACCAAACGATTCGTGGATTTGACTATAAAAGTCTTTCTCCTGAAGTAGATGGATATAAAATTGGGGGCCAAGCTTTAGCTGTAGGTTCTTTAGAATATAACTATCAGTTCAAAGATGGATGGCGAGCAGCTGTTTTCTCTGACTTTGGTAATGCTTACGATAAAGATTTCAGTAATCCAGCAGCTTATAGTGTTGGGGTCGGAATTCGCTGGAAGTCTCCAATTGGGCCAATCCGTTTAGATGTCGCTTCGGGTATTTCAGATGAGAATCATCCGATTCGTTTACATTTCTTTATAGGCCCACAACTTTAAAAATAAAATTTTATTAGGTTTATTTTATGGCGGAAGTAGAACAGCAGCCCACTTCGGCACCAAGCTCTCCTAAGAAGAAGCGTCGCATTTTGCGTAGCTTCTTGCTGACGATATTGATCATATTGTTATTATTGGCTTCTTCGTTAGTCATCATGATGTCAACGGATCGCGGAAGCCGTTTTTTATTAGATCGGGGTTTAGAAGCTCAGAAAATAATTAAATATGAATATGAAGGCGGCAACTTATTGCGAGGCATTATTCTCAAAAATGTGTTGGTGCAATTAAAAGACGTTGATGTTTCATTAGATCGAGCTGATGTAGGCTTAGGGTGGCGCTCTTTATTATTAGAAAAAGAAGTGCATTTAAGCCATGCAGATGTACGCAACTTACGTATTATTAATAAAACTCCGCCTTCTGGTAAACCGTTTGAATTTAAACCAATCAAATTGCCATTCGTTTTACGTATAGATGAAGGTGATGTTGATCATTTAGAAATTAAGTTAGCAACCTCAGATGTAAGTTTTCATGATGTCCATTTGCAGGATGCACTTTGGTCAGAGACCAAACTGGAATTTGAAAAATCTAGTATGGATATGGGCTATCTTTCGGTCCACAACGCAACAGGTAAAATGGATTTCAGTGGTAAATATCCATTAGATGCCACAGCAGATTTAAGAATCCCATCTTTAAAAAGTTTAAATATTCAAAATATTAAAGTTGCTGCTCGGGGAAGCTTAGATACTATAAAAGCTGGGGTTGCAACAACCACTCCCGATCTATTAACAGGTTGGGTAATATTGCATCCTGTTCGCGATGAAGTTCCAATGCAAGGTGAACTATTATTAAAAAACTATCATTTACCTTTGCTTCAAGAACAAAAACTCTTTGCAAAAAATGGCGTGATCAAGTTTCAAGGTGATATTAAACAGCTTAATTTGGCACTTGATACAGATTTAAAGGGTGAGAATTTACCTGAAGGTCAGTACAACGCTTTAATGAATACTGATTTAGTTCATCAGCTTAATATTACCGATTTCAATGGCCAAGTTATGAAAGGTGCCGTTAATCTTAAAGGTCTGGTGAATTGGAAAGATCATGTGACTTGGGACATCAAAGGTCGTTTAGATCGCATTAATCCTAAAGACAAAGCGATTCCTCAGGTGGTTCAAGACTTCTTACCGCCAAGTTTAGATGCTGCTATTGCTTCAACTGGTTCTTTGGAAAAAGGCACAGAAGTATTTGCTAACGTTGATTTTGACCGTTATGAGTCTTGGAAACTCAAGCTTAATCAGGCGCCTGAAAAAAATAATAAACCTCAACCAATGCTCATGAATGTGGCGTGGGCGAATATAGACCGTGCAATGCCTTATATTGGATGGTTAAGTAGTGATAATGGTCAAGTCGATTTAACATTACGTGACGGTCAACAAGATATTAAGGTTGCTACAAAAGTATATCAGCATGAAAAAACTTTATTGCCAGCAGGACAGTATCTAGCCAACCTGAATGTTAAAGATAATATCTTAAATGTTCCTAATTTTAGTTTTGCTGCTGAAAAAGGTAGCTTAACAGGTCAGGCTAAAGTTTTATTACCTACTGAAAAACGACAGCTGGCTTGGAATGCTTTATTAAATGCAAAAGATTTTAATCCGCAAAGTATTCATGCAGCAGCGCCGGTCAATCTATTAAACGGTTCGATTAAGGCAAATGGTTTCGCTAAACCAAACCAGCAAATTATTCAGTTTGAGAAAATTGATTTAACTGGTCGATTGGCTCAAGCAGGTCAAGAAACTGTAAGTTTAGGTGGGAAAAGTACAGCAGCATTATTATTTCATGATGTTAAAGCTGGGGGCGGTTTTAAAGGCTTTGCGGTTAATTATGACGGGTCTTTAAAAGCCTTAAAACAGGCAAATGGTTTGTTGAAGTTTTCTATAGCGGGTACGCCAGATTTTATTCGAATTAGCCAGTTACAACACGATGGTGTGGCTGGAAAAATCTATGCTACTGGTTCTGTCAATTTAAAAGACCGCATTGCATGGGATATTAATAGTTCATTAGTACGCTTTAAGCCTCAATATTTTGCCTCAACTGTTAAAGGTGAAATTTCAGGAAATCTGAAAACTCAAGGGGTTTGGTCTGATCACTTGAAGCGAATTAATATTCAACAATTGAATCTTGCAGGCTTTTTAAATAATAAACCTGTTCGGGGTAAGGGTAATCTATCTCTATTGATGGATTCTAATCAAAATGGCTTTTTACCTCAGCAATTTGAAGCGAATAACTTATTTTTAGTGTATGGACAGAACCAGTTACAAGCTACTGGCAATGCACAAAATCTAAAAATTAAGCTGAATGCGCCAGCACTCTACGAGTTATATCCAGGACTGCGCGGACGAGCTTATGGTGATTTGAATGTTCAATCACAACCACGTTTAAAAGCAACAGCCAATATTGCCGTAGATAATTTTGCTTTTAATACACTCGTAAGTGTGAAGAGATTGAGTATTCAGGGTGAACTTCCAACATCGGAAACAACACCAACTCAATTAACCGCAAAATTAGATAATTTGCGTAGTGGAAATAGACAAATTCAATCTGCTGAAGTGAATTTGACAGGAACAAGAAAAGCCCATTTATTGAAAGTGCTTGGCAATAATAGTATTTCCAAGTTCTATGTTCAGCTGGCAGGCGGGTTTAACCAAAATAATGATTGGTTAGGACAAATCCAGAAAGGAAGTTTTGATTCACGACGAATCCGTCTGGCACAAAATCAAAATGCTCCGGTAATTTTTTCTTCGGCGAAATCTGAGCTATATGTGGGTCAACATTGCTGGCAAAGTACCAACAGTCAGCTCTGTTTTGATCAGCCTGTACGGGTGAGTAAAGCGCGAGGTAATATTTCCTTTGTAACTCAAAACATGGATTTAAGCGACTTTGCGGCATTTATGCCAGAAGGTTTGGCAATGACCGGACAATTAAATGGTTACGCTAAGGCATCGTGGGTAAATGGAGGCAATCCAAAACTTGATGCACGTTTAATTACACGTAAAGGTGAAATTGGTTTAGCTGCTGAGGATCCACAAGATCCTGCAACTACTCTGGCTTATGATGAGTTAGGGGTGGTTGCAAAAAGTGTATCAGAGGGTCTGCTATTCCGTGTAGATGTTAAAACACCAGATATTGGTACGGGTTATGCGAACGTTATTATCAACCCATTCCAGTCTTCAATGCCAATGCATGGTGAAGTGGCCTTTAATGATGTCCAATTAAAAGTCTTGAAACCATTTATTCAAGATGTTCGCTCAATGAGTGGGACGTTAGCTTTGGCTGGTAAAGTCAACGGTACATTAACTCAACCTCAGTTTACTGGTGAAATGCGTCTGAAAAATGGTGCAATCAGCATGATTTCTCTGCCAGTAAATTTAACTAATGTTCAGGTGTATTCATCAATTCGTCAGGATATGGCAACAATTGATGGGGCATTTAACAGTGGGCAAGGTGTAGGCTTGCTTAAAGGTAGTTTTGAATGGAAAGATGCGCCGCGCCTTCAATTAAATCTTAAAGGTGATAATTTACTAGTACGCCAAGCGCCATTAATTACTGCAATTGCCAATCCGAATCTGACACTTGATATGTATCCTTTTGATAAGCGTTTAAGCTTAAAAGGATCAGTAGATGTTCCTCGTGCACGTATATCAATGCCAGAAACAACTGCTCCAATCATTAATACGTCATCAGATGTTCGTATCGTACGCCAAGGTCAAGACCCACTTGCAATTTTACGGGCAGCTAAACCTTGGGATATTCGAGCTGACATTGCTGTTAATATTGGAAAACAAGTCATCTTCCAAGGCTTTAATAGTAATATTCCTTTAGTTGGTCGTCTCAACTTAAGCCAACGTGGTTATGAAACTGCGATGAGAGCTAATGGGGCAATTGGTGTCAGCCAAAAAGTGAAAATTGAAGCCTATGGACAAAGTCTAGACTTGAACCGAGCAATTGCCCGTTTTAATGGACCATTGGCTAACCCGACTTTAGATATCGATGCGAACAAAAATGTTCAGGGCAGTATGGTTGGGGTACGTGTTACAGGTACTGCGACATCACCAAACATTCAGGTCTATAACGATGCAGGCTTATCTGAGCAAGAAGCATTAAATGCGCTTGTGACTGGTCGTATTAATGAAGGTTCGAGTGGCTTGAGTAATGCAGAAGGTTTTAAATCTGATGTAAACAACACCATTGCAGCTGCAGGTATTAGTATGGGCTTGGGTGGTACACGTGCTTTAACTAACCAGATTGGACGTACGTTTGGTTTGAGCGGTTTAGCTTTAGATGCACAAGGTACAGGTGATGATACGCAAGTGAGTTTAACGGGTTATATCACACCAGATCTGTTTATTCGCTATGGTGTTGGGGTGTTTACTCCTGTAAACAAACTCACTTTACGTTATCAAATGAATCGACGTTTATATTTAGAAGCAAGTCAATCTCTAGAAAGAGCGATCGATCTTTTCTACAACTGGCGCTTTTAGTTAGTTGAAACTAATAATGAATGAATTAAGAGCTCACTATTGTGGGCTTTTAATTTAATAACGTCTTCATAACATTTAAAAAAGTTTAGTATTTATGATTTAAAGTATCGCTTCTCTTAAGAGTAAAGAAGCCTTGGATAGGTATTGATTAAAGAAAATTCACTTGAAAATTGCTGTTTTATAAATTAGTTTTCAGAAACATTAAATGAAATTAGATTGATATACCTTGTTGATAAATGCAAATAAGGTGGGTTTTTTCAAGGATATAGTAGTGAATATAGATACTTATGTTGAAATTAAAAATGGCAAGGAAAACGATATCAACGTTAAATATCGTGGCCTAATTCAAAAATTAACAGCAACATTGTCATTGACGCTCTTGTCATTTGGATGGTGCTCCACCGTAAATGCTGCACAACAACAAATTGCTTTAGTAGGAACATGGACATCAATTCCTAATGCACTGCTTGCGCAAAAACCAAAACAAGCCAGTGAAGGTTTGTACCAGCTTCAAGTGAATAAGGATGGAACTTTAACTCCTGTTAAAGTGCTGAAAATGAAAAGTCCTTCTTGGATTGTGAAATCGAAAGATGGTCGTTTTGCATATACCACTAATGAAGAAAACGAAGGTGCGGTGACCGCATTATCTATTCAAAATGGAAAGGTGGAAGTGTTGAACACAGTGGATAGTCATGGTGGACATCCAACACATGCAACAATTAGTTTAGATGGTAAGTTCCTGTTTGTGTCGAACTATTCAGCGTTCGATAAAGGCCGTGGTGGTGTGGCTGTTTTGCCAATTTTACCAAATGGCCATTTGGGTGAAAAAGTACAAAATATTGTTTTTGAGGAAGGTTCTGGCCACGTTAAAGGTCGCCAAGAAAGTGGACATGCTCATTCCACAACTTTTAGTCCGGATGGTAAGTATCTATATGCTAGCGATCTTGGAAATGACAAAGTCTATGCATTTCGTTATAACCCGAACAAGGCTCAGCCACTTGAAGCGGATACCAACCGCGATGTAACTTTTACACATGGTTCTGGCCCACGTCATATGGTCTTTTCACCAAATGGCAAACATGCGTATGTTACCGCAGAAATGCGAAGTGAAATTGTGACATTTAACGTGCAAGATGGTCATTTGAAAAAAGTGGCTGAGCTAAAACTAATCCACGAGGATAAAACACCTGAATTTAAGAGTGCGAGTGGAATTATCCTTAGCCCAAATGGTAAATATGTGATTGCTGCCAATCGAGGTGCAGACAACAAACTTTTAGTATTTAAAATCCAACAGAATGGATTGCTAGCTAAGCCAGTTGTTTATAAAGCGAATGGTATTGAACCACGTGCTTTCTCATTCGATGCAACTGGTAAATACCTATATGTAACCAATGTTTATACTAATAATATTAGTTTATTCCGTTTTGATGCAAAAAATGGCACCTTAAAACCAGCTGGCGATGCAGCAAAAATATCAACACCTACGGATATCAAATTCTTTAATTAATTCAAATCATGAAACAGGCATGTCTAATGCTTAATACAAAAGACCGAGATTTTGTGATCTCGATTTTTTATAGCGGTTTTGGCAAAAACGATGATTTTCCGTATGATATGGACAGCAATAATTAGTGTAGTGAAATGATGAAAAAGATTTTATTGATTGCAATGAGTTTGCTCTTTGTGGGTTGTTCAGAAAAGAAACCATTAACACCAGAAGAGCAGTGGCATGGCTTTTGTACTAGTGTAGGAAATGCTGCAAGAAGTATTGTTTTTGATCGTCAGCAAGCAATTGAAAAAACGCAGGCAGTTGAGCATGCAAATAAGATTGAAGATGAGATAACTAAAAAATTCATTCTTAATGTTATTGAAAAAGTTTATGCAATTCCAAAAGAAGAACTGACAAAAGATCCTCAAGCAATTCAAGAAAAAGTTAGAAAGCAAATGATGGATGAATGTTTGGCAACCCCTCATGACAAAATGCCAAAATATAAATCATTCTAATTGTGGATGAGGTTATTGAATTTTCATCTGGCTGAAGCTCATTTTGCTTAAAAATAGCTCAATTTAGCCCAATATGCTCATTATTTGAACACAGGTATTTAGATACAAAATAATGGGCATCACGGAGAAACACCCCGCGCTCATTAACTTTTACCTTGAACTCTAGTAAACTTTTGTAGTCCATATTACTTGTGAAGCTTTTAAGAAAGCTGGAATTTGCAAGTAATTTTTCAAAAAAAGAGGAATGAACACCGTGCTAGAAGCTTACCGCCAACACGTTGAAGAACGTGCCGCACTCGGAGTCCCACCGAAGCCACTTGATGACGCTCAAACAGCTCAGCTTGTTGAACTATTAAAAAATCCACCAGCAGGCGAAGAAGCGTTCTTGGTAGATTTGCTTGAAAACCGTGTTCCTGCAGGTGTTGACCAAGCAGCTTACGTAAAGGCAGCATTCTTGGCAGCGATTGCAAAAGGCGAAGCAACTTCACCACTCGTTTCTAAAGAACGTGCAGTTTACTTACTTGGTACTATGCTAGGTGGTTATAACGTAGCACCACTTGTTGAACTTCTTGATAATGCCGAACTTGCAGGTTTAGCTGCTGAAGCATTAAAGAAAACTCTTCTTGTATTTGATGCATTCCATGACGTAGCAGATAAAGCAAAAGCTGGTAATGAAGCCGCTAAAGCTGTTTTACAATCTTGGGCTGAAGCAGAATGGTTCACTAGCCGTCCTGACGTTCCAGAAGAAATCAAAATCACTGTGTTCAAAGTAACTGGTGAAACAAACACTGATGACTTGTCTCCAGCTCAAGATGCTTGGAGCCGTCCAGACATTCCATTACACGCAAATGCAATGTTGAAAAACGAGCGTGATGGTATCAACCCTGAAAAACCAGGTGAAGTTGGTCCATTAAGCCAAATTAAAGAACTTATCGCGAAAGGCAATCAAGTTGCTTACGTTGGTGACGTTGTTGGTACGGGTTCAAGCCGTAAGTCTGCAACTAACTCTGTTCTTTGGTTCTTTGGTGATGAACTTCCACACATTCCAAATAAAAAAGACGGTGGTGTGTGCTTAGGTTCTAAGATCGCTCCAATTTTCTTCAATACTATGGAAGATGCAGGTGCATTACCTGTAGAAATCGACGTTGCTAACATGAATATGGGCGACGAAGTAGTATTGAAAATTGACCATGCTGCTGCAAAAGTAACTGCTTTTAAAGATGGCGCTCAAATCGCAGAAGCTGACCTTAAAACTCCAGTACTTTTAGACGAAGTACGTGCGGGTGGTCGTATTAACTTGATCATTGGTCGTGGTTTAACTGCTAAAGCACGTGAAGAACTAGGTCTTGCACCTTCTACATTGTTCCGTACTCCAGTACAACCTGCTGACACTGGCAAAGGCTTCACACAAGCTCAAAAAATGGTTGGCCGCGCATGTGGTTTACCAGAAGGTCAAGGTATCCGTCCAGGAACTTACTGTGAACCTAAAATGACTACAGTTGGTTCTCAAGATACGACAGGTCCAATGACTCGTGACGAGTTAAAAGACTTAGCATGCTTGGGCTTCTCATCTGACTTAGTGATGCAGTCTTTCTGTCACACTGCTGCGTATCCAAAACCAGTTGACGTAACAACTCATCATACATTACCTGACTTCATCATGAACCGTGGTGGTGTATCTTTACGTCCAGGTGACGGTATTATCCACTCTTGGTTAAACCGTATGTTACTTCCAGATACAGTAGGTACTGGTGGTGACTCACATACTCGTTTCCCAATCGGTATTTCATTCCCAGCGGGTTCTGGTCTTGTTGCGTTCGCAGCAGCAACTGGTGTTATGCCACTTGATATGCCTGAATCTGTACTTGTTAAGTTTAAAGGTAAAATGCAACCTGGTATCACTTTACGTGACCTTGTACATGCAATTCCTTACTACGCAATTCAAGCGGGTGATTTAACTGTAGAGAAGAAAGGTAAGAAAAATATCTTCTCTGGTCGTATCCTTGAGATCGATTTATCAGAAATGGAAAATGACTTGACTGTTGAGCAAGCATTCGAACTTTCTGATGCGTCAGCTGAACGTTCTGCTGCTGGCTGTTCAATCACACTTTCTGAAGAGAAAGTTGCTGAATACCTACGTTCTAACATCACGATGTTGAAGTGGATGATCGCAGAAGGTTATGGCGATGCACGTACACTTGCTCGTCGTGCTGAAAACATGCAGAAGTGGTTAGATAACCCAAGCTTGTTAAAAGCTGATGCTGATGCAGAATACCTAAAAGTTTACGAAATCGATCTAGCTGACATCAAAGAACCAATTCTTTGCTGCCCGAACGATCCAGATGACGCGAAACTTCTTTCTGACGTACAAGGCGACAAGATTGATGAAGTATTCATTGGTTCTTGTATGACTAACATCGGTCACTTCCGTGCAGCTGGTCAATTGCTTGACAAAGTACCTGGTGGTTCATTGTCTACTCGTTTATGGTTGGCTCCACCAACTCGTATGGACGAGCACCAATTAATGGAAGAAGGCTTGTATAACATCTATGGCCGTGCTGGTGCACGTACAGAGATGCCGGGCTGTTCATTATGTATGGGTAACCAAGCACGTGTAGCGCCGAACACAACTTGTGTATCGACTTCTACTCGTAACTTCCCGAACCGTTTAGGTCAAGGTGCAAACGTTTACTTAGCGTCTGCTGAGCTTGCATCTGTAGCTGCGGTTCTTGGTAAATTACCAAGCCCAGAAGAATATCAACAGTACGCGTCGCAAATCGACAGCGCTTCTGCTGACATCTACAAATACTTAAACTTCGACAAGATGAGCGAATATACTAAAGAAGCTGATCAAGTTGATACTAAGAAAATCCAAGCTGCTCAATTGACTTAATACGTCGATTTAGTACAAAAAAGGAGCTGATTATTCAGCTCCTTTTTATTTTAAATGAGACTTTGTACATTATTAGACTTAGAAAATAATAAATAGATCAAATTTTATTTAATGAAAATGTAAAAATAAATATTACTCTAGATATTAAATTGATTTTTGTTTTAAAATAATTGAACGAACTTAATAATAATTAAAAAAAATATGAGTATTTTATATAGGGAACTTAAGAATGTTAAAGACAATTGTTGAATTTAAATTTGATGATTATCAATTATATGGCCAAAAAACTTATGCTGATGAAGGTGGTATTTTAGTTCAAAAAACTGAAGATATTGCACAATATATTTTTAGTATATTAAAGAATAGATATCATTTAAATGTAGAGTTATATAGTGAAAGCTGGGGGTGGGAAATTGAGATTCCCTTAGCTGAAATAACAATGTATCTCGGAATTAGTGTTTATGAAGAATATAGTAATGGATTTGCAATTTTTATTTCTCCAAATACTCCGATTTTAAGAAAATTTCTATTTAGAAAAATTGATATTACTCATCATATTATGGTGTTGCAAAATTATATAAATATTATCTTAAAATCGCATCCAGGCATCTATGATGTGATGTGGTGGGAAGAGAATGAATTTCGATGTGTAGCCACGAATTGATGAAAAAAATTAAGGCTCAAATATTGGGGTAAGTAAAACAAAAATTGTTAGAGACGATATTGGTGAATAGAGGCTATGAGCTTACTATATCTACAATATTAATTGGTCAGATCAATATGCATAATTCAGCTTGGAAGGGATTACGTAAGTTTTTTTATAATAATCTTCATAACCATGACTATGAAACGACGGTAAGTAAATGCATTAACTATTTTTTAGTTATTTTAATTATTGGTAACGTCGCTGCTGTTTTATTGGAAACAGTAAATGATTTGTACTCAAATTATCGTATTTGGTTTGACTACTTTGAGAATGTTTCAATCGCAATTTTTAGTATTGAGTATTTATTAAGGTTGTGGAGTGTGGCAGATCGAGATACGACACAATCGGCATGGAAAACCCGCTTGAATTGGATGAAAAGTGGGGAAGCAATTATTGATTTGATGGCAATCTTGCCAGCTTACCTGAATTTCTTTGTACGAATCGATCTTCGTATGCTTCGGATTTTACGTCTACTTCGTTTATTAAAATTAACACGCTATTTTATCTCACTACAGATATTGTTATGTGTGATTAAACGCGAGAAGGGATCTTTTCAAGCAGTTATCTTTATTTTAATTATCATGATTATTATGACTGCTTCTGGAATTTATGTGGTTGAAAACAAAGCTCAGCCAGAAGCTTTTAGTTCAATACCTAAATCTATGTGGTGGGCAGTGGTTACCTTAACTACAGTGGGGTATGGCGATGTCACTCCTGTAACTAGCCTAGGAAAGTTATTAGGGGCGCTTATTACTATTTTAGGTGTGGGTATTGCAGCATTGCCTGCCGGTATTTTGGCGTCTGGACTTGCCAATGAGCTTAATCAACGGAATCAGAGACTAGAGCAAGAGTTTCGTGAGCTACTTCAAGCACGAGGTATTGATATTTTACATGATGAAATTGAAATAGAGCGGGTTCGTCAAAAAGTAGGATTGCCAAAAGAGCAAGCGCATAACCTGATTATTCAAATTATGCGTGAAAAAGTATTAGAGGAAGAAGAGTCTGTCCGAGAGAAAAAATGTTATTGCCCACACTGTGGTGGAAAGCTAACTGATTAGAAGTAATAAGTTAGCCTTTTCTTTAATTAAGCTTTTTTGCTGGCTTTTTCTACTGCAAAAGCGATAAGTAAAATGATTAGACCGCCGAGGCTTAAAACAAAACCTACCCAGATTGGAGCAATCCAACCCATTTGGTGGCTGAGTACCCAGCCCCCTAAAAATGCACCTAATGCATTGGCCATATTAAATGCAGAGTGGTTGAGTGAGGCAGCTACAGTTTGGGCGTCACCTGCGACATCCATTAGACGAGTCTGTAATGCTCCACCTAACCCCATTACCGTGAGACCAATTAAGAATAAAGATGCGATGGCAGTATAGATATTACTCATTAAAAAACTAGCGACAACAAAAGCGATAGCTGAGCTAATTAAGACACCCACTATAGTTTTGTTAAGGTTCTTATCTGCAAGCCATCCTGCTGCTAAACCACCAATAACCATACCAATACCCCAGATAGCTAAAGCGATAGGAACGATTTGGATATTAACTTCTGTGTATTCAGTCAAAATTGGTGAAACATAGCTATAAACTGAAAACATGCCTCCAAAACCGATTGCACCCACTGCTAGTGTTAACCACATATTGATATTTTTAAGGCCAGCTAATTCAGTTTTGATACTGGCAGTAGCTTGAACTGGGATATTGGGTACAAAGAAGCCAACAGCAATTAAAGTGACGAAAGCAATAGTTGCTGAAAACTCAAAACCTGCTCTCCAACCAAAGTTTTGGCCTAACCAAGTTGCTAGAGGAACTCCAATTACTGTTGCCACTGTAAGGCCCATCATCATTTGGGCAACTGCAGAAGCTCTTCTTGACGGACCCGCTAGTTCAGCTGCAACTAACGCACCGACTCCAAAATATGCTCCGTGTGGTAAACCTGCAATGAAACGTGAGACTAAAACAGTTTCAGGTGTATGAGCTAAAGCAGTACAGGCATTCGCAACACCATAAAAAAGCATTAAGCCGAGCAATAAAGTTTTCCTAGGTACTTTAGCTCCAAGAATAGCGATGATAGGAGCACCAATAACTACACCCAATGCATAGGCACTAATAAAGTGACCAGCTTCAGGTACTGTAATATTTAAATTATTTGCAATTTCCTGAATCAGTCCCATTGCGACGAATTCAGTGGTTCCAATACAAAAACCACCTACAGCGACTGAGAAAATTGCTAAAAAGAGAGAGTAATGTTGAGGTGTGGAAAGAGGAGGTTGCGGGGACGCCATAATAAGTTAAAGGAAGACACAAAAAAGAGAAGTATAAGGGAAAAGAGAACAGAATAATAAAAAACTAAAAATTGAGAGAAAGATTACATATTTCTTATTAAAGTAAAATTAAATTCATTAATGATAATAAGAATTATTTTTATTTATGTATACTGTATCCGCTTATATTTTGTCTGAAATTTTTAACTTTTTATACAACAGGATTTTTTAATAATGAATAGATTTCTAATGACGTCACTTGCATTGATATGTACAACAGGCTTTGCTCATGAACCTTATGTAGCTCCTGTAGCTTATAAAACAGAACAAACCCAAGTGCCGGTAATTGCTGGTTATGCGGAAGAAGCATTAAATAGTGAATATGCTTTAAAGGATGCTAAGCTTACTGTAATTACACCTAAAAATGAGCTTAAAACCGTCAATTCAGAAGCCCTGCATAAGTCTGCTACTGTTTTTGATGTAGATTTACCTGAAGAAGGCACATACATTGTTCAAACTCAGGCAAGTTATCCTTTGAAATATGTATACGACCAAAAAGCATGGCATTTATTTTTTGATATGCCAGCTGATAAAGCTCCACCGAAAGCAGAACGTGAATATTTGATTCCGACTGACCTTAAAACAAAAACAATTAAAACAGAACAAGTAACACGTGAGTGGATATTGCAGAGTTATCTTTCTAAAGGAAAAGTTTCAGATATTCAGCTTCCGAATACACCGATTAAAGTTAGTTTCTCTGTACATCCTAACCAGATTAAAGCTGCTCAACCTGTTAAATTAACCATAACTGAAAAAGGACAGCCTTTAGCTTATGCTGAAGTGAATTTAAGAGAAAAGGGTGCAACTGACAAGCAAGTGCAGCAGTTTAAGGCGGGAGGCAACGGTCAAGTCGAACTTACGTTTCCAAAAGTTGGAGAGTACCTAGTAGAAGTAACAGCTCCTCTAAATTTGAAATTAAAACCTAAAGATCAGAGCTATACGATTATTAGCTTAAATGTTTTAGCGCAATAGTTTTTAGTGTTTTAAAAAATAGGTCTTTATTAGGCCTATTTTTAGTTTTCATATTCTTACTCATTAAAAAAACTTCATTAAAACGTTTAATTTCACTTTAGTTTCAGAGGAAACAAAAATTCATTGCAAGTAAAAGATAATGAAATAAAATCCATGTTGAGACAAACTAACTAATTTTATGTTAAAGTGAATAAAATTCATTAATAAAGATTTGTCGAAAGTTTTATGGAAAAGCAAAGATGAGCTTTATCCATTTATAGATAAATCTGTTTTTTAGGCTTGGGCCCATGTTAGAAATACGCCACCTTAAAACTTTAGTTGCTTTACGTGAGCATGGTTCATTAGTTTCCGCAGCTAATGACCTTTGTTTGACGCCATCTGCTATTTCCCATCAATTAAAAGAATTAGATCATTGGTACGGGGTGGAAGTAGTTAATCGTCGAAGTAGACCTGTTAGTTTTTCTAATGTTGGACAGCGTTTATTAAAATTGGCTGATGATGTTTTACCACAAATCCAGATTACACATAGTGATATCACACGCATTGTGCATGGACAGACAGGTAGAATTATTTTTTCATCGGAATGCCATAGTTGCTTTGACTGGTTAATGCCTTTATTAAATCAGTATCGCCAGCAATATCCTGACGTCGATTTAGACTTTGCTACGGGGTTTGAAGCTAATCCACATGAACTCTTACAAAATGCAGAATTTGATTTACTGATTACAGCTGATCCAATTGCGTTAAAAGGAATTGAGTATTTTCCGATTTTTGAATATGAGTCACGGTTAGTCTTATCAAATACTCACCCTTTGGTGCGGGCTGAAAATATTACAGTTCAAGAGTTGGCCGAAGAAGTTTTAATTACTTATCCGGTTGATAAGCACCGTTTAGATATTATGTCTAAACTTTTCATCCCCGCGAATATTCAGCCTAAACAAATACGGACAACAGATTTAACTCAAATGCTTATTCAACTCGTTGCAAGTGGACGAGGTATTGCTGCTTTACCTGATTGGGTAGTCAATGAATATGAACAAAAGGGATGGGTTACTAGTCGTCGTTTAGATTGTGTTTCTCCTACAGGTTTAAGACGAACTTTATATGCAGGCTACCGAACTGAAGAAAAAGAGAAAAGTTATTTTGAAGGCTTTTTAAAGCAGTTGGAAAAGTTCTCTTTAAAACGAAACGCCTATTACTCTGGCTAAAAAATAATTTAGCCTAAGTCTTAAAAAGGTGCTTTATTGCACCTTTTTCATGTTGATTTTTTATTTGCCAATAAATAAAGAGAGTAAGCCTGCTGCAATTAGAGGACCGACTGGTACACCACGGAGTAAGGCGACGCCAGCAACTGTACCAATGAGTAAACCTGCAACCACGTCAGGTTGGCTCGACATTAGTTTTACTCCGCGACCACCTAGCCAGGCGACTAACAGGCCAATTGCGATAGCCATAATAGACTTAACACTAATAAAGGATTTTAAAATACTCTCTCCACTGAGTTTCCCACTGGCAATTGGAGTGAGTACGCCAATGGTTAAAATAAGAATTCCTAAATTAAGACCATGAGCTTGAATATAAGGGAAAAACTCATTTAATGGTGTGATTTTAACGACAATCAACACACCTGCTGCAATAGTTACAGCTGCATTTTGACTTAATAAGCCGCAGACAAGCAGAACGAGTAGAACAACTAAATTAACATCAAATTGGGCAAGCATGGCGAGCGGAGGGCATTATAAATAAATGGAATTGTATAATATTTAAGAGTTGGAATGTGAAAGCTTTAAAAGATACAGCTGATTTCAGCTCTTCTTAATTAAAAATTGAGTGTATATCTCTCAATGATAAGGAGTTTTAATTTTTGGTTACGCTTGGACACAATGTTATATAAATTAACAAGTTAAAAATTATAGTGTTTAAAAATTATGATATAAAAATAGTCATTACTCATGAGTACGGGATATTTTTATGGACATTATAGATATCAAGATCAAAGATCAGTTTGATAAGATTCATGATGCAAAAGCACAACTAAAGAAAAATTTAGTGGAACATGAAAATGAATCTTTAAAGCTAAGCCAACGTATTGAGCATATTATTGTTGATAATGAAATTATTTTGCCTACTACCGAATTATTATTTGAAAGCGAACAGAACGAAAATATTTATCGAGTCGTTGAAGAGTAAGGGTGCGAGCTAGTTCAAGTAGATGAAAACAGTAGCGAGTAGTGTTTAGTAAAAAATGGAAACTACGTTAAAATAACAGCTTAGTTCTAATGAGAAAACTTCATGCTGCTGGAAAAAATTTTACAATCACAAGGGTTTGGTTCTCGTAAATATTGTCAGCAGTTAATAAAAAATGGATCTGTAAGTATTGATGGAGAGGTTGTAAGTGACCTTAAAAAGCAATTCTCTCCAGAAAATTTAGAATTTTCTCTTTTCGGGGAAACTTATCAATATCGAGAAAAAGTTTATCTTGCGCTAAAAAAACCGAAAGGTTTTGAATGTTCACACCAACCTCACCATCATCAAAGCGTGTTTAGCCTTTTACCGGAAATCATGATTCAACGTGGTGTGCAAGCCATTGGCCGTCTAGATCAAGATACAACAGGCTTACTTTTGCTTACCGATGATGGTAAATATCTTCAAGCTTTAACTCATCCCCGTAAGCATGTTCCAAAGGTTTATCATGTTACGACCATAGATCCGGTTACACCTGAGCAAATTGAAATGCTGAGCCAAGGCGTGAGCCTACATCAAGAAAAAGGTGTTTTCTCTGCAACGGATGTAGCGATATTAGAAACGCATCAATTAACCATGACGATTCATCAAGGTGTTTATCATCAAGTAAAAAGAATGATTGCAGCTGTGGGAAATAAAGTAGAAGCATTACATCGCCATCAAGTCGGGCAATTGGTTTTACCTGAACTTGAAGATGGTGAGTGGGTTTATTTATCTGAACAACAAAAACAGCTTGCTCAAAATATCATTTGAGAAAACAATGGAAGGTTTGGAACTCACTATCTCGAATAAATCCCATTTGTTCATATAAGCGATGAGATTCATGATTGTTGCTTTGAGTTTCCAAACTAATCCGCAAAGCATTCTCTTGCTTTGCAAATAAGATTGCTGTATCGATTAGCTGTTTAGCAGAACCTTGACGACGAAAAACGGGCGTAACATATACATCATCTAAAATATAGTAAGTTGAACAAGCAACTGAAGAAAAACCTAAATAGAGTAAAATAAAACCCGTAATTTTATCGTCTTTAATATGAATGAAGAACACACTTTCTCTATTCTCAAAACGTTGTTTTAGGAAGTGAAGTGATTCATTAAAATTAGAAGAGGCCCCATAAAATTGGCGATATTCATCAAATAAAACGGCGAGTTGCTCTAAATCTTCAAAAGTCGCTCGTCTAACGATCATTTGGCACTCCTTGTAACTTATCATTATGTTTTTACAAAGAGAGCATAACGAAAAAAAGAGCTTTTTGACGTTAAAACTTGTTTATAAATGCAACAGTGTTAAGTTTTGTCGCTTTCACCAAGAAGTGCATTCAACTCTTCAAATAAATCTTCATGGTCATCATCTTCAGCTATAGTTGATGAGTTTTGGTTTAATGAAGATGCTTTTGCTTTTCTCAGTTTTAATAATTGTTCCATATTAATATTCTGATTTTCGATAGCAAAAGGAATAGATTTAGTTAATACGACCTGTTTAAAAAAAAGTCGTACTGCTTGGGCAGGGGTAATTCCCAGTTGTTTAAAAACAGCAAAAGCCTGCTTTTTTTCTTGGGAGTCAAGTCGAACCTGATAAACTTCTGTTTTTCGCATGAATAACAAAACCAAATGATTTTAATTTTTAGGAATTTATTTTAAACCATCGCAATGTAATTTCAATGCTTTTTGGCATAAAAAATAATCTTTTTGTCATTACGGTTACATTACAATGTCAATTCAAACTCGGAATTAAAAGACATTCCCTCTTTTGTGAGGGGGTCTGTAAATGAAATATGCTTAGCCAGAAGCTGTAATGGTTCCGAGAAGTCATCTTCAGCTTTGTGCTGAACTACTGGATAAAATGGATCATTTTTAATCGGAATTTCTAAATAATTAAGATGCACTCGAAGTTGGTGCTGTTTCCCCGTTGTAGGAGTTAAGCGATATTTTGCCCAAATCTGATTGTGCTCGATAAGCTCAATATCAGTCTGGGTATTGGCTTTCGCATTTTCTATAACCTGCATAGTATAAAAAGGATGGCCTTTATCTAAATGCAAATATAATGTTTGAGGAAAATTTAAATCTTTTCTATAAGCTGCAATAGCGTGATAAATTTTATTGACTTGGCGCTCTGCAAATAATTGTTGGTATATACCACGCGATTCAACACGTTTGCAAAATAGAACAACACCCGCGGTTTCGCGGTCTAAGCGATGAATAGGGGTTAAAAATTCATTGCCTGTTTGTTTTTTTAGCCGTACTAAAAGCGTTTCTTGAACATATTGTCCTGTCGGGCTAATTGTTAAAAAATGTGGTTTATCGACCACCAGTAAATCATCATTTTCAAATAAAATGTGATGCTCAAAAGGTACATGTGGTTCATATGCAAGAAAGCGATAATAAAAAATATGGGTGTTGCCGACATACGGACTGGTTAAAGTTAATTTATCCCCATTTGCTGCATATATAAGGCCGTCCTGAAATCTTTGTTCCCATTCTTCAGTTTTAATATGTGGAAAGTGACCACAGAGATACTCATAAATCGTTTGAGCATCTGTTTGTACAGGAAGATAGACTTGACTCGCACTTACTCCATCAATCATGGGCGGTAGAAATTCGTTTGGACTAGACATAAAAAAGTGTGAATATTTAAGAAAATTGATATAAAAAAAGCCAACTTCTAGGGCTTAAGTAGGCTTTTAAGGCAGGGCAATGTTATCATATCGATTATTTTGAATCATGTTATGTGTGCTATGTCGTATTCATTGAAATTGGTCTTAAATCATGAAGAAGATACTGAGCGTTTAGCTCAAGCTTTGGCGCAGCATGTTCAGTCGGGTGTAATTTATTTAATTGGGGACCTAGGTGCGGGTAAAACCACACTTACGCGCTATTTCTTACAGGCTTTGGGTCATAAAGGTTCTGTTAAAAGCCCAACTTATACGCTTGTTGAGCCGTATAAAATTAATGATAAAGAAATTTTTCATTTTGATTTATATCGTTTGAATGACCCCTACGAACTTGAATTAATGGGAATCCGTGATTATTTAGATATCACAGATGCGTTATTTCTATTTGAATGGCCTTCTAAAGGTGGTGATGAAATTCCACAAGCGGATATCATCATTGACATTCAGAAGTCAGATGATGAGTTGACTCGTTTAGTAATGTTAACTTTACCAACAGAAAATTTGTATCAGACTTTGCAGGAACAGCTTCATGACTGATAAAAAGCTAACACAACGTCGTATTCATACATTAGACGCAGCGTTAGCGAACCAGATTGCAGCAGGTGAAGTAATTGAACGACCTTCTTCTGTGGTCAAAGAATTATTAGAAAATTCAATTGATGCTGGCGCAACTGAACTGATTGTAAGGATTGCTCAAGGTGGTTCGACTTTAATCGAAATCATTGATAATGGGCATGGTATTCACCCGGATGATTTAGCACTTGCTGTCATGCGTCATGCTACAAGTAAGATTAAAACTGCTGAGGATTTACATGCTATTGTGAGTTTGGGATTCCGCGGGGAAGCTCTTGCTTCGATTGCTGCTGTCTCAAGATTGACTTTGACTAGTAGCCAAGATGAAAGTGGTATTGGTCATCAAGTTGAAGTAAATGGTACAGCATTTGATCATCAAGAAGTACAAGCTGTTGCTGCTCAAAAGGGCACCCATATTCGTGTTCAGGATTTATTTTTTAATGTTCCTGCGCGCCGTAAATTCTTAAAAAAACCAACTACAGAATTTGGTCATATTGAAGAGATTGTTCGTCGTCTGGCTCTAACACATTTCGATATACGGTTTGTGCTTGAGCACAATGATAATATTAGAATTAATTTACCTATAGCAGATAGTGGGGAACTACGTTTTCAGCGAGTTCAGCAATTATTAGGTTCGCAATTTGTTCAAAATGCATATTGGATTGATGCCGAAAGTATTAGCATGCGTTTATCGGGTTGGCTAGGCCATCCCTCAGATGCACGTGCACAGGCTGATATGCAATATGTCTATGTAAATGGTCGTATTGTCAAAGATAAAACAATTTCGCATGCGCTACGCATGGCCTATGATGGTATTTTACATGGCCATCAGCATTCATCTTATTTACTTTTTTTAGAAGTTGATCCTGAGAATATTGATGTCAATGTTCATCCGACCAAACATGAGATTCGATTTTTAAATCAAAGAGAAGTGCATGAGTTTGTAAGGCATTACGCAAAAGAAACTCTCGCACAATTTCAGACAGCGAGTGCTGATCTAGCTCAAGCGATGAAAGCGGATGAAAGCTCAGATTATTCAGTACAACCTCAGCCCAAATATCAAGAACAATTTTCATTGCACCGCGCAAATGAAACTTTAAATTCAGACAGTGAAGCACGAACCCAGCATGCACCGACAGAATTATTAACGGATTTTAACGCTAGTCGTCCGCAAGCTATTCACTATGCAGATCAAACACCAAAATATAATGGTTCTGCTCAATTAAATAATGCTTTAAAAACTTATTTAGCTCCACTTCGCGAACAACCTGCTAGTTTTTCGGTAAATGAGGATGTTGAGCCAGTTGCTAAAGTAGATGAATTTCCATTAGGTATCGCAATTGCTCAACTGCATGGAATTTATATTTTAGCTCAGAATACAGAAGGGCTTATTATTGTTGATATGCATGCGGCACATGAACGTATTTTATTACAGCAAATGAAAAATGCTTGGGATAAACCTGAATTTTGGACATCTCAGCAACTGCTTATACCTAAGGTGATTTCTATTAGCCGTATGCAAGCTGTTAGGGTCGAAGAACTAAAACCTCAGCTTGAGCGCTTAGGTTTGGAAATTGATTTATATGGTGATGAGCAAGTTATTGTTCGCGGTGTGCCAGCCATATTACAAAAAGCTAATTTTGAAAATCTTATTCCAGAGCTTTTAAATGATTTAGATCCAAATGATGAAGCACAAGGATTACTTCAAAAAAGAGATGAGTTGTTAGCGGGAATGGCATGTCATGGGGCAGTGCGCGCACATCGACAACTCAGCCTTTCAGAAATGAATGCTTTACTTCGTCAAATGGAACAAACCGAATTTGCGAGCCAATGTAACCATGGGCGGCCAACTTGGCGTGCATTTCCATTATCTCAACTAGATAAATTATTTGCTCGAGGAGAGTAGTTTTACATGTCAAATCAATTGCCCGTCATCAATTTAATGGGACCAACTGCGAGCGGGAAAACCGCTTTGGCATGTGAATTATACGAGCGAGGAAATTTTGAACTAATTTCTGTTGATTCCGCTCTTGTCTATAAAGATATGGATATTGGCACGGCTAAACCAACTCGTGAAGAGCAAGAACTCTATCCTCATCATCTTATTGATATTATTACTCCTCTTGAAGTTTACTCAGCTGCTCAGTTTGTTGATGATGCCTGCAAATTAATTGATGACATGCATTCACGTGGGAAAACTCCTATTTTAGTAGGAGGGACAATGTTATATTTCAAGGCATTGTTAGAAGGATTATCTGGTAATTTACCAAGTGCTGATGCTGAAGTTCGGGCAACAATTGAACAAAAAGCGTTAAACGAAGGATGGCAAGCGGTTTATGATGAACTGGTTTCTGTAGATCCTGCTGCCGCTATAAAGTTTAATGTAACTGATAAGCAACGAATTATTCGGGCTCTGGAAGTTTATAAAATTACGGGTGAACCAATCACTAAATTGCAGGCAGAACAACCCAAAAACGTACCATATCGATACATATTTCATAACTACGCTTTACTTCCAGATCGGGTAGAATTACATCAACGCATTGAGCAAAGATTAAGCAAAATGTGGGATATCGGTTTTTTGAGTGAAGTTGAAGCTCTAATTGAAAAATACGATTTAGATGAAAATTTACCCTCAATGCGTTCGGTGGGTTATCGACAAGCACTAGAATTTCTATTAAAAAGTGACTTAAGTCTCAAAAGTAAACGTGAAATGGAGGATAAAGCTTTATTTGCAACACGACAACTTGCCAAACGTCAATATACGTGGTTACGTTCTTTGCAAGAAATACACGATTTTAAAACTTACTTGACGATAAAGCAGGCGAAAGAAGACTTGCGAAACTCTTATGGATAAAGCAAAATTTGCACACTGTCTTTTTATAATTTTTAGTTGAAAAATAAAGATAGTTTTTTTGCGCTGATTTAAAAATTTTTTTTGGAGTTAAAAATGTCTAAAGGTCAAACTTTACAAGATCCGTTCTTAAATTCTCTCCGTAAAGAACGTATCCCTGTTTCTATTTTCCTTGTGAACGGTATTAAATTGCAGGGTCATATTGAATCTTTTGACCAATATGTTGTTTTATTAAAAAATACTGTAAGTCAAATGGTTTACAAGCACGCGATTTCAACTGTTGTTCCAGCACGTAATCCACGTCCAGCAGGCGCACAAGGTACAGGCTTCCCAGCACAAGGCGGCACTCAAGGCGGTTTTGGTGGTCAAGGTAGCGGCTTTGGCGGCACACAAGGTGGCTTCGGTGGCGCTCAAGGCGGCTTCGGTGGCGCTCAAGGCGGCTTCGGTGGTCAAGGTGGTTTCGGTGGTCAAGGCGGTGGCTTTGGTGGTCAAGGTGGCTTCGGTGGTCAAGGTGGCTTCGGCGGCCAAGGCGGCTTCGGTGGTCATCAAGGTGGTTTTGACAACGATTCTAAATTTGAAGATGGTCAAGACGACGAAAATAATCGTTAATTGAAATCTAAAAAAGAAGCCAGTCAGATAATGACTGGTTTTTTTATGTGTATTTAAAAGTTAATCCAAAGCATTTAAACGGTCATGGATAGCGATTTGGCCATGATGACTAATATATTTAAATAGATAGGGCTTTAATTAATGATATTAATATTAGCTGCTGCTTTGAGCAGTGTCTTGGTGTCTATCCTATTAAAAAATTTAAAGAAAAAAGGTTATCAGCCATTACAGATGATTGCATGGAACTATGCAAGTGCTAGTCTTCTTTGCTTTTTGTGGTTTCAGCCCGATATCCAACATGTTTCAATAGTGCATACTCCATGGTGGTTAATCCTTGCCTTGGGGGTAATTTTACCTAGTATTTTTTTATGCCTTGCTAAATCATTAGAATATGCAGGAATTGTTAAAACTGAACTTGCACAGCGCCTTTCAGTTGTTCTTTCTTTGCTCGCAGCATATTTCTTTTTCCATGAGCAATTTAATGCATTAAAACTATGGGGAATAGGTTTAGGAATTCTTGCAGTTTTACTTGTTTTATTTGGACAAATGAAGTCTTTTTCCAATCATCAATCTAGAAAAGCAATTCTTGCTTTATTAAGTGTTTGGTGTGGTTATGCGGCAGTAGATATTCTTTTAAAATATACAAGTAGTTTAGGCCTTCAGTTTACACTTACTTTAAATCTTATTTTTATTACAGCTTTTATATTGTCGATTTCATATTTATTACTACAGAAGACTCAAAAGTGGCAGTTTAAAAGTACGATAGCTGGGTTAATATTAGGCATACTCAATTTTTCAAATATTGCTTTATATGTAAAAGCTCATATTCTTTTAAAAGATTCACCTGCAATTGTTTTTGCAAGCATGAATATTCTTGTTGTGTTATTTGGAATTCTAAGCGGAGTGATTTTATATAAAGAAAAATTAAAATGGCCTACTATTTTGGGGATTCTTTTAGGAATAAGCGGAGTAGTGTGTTTAGCTAGCGCAATGGCTTGATAGTTCAAGAGAATAGAATCTCTTGAACTATAGAGGTTTTATTATAAATAGGTAAAAATTACTTCATCTGGCAGTCGTGATTTAGGAAGTTTGGCATTAAAGTCATTTTCACTGCGATAGCCTAAAGAAACGATTACAGAGCTTCGTAAACCTTTTTCAGTTAAACCGAGCTCGGTATTTAGAACTTCTTCATCAAATCCCCCCATCGGAGTTGCATCAATGCCCTCTAAACCGGCAGCAAACAGTAACTGTCCTAAAGCAATGAATGTTTGATTTTCCATCCATCCAAATAAATTTTTCTGCTCATTTCTATAAAATTCGACATAACCATGGCGAGTATCTTTTTGCCCTAATTTTGCTTTTTCATCTTTAAAACGGCCACTTAAATCATCTTGTTCAAGCAATTGTTTTAAGTACTCAGATGAAATGTCTGTTTTTGTACAGAATACAAGTGTATGTGATGATTCGAGTACTTTAGGTGCATTGTAAGCATATTTACCTGTTAGTGCTTTTGCGATTCGTTCTTTAGCTGCAAGATTATCTGCCACTACGAAATGCCAAGGCTGAATATTCACTGAGGAAGGGGTAAAACGTAAAATTTCTAATAATTTATTGAGTTTTTCTTGAGGGATTTTCTTTTCAGGATCATATGCTTTTGTTGTGTAGCGACTTTTAACCGTATTTAATAAATCCATACTTTACTCCATATCAATCTTATTGCAATTGAGAGACTTTAATCTTTGGCATCATACGCTATTTTATTCAAAGATATTTGCTCTTTAATTTGATAAAAAATGTATTGCAGTAATATAGAAATTAAATATTTTTTTATAAATATATATTTCTAAATTAGTATGTCCAGTCAATTAACTTTAGCTGTGGAGCATTGTCAGTAGGATCAATTTCCAAAATCTGGGCTTGATGCTCTCTCCAATCGCCAAGTACGATACGTTGCTTATGTTGTAATTTATGAATTGAAGGGCGGTGTGTATGACCATGAATAAGTGTATCTATATCTGCTAAAGCAGAAATAACAGCTTGTTCATTCACATCCATAATTTCATAGCTTTTTTGCTGTTTATCTGCGGAGCTTCTTTTTCGAAAACCATTAACCAGTTTGGTGCGAAAACTCAGTGGTGTACGGCGTAAAAAAGAGACTAAGAGCGGATTTCTAATAATTTTTTTAAATCTTTGATAGGAAATATCATCTGTACATAGTGCGTCACCATGTTCTAGGCGGTACTGATGTCCAGCAATAGTGAGATAATAAATATCGGGTAGTAATACACCATTAAACTTATTGAGGAATACTTGATTTAAAGCAAAATCACGGTTGCCTACTTGAAAGTAAACCCGATTTCCTTTTTTGTTAAAGTGTTTTAATGCTTCAATAATTTCATCGAGCCATGGTGCCGAGTAATCATCGCCAATCCAAGCATTAAACCAGTCACCTAAAATATAAAGCTGTGTTTGTTTATTTTGATAATGCACCAATAAATCTAAAAACCCTCGAACAAGTCGAGGGTGTTCAGGTGACAAGTGTAAATCAGAGATAAACAGATAGGTCACAGCTTATTCCTAAAATTATTCAGAAATAATTTTAGCAGATTCGATTACCACGTTTTCTAAAGGAACGTCAGCGTGGTAACCACGGTTGCCAGTGCGAACGCCTTTGATCGCTTCAACAACATCCATACCTTCAACAACTTTACCAAATACAGCATAACCCCAACCTTGAGCAGTTTTAGAGGTATGGTTTAAGAAAGAGTTGTTTTTTACGTTAATGAAGAACTGTGCAGAAGCAGAGTGAGGTGCTTGAGTACGTGCCATAGCAATCGTACCAACGTCATTGCTTAAACCATTGTCAGCTTCGTTTTCGATAGAATCACGAGTTGCTTTTTCTTTGAAGTTTTCATCCATCCCGCCACCTTGGATCATGAAGCCATCAATGACACGGTGGAAAATAACGCCGTCATAAAAACCGTCACGTACATATTCTAAAAAGTTTGCTACTGTTTTTGGTGCTTTTTCAGTATTTAGTTCAAGAACAATACGACCTTTATTGGTGTTTAATTCGACTTGAGGAAAACTCATTACATTAATCTCCTAAACATGGGCTTATGACCATGGGTTTTTGGTTGAGAGAAGCATAAGCAAACTGTAAACTACAAGGCAAGTAAAAAACGTTAAAATCTTTGTGAAAAATGAAGATAGCGTTTAAATTTTTCGAAATTTATCTACAAAGAAGTGATTGATACACTATGAAGCCTAATGATGTTGTCTCGAACCTGCCAAATAACCCGACACCGAATACTCATGCCTCTGTCGATTCTGCGCAGCAAGAACAACAGGCTGGATTAGATTTTGTTCGCCAAGTCATTACGGATGATTTGGCTACAGGACGTGCAAAACAGATCGTAACGCGTTTTCCACCAGAACCAAATGGTTATTTACATATTGGCCATGTAAAAGCGATTTGCTTGAACTTTGGTGTGGCTGAAGAGTTTAATGGTTTGTGTAATTTGCGTTTTGACGATACAAACCCTGATGCTGAAGAACAAGAGTATGTTGACGGTATTACTAACGATGTGAAATGGCTTGGTTTTAACTGGAATGGTGAACCACGCTATGCATCGGGTTATTTTGATCAATTATATGCATGGGCAGTTCAACTTATTGAACAAGGCGATGCATATGTAGATTTACAATCACCAGAAGAAATTAAGTTAAACCGCGGTAGCTTTGTTGAGCCAGGTAAAAACTCTCCATACCGTGATGCATCTATTGAAGAGAATCTTGCTCGCTTTGCAAAAATGCGTAGCGGTGAGTTTAAAGAGGGTGAAGCGGTTTTACGTGCCAAGATTGATATGGCAAGTACAAATGTACATATGCGTGATCCGATTTTATATCGCGTATTGCATTCAGAGCATCACCAAACTGGCGATAAATGGAAAATCTATCCAATGTATGACTATGCTCATCCATTGTCTGATGCGATTGAAGGGATTACCCATTCGCTTTGTACATTAGAATTCCAAGATCACCGTCCGTTTTATGACTGGATTGTTGAAAAAGTAAAATCTAAAGCTGTTCCACATCAGTACGAATCTTCACGTTTAAACGTGGATTACACCATTACGTCAAAACGTAAATTACGTAAATTGGTGGAAGGTGCGTATGTAAATGGTTGGGATGACCCACGTATGCCAACCGTAGTCGGTATGCGCCGTCGTGGCTTTACTCCTGAAGGCTTACGTGATTTTTGTAAGCGTGTAGGCGTGTCAAAAACTGACGGTATTGTTGATGTTGCAATGCTTGAGTTCTGTATTCGTCAATCTTTAGAAAATACTGCTGCGCGTGGTATGGCTGTCTTAAGTCCACTTAAAGTGACTTTAACTAATTTACCTGAAGATATGGATCTTACGCATGCTCGCCATCCTAATGTTGATATGGGTGATCGTGTGATTCCTTTAACTAAGGAAATCTATATTGATCGTAAAGATTTTGAAGAAGTACCGCCAAAAGGCTTTAAACGTTTAATTCCTGACGGTGAAGTGCGTTTACGCCATGCTTACGTGATTAAATGTGATGAAGTCATTAAAGATGCAAATGGTGAAGTGATTGAACTGAAATGTTCAATTGACCCTGAAACTCTAGGAAAGAATCCGGAAGGCCGTAAGGTTAAAGGCGTGATTCACTGGGTATCTGCGACTAAAGGGATTCCTGCTGAAGTGCGTATTTACGATCGTTTATTTACCGAAGCCGCACCTGATGCAGACGATGACTTCTTGGCAAATCTTAATCCTGAATCATTGAGAGTGGTACAAGCTGTCATTGAGCCAGCTTTGGCACAAGCGAATCCTGAAGATCGTTTCCAATTTGAGCGTGAAGGCTATTTTGTCGCTGATCAATATGATCATTCATCAGAGAAACCGGTTTTCAACCGTATTCTTGATTTGAAAGATAGCTTCAAGCCTGAGAAAAAGTAAGAGAAATAAAAAGCCCAACTCAGTTGGGCTTTTTATTTAGGTTGATATTTACTTTTAAAGATTACTTTTGCGTATGGCTAAGTAGGATTAATCACATAAAAATAAATAACTGTTGTTAGAAGAAGAATAGACGCTAGCGATAAATAGGTATTCACCGTATTAAAGCTTTTGATAAATTTCAGGATTTCCATAATGATTTAACTATTTATATTTGTGAGTAAAAGTAGCGTGAAGCATTAGACTTAATTTAATATAAAATGTTCCAAAAGATAGATTTTTACTCTACCTTTTGGTTAATAAAAAAGCATTTGAACTTATTTATAGTAGTAAAAAGCGATTAACCACTATATCCAATGCGTTTTAGAAATTTTTGAATTACTTCAAATGCAGCATGTTCGAGTGCTTGGGCATATTGCAAGTTTTCTTCGCGAAGTTTCTGAATCGAAATCTTGGCATTACGAAGTTCACATGTATGGCCAATTAACCATTTCTCAAAATTTTCTTCTGTTGTTTCAATATGAAACTGCAACGCGAGAATATTATTTCCAACTTCAAATGCTTGATTGGTATAAATCTCTGAACTAGCTAATAACACCGCGTTTTCAGGGAGGTCGAAAGTATCGCCATGCCAATGTAGAACATGGACATTATTAAGCAAAGGAGATAACACCTGATTGGCACGTAGGCTTAAGCTCAGTGGTCCCCAACCAATTTCTTTCTGATGCCCCGCATATACTTTTGCGCCAAGCGCATGGGCAATAAGCTGTGCACCCAAACAAATACCAAGTGTAGGTTTATCTGCTGCTAGACGTTGTTTAAGTAAAGCAATTTCGTCTTTTAAAAATGGATAATCTTCAGTTTCATAAACTCCGATTGGGCCACCTAAAATAATAGTTAATCCATCGTGTGCAAAAGCAGCAGTTAAATCGTCAACACCCGCTTCAAAATAACGGACGCGAAATCCAAGTTGATAAAAGACATCTTCTAATGAACCTAAGTCTTCGAAAGCAAGATGCTGAATGGCATAAATAGTTTTAGGGAAGGCGTTTGTTGTGTTCATACAAATGATTCATAGAAGATCAATAGGTGGAGTATAGCGATAAATATAAAGAAGAAAATATCTGTATAAATCGTCAATACCTGAAAATTGATATTTTTCGTTAAGATAATATCGTTATGCAATGGATTATCTATTTTCCAATAAATCTCTTTGCATATTCCATTGCTTAAAATAATAGCTTTTGAGTTTCTTCAAACTCTATATTTGAAAGTTGATGCTCATCTTTTAGATTAACTCCTGAGAAACCAAGTTGTTTGGATTTTTTCATTAAAGCGATTAACCGTTGTACTGCCACAGGAATACTTAAGCCTGCTGAACGGACATTGGAAATACAATTACGTTTAGCATCGAGGCAGCCTGAATATGCATTCAACGTGTAGTAAATTCCCATACTATCAGGAGAGCTTAAACCCGGACGCTCACCAATGAGCATCACAAGCATGGGTGCCTTAAAGATTTCAGCAACCTCATCACCAAGAGCAACCCGACTGCCTGTTGCCAGTGCAATGGGTGCAAGAGTCCAGTTTTCTTGCTGAATTTGTTCATTCAGCATTGTAATGAATGAGATAGCATTCGCTTCAATCGCTCTTGCGGAGAGACCGTCACCGACCACAATACAAACATCATACTCTTGCGTGTTTTCTGCATACTTCTTAATTAAGGCTTCTTTTGATGAGTTTGAAAGCTGACGACCTAAATCTGGATGTTTAAGATAAATTTCTTTATTAGGGGCGTTACTTTGGACATGAAGACTTTGCAACTGTCTTTGCGCTAATTGCTCGGACAAATAAGAAACATCCATCTCTTGATAAACCGCATCTTTTGCTTGCGCATGAGACAACTGGAACTCAAGTAAGGCACGTGTTGGGATGCTACAACCAGCGCGTCCTAATGCAATGCGTGCATCAGTAAATTGTTTAAGTTTGTCCCACTGATCTTGATGGGTAGAGGAAGGGTATTGAATATCACGATTAAGTTTCATAACGTTCTCCCTAATTCATCAGTAGACGAGAGAATTGGTCGGGCATGTGGTCTGCCCAACAAATTTGAGAGTTTTGCTGTTTAAAAATACCTTGCTGTTCAAGCCAAGCTGAAAACTCAGGAGCGGGTTTTAAACCGAGGAGTTGTCTTAAATAGAGGGCATCATGGAACGAGGTCGTTTGATAATTGAGCATGACATCATCTGAACCCGGAATTCCCATAATGAAGTTAATGCCCGCGGCGCCAAATAGAGTAAGGAGAACATCCATATCATTTTGGTCAGCATCAGCATGGTTGGTGTAACAAATATCGCAGCCCATCGGCACACCAAGCAACTTACCGCAGAAATGATCTTCTAAGCCTGCACGTATAATTTGTTTGCCGTTAAAGAGGTATTCGGGGCCAATAAAACCGACGACAGTATTCACTAAAAGCGGATTGTATTTACGGGCCACTGCATAAGCCCGTGTTTCTAATGTTTGCTGGTCAACGCCGTGATGAGCATTGCTGGATAAAGCACTGCCTTGACCCGTTTCAAAGTACATAACATTTTGTCCAATGGTTCCGCGTTTAAGTGCGAGCGTGGCTTCATATCCCTCTTGTAGTAAATCGAGTGAAATTCCAAAACCTTCATTAGCCAGCTGTGTACCAGCGATTGATTGAAACATTAAATCAATTGGCACATTTTTTTCAGCTAGTTGAATACCTGAGCTGATATGTGTGAGTACACAAGATTGCGTCGGGATTTGATATTCCTGAATCACATGATCAAGTAACTTCAGTAGCTCTGATAAATTATGCAAGTTATCCGTTGCGGGGTTGATGCCAATCACGGCGTCACCATTGCCATACATTAAACCATCTAAAATACTGGCAGAAATACCGAGCACATCATCGGTCGGATGGTTCGGTTGTAAACGTGTAGAAAGATGGCCTTTTAAACCGATTGTGTTACGAAATTGGGTGACCACTTCGCATTTGCTGGCGACATAAATCAAATCTTGATTGCGCATAATTTTGCTGACTGCAGCCACCATTTCTGGAGTTAAACCTGATGCTAAAGCTTTTAAGCTTTGTGCAGTCGCATCTTCACCAAGTAACCAATTTCGAAAATCGCCTACTGTAAAGTGTGAAATAGGGGCAAAGGCTGCCAGATCATGTTCATCAATAATTAAACGGGTAATCTCATCAGTTTCGTAATCGACTACAACTTCATTTAAAAACGCTTTAAGCGGTACATCGGCCAAAGTCATTTGTGCCGCAACATGCTCAGTTGCGTCTCTGGCGGCTACACCTGCTAATTCATCTCCTGAACGTAACGGCGTTGCTTTTGCCATCAAGGTCTTCAAGTCAGCAAAGTGATACTGTTGATTGGCGACAATATTGCGATAACTCATAGTTGCATCCTTTTTATAGTTCTTGTTCTGCGGCTTTAATATTTGCAAACTCTTCTTCTGGTGTACCTTTAACTAAATGATAGCGGCTATAGAATAAAAAGTAAGCAATAAATACGATATAAATAGCGGCAGCAATAAACCAAACTTTCGGATTGACAACGAAGCCTGCGACTACAGCAGCGACTGCTAGAATCAAGGCAATACTTGAAGTAACGATTCCCCCTGGAGTTTTATAAGGACGAGGCATGTCGGGTTTAGATAGGCGTAGTTTGATGTGGGACAAAAGAATCAACACATAAGAAATAGTTGCACCGAACACGGCAATTAAAATCAGTGAATCGCCTTCTTTGGTGAGTGAAAGCAAGAACCCGATAATACCCGGAATAATAATTGCGAGATAAGGGGCTTTATTTTTATTGGTTAAAGAGAGTGAAGTAGGTAAGTAACCAGCACGAGAGAGTGCAAAAATTTGACGCGAATAGGCATAGATAATTGAAAAGAAACTCGCGATTAAACCTGCTAAACCCACAAAGTTAACAAAAGTCGCAAGCCAAGTATTGGTGCCATAAACTTTAACCAGAGCATCGACGAGGGGAGCGCCAGAGTTTTGTAAAGTACTTGCACCCGCTGCACCTGCACCTAAGAATAAAATGAGCATAGCAAACGCCGTTAAGATGAGCATTGCTCCGATTAAACCGCGTGGCAGGGATTTGGCTGGATCTTTTGCTTCTTCGGCTGCTAATGGCACACCTTCAACTGCTAGGAAAAACCAGATAGCAAAAGGAACTGCAGCCCAGATACCCAAATAGCCATGAGGTAAAAAAAGACTTGCGCCAACACCTGTACCAACTGGGATATCAAACAAATTTTGTGCATTAAAGTGTGGAATCATTGCGACAATAAACACAATAAGGGCAATAGCAGCGACAAGGGTAATTGCGAACATAATTTTTAAGGCTTCGCCGGCACCTTTCAGATGTATGCCCATAAAAATAGCGTAGCAGGCGAGGTAAATCATCCAGCCATTAATGCCAAATAAAGATTCGCAATAACCGCCAATAAATACGGCAATCGCCGCAGGAGCAATCGCATATTCAATTAAAATGGCTGTACCTGTTAAATAGCCCCCAAAAGGTCCAAAGGCAGCACGGGCAAAACTATAACCGCCACCTGCTGTTGGCATCATGGTGGACATTTCTGACATAGAAAGACATAGGCACAGATACATGATTGCAGCGAGGGCAGTGGCAATAAACATGCCACCCCAACCACCTTGAGCAATGCCGAAGTTCCAGCCAGCAAAATCACCCGATATCACATAAGCTACGCCTAAACCAATCAGGAGTAACCAACCAACCGTACCTTGTTTGAGTTGACGCTGAGCAAAATATTCTGCTGATGAAACTTCTGTGCTTGAAGAAATGACGGAAGCTGTTTCTGGTTGATTCATACAATACTCCTGCGAGTGGGTTTGTATGAATCAATGCAAAAGCAATGCCTAAATGAAGCACTTTAGAGAGTAGATGGAGCTTTTTTATTCTAGATGATAAAAATTCAAGCTTAACAATCGTAAATAAAGAAGCCAGCAATCTAAATTACTGGCTTCTTATATAAGTAGTCATCTTACTTCTTTCTGGTGTTGATAATTTGGTATCAACTTGGTGCGAAACTTAGAAGAAGCCCATTGGTTTAGTTGAATAACTCACCAACAAGTTTTTAGTTTGTTGATAATGATCTAGCATCATCTTATGATTTTCACGGCCAATACCAGACTTCTTGTAGCCACCAAATGCAGCATGTGCAGGGTAGATGTTGTAGCAGTTTGTCCAGACACGACCCGCCTCAATAGCACGACCAGCACGATAAGAAATGTGAGCTGAACGTGACCATACACCTGCACCTAAACCATACATGGTGTCATTGGCAATTTTAATTGCATCGTCAAAGTCTTTGAACGTTGTCACAGCAAGTACAGGTCCAAAAATTTCCTCTTGGAAAACTTGCATGCCATTGTGACCTTTAAAAATAGTCGGATCGACATAGTAACCATCGCCTACTTCTTTACGGCCGCTACCGCCCAGTAAGAGCTCTGCACCTTCTTCACGACCAGTGTTAATACAACGTAAGATTTTCTCTTGTTGTTGTAGAGATGCTTGTGCGCCAATCATCGTTTCAGTATCAAGTGGATGACCAGTCTTAATACGTTTTACTCGTTCGACAGCCATCTCTAAGAACTGATCAGCGATGCTTTCTTGTACTAAAGCACGAGAAGGGCAAGTACATACTTCACCTTGGTTTAAGGCAAACATGGCAAAACCTTCAAGCGTTTTTTCTAAGAAGTCATCTTCTTTATCCATGATATCTTCAAAGAAAAGGTTTGGTGATTTACCACCAAGTTCTAATGTCACTGGAATAATATTTTCGGTCGCATATTGCATCACCATTTGTCCAGTTTGAGTTGAACCTGTGAATGCGATTTTTGCAATACGTGGGTTTGTCGCTAAAGGACGGCCGACTTCTGAACCGAAACCATTGACAATATTAAGTACACCCGGCGGTAAAATATCTTGGATCAGTTCAGCCACCAACAAAATACCCACTGGAGTTTGCTCAGCTGGTTTAATCACGACACAGTTACCTGCTGCTAAAGCAGGTGCAAGTTTCCATGCTGCCATCAAAATCGGGAAGTTCCATGGAATAATTTGACCAACTACACCGAGTGGTTCATGGAAATGATAAGCAATGGTATCTTCATCAATTTCCGAGATGCCGCCTTCTTGAGCACGAATACATCCAGCGAAATAACGGAAATGGTCAATCGCAAGTGGAAGGTCCGCTGCTAAAGTTTCACGGACTGCTTTACCGTTATCCCAAGTTTCTGCAACAGCAAGCATTTCAAGATTTGCTTCTAAACGATCAGCAATTTTTAAAAGGATATTCGAGCGTACTGTTGGTGATGCTTTATTCCATGTTGCTTTTGCTTTGTGCGCTGCATCTAGAGCGAGTTCAATATCTTCAGCACTAGAACGTGGAATACGTGTAAAAGCTTTTCCGTCAACAGGAGATACATTATCAAAATATGCACCCTTTATAGGTGCCACCCATTCACCGCCAATAAAATTTTCGTATTGTGATTTAAATTGAACTTTTGAGCCTGGTTGATTTGGATCGATATAGCGCATATAAATATTCCTTTGCTTTTTAGGACTAAAGACTAACAAGAACCCTGTCAGTAGGTACTTTCGTACTTTGTATAATTAGGATATAAATAAGAAGGTTGGAGAAAGGTTGGAATAGAAATGTGGATATATAAGGAATTTACAAATGTTCACAAAAAAGGATTTATTGCAGCAACGGACGTTGATTGATCAACTGCGCACGCAAAATAGTCTCTCTCCTCAGAACGCTGCCAAACTCGGCCAAAGTATTGCAAGCTCGTGGGAACGATCGGCTTCTGCCGCGATTCCTAAAGAGCGTTTTGCGGCTCCATTAGTCGAGAAAAAAACTGCTTCACAAAATGCTTTAGATATGGCTTTAAGCCAATGTGCCGACGACTTACGTCATATTGCAGAGCAATCTTCAATGGTAATTGCTGTCGGTGATATCGGCAGTACCATTATCTGGACGGCACCAAGTGCACAAATGCAAAGTGCTGCTGAGCGTGTACATTTTGTACAGGGTGGTCAATGGCGTGAAGAATTTGTTGGTACGAATGCCTTGGCTTTATCTTTAAAAACTCAACAATCAAGCTGTGTTTTTTCAAATGAACATTACATGGAGTCGATTCATGATTGGGTGTGTTATGCCGCGCCGATTATCGATCCATATTCAAAACAAACGCTAGGTGTTGTTGATTTATCAACCACATGGAAGAACCATAATAGTTTAGGAATTCTGGCTGCTGAACGTTGTGCATCCATTATTCAATCTGCTTTGCTAGAGCAGCAGCGTCAACAGTTACATATTCGTGCATTTTCGACGCCGCAAGTTAAATTTAACGGCAAAAGCTTATTATTAACGCCGCGTCAAATTGAAATTTTAACCATATTGGCACTATGTCCGCATGGTTTAACTTTAGAGCATCTTTATCAGGCACTCTATGGCGAACGTAAAGTCAGTATGGGTACGCTTAAAGCTGAAATGTCTCAACTACGAGATATTTTGGGTGGTTTGCTTGGTTCACGTCCATATCGTCTGCTTGTGCATGTTGAAGCTGATTTCTTACAAGCTGAACAAGCACTCGATGCGGGATATGCAGCCTCTGCTTTACAGCTTTACACAGGTGTATTTCTGGCTAAAACTGAAAGTCCATTTTTATGCGCATGGCGCGACTGCCTTGAATCACGCTTGAGCGATGCAATTTTTAAAACCCAAGAAACAGATTTACTGTTAAAGCATTTAGCTCATTTCCCTGAAGCAATTGATGCGGTAGAACGCCTTATGGAGCTATTACCGAGCGAACATCCTGCGCATCAACTGCTGGTGAAATACCTTGACTCACCTAAGCTTAGTTAAGTAATTTTTTGATCCAGCCACTGGAACAATTGTTGATAGACTTGTTCTCGTACTGGCTGGGCCGAAAGGACTAAGTCATGCAACCCATTGTGAATAGAGACTATAGAAACATCGCCTTTAATTTTTTTACCATGTTTTTCAATGTCTTTAACATCTAAAATCACATCACTTTGAGTCGCATCTATTCCCCATTTTTTTGGATTTTTAGTTTGATGCGAATGCATAATCAGTGCGGGAACGTTCAGTTTAACTCCGCGGTGAATCTCTTTTTGCGCCGTATGAATCGCATGTACAAAGCTGAGCTGAACTGTAGGGGCAGAGGTCGGTTTCCAGTCAAGATTGAACTCCCATTCGCCTTTGAGTTGCTTGTGAAGACTGGTGGTATACCATTTATTTAATTGACTTGGAAATTTAACTTTTGGCAGATATTTTCCTATTCGACTGAGCATTGGAATACCAAATTTCTTTTCGACTAAGCTTAAATTAAAATCGTAAAATGGACTATTCGCCCAGAGCGCTTTAATAAGAGGATGATCTGGATGATGGGCAGCATAAAGTGTTGCTGTCAAACCACCAGTTGAATGACCTGCGAGTAAAACCTGAGCGTGTTGCTCTTCGCCAATAATCTCTAATGCTTGAGTAATTTCGGCATCATATTCTTTTAAATCAAGCACATTATAGAAAATTTGATGAGGCAGCTTTGAGCGGCCATATTTTCTTAAATCAAGTGCATAGAAGTCATAACCATGAGCATTGAATTGCTCAGCCATTTCGGTTTGAAAGAAATAATCTAAAAAACCATGAATATACAGCACGGCTTTTTGAGTAGATTGAGAGGCTTTTTTACGCACTAAGGTGGCTACAACTTTCCCTTCATAATCATTAGGAAAACTAAGTGTGAGCTGTTCGTAACCCGTGCCTAAAATATCTGGAACATAAGTTTGATTAGCTAAAGATGTATTCATTTTTATCGAGCTATTGTAATTAAGACATGCAGAGTATCCTTCAATGAAATGGGCGAATTGTCAATCAGGTTTAGAGAAGGTTGGAGTATAGGTTCTAAAAAAAAGGGAATACCGCTGGAGCTAAATATTCCCCAAAAAAGTAAGTCAACGGTCGGAGGGATTTGACTTACTAGAGGGATATGCCATTACATCAGTATTAAAGTGCTGCTTTGAAAATCTCTACAACTTGTGCATGATTTGCTTTACGAGGGTTGGTGAGCATGCATGCATCTTTTTGAGCATTATCTGCCATCACTGCAAGGTCTTCAGTTTTTACACCAAGCTCGGTTAAACCAGATGGAATACCAATTGATGAAGAAAGTTTGCGAATGGCATCAATTGCGGCATAGCCAGCTTCTGTTACGGTGAGTCCGTGAGTATTTACACCCATTAACTCTGCGATTTTTGCGTAGCGATCTGGGCAAGCAATTAAGTTAAATTCACAGACGTGTGGTAACAAGATTGCATTACATACGCCGTGAGGTAGGTTGTAGAAACCGCCCAACTGGTGCGCCATTGCGTGAACATAACCTAAAGATGCGTTGTTAAATGCCATGCCAGCCAAATATTGTGCATAGCTCATTGCATCACGCGCTTCGATGTTTTCACCATTTGCGACAGCAGGTTGTAACCATTGACTAATCATCGTAATTGCTTTTTCTGCACACGCATCAGTAATTGGGTTTGCCGCCGTAGAAACATATGCCTCAACTGCATGGGTTAATGCATCCATACCTGTTGCAGCGGTTAAACCAGCCGGTTTTGCAATCATGAGTTTCGGGTCATCGATCGCAATGAGTGGGGTACAACGCCAGTCAACAATCGCCATTTTCACGTGAGTATCGGTATTGGTGATAATACAGAAACGAGTCATTTCAGATGCCGTACCAGCCGTTGTATTCACTGCAATCAATGGCGTCATCGGGACTTTACTTTTATCAATACCTTCGTAGTCGCGAATATGACCACCACCCGCAGTGACTAAACCAATCCCTTTTGCACAGTCGTGAGATGAACCGCCACCTAGAGAGACAATAAAGTCACAGCCATTTTCGTTATAGGCATTTACGCCATTATGAACATTAATATCGGTTGGGTTAGGTTCTGCGCCTGGGAATATATGGCTTGCAACGCCTGCTTCAGTTAAATAGTTCGCGATAAGGTCTGCAACACCAAATTTAAATAAGCCTTCATCGGTCACAATTAATGCTTTTTTTGCGCCGAGGTTTTGTGCCTTTGTACCAATTTCTTTAGCACATCCTGGTCCAAAGAGTGATACGCATGGAATATAAAAACCGTTTGTTTGATCTGCAATATTTTTAAAAGCCATGGAGTGATTCCTTCTTCCATAAATCCATTGTTTGTTATTACAGGTGAGCCTCACCATGGCCTTAGTATTGTGATGTGAAGTTTATTTTCCTACCTACCAAAAACCTACCAAATGTTATTTTGCTTTTAATTTTTGATTTATAAGTACTTTTTAGAAAGTTTGGCACATTCATTTAATTTTTTCGGGAAAATCGTTAAGCTATGGGCTGTTGAAGATGTACATATGAGATTATGAAACAGGAAACTGCGCTTAAACTGCTTAAAGCAGGTGAAAATGTCTTTTTAACCGGTTCGGCTGGTGCAGGGAAAACCTATACACTTAATCAGTACATCCAATACCTCAAAGCACGTAAAGTGCCTGTGGCAATTACGGCGTCTACAGGTATTGCAGCAACACATATGAACGGTATGACCATTCATACATGGGCTGGCATTGGCATTAAAGATCTGTTAACTGACGATGATCTAAAACGCATGAAAGAGCGTAAATATCTCAAGGAACACCTTGAAAATGCGCAAGTTCTTGTGATTGATGAAATCTCGATGCTACATGCGAAGCAGCTTAATCTGGTCAATCAAGTCCTAAAATATTTTAAAGAAAGCGACGAAGCATTTGGTGGTATTCAAGTCATTGTGGCTGGAGATTTCTTCCAGTTACCGCCTGTAGGACGTAATGGTGAAGCCAATCGTGACAAGTTCTGCTTTATGTCAGATGCATGGGTCGAAGCCAAATTCCGCGTATGTTATTTAACAGAACAACACCGTCAAGATGATGAAATTCTGAATCAGATTTTAAACGCTATTCGCGCGCAAAATATTCAACCCGATCATTTGCAAGCACTGCGTCAATCACGTGCGCACGATATTGGTGAGACCTTTACTCGTCTTTATACACACAATATGGATGTCGACAATATCAATTATCAGCATTTAAATGAAATTGATAATGAAGGGCATCAATTCAATGCTGTTTTAGATGGTAATGAAAAATTATTAGAAACTTTAAAATCTTCAGTACGTGCGCCAGAAGAACTCACACTTAAAAAGCATGCCAAAGTCATGTTTGTAAAAAATAACTTTGATATGGGCTATATCAACGGAAGTTTGGGTGAAGTCATCGGCTTTGAGGAAGATGACGAAAATGGCTTACTGCCGAAAGTAAAACTGACTGATGGCACGACTTTGCTGGTTGCTCCTGAAACGTGGTCCGTTGAAAATGAAGCAGGCAAAGTGATTGCAAGTTTTCAGCAAATTCCGCTTCGTTTGGCGTGGGCGATTACTATTCATAAAAGCCAAGGGATGACTTTAGAAGCCGCTGAAATTAACCTTATGAATACCTTTGAAAAAGGTCAGGGTTATGTTGCATTGTCGCGCTTAAAATCTTTAACTGGGTTAAAGCTATTAGGGATTAACGAGCAAGCTTTAGAGTTAGATAGTTTAGCTGTCAAAGCCGATCGCCGTTTCCAAGAACTTTCAAAAGAGGCCGAAGACAACTTTGCAGATGTAGATTTAACTGCTCAGCATAAAGCGTTTATTCGTCACTGTGGTGGCACCTTGAATGAAACTGAGATTTCTCGTAATGAGAAGAAACTCGCAAAAGGTGGCAAGCAAAATTACGCTACGGCAACGCTAGACGAGACACGTGTTTTGTTTGAAGAAGGCTATGAGATTGAAGACATCGCGCATGAACGTGGTTTAACCCCAGCGACAATTATTAATCACTTGGCTCGACTGCATAAAGAGCAAAAGTTAGATATTTCGGTTGCCCATCCGGGTGAAGAGGTGGTCGAAGAAATTCGCAAAATTTATAAGAAGTTGAAAAAGCGCCAAAATCCAGATCATTTTTCTGATGATGGTTCGATCAAACTAAGACCAATTGTTGAAGCAACCAGTCCTCGAATGGGATATGATCAGGTCCGATTAGCTTTATTATTTATTGAATAAAGTTTAATTCGCTTAATGACTTATTATATAAATTGAGGTGGCTATGCCGCACGTTGTAGTTGATTATTCAGAAAACTTAACTGGATTAAACGCAAAACAATTACTTGAAGAAATTAATACCACACTGATTGAAACAGAGCTATTTAGTCCAGAAGACATTAAAAGCCGTGCGCGTAAAGATGATGTTTTCCTCATAGGTTTGGGAGAGGAACAGGCTTATATCCATGTAAAAGCCTACATTTTGTCAGGAAGAATGGCTGAACAAAAACAGCTTATGGGTGAGCAGTTATTAGCGGCACTCAGCAACAAAAAATATCTACAACAAGAGTTTAATAAAGAAATTCAATTGTGCGTTGAGCTTGTAGATATGCCAAGAGAAGATTATTTCAAGCAAGTTGTATAACATTAAAAAGCGCAATTTCGATTAAGAATAGAGATTCGCACTATGTAAAGTAGTGCTATCGAATGAACAGACATCTACTTACTTTTAAAGTGAGTCTAGCGTGATACAGGTATAACCTAGATTATGCCTGTATCTCTAAAAGCTTAATATCTGCATATTGCTCAATCAAGTTGTCATCTAGCATGTGGATGTAATCCATGAAGATGGTGCTAAAACTTCCCATAGTTTGCGCTTGATTTGCAGCAAGTTTACCCGCAATCGCAAAATGAACATGAGCTGAAAGAGCAGCAATTGTTGGCGTCGTCACAGCGCTATATGCTGCGATTAACGCACCTAAAGCGCATCCTGTTGCTGTGATTTTGGGCTGTAAAGGGCTTCCGCCGTTTACTTGAATAACGGTGTCTAATTCTTTAGATAAAATATAATCTGACTCACCTGAAATAGCGATACAGTCCGCATGTGCTAATAGTGCATAGGCTTGTTGATAGGCCTGATCACTGCTTAAAGTACTATCGACACCTTTAGATTGAACTTGGTTGCCTGCAAGCGTACTAATTTCTGAGGCATTACCACGAATAATGCTTGGCTTGAACTGTAAAAGCTCGTCTGTCATTTGACTACGCCAAGCTAAAATTGGTCCATAGCCGACTGGATCAAGCACCCATGGAATGCCATTGAGCTGTGCAGTCTTGGCAGATATTTGCATGGCTTGCATTTGCTCTGAAGTAGGTGTGCCCAAATTAATGCTTAAAGCCGATGAAATTTTGGTAAAACTTTCTGCTTCATAAGGATTATCAATCATGGCAGGGGAAGCACCAGAAGCAAGTAAAACATTGGCTGTATAGTTGGCCGCAACACTATTGGTAATGCATTGCACAAGAGGAGTTTTTGCCTGCATGTTTTGCCAAGCGTCAATTACCTGCTCAATCAAAGTCGATGCTGATGTCATATTATTATCCTTATTAAGCCAAAGTGATTGTAGATTTAGTGAGTAAAATAATGATCTTGATGCTTACATCTTTGGCAAATCAAAGAAACATAATCTGCCGCATCATAATCAACACTTAAATCGTTTGAACCACAATGCATACAACGTTTAACTGAATAAAAGTTTAATCGAGGTTCAATTTTTCGCCATGCTTTCCAGACAGGTTGTACAAAGATCTGTTCGTCGTAACCTAAGAAGCGGTTAAGTAAAATATAACTCATTTTACTGTAGGGAATATTGTGAGGACGAGGCAACATTGAGGTTTCCCACTTTTCAGCTAAGGCTCTCTCACGATATTGCTCTAAGGTTTTCTTTAACAAATTGGTGTTAATAAATTTTTCATTACGCGGCTGTAGGGCTTTCTGTTTATAAAGATACTCAAGTGCGGTTTGAATTAAATAATAAATCTGACCAATTGCCAATGAATCCATTAAACGATAGCAAAAAGTTTGAAAATTAGAGCTTCCTGCAATTTGAATGCCCCAAGTTCGGCAATAGAACTGCATAAACTGAATAATCTCTTGATAGAGCACCTGAAAAAGTACGTCTTTTACTTCATCGGCACTACGAAACGGGATACCAAGACTTAAATTTTCATAAAACCAGTAGCGTAGTTGCTGGGCTACACTAAATAAACTTGGGTCACTATAACCGTCCAAGCGAATGTTTAAATAAAAGCACTGAGGTTCATCCGCTTGATCTTGGGCATTTAAAATTCCATCTTTATGGAGTTGCTTAATCAGATAGTTTTGAAACATCCAGTTCGGAGTAATGGACTGATATTTAATTTGGTCCCAGTGAATGTATTCATCATGAGCAACATCGTCTCGTGCATAATCGTCGAGCAGGCTGAGTAAAAAAAGTTTATGCAAAAAACTAAGTTGTTCCAAACTACGTTGTGGTTGCTCTTTTGACTTGAACTGGCGTTGTTCTTGTAGGCGTGTTTGCTGTAAAAGCTTTTTTCGTTGTTTTGTGCATGTTTCACAATGACAAGTCATTTTCGTATCTTTAAATACACGGTGCTGACAATGACTGCATTCATGAAACTGAATGTCTTGTTCAAATTGCTCGGCATCTACCCAGTACATTGAAGCTTGGCAGAGAGGACAATGGCTACTTTCATCTAGCTGTTTCTGTAGAATTTGTAAGACCATTTTGCTCCGAACGTTTAAAACTATCATGATTGACTTATTATACACAGCCGCATTGCCGATAGCTGAGATTGTCTTTTTGTTTGATGCAAAAATAGAAAACCTAAAATCTTTGTCTTAACTTTAGGTTTTCATAAGGGGTTAAAATTTAAAATTAAACAGGGCACGGCAAGCTCTCATCATTCTGTCCAAGCTTTTTGGCATTAATAAGGGCCTGCACTTTTTTACTTGGTAATTTTACTTTACCTAAAGCGTCGTAAGTATTGACGATAGAAGTTACCTCCTGAGCAGTCATTGAAATACCTTCTGCAGATAAAAACACCGCAATCACATGGTGATCGAGACCTGCTGCGTTTAGATCATGAATCGCTTTAATATTTTCTAAACGATGAAAATGTGCTTTTAATTCCATACTGACACCTCTTGTTCTGATTGAAATATTTATATTGGTGTATTAATGAAGGCAAGAACCATGCCCAAAATGTAAGCTGACTCTAAAAAATGTTAAAAGCTGAAGTTGTTTTATTTTTATTGTATAGATTGATTATATAAGCAACGATTATCGTAAATTTGGTCTAATCTGTGCTAATAAAAGACGATTCTAATTTGAAATGTATAAATGAAGTCCCATTAATTTTATAAAGGTAAACAAACACGGTATGTATGAATGTGTATGATCAAGTTCATAAAATTCGTACAACGGTTTCCGAAAAGTATATAAGGAATAAAGATGAATATTGCGGCGCAGCCTCCAGTTCAGGCAGATCAAACAGTTTATTTAAAAGATTATCAAAAACCTTCATTCTTGGTTGAATCCATTAATCTTGATATTCAAGTATATGACGATAAAACAATTGTTGATTCAACATTAGTCATGAAGCGTCAAACTGCTGGAGACTTGGTGTTATTGGGCCGTGATCTTGAATTGCAATCTATTCAGCTCAATGGTCAAGATCTTACTCCTGCACAATATTCACTCGACAGTGAACAACTGGTGATCACTGATGCACCAGATGAAGTCATTTTACAGACTCAAGTGATTATTCATCCTGAAACCAACACTCAGCTTGAAGGTTTATATAAAGCAGATGAATTGTTTGTAACCCAGAATGAACCTGAAGGTTTCCGCAAAATTACATTCTATCCAGACCGTCCAGATGTTCTTTCAGTCTTTACGACACGTGTAGAAGCAGACAAAAAATATCCAGTGTTACTTGCCAATGGTAATTTGCTTGAAACAGGTGAGGTGGGTGAAAACCGCCACTTTGCGATCTGGCAAGACCCGACTAAAAAACCAAGCTACTTGTTTGCTTGTGTTATTGGTGATTTAGCTGTTCTTAAAGACCGCTATACCACGTCTGAAGGGCGCGATGTTGCTTTAGAAATCTATGCAATCGAGAAAGACATTCCAAAATGCCATATCGCGATGGAAGCATTAAAGCATTCAATGCGTTGGGATGAAGAACACTATGGCCGTGCTTATGACCTCGACAACTATATGATTGTTGCGGTGAGCCAGTTCAACATGGGTGCAATGGAAAATAAAGGTTTAAATATCTTTAATACTTCATGTGTGCTTGCCGATGAAGAATATACAACTGATGCAGCGATTATGCGAGTACAGTCTGTGATTGCGCATGAATATTTCCATAACTGGACAGGGAACCGTATTACTTGCCGTGACTGGTTCCAGCTGTGCTTAAAAGAAGGTTTAACGGTATTCCGTGATCAGTCTTTCTCTGAAGATTTACAATCTGCTGCGGTTCAACGTATTGATGATGTTGCGGTACTTAAATCGCATCAATTCCCTGAAGATGCTGGTCCATTGTCGCATCCACCGCGTCCAGATCACTTTGTAGAAATTAATAACTTCTACACAGCTACAGTCTATGAAAAAGGTGCGGAAATTAACCGCATGATGTCGACCTTACTCGGTAAAGAAAAATACCGTCAAGGAACCGATGAATATTTCCGCCGTCATGATGGACAAGCCGTAACAGTAGAAGACTGGGTTGCTGCATTATCTGCAGGTTCAGGTGTCGATTTATCAGCATTTTTAACTTGGTACAACCAACCTGGTACGCCAAAGCTTGAAGCAAAAGGTGAATATAATGCAGCGGCACAAACATACCGTTTAAGCTTTAAACAAAGCCTAAAAGCGCATCCGAAATATCCAAACTTAAAAGCTGTTCCAATTCCTGTTGCTTTAGCGCTTTTTAACGCTCAAACAGGGGAGCAATATACATTGCACAGTAACAGTCTATTCGTAAATGATGTTAAAGATGGCGTGTACTTGTTTGACCAAGATGAGGCAACTATTGAGTTTACAGGGGTAACTGAGCAACCTGTTGTTTCACTACTACGTAATTTCTCTGCACCTGTAAATCTTGTATTTGATTACAGTGATGAAGAATTAGCATTCTTAATTCAACATGAAACAAACGGTTTCAACCAATGGCAAGCAACACAAACCTTACTTGAACGTATTTTGCTAGAAGACCATTCTGCAGATGCTTACATTCAAGCTATTCAAAGCACATTGCCTGAGTTGGTTGGTCGTGACCCGCTTTTAGCATCACGTTTGTTTGATGTACCAAGTGAAGGTTATTTGGGTAGTCGTATTGATCAGAACTATGCACCAGCAGATATTCATGTAAAACGTGAAGCCTTGCTTAATCGTTTAGCACAAGAGTTGGGTTCATTCTGGAAAGATACTTACCTTACACTTGACCCAGACTTGCAAAAAGAATTCTCTTTAGCCATGGGCGTTCGTGCATTAAAAAATATCATGTTGATGATGATGGCTCGTCAGGGCGACCAAACTGCATTTGAATTAGCACATGTCCAATATCAAAACACAGGCAATATGTCTGAACGTTTAGGTGCGTTACGTGTATTAGTTTGGCAAAATGCACCTCAAGCTCAAGCTGCCCTAGCTGATTTCTATGACCGTTTTAAAGATGAAGCATTGTCTTTAGATCAATGGTTTATGATTCAGGCAGCAAATCCAAATGCCACTGTTGAGACGATTGAATATCTTACTCAGCATCCTGATTATGACCTCACGACGCCAAACCGTATTCGCGCCGTAAGTGGGGGCTTGTCAAATAACCCTGAAAATACTTGGGGCTTTGGTGTCGCTCACTTTATTAACCTTGCACAATATCTAGATGAAAAGAACCCAATTTTAGGTTCGCGTCTATTACAGGTATTGTCACGTTGGTATACGCTTGCCGAGCCTCAGCGTACTCAAGTGCAACAAGCTTTACAAGCATTGCAGCCTAAAGTGAAATCGAAAAATGTTTCTGAAACTTTAAATAGCATGCTGACCGTTTAATTATTTAAACTTACTAAATAAAGGTCTCTAAAGAGGCCTTTATTTTTTTATATCTCATAGCTCTTCAAGATTTAAAATAAATAAAACTATCCTTGTTATAGTTCATCTGTAGATCAAGTTTTATCATTTTATTTTTATATAAATTATAATCTCTAATAATTTTCTGAAGGTGCACTTTTAAGAAATAATGTAAAATGAAAATTAAAGAGATAAATAATATAAAAAATAAATTGGCTCTTGAAAATTATTTAATTTTTTAAAGTTAGCTAAATTTTGAAATATTTATTTAAATTTATCTTAATATTTTTTCTAGTGTTTTTATTAAAATTATTTAAATCAAATATTTATATTTTGTAAATATTGTTTTTTTGTATCCGTAAGATAGGTTTAGGTAAATTTGTTTTATTGATTAGAAATTAAAATAATAATGTGAACATGCATTTTATTTATTTTTATGTATTATGTTGGAAAGTAGGATAAAAAAATAAGCTTTAAAAGAGCAGTCAAATAAAAATGATTGTAAGAATAAGGGTTAAATTTTTTATATCTATTAATTCGACAATTTAGTTTAAAAGGTTTTGGCCATGAAAAAGACTTTTATTTATTTATCAGCAGTTGTTGCAGGAGTATTTTCTCTCAATGCGGCAAATGCAGCTACAGCAACAGGTACATTAACTGTTAGAGCAACAGTAACGAATAGTTGTGTATTGAATACCTCTGCAACTGGCACGACAACAAATGCCGTTTTAGATTTTGGCACTTTAAGTTCACTTGCTGGTAATGTTGATGCAGATACCACAACGACTGGTGGTACCTCAATTAAAGTCCTTTGTAATAATACTGTACCATGGACTTTGTCATTTGATGGTGGTCAGAATGTTTTATCAACCCAACGTCGCATGATCGGTGGGGCGACTAGCAATGAATATATTCCTTACAACCTTTTCTCTGACACAGGACGTGCCACAGCAATTGGTATTGCAACGACTGCCTACAGTGGGACCGGAACGGGTAATGTTCAAACTGTAAATGTGTATGGTCGTATTCCTGCAGGAACAACTTTACCAAGTGCTGGTAGCTATGTTGACAGTGTGACTGTTACAGTAACTTATTAATTTGCATAAATTAGAATTACGTTAGCCCTTTTGAAAGGGCTAATACATTAAAAAGTTATATTTGAGCAAATCATGAAAAAAAATATTTTTATTATTACGGGACTATTCTTATCTTTATCTAGCTCTATTAACGCCGCAACAATCCGTCTTTCACCTGTAAATGTAGAAATATTAAGTAATCAAAATGCTGCTTCAATTAGTTTATATAATCAGTCAAATGAAAGTGCTGATTTACAGGTGCGTGTATTTGAGTGGAGACAAAATGCTGGGCAAGATCAATTAATCTCTACGGATGAGATTGTAGTTAGTCCACCATTTTTAAAACTACAACCTAATGATTCTTATAACTTGCGTGTAGTTAGGATTAATCCAGAACCTATTTCTGGTGAAAAAACTTATCGTATTATTATTGATGAGTTACCAAAACCAATTGATAGCCGTAAAGCAGCTCAGGGAGTAAATGTATTACTTCGCTCATCATTACCTGTATTTATTGTCAATAAAGATGCAATTACCAAACTGAGTTGGAAAATTGATGTTAACCAGAATACACCTTCTTTAAATATTAGCAATATAGGTAACCGACATGCGCTGTTAAATAGTCTAACGCTTGTTGATACAACTGCGAATAAAAGTTATCCCATTAAAGTAAATACTGTGAATGGTTATATTCTTGCGGAGAAGTCGAAAAGTTACTCGATTAGTAACTTTACCTATCAACCAAATCATAAATACAGCGTATCTCTAACAGTTAATGGTAAGAAAACCACACTTTAAGAGGCTTATATGAAATACATTATAGGTGTCTTATGTGTTGCGTATTTTCCTACGTATTCTTTTGCCGAACAGTTATTAGATCATACGAATACTGCAGTTCCGAGTGTTCCTAAATCTGTTGGTAACGATAATAAATATAAACACGTAGGAACGAATGAGCAGGAGCAATATCTTAATTTCATTCATCTATTTTTAAATATTTCGATTAACTCAAATGCTTCTGAAGATTTGGTTGCTGTAAAGCAATCTAAGGATGGAAAACTATATATTCGTTCTAGTGCCTTAAAAACTTTAAGACTAAAAATGGATGAACATATCCCAGATAACCAGTGGGTGTGTATTAATGATCTAAACGGAATCCAGTTTAAATATATCGAAAATGAGCAGTCTTTAAACCTAAAAGTTCCGTCGAACATGTTAACGGGTTACTCCGTCGACTTAAGTGGCCAGCAGGTCACTAGCCCACAATTGCTAAAGATGAAACCCTTAAACGCGGCTATTTTGAACTACAGTCTGTATAACACCATAACCAATGACGAGAACGTTTTCTCAGGTACGGCTGAGGGGATCTTTAATAGCTCAATCGGTAACTTCTCATCAGGGGTTTTATATAACGGTAGTAGTGAAAATAGTTATAGTCATGAAAAATGGGTACGACTGGAAAGTAAGTGGCAGTATGTAGACCCTGAAAAGATCAGGATATATACCCTAGGGGACTTTATTTCCAATAGCCCGGATTGGGGAAGCAGTGTCCGTCTTGCCGGTTTTCAGTGGTCGAGTGCTTATAGTCAACGCGGTGATATTGTCACCTCAGCACTCCCGCAATTTTCCGGCTCGGCAGCACTGCCTTCAACACTGGATTTATACGTCAACCAGCAAAAGATTTATTCAGGGTTAGTCCCATCTGGTCCATTTGATATTAAACAGCTTCCGTTTATTTCAGGAAATGAAGTCACCCTTGTGACCACCGATGCAACGGGACAGCAGAGCATTACCAAAAAGCCTTACTATTTTTCATCCAAGATTCTGGCAAAAGGTATTAATGAGTTTTCAGTAGATGTGGGGGTTCCACGTTATAACTATGGACTCGATTCAAACGATTATGATGATGCCACCTTTGCCTCGGGTGCGATCCGATACGGCTACAGTAACTCACTGACCTTAAGCGGTGGAGCAGAGACTTCGACAGATGGCCTGTCGAACCTCGGCACAGGATTTGCCAAGAATGTTTTGGGGACTGGGGTGATCAATGCTGACATTGCAGTGAGCCAATATAAAGATGAAAACGGCTATTCTACCTTGCTGGGTTTAGAAGGGCGCATCAGTAAAAATATTTCATTTAACACCAGTTACCGTAAAGTATTTGATAACTATTTTGACCTAGCCCGTGTATCTCAAGTGAGATATTTAAAAGATAACCAGATCAATGCCGAGTCACAGAACTACCTGAACTACAGTGCACTGGCCGATGAGATTTTTAGGGCAGGGATTAATTATAACTTTTATGCAGGCTATGGGGTTTATCTGGGCTATAACCAGATCAAATATAGTGACAACTCCTATAAATTACTGTCTACCAATTTAAGTGGAAGTCTGGACAAGAACTGGGGTTTTTATGCATCAGCTTATAAAGATTATGAAAACCATAAGGACTATGGAGTTTACTTTGCGCTGAGATATACACCATCCAGTAAAGTGAATGCGATCACGAGTGTATCTAGTGACAGCGGTAGCCTACGGTACCGCCAAGAAATATTCGGTTTGTCAGAACCCCAAATTGGTTCATTTGGCTGGGGTGGCTATGTTGAGCGCGATCAGGATGCCAATGAAAACAATGCATCGGTCTATGCCTCTTACCGTGCCCGAGCAGCTTACCTGACAGGGCGATATAACCGATTTGGGGATAATGATCAGGTTGCAGTTTCGGCGACAGGATCATTGGTTGCGGCAGCGGGACGCATCTTTGCGGCCAATGAAATAGGAGAGGGCTATGCGGTCGTAACCAATGCAGGGCCGCAAAGTCAAATTATAAATGGCGGTGTTAATCTGGGAGAAACTGACAAGTCTGGAAGGTTTCTGATTCCTAGTCTCATGCCATATCAAGTGAACCATATTTATTTAGATCCATCGTATCTTCCTCTGAATTGGAATGTTAAATCTACAGATCAAAAAACAGTGGTGGGTTACCGTCAAGGAACTTTGGTTGACTTCGGTGCTCATCGGGTCATTTCGGGATTAGTGAAACTGGTTGATCAAAACAACTCACCGTTAATGCCGGGTTATACCGTTCGAATTAATGGTCAGCAAGATGGGGTGGTTGGCTACGACGGTGAAGTGTTTATTCCAAATCTTTTAAAGCAAAACAAACTTGAAGTCGATCTTCTTGATCATGGCTCCTGCCAAGTTGACTTCACCTATAACAGTAATCAGTACTCAACTAAAAAATTGGGACCTTATGTATGTCATTAAATATTATGAATAAGGCTCAAATAGAGAGCTATAAGTTTTTTCCATTGTTTTTAAAATATTTTGTAGGCATTTGCTTATTTTATCTCGTTTATGCATTTTTTAGTCCGGCACATGCAGCTTGTACGGTAAGTGGGACCACAAATAACACTTTTACCTACACAGCAGCAAATATTAATAGTGATGCAACCGTAAACCTTTCAGGAACAATTACTTGTACGAATTTAGGACTTCCCCAGATTTCTAATTTCATGTGTATGAAAACCGTATTTACGGGAACCACAAATGCAATTAACAGTGTTTCATTACCGTATACGGTTACTGCAACTGTAGGTGGAGCTGGGTCTTCTACCACAAACCAAACCTCCAATGTGTGGTATGGCCCAGTAGCAACAGTCGCATCAAATAATATTGTGAGTTACTCGGTAAATATAAAAGTACCAGCTCGAACGGGGTCTCTCATTGCATACCCTCAAGGAACATATACGGCTTCGGTTCGGTTGTATTGGGATATGGATCTTTTGGGTTTGTCATGTGGTGATTTACTTGGTGGCTGGGATTCAGGCGATACATTGCTAACAGCAAACTTTGTGGTCCCAAGTCTTTGCCAATTAAACTCAACCTCAACTGTTGATTTTGGAAATATCAATGATATTAGTACAACGAGTCGTGATTACACAGCGCAAGGAGCAGTGAATACGACCTGTAATTTTGGAACGCCATATAGTATTTATTTAGGGGATGGAAACAACCGTATAGCTGGGGGCTTTAGGCGTATGATCAATAGTAATAATGAATTTATTCCCTATCAGCTATATAAAGATTCTAACTATAGTACGGTATGGGATGCCACGGGAGGCGTAACAAATGTTGGGGGAACAGGGGGAGTCTCAAAAACAGGTACAGGAAGCGCTCAAACGACTACAGTTTATGGAAAGATTCCGCAAGGTACCGCCATTGCAAGTAGACCTGGCGTCTATTCTGATAGTGTTGTTGTTACAGTGACTTATTAATTTTCTAATCTATTATATAGGAAGTTCTTTTTAAGGCAGAGCTTCCTATAATTCAAATTATATCGCTTGAAAAATGTTCTGAAATAAGTAGTAAAAATCAAATAATTCTTAGCTTTCGGAACTTATTCGTCATCAAAAATAGTTTGACTTAAAAAAACATTCTGTATATTTATTGATTAGTTCTAAAAGAGAACTAGATAAAAGGCAATTAAAAATAAAGGTGAATAAATGTCGAATATTATTTTACATCAATGGGAAATTTCTCCATTTTGTCAAAAAATTTCAAGGGCTTTGAGATTTAAGGGAATTCCATACGAAACAATTAACTACAACGGCATTCTTGGAGCGAAAGTTCCTCTGCTAAGTAAGGTGGGTAAAGTACCTGTCATTGACCATAATGGTCAGAGGATTCAAGACAGCACTCGAATCGCGCGCTATCTAGATGAAGCCTTTCCAGACACACCTCGGCTTTACCCTGAAGATCCAAATCAAAAAGCACTTGCAGAGCTGTGGGAAGATTGGGCAGATGAATCTCTTTATTTTTATGAAGTCTATTTACGCGTAAATGACTCAGAAGCTTTAGAAGAAGCGATTCGCATTAGTAGCATTGGTCGTCCAGCTTATGAAAAGCCCATGGTAAAAGGTTTTATTTTAGCCGAGTTAAAAACGCAGCTATTCTTTCAAGGCTTAGGACGTATGAAAGCTGAAAATGTTGAAGAAGAATTTATACGACATCTCGACCGTATTGAGCAGGTTTTGTCACAAAGTGAATGGTTAGTTGGAAACAGCCAAACCATTGCAGACATTGCTGTGGTTGCTCAACTCGGTGAGGTGATCCGTACCAGTAAAAAATTTAGTAAAGAAATTTTGAATCGTCCGTTTATTGCATTATGGTATAAAAAACAAACAGGATAAAACGTCTATGACATCAGCAACACTAGATAAAAAACAAGATTGTGCGGTTGTTATTGGCGTCGGGGCATCACAAGGTATTGGTGCAGCGGTGTGTCGTCTTTTCGCCAAAGAAGGCTTAAAAGTTTATGTTGCTGGACGTACTTTCCAGAAAATTGAAGCAGTGGCTGCCCAAATCCATTCCAATGGTGGAGATGCTGTAGCGTTTCGTTTAGATGCAGAAGATATACATCAAGTACAAGCCTTGTTTGACACCATTACAAGTCAAAATGAGCGCATTACTGCTGTAATTCATAATGTGGGAGGAAATATTCCTTCCATCTTTTTACGCAGCCCATTGTCGTTTTTTACTCAAATGTGGCAATCCACTTTTTTATCGGCCTATTTAGTTTCTCAAAGCTGTCTAAAAATCTTTAAAGATCAAAATCACGGTACGCTTATTTTTACTGGAGCGAGTGCGTCTCTACGCGGCAAACCTTTTTTCGCAGCTTTTACGATGGGGAAATCTGCCTTAAGAGCTTATGCCTTAAATCTAGCCCAAATCTATAAGTCACAAGGCATCCATATTGCTCATGTGATTATTGATGGCATGGTCGATGGCGATAGAGTGAATAAAGCATTATTTGGTCTGGGGCGGTTAGTTCGTCTTACGCGTGGCACTGGCGGACTTAATATTGATGCCATTGCAGAAAATTATTGGATGCTTTACCAACAAACTCCACAACTCTGGACACATGAGCTAGATTTACGCCCTTATCAAGAAAAATTTTGAGAGACTAAAATGCTAAAAAAAATATTTCAAAGATTTCAAAAAAAGCAGGGCTGTGTTGTCGTTGCTGGTCATGACCTTCAACTGATTGAGCGTGATTTTGTAATTTTAGATAAAAACGCGCATTTCCCTTTACATCTTTATCAAGTTGTACATGATTCAGCTGTAAAAAAAATGCAAGTTCATTCTTTAAATGATGGTGTGACAGTAGTTCACTTAAATTTAGTGAATGTAGATCATTTAAAATGCTTGTTGCGTTATATTTCAAGTCATGGACATATCATTGAGCTTTGTGTATTTCAGCCGAGTTTTTCATCTTCATCAAATATCGAAGCTTTATCTTTAGAAGAGATTGAACACAGTTGGCAGACCACAGGTTTAAGTGCCGTGAGTGTCGCTCAAGCTGTGATTAAACCTATGCTTAAACAACAGCGGGGCACAGTTATTTTTCTTGGAGCTCCATTTAATAACTCACTCCATTACGATGTGTTAAGTCAAAGCATGTTTGCAAGCATTCGTGCTTTAGCGCAGTCATTGGCGAGAGAGTTTCAACCTAAAGGCATCCATGTTACCTATTGCATGGTTGAAAAATGGGAAGGGCAAGACCAGCACTTTAGCTCATCTCTCAAGCAAGTATGCCAACACATCTATCAACAACCTGATTCTGCATGGAGCCAAGAGCTTAGCCTATCTTAAAGTTTTACTTTCACATGTTCTTGAAATACAGTACTGAGCTGAAATGATCATAGAACAATAATTTCGGTAGGTTTTAAATGGTGAATATAAAGAGTTTTCAGCGAACTGTTCAGATCGTGTCGACCTTGGCAGCTTTTATGTATATTTCTTCACTCGCCCAAGCATATCAATATGATCAAACTGCTCGTTTAGTTAACGAGCGTTTATCTTATATGAAAGATGTAGCAGGTTATAAAGCAGAGCAGCATTTGCCGATTGAAGATTTAACTCAAGAAAAGAAAGTTTTGGATCAATCACTTTCTGAAGCCGAATCTTTTGGTTTAAATAGCGAAACGGTAAAACCATTTATTGTGACGCAAATGAATGTTGCCAAGGCCATTCAGTATCGCTATCGCGCAGATTGGTTATCGAGTCCAGAAAGCAATTGGAAGCCACAAGATTTAGCAGAAGTACGTTTAAAAATTAGTTCTCTAAACACTGAACTTCTAAAAAATATCGCTTATGAACTTAAGAAAAATCATAACAAAGCACCTCATGGCTGTAGTTATATGTGGCCTGTTCAGCATTCTCAACTTAAAGACGCTGACAAAAAAGCTTTATGTATGACATTAAATAAAATTAAGTTAAGAAAATGAATTTATTTAAGATAATTAAAGCATTGAATTTTTTATCAGGAGAGTTTTTATGAAAAAAACCTCTTCAATATCTTTCCTTTTTAAGAAGAGGTATTTACTGATACTTTTGTTAGTTGCAATCTTTAGTTATGGCAAATATCAAAATTACAAAGAAAAGATTTTATTTAGAGAATATTATTTACATCCACCATTGTATAGAGAGATTTGGCCATCTGAATTTGACCCTAATGGAGTCATATTAGATATTCCAGCAAACTATCTTATGGATGCAACTGCTATTTCTGAATCTTCACGAAAGAAAGATCTAGAATTCAGAGAAAAGCAAAGGTATGAGAGCAGCAAAGCCTTATGTGATAGATTTCAATGTACTGAACTTTTTCAAGTTCTTTTACCTGAGTACAAAGGAAAAACATTAGAAAATTTACATATTTTTAATCCTGAATCAGTAAGAGCTGATTATGAAATACCTAAAGACTGGCAAGAGTTTCATAAGTATGTAATTTGGTTTTCCTTAAATAGCTGGATACCTAAGAATCATAAAGTGAATGCTAGTGATGCAGAAATTACAATGGGTATAAATTTAAGTTCAGTGTTTCATCCGAAAGAGTATTTTGAAACGCCAAAATTAATTAAATATATACAAACTAAACCAGCTCCAGAATTAGGCTTAACAGAAGTGGTATCACTAGATCCTAATTTACCAGGCGGGTTCTATAAAGTTCTTGTTTATAAGGATTGGCAAAAGAAATATCCTGAGGATGTAACAGAGGATTATAATCATTATAAGATTTATTTTAAAAAAGACGCTGGTGGAAATATAGTTTCTTATATTAGTTGTAGTACTTTTGCTCGTACTTATTTATTAAGTAAACCAGATCCTGAACAGGCTATTCTAGAAGACTATGCTAGACCAAATCAGCAATACTATTGTAGACATACTTTTAATGTGAAGGGACTGCCGATGAGTATTACCGCACATTACAGTGATATACATTTAGCTGATTGGCAGAATATAGAAAATAATTTAACTCGGCTTATACAGTCATTTCATGTAAAAGAGACTAAGTAAGTTTCAATATTTAAAGCTCTTGTTATTTAAAGATCTTTTTATATTCAATACTCTTACTTCTTCAGTTTAGAACATTGACACCCAAAACCTCTCCGATTATCCTTTGCCTGCTGGCCACATTGCCAGTCAGCTTTTGACAGAGCTGGTACAAAAGGCGCACAACAACGTATTATTTCGTTTTGTGCGTTCTCCTAAGTCACGCCTTTATGGTGAGGCTAGGAGGGGCACGCTTGCGTGCGCTGGTTTCCTTTTGTACCAGTCTGTCAACCCTTCTAGTCTTGCCACCATTATTTGACAGTAATTGGTAAGACTCTTCTAAATCAAAAGGAGTCCGCCGTTATGCGTACTATTTATTCTTTATTGGCCTCTGCCAAAATCTCTCTATTCATTCCACTTAAACAGTCTTTCAAACGGTTTAATCGGCTCTAGGTTTTCTACATCTTAAGAATCGTTACGACTAAAAAATCATAGCAACAATAAACCTGAGATAGGCGAGCACACCTTTTTTGTGCCGCTTTTGTATGCCTGTTTTTAGCGCACAATTTAAGAGTGACAGCATTTCTATCTCATTTACTTACAACAAAAAAATTATTTTAAACGGTATAAAAATGCCAAATTTAGAAGCATCATTTAGAGCACTTCGCGTGCTACATGCGGCAAGAGATTTGTTTAAACAATATGGGTTTTACATCGGGATTGACCGAATTATTGAGGAAGCCAAAATTCCCAAAGCCACTTTTTATAACTATTTTCATTCCAAAGAAAGGCTCATTCAGATGAGCTTAACTTTTCAAACAGATGTATTAAAACATGAGGTGTTTTCAATTATTCATTCGTACCGTGAACTTATGATGTTTGATAAGCTCAAGAAAGTTTTCTTTTTACATGCAAACTTAGAAGGCTTTTATCGTTTGCCATTTAAAGCCATTTTTGAAATTGAAAAGCTTTATCCTGCGGCCTATAAAATCGTGATTGACTACCGGAACTGGTTCATTAAAGAAATTCATAAATTCCTTTTAACTGTAAAAGCTAACGCTACAGTTGAAGATGCCTACATGTTTTTGTTTGTGATTGATGGGGCAATGATTCAGCTTTTAAGTGCAAATAAGATCGATGAAAGAGATAAATTATTAGAATATTTTATGTCGACGCTCGCTTAGATTGGTTAGTACTCTGGTTTAATTCTTATAAAAAGCCCTCCGAAGAGGGCTTCAAATTTATTTAAAGTTAGGTTGATTTAAGATTTTGTAGACCTTTTCTTTATATACATCATTAGAAATAACACCTTTATCTCGCTGTTGTTTTAGCGATTTAAACTGTTGACCACGAATTTCTCTTTGAATACCCACATTATCATGATGTCTCATGTAGTAAAGGCTACGCTCATGATCACTCATATTCACTGTTTCATCAGTAAACGAAGAAGGCTTTGCTTCATTTTCTTGATATTGTTTTGCAATTTCAAAAAAATCTACGTTTTGGGAATGAGGAGAATTAAATGAATTTTGCTGTTCAGTCAGCTGAGGGTTCTGAGTGTTAGCATTTATTTCAAGCATACTTTTATGCTGATTAAATCTAGGGCGGTTATATTCTTGTTTCGTTTGAAATGTGTTTGTTTCAGCAAAAGTGGAAGAAGAAAAAAGCCCAATATTTAAAGATAAAAAAGTTAATAAAAATCTATTCATTTCTTTGGGAGTCCAATTGAAATTGAATAAATCACTGTATTGTAACATTAAAATTTGATTTTTGAAGGTTTGACTTCAAGAGTGCTTGATCAACTGGTAAATAATAAGATCTGTAGTGGAGCGTAAAAGCCAATTTAAAAAGGCTTTTTACACTCATTTTTTTAAGATCGTTTTGAATATTCTTCTTTCAATTTATCCAGAAAAATAAAGAGGTTTTGATTCATTTCTTGATAGTCATGCTTCCGTAATTCTTCACGAGTATTCACAAATTTATAATTGTGAGCATCATTTAACTCGACTTCTGAATGTTGAATCAGTAATTCAACTACTTCTGAAGTTAATTCCATATGACATTGTAGGCCATAAACTAATTTGGAATATTCAATAATCTGTCTTGGACAGCCTGCGCTAAAAGCAATAATTTTTGCGTTGGGAGTTAAGCCTGGCATGTCGTTATGCCAATGGCCAACTTCAGTCATTTTTCCTAAGTGAGAAAACTTAGAATGCGTTATTCCATACTTTGTAAGCATAATTGGAAATTTACCAATTTCTCGCTCAGGGCTATGTTCAAACTTGACACCTAAAGCTTCACCGATCAATTGAGATCCTAGGCATACCCCAATAACCACTTTATTTGCTTGAATTGCTTTTTTAATCATTGCTTGTTCGGCTAATGAATTAAAGTGAGGGCACATATCTAATGTAGTATCAGGACTTTGTGGGCCACCCATTATAATAAGAAAGTCGATATCTTCAACAGAACTTGGCAAAACTTCATTTAAATACACTCTTGAATAGGTAATTTTGAAGTTATTCATTTTGCCCCAAATTTCATATGCGCCAGGCGCTTCAAAATCTTCATGAACAATAAAATGTAACCGCATAACAATCCTTAAAATCTAAACATTAATAGGTCGATCATTGGTTAAAAATCAAGGAAATATTAAAAGTAGAATAGGGCCTTTAATACATCCAGTTTTGAAAACTTATATGGGCCAGCTTTATTTGTTTTTATCGAAGTTGGAATTAATTTTTTGTTTTTAAAATACATACGATATATTTATTGTTAAGTTAAACTAAATTATTCTGATGTGACAATGGCAGTTCAATTTGTTAAATTGTGTAGCTTTTATCAAAGTGGACAAAATTTATGAAGTCATTTTTAGTTATATCTTTATTGGGTTTTGGGCTGATTGGTTGTGCTTCATCTCCATATAATTCTCAAGAAAATTATTTGAATAAACCTCCAATAGTTCCAGAGAATAAAGCTTTTAATAGTTTTAAAACATCTGAACACGGGATTTTCACTGATCGAGATGTCTATAATATAAATATATCAGAAAATTCTAATCTAAATTTTCGTTATGAAGTTCCTTTTTAAAGAAAAATAAAATATTAACTAAAAAGGACGGAGCAAAGGTGGTTTAACACCTTTGTTAACTCATAATAATCAATGATTAATACAACCTTTTGGGTGGTTTTTTAAATTTTAAACTGTTAAATTTTAGTTATTGAAAACAAGGTATTTTAAATGAAAAACTTCACTATTGTTGCTTCTTTATTTTTATTGGTTGGGTGTGCTACAGGTCACAAACAAGTCACTCCTACGCAAGTGGCTGATAATAAAATTATTTCAGAGGCTGAAAAATATAAAAAACAATATCAAAAGAAAATTTATAAAACCTGGGATATTCCCAAGTCTTCTACAGGTATGAGTGCAAGTGTTAAAGTCTTTTTAACGGATACTGGCGAAATTGAGCAAATTATCTTTTTAGATAAAGAAGAGCAAAAATTTAAAACAAGTATTGAAAAAGCTATCTGGCGTTCTAGTCCATTTGTTTTACCCTCTAATCCAGAGGTAAGAAAGCAAGCAAGAAAATTCAATATTAAGTTTCAGGTAAAATAAATCAGTTATGTTTGAATACTAAGAGCAGATTTATAATTTTGAGTAAGTTAAATCTGCTCTTTAGATATTTATAGTATTGATATAGTAGGTTTTAGCTATATTGAACTGATCTTTAAGAGCTAAATTCAAAAGTAGAATGCTAACATTTCAGTGTAGTCAGAAAATAAGACATTTTATTTATATATTAAAAAAATATAAAAATTTGTTACATTAATATCAAAAGGTAACATAAACAGAACTTTAAAAGAATGAAAAATTATTATAGAAAATAAATAATTTCGTAATAGTTGTAAGTAAAAATATGAGTGAAGTAAAGAAGCCTCATACTGAAAGTAAAGCAACGAAAGTTGTAGCGTGGTGTCTAATTATATTTGGAATTGTTTTAGGAATAGCCTTTATTTTGTCATATGGGCAAGTTGAAACTCGAAATGATAATTTAGACATTATTCAAGTGTGGTCTACACAAATGGTCACAGTTGGTCTTTTTATTATATTTAATGGTTTGCTGTTCGGTTATTTACTTTTAAAAATTAGTAGTATTTTGAACCACCTTGAAAATAATAAAAACTAGAATTTCTTTGAATAAATTCAGTTCAAATATTAAATAGAGCTAAGATTTTATTTAAAGCACTTCTCAATGATATGAAAAATTGAAAGAAAATTTTTCAAAATCTTCTTATATATAGATTATTTATGTTAATTACTTCACATTTTTAAATGTTTTTGATGTTTAATTGACGATTAAATTTCAAAAACCTTGTATTTCTTACATTTAGTTTATGAGTTTTACCCTATCTTACATAAAAAAATAATAGTTTAAAGAAGTATATAAATATACGCATGAGAAGATAGGAGGTTAAGATGCCAAAATATCTAGCAATAGCAGATAAGGTTTATAAAAAAATTAAAAATGACAACTTGTTTTCTGATGATGTAATAGAAAATTTAAATTGTTTGGTTGGGCTTATTCGTAATGCGATAAAAGGTACTGAATTCAAATTAAAATATAATTTTATTAATTTTGAAGACTGCTTAACCAAACCCATCGAGCAATGCTCGGTAAAAATTGATTTTAGTCTTATGCCTAAGTGTGATAATGAAGGTGAGTTTATTTTATGGCTTGCAGGATTTATTGAAAGAATCACAGAAGGAGGGAAAGCTAAATTTCCTCCTATTTCTCAGTTGGTCCCTCAAGGCTTTAGTATGGTAAATGAAAATATTCCAGTAACTACTTTACCTGTAAAAGAAGAAAATGCAGAAATGATTGTTAATTATTTTAAATCAGATGATTATATTAAAAATAATAAACTACCTTCTTAAAATATATAAGCCAATTATCCGTAACAATTTAGAGCTTAGTAACCGCCTTTGAAGGCGGTTTTCTTTGTTATATGTATCTTAAAGTGTCTGTTACATAAATGATGATTGTTTCATGTTGAATATATCTGTTAATTATTTGAGCATGAAATGACACAAATGAAGTAAAGGATAAATCTCATGATAGATGAAGAAAAACCCTTAAATTTTGATGATGATGAAGAGCCTCTTGATTTTGCAGATGAAGAATTCATCGATGATAAAAAAGAGGATGAGTTGTATAACACCATTACCAAAGATGGCTCTAGTGTCGATCCAGCAGATGATGGTGAGCGGCATATTCGACCTGAAGATGGCGATCCTATAGAAGTCGAAGAATAATCTATAGCCCAATTTTATATTGGGCATTTTAATTTCTAGCGTATTTGGTTGAACAACAACAAACTCTAGATATTATTCAAAAATTATCATGAATGAATTAAAAAATGAGAGCTAGGCAAGAAGTTTAGAGATATGAGGTTGTATGTTTCTAGAACAAGTAATATGACAGAGGATTAGATGCAAAAAATATTGGATTATCTTTGTAAGCTTTTTACTACTCAGTCTCGGTTACGTGCCGCTACAAATAGCTCGATTGCTACAGCAACAGACAATGGCGATCAGGAAATTGGTTTTGCGGTAGATGAGATGTCTCTGAGTCAGGAAGGGGTAAACCATATTTGTAATTTTGAAGGATTAAGACTCAGTGCTTATGATGATGGCGTAGGTGTCTGGAGCATTGGTTATGGCACAACCAGATACCCAAATGGTTTGAACGTTCAAAAAGGTGACACATGTACTCTTGAGCAGGCCAAAGTATATATGCAGCATGATTTGAAAATATTTGAGCGTGCAGTCAATGGCGCTGTAAAAGTTCCTTTAACGCAAAATCAATTCGACGCATTAGTCTCACTAAGTTATAACATCGGGGCAGGAGCCTTTAAAAAGTCGACCTTATTAAAAAAATTAAATTCAGGTGATTACAAAGGGGCCGCAAACCAATTTGATGTATGGATAAACGCAGGCGGTAAGCGTTTGGCTGGATTGGTTAGACGCCGTGCTATTGAAAAGAAATTGTTTTTAGGATCATAGTCTTTTTAATTTTTTATTTCGTTTAGTCAGAGGCTATGAAAAGCCTCAAATAGTCTGGGCTTTTCATATGGAAATTAAATGTATTAACTTTTATCCCCTAAGGTAATTCTGAGCCTGTTTAATGCTCCCATGAGTGAAATGCTAGTTGTTAACTCTACAATCTCTCTTTCACTAAAATACTCGGCCAAGTGAGTTTTTACGGGTTCAATTTTTTCAGATAGAAAAGTGACTGCTTCTGCAAGTTCAAGAGCGAGAAATTGTTTTTTTGAAAAAACGTTTGAATGTTTATAGCCTGGGATTTTATCAATGACTTCTTGGCTTATACCCATATCCCTTAATTCTTGTGCATGAAAAGCACAACAATAAGCGCAGCCGTTAATTTGTGACACATACAATTCAGCTAAAGCAATTAATTGAGGATCAATTCCAGAGCTTCGAATTGAGGCATGTGCTGAGTACAAATGATTAATCGTCTTTTTGGCAACTTCTTTATATTCCATAAAATAGACCAGCATTTTCGTATTAAAAACTTATTATTTACTACAAGGTATAGATTGTAAATTAGGCACTATTTTGTTATATAGGTATATTTTTTATACCTAACTAATCAATGAAAGATAATATTTCTGGCTGTTCTGTAGAAGAAGCAATGACAGTATTGGGTGGTCGCTGGAGAATGTTAATTATTTCATTTCTCATTGAAGGACCTATGCGTTTTAATGAGTTAAGACGCGCAATCCCTAATATTTCTCAAAGAATGTTGACTTTGGAATTACGTTTTCTCGAAGAAGAAGGCTTCATTAATAGAGAAGTTTTTGCGGAAGTTCCTGTTAAAGTTGAGTACTCTTTAACTGAAGATGGTAAGAAATTAAACGGTTTAGTCGAGACGTTAAAAGAAGTGGGTACTTGGTTAAAAGCAAGATAATAAAATTATTTTTAGATAACGTTTCACTAGTACTAGATGAATTTAACGGGCTATCTTTATAAAATCTAGGCATAAAAAAAGCCTGATGCTACGAATCAGGCTTCAGTATTCATCGACAATAGGAGTTGATGAACAAGACCAATCTAACAGACCTGTTCAGTAAAGGCAAACCGAGGCTTGAATTGCTGAGTCAGATCAAAGTAATTTTTCCTAAATTACACGCATTAAAAAAGCCCTTGCTCGAAAGCGAAGGGCTTAGTCATTCATTGATCTACCAATGAACTATATAAGGCTCATCTCATACTAAGGTCAGTATATCTGAAATTGGAGCAACTGAGAAGAAAACCTTATAAATAGCTTTTTTTATTCTATTTAAACTTATTTTATTCAGGCGTATAGCAAGTTACATCATTGGTAAATCAATACACAAAACTTGCACTTTGCATTTTTATGGGTGTGGTATTTGTGTAGGTTCTGATTGGCTTAGGAAATAAAACAATAGCTATCTTTTAAAGGTTCAATATAAAGTTTTGAACATATTGAAGACATCAGGAGCCAGATATAAGCAAGGAAGTAAATATGAATTTAATTAGATTAGAAGAATTATCATTGATGAGTAATGCGGTTTTAACACCTCAATTAAACAATTGGCCATGTATACAATCACCAAATTTAGAAGATACTGATTGTCAGAAGCATAGAGATAGTTTTTCCGAACAATCTGATAAAAAATTTCATAAAGAATGGCGAAAACAACAAAAGAAAATACTTAAAAATATTCCGAGTAATGCTGTTTTACTCAGCATTAAAGAGATTGTGTAGTTTAGACACGAGCCAAGTTTATAAAGATATAAATTACAAGGATAAGCTATTAGCTAAATAACTTTACGTAGGTACACTTGTTAGTCATAACTTATTCTAGAGATATTAATAATAAGCAAATTACATAAGGTAAGACAGAAAATAGAAAATAACAAAAAAGGGCAATTCTGTAGAGGTAATTTTTATGGTTAATCTTCATCAGAAATCACTTTTTGATGTTCTGACTCAACATCAAGCTTATCTATATCGAGCATCTTCAAGATCGGTTAATGAACTTCTTAATTTATTTAATTCCGAAACAGTTAATATGCTTACCAAACTAAGTAAGCTGTTAGATGAGCTAAATGAAAAGGAAAAAACCGCATTGGCGGGGGGGGTTTACTCAACAGCCCCCTTAAAAGAAAAAAGTGCACTGATTTTCAGTGGTTTAATACTACTAACAATATGCTCATTGAAACTTTTACCATCTCTGCTGTGGCATTGGCTGTCTATGAAGTCAGATATATGTCAAAAATTTTTGGTGGTAAACATAACGAGTTAAAAGGTGAACAGCTCTATAAAGCTGCTAAACGTGTTCCTTTAGCAGGTGGAGCATTGGTGGATGAGTTACTTTCTACAATTGCCGAGGTAGCCCGTCAAAGAGTTGAGTATGCAATTCGGGATGGCCTCAATACTGGAGCGACGAATCAACAAATTATTCAAAGGATTCTAGGGACTAAACGCCTTAAATATGAAGATGGATTACTAAATAGCTCTAAGATTGATATTGAACGAACTGTACGTACGATTCGAAGTCATATATCCAATCAGGCCTATTTAAACAGCTATAAACAGTTAAAGTTTGAACATGTCAGATTTGTAAGTGTTCTTGATGGTAGAACCTCAAAAGTATGTGCAGCCCTTGATAGTCGTGTGTGGAATATCAATGATCCTACAAAAAAAGTTCCGCCTTTGCATCCTCATTGCCGCAGTATTCTAGTTCCAACTCATGAGGACGGTCAGCTAGTCGGCAGCCGAGCCTTCATTATGGATGAGAGAAAATTTAGGGATATTCCTAAAAATGAACGTGAACAGTTAATTGGCCAATTAGATGCAAATATGTCATTTAAAGAGTTTTTTAAACTAACAGATGATTTCTTTCAAAAAGAGTGGTTAGGGCCTAAAAGATATCAATTATATAAAGAAGGGGAATTTGATTTTGATAAGTTTTTTGATCCAGAAGGACGGTTATATACACTTGAGGAGCTTAAAGAACTTGATGAGCGAGCTTTTAAAGTATTGGGATTGTGAGATAGAGTAGAAATATTAGAGATAATATTTTTAGTTTTAACTAAATACACACACTTAAACAATTAGTTGAAAAAAGTTTCAATAATCTAGCCAGATAGCATGTTAAGTTTTTCTCAATCATAAAAATTTAGAAAGGATCAAAACATGAAATTTTCCTACCAAGATCTTGCTGGAAATAATATTGAAGTGGAATGTGAAAGTTATATTCATATTCCATCAGGAATAGCTGTAAAATCTACAGAAGCCGGCAATTACCATATTACTGAAAATTTCAGCTTCTATAAAAAAACTCAAGCTGATTCTGTGCCCATCTATCGATTTGCTATTGATCGTAATTCTAATGTTTTTAATAGCGATGAACTGCCAGCATTAGCTCAAATTGGTAAAGATTGGAAAAGTTTAGAATAGTCTTTAACTCAGCATAAAGCCCTCATTCGAGGGTTTTATAATGTACCTTAAATGAGTTATTTCTTTTTAAATACAAGCGTTAAGCCTATTAAAATTGCAATCATTCCTATTAAGCCTGCAAGCGGCAACTTGTTTTTTAAAATTAAAAAATCTAAAAGTGCAGTAACGACAGGTACTAAATAAAATAGGCTTGTTACATTTACAAGATTGCCCTGATTTAGAAGACGGTAAAGTAAAAGTTGAGCAACTACAGAAATTAAAATTCCAAGGAATAAGACCGAAATAATGAGTTGTGAATTCCACGTTATTTCAAAATGTTCAAACGGAACTATAAATAAACAAACTAGAAGGCTAACTATATATTGGAGCGGTAAGACATCTGTTGGGGCTTGTTGAATGTTTTTTTGCATGATGGCCCCAAAAGTTATACAGATCAGTGCTGCTAAGGCAAAGAATATTCCGATTGGAGCGATAAAAGACATAGTTAAGCTTTTCCACACTAAAAGTATGAGTCCGGCTAAAGCAATCAATAGACCTAATAATCTCTCTTTTTGTAAATTCTTTTCTAAAAGACAAAGCGTCAAGATTGGCTGTATTCCCATGATTGTGGCCATTAAACCAGGGGTGACTCCGTGAGCCATGGCTTTAAAATAACAAATTGAATAACCTGCAATAATGAGGAGTCCAGTTAATAAAACTTGCTTTCGAGTTCCATGCTTAGGTAAAAGTCTTTTTCTAAAAATAGCAATTAACAACAGAACAAACAAAGCTGTGGCAAAGCGCAGAATTAATAATGCTATAGGTGAGGCATTGTCGAGTCCCCATCGAGTAAAAATCGCAGCACTACCCCAAAGTAAAACGAAAGTGGATGTCGCACTTTGTGACGCAAGCATCTGTTTATTTAGGCGCATAAAACCTCCTCCTAGTGCGTAATACCTAAGAAATACGAAGTGATAAAATTGTTAGTAAGGACAGTGATTAACGAGTTATTCAGTTGTTAATCAATTCATCGTTAGGGACGTTTAAAAATGAACTGTTTTAACTTCTTATAAGTTCAGTATGAAAGAGACAATAAATAAAGAAAAGCGCATAATTCTTTTATATACTATTTGAAAATCGAATAGATAAATTCTAATGACTTTAAAAAATTTACAGATTGATTGGCTAAAGTGTTTTGTCACCGTAGTAGATACAGGCTCGTTATCAAACGCAGCACCTGAGTTATATCGGTCACAGTCAGCTGTTAGCATGCAACTAAAAAAACTTGAAGAAGCTCTACATTGCCAACTTTTAATACGAACACACCGACAAATTGAATTAACGTCTCAAGGACAGCTACTTTTAGGTTATGCGCGCCGTATTCTTGACTTACATGCAGAAGCCCAAATGGCATTTCACGGAGATGAGCTGAAGGGGCGTATACGCCTTGGGGTGCCCGATGATTATGCAGCGAAATATTTAACACCTGTACTTAAGCGTTTTGCTCCACGTTATGGAGGTGTTGAAATTGAATTAATTTGTGAGCAGTCTACTTCGTTAATACCACGGGTAGAAACTGGGGATATAGACTTGGCATTAATTTCGAGAGATAACGCTCGTCAAGGAACACTTTTATTTCATGAACCAATGGTGTGGGTAGGCTCTCCACAGTTTGAACTCTGGCGAGAAGATCCACTCCCAATTGCAGTTTATGAAAGTACTAGTCAAGCCAAAAAGAGCGCTATTAATTCATTGGCCTTACAGGGACGCCGTTATCGGGTGGTATACAACAGTTCAAGTTTAGCTGGTCAAATTGCAGCGGTGGAAAGTGGTTTAGCAATTGCCGTGTTCACACAGTGTAGTGCGCCTGAGCATTTAACTATTTTAAGTGCTGATCATGGCCTAGGACCTTTAGAACCTATGGAGGTCGCTGTTTATCGGAGTCGGGCATCTTTGGAGTCTAAAGCTGTAGATCACTTATATGACTTACTCCTCAAAACGCTCAGGCATTCAGTTAATATTTAATTTAAGTTTATGTTAGGTGCTCGGCTTTGAACTTGTTGAGTTAAATTTAAATGAGCGCTTAAAGTCAAAACTAAATAGCTTTACATTTTTGCGCTAAATCTACAAAAAAGCCTAGAAACCTATGCTGATCGTAAAACTAATAAAAAGTATTTATTAACTCATCAATCTAAACAATTCATGAGGTGAAACATGACAAAAATTATAGCGACCTTGGGTTTAGCCGCCTTTATTTCTTTGAGTGTGAGTGCTTGCCAAGGTGAAAACGACACAAAACAGCAAGATAAAACCACAACTCCTCATTCAATGGATAAAGATTCATAATCTAGTTGAATGCTCAAAGCCCATCGTAAGATGGGTTTTTTTTATATCTTTTTATTTTTGTCTTAAAGCGTGATTTGTAACACAAAATATTTATTTTTAATGGTGCTGTTCAAAATATGTTGACTAATACACTTGGTTTTAAATATATTTAAATTAGAAACTCATTATTTTAAATAGAACTCTATATTTAAAATAAATTGGTTCAAATATCCTCAGATCAGAAATTTAACCTTTAAGTTTGATTATAAAAATATTAACTAATCAAGGAGGTAGGTATGGACGCTAAATTTCATTCTGAAAATGAATATGGTTTTATTTTAAATATATTGAACAACTATGTTGTTATAAAGAAGACATTAAAAGATGATCATTATCCTTATGATTCATTTGGTTATCTTCTTGCTCTTTATCAACCACTAAAAGTCTATATTCCTCAGCTTCCACATCCAAAAATTTATATTGAGGTTGGTGGAATTTCTTATGACAGAATGATTGTTATGCAAACTGAGGACGAGACAGAAGCCATAAATATTTTATTGAATTTAGGACAACTTGTTGCTTAACAATGAAGTGATATTTTAATGCTGAGTTTAATTTACTTAAGAAAAAGCTTTCTTAAGTAAATTCACGAAAAAATAAAGGCCATAAAATAGTTGTTGGAAAAGAGAACTTAAAGAAATTTTTTAATGTTACTATTTATTCTCATTAAACAAAGAACTTAATAAGATACAAAAAGCCACAAAAGCTAAATCTATAACTTTAAAAGAATTTGTTTATATAACTAAGAATATTAAAAAGTAGGTAATCGTCATGAAAAAAATACTTTTAACAGCATTGGCTGGATTTGCTTTATTAGGAAGTAGTGCTGTGATAGCTAAACCAGATGCTGCTTTATTAAACGAAGCAACAAAAAATGTAGTCACAGTGTCCAAAGTAAAAACTTTGGCTGATGAATCTGGAGTAACTTTAACTGGTACGATCGTAAAGCATATTGCTGGGGATCATTTTGAGTTAAAAGACGCTACGGGTTCAATCATAATTGATATCGATGATGACTTATGGAAACCTCTTGAACTAAAAGCAGGGGATAAAGTACGTGTCGTTGGTGAGGTAGATAAGCATAGAGTTAAGCCTACCGATATTGAAGTTTTCCAAATTGAGCGTGTTAAATAAAAGCTAATATTTTAAGTAAATATTGTTCAAAAACAATGAAAAAGAAAACTCCTATTTTTAGGAGTTTTCTTTTGAAGATAGTAAGTTTTTATTATTGTGTTGCATTAAAAGCCTCATGGTATTTGACATTAGCTTTTGGAATATTGCCCGAGAAAGTTAGAGCCTGAAAATATTCACTTGGTACATCAGGCAAAATTAGCTCAGGATAATTTTTAAAACCAAATCGGCTGTAATAATTTGGATCACCTAATAAAACACATCCTTGAGCGCCAAGTTGTTTTAATTTTTCTAGTGATTTATTGATGAGAAGAGAGCCAACACCGCATCCTTGTTTATTTGGATGAACTGAGATAGGACCTAAACCATACCAACCTATTTCGCCTGAGCTAATCTCAACCGGAGAAATAGCAATATGTCCAATAATAGACTCATCTTCAATTGCAACTAGAGAAATAGTAAGTTGTCCGTGAGCTCTTAGACTATTAACAATAAAATGCTCGGTATGACTTGTGTGCTCAGCATTTTGAAAAGCTGCTTTTGTCAATTCTTCAATGGCTTCAATATCTTCGGCTTGCTCATCACGAATAATAATATTCATTAAAAATTCTTCCATTTTATTGATTAGTTATATGGTTTAACTTTTTAGGTAAGATCCTTTCATTGGTTTTATAGAAATATCCACTAAGGAAAATTAAATATCAAATTAGATTCTAATTTAAATAACTCAGTCACAACAGCTAGTCTATATAGGCTACTTCTATTTCTTTATTTTACCATTCGTTAAATTTTTTTTAATTTTAATTATGTCATTCGTCAGAAAAATTAGATAAATATTTCATGTAATTAATGAGATATATTGATAGATTTATCTAAATTAATTCTGTTTAAAAAATATACTGATTGATAAAAAAGGCAACTTGACTATATTCCATACATATATTGCAAAATCAGCAATATATTTCTAGGATGGAATAAAAATGAAAAAAAGAGTAATAAAAATAGCAATATTGAGCTCATTATCTGTAATCACAAGCATGAGTTATGCGCAGGAATTTAAAAGATTCTCTGTCTCTGCTGGTTGGTTACATGTAATGCCACAAGGTAAAGCTAATCCGTTTAATATTAATACCGCTGTTAAAAATGAGTCCGTAGCTAAAGTTGGTACTATTTCAACAACAAGCTTTTTAAACTCAATTGATCCCAATGCTACTATGACTGATATGGGAGGACAGGTTTGGAATTTAAAAGAATCTCTTACTGAGTTTTTAGCTCAACCCGAAATCCAAGATCAACTTACAGACGGTAACGGGAATATTCTAGCTGATGTTGCTGGTACAGCCCGAATTGAGGGATTGGAAAGCTGGCAGCAGCAAGATGCGGGACTAGAAGTTGATGATGTTGATACACTGGGATTAACTTTTAACTATTATCTGAATGACAATGTGTCTTTACAATTTATTGGCGGTATCCCCCCTAAAGTTGATATAAAAGGTAAAGGTGAAATCTTAGCACCATTAAGTGGAGTCGCTATGTCTCCTAATGGACTAGTTCAATATCTATTCCCTGACGGCTTTACGCTCGGTCAAGCGATTCCAATTACTAACTTAGGAAATAAATCTAAAGCTGCATCTATTCGAGCGTGGACACCAACGATAGAAGCACAATATCAATTTGGTAGAAGTGGAGTAAATAAGTTTAGACCTTATATTGGTGCGGGCTTAATGTATGCTCATTTTAATGACATTAAACTTAATGATGGAATTCACTCTGATTTAGTCTCTGCTGGTCATATGATTCAAAATGTATTGGATGGCAAAGCTGGAGCGGCTTTAGATCGAAAAGAGTCAAGCGGAAAAATGGTGGTTAATGTCGATGCAGATGATACAATAGCCCCTATTTTTACTGCTGGTTTTACCTATGATTTTAATGACTCATGGTACACGGTTGCTTCTGTATCTTATGCAAAACTAAACAACAAAGCACAAATTGATGTAGTCAATCAAAATACGGGAACTCGCTTAATACATGCAACCACCAAAGTTGATATTGATCCGTTGATTACCTATTTAGGGGTAGGATATCGATTTTAAGTTTTAAAAAAGGTATCTCAAAATTAATAATATTAAGTCTTTGAGATACCTTACTTGTTACTATTTATAAAAAGCAACTACTACTCATCAAACTCATACATAAAATAAAATTTGATAAAAATCATTTTTAATATAATTACTTTAAAAATAATTTTGAGGGTTAATAAGTTGAGAAAATTCATTAAAATATTATTACTATCAACGCTCATTTCAGCTACTTCGTTCACTGTCTATGCCAAAAATACTGAGCAAAAAGTTAATTTTTTACAAAGTTCACCACATACCACTTTAACTGGAAAATTTCAGGGCTACGATGATGTAAGGTATAGAGTTTATGCAAAAAAAGGCCAAATATTAAAATTTGATATCAATAGTCTGGGGAATTTAGCCTACATTAATATTTTTGCACCTGGTAAGAAGCCAGGTAAAGATAATGCATTATTAATTGGTTCTAGCTCTGGTTTTAAGGGAGAGCTTACTTTACCAGTTGACGGTGATTATATTATTCAAGTTTATCAAATGCGTAATAGTGCTCGTAAAAATAAAACTGTCAAATATACTTTAGACCTCGAGTTATTAAACAAAGTGAAAAAATAATAACTGATGAAATTTACTAGCTCTCAAATGAGAACTAGTAAATTTGAAAATTGGTATATTACTAACGATTACATTAAAGAAAATGACTCATGAATGCCTGAGCTTTCAACAAACAGTTGATCATGTGAAACGAGCAATACCGCACCTTCATAACTCTGAATAGCATTAGCAAGTAGCTCTCTAGATTCAATATCTAAATGGTTTTCCGGTTCATCTAGTAATAGAAGTTCAGGAGTAGGGCTTATTCGGCTAAGCGCCAATAAAGCTACTTTTAATTTTTCGCCACCACTAAGCTGAGACAATAGTTGGGTACCTTTATCCCCACGAATTCGAAGTTGACCTAGCAAATTTCTCCATTCGAGTTCTGAAAGTTCATTATTCATGTGAGATAAATTTTCAATAACAGTCATTTCATCACACAAAAAGCTAAAGTTCTGGTCGAGATAGAAACACTCTACAGATAAGTGAATGCTGTCACAGGGTCGATTGTTGTGTGCATGAATTGCCTTAAGTAAAGTTGATTTTCCAATACCATTTTGTCCTGTTATATGAATTTTTTGAGCTGCTTGTACAGCTAGATCGATGGGTTTTTGAGTACCATGTTTCAGTTTCAATTTTTTAATCCGCAGAATTTCACCAGATTTCTTATGAAAAGACGGGAAGAAAAACTGTTGAGGTTTAACCGTTTCGAGAAGCAATTTCTTATCTTTTAAATCATTTTGACTGTTCGAAATCTGACGTTGGTGTTGAGACTGTATAGCAGCAATGCTTTGGCCTGCTTGTTCCTTTTTAAAGTCGAGCAAAATTTTGGCTTGAGAATTTGATTCTCTTAATTTATTTCCAGCACGCTCACGTTTTTGAGCTTTCATTAATACATCATGTTGCTTTTGCTTCATGTGCTTAACTTCACGTTGGCTCTGTTGAATAGATTGCTCTAGAGCTGCAATATTGGTTTGATACTGCCCATAAAATTTTTCATAATTTCCGGTGGTGTGATGTAGACCATGTTCATTTAAATGATAAATATGGTCGACTTCATTTAATAAAGTCCGATCATGGCTAATGATAAGACTACCTGCTGGGTGTTTTTTTAAATGATCGATTAACCATTGTCTAGATTCCTGATCTAGATGATTACTAGGCTCATCAAGTAATAGATAGTGGTCTGATTTTAAAAATAAACAGCTTAGAGCCAATTTGGTTTTTTGACCTTCACTTAAATTTTTAACTGGGAAATCTAAATCTATTGGTAGACCAGCAGATTCTAAGAGGTTGTTCCATAAAGTGGGCAGGTCCCATTTACCTTCTAATAAATCATAATCATTGAAGTCGGCACTACCTTGTTCAACTCTTTTAAAAGCTCCGTAAATATCTAAGATATCTAAAGCTTCAGCAATCGTCAGTGCTGTCAAACGATGCAATTGAGGTAAATACGCATGTTTTACATGCCAAGATATTTGCCCTGATGTAACAACTGAATCTAATGCAAGCGTCACATTTAACAATTGCATAAGCAAAGATTTGCCTTGACCGTTACGACCAATTAGGGCAGAGATCTGATTCGATTCAAGACTAAAATTTAAATGCTTAAACATTACCTTTGAAGGGAACTCTAAGGTAAGTTGCGATATTACACATGCCTGCTGAGTCATAAAAAACCTCATAAATACAGGATGTACAAAATAGGAGAATGATAATTTTTAATAGAGACGGTAAATCACAAAAATAGTCTATTTTGCACATCAAAAAAAGAAAAAATTGATGAGAAAAAAGACTTACTTCATTGGCGTGACTCACGAAATTGATGGAATAGTGAACTATTCTATAGGGTTTTTTAGTGGGTGTAAAATTTCTATAAGTTATTTTATTAAAAAGCCCAATTATTAGATTGGGCTTTTATCTTTCAAGTATTTTACTCTTTTACGACTAAAACTTGAATCTTGGTGCTATTTAAAACATCTTGAGCAAAGCTACCCAAAATTAGTTTTTGGAAACCTTTACGACCATGCGAACCAATCACAATCAAATCAGAACCTAAGTCTTCTACGGCTTTCAAAATACCATCTGAAGAAATTTCACCTTGGATGATTTGAGTCTCTGCATCAATGCCTTCTTCAGCACATAAAGCTTTAACTTTTGCGAGAGTTTTTTCTGCATTAGCACGTGCTTCAACAAAATAATCTTTTACAACAGGTGAGATGTAATAAAAATCTACGCCACTAAAAGGATCTACCGCAACCAAACTAATGGCGGTCAATTTACTACCAAATGCTTTTGCAATGTGAGCTGCTTGTCGAGCTGCTGCTAAAGAAATCTCAGAACCATCTACTGGTACAATAATATGTTGGTAATTCATGATGTTATTCCTCTTATTTACAGTTGTTATATGTATGAAGCTTTTATTAATTAAAGATTAACATATTTCATTCTATGGAGATATCTATTCAATTAAAAGTAATTGAAATTAAATAAATTATATATAAATCAAATAATTGAATTGATTGCTTTGCTGATTTTGAACTGATAAGTAAGCTGTAGACCAATAATTGTTAATATTTACATGAAAATTACAAAAAATTACGGTTCATATTTCTGTCATAAAGAAGCCGTATAACAAAATAGTAAATTAAAGGGGGGCTAAGAAAGATGGCAGATTTAACAGCAAAGAAAGTCAATAAACTCATTGAAGAGTTTAGTCAAACAGGTAAAGAACCTCAAAAATTAATCATTGGCTACAAAACTTATGCAAGACTGATGACTGAAGATAAATTTGCGGAAAAAGTTGTTCCTTCACTAGAAGACTCAAAAGAACGCTTATATAAAAACTTAAAAATTAAACTTGTGACTGAAAAGCATTATTTTGAAATTAAATAAAACTTATGTGAACTTTATCACTGTCTATTAAACTAAATTAACATTAAATAAGTTTAATAACATTATTAATGTGTGATGATACAAATTAATAGTGTAATCAACATTTGAAAACAGCAATCGTTTATAAACTCGATAGAATAAATTGCTTTTATTTTAAGTAGTGGAATAAATTGAAATGCCAACAATCAGTGTAATTATTTTTTATATTTTAGCTATATTAGGCAGTATAACAATTGTTTATGGATTAATCAGTTTAAGTGTTTTTTTAATTACAATCGGATTGGCTCTATTATTTGCAGCACTTTTATTAAAAAAAGAATTTAAAATAGATATTTTATTTTGGCAATAAATATAATATTTATTTGTAATTTAATTTATTTATAAACGTATTTCGATATAACTGACATAAAATATGTCAGTTTTTAAAAGATTAAATTAAATTTTTGTAGAGATATGTGGTTAATGATGTTTTTTGATCAAAATAATTACAATAAAATATAAAAGTAAGAAATTTAAAATTTATTTAAGTATTTAAAAATAAAAAAGTTTCAATTAGGATAAAAGTAAAGTAGTAAGACCATTTTAGCTATTAAACAATAACAAAGTGAGGTAGGCATGACTTATAAGTATGAGTATGCAGGGTTCTGGTTAAGATTTGGCGCAATGATTATTGATAGTCTTATTCTTTGTTTAGCAATTATTCCAGCCGCATGGATTTTTTATCGGGGAGATTACGACTTAGTATTTGCTACAGGCTTAAGTAGTCAGCCACAAAACTATTGGTTTGACCTGATTGTGAACTATGCATTTCCTTTTTTATATTCAGTTTTATGTTGGTTGTATTTTGCAGGTACACCCGGCAAACGTTTGATGCGCTTAAAAGTTTTAGATGAAAAAACAGGTAATAAGCTCACAGTCATGCAGAGCATTATTCGATATATTGGCTATATTCCATCAATTTTAGTATTTGGTATTGGTCTTTTTTGGGTGGCATTTGACGCTAAAAAACAAGGCTGGCACGACAAAATGGCAAAATCAGTCGTAGTAAGAGAGTTATAATAAACCATACTGAAAAGCGTTCATAGCATTGAAAATAGGGAGCTATGAACGCTTTTTTTATTAGCTTTTTTTGGCTTTAAATTTGAGCACAACAAATACAATAATTCCGACAACCAATCCCCAAAATGCTGAGCCGATCCCGAAGAATTGAATACCCGAAGCGCTACATAAAAAGGTAAATAATGCAGCTTCACGTTCTTCAATTTGAGCAAAAGCAATCGCAATGTTGTGGCTGATCGTACCAAGTAATGCAATTCCAGCCAAAGCTACAATAAAAATATGAGGAAAAGACATCAATAAACTTGTGAGTGTTGCAGCAAACAAACCCATTAAGATGTAGAAAAAACCACAGCTTATACCTGCAATATAGCGTTTGCTTGGGTCAGGATGAACTTGATCATCTAAGCTTACGGCAGCACTAATCGCAGCAATATTGACGCTATAACAGCCAAACGGTGCAAGCACAACTTGGGTTAAACCTGTCCAGCCAATAAGTTGATTCACATGTGGTTTGTAGCCATAACTTTTGATCATGGCAATACCCGGTAAATATTGAGAAGCCATACTAATTACAAACAGTGGCAGTGCTAAGCCCAAAAGTGCTGACCAGCTAAAGTCAGGACTAATCCAAACAGGTTTTGCTAAAGACCACTGAATTGTAGGCATATGAAATTCTAAAAAGATAGGGCATAGGGCAATACCTGAAATTACGGTAAATACAATGCTATAACGCGGCCATAATCTTTTTGTAATGACATAAATGCTAAGTAAGGACAAAACAAACGCCCAATCATTTTGTAAACTTGCGAAAAGTGAAATACCAAATTTGAGTAGGACGCCTGCCAGCATGGCACTTGTTAAACTTTGAGGAATGTATGACAGCGCTTTTTGAAAAATACCTGAAAAGCCTAAAATCGCTGTTAGTAAACCACCAACTAAGAAAGCACCAATCGCTTCATTTAAACTATATCCACTACCTGTTGCCATAATTAAAGCGAGGCCCGCAGTTGACCAAGCTGTTGCTACGGGATATTTAAATTTCCAAGAAAGGATGAGTCCTGATAAACCAATACCTAAGCCTAAAGCCCAAAACCATGAGGTGATTTGTTCAGATGACGCACCTAAAGCTTGAGCAGCCTGAATCACTAAAATAGCCGAAACACTAATACCAATAAGAAAGGTAATAAAACCAGCAAATACTGCTGGAATTGAAAAATCTTGAAGAATTTTTTGCATGATACGTGTTCTAAATCCAAGAAAAATTAATAGGCTTCTGCCATTGCTTCCAGTTGGGGTGAATTTAACAATTTTTTTTAAGAAGGTGCTTTCTATTTTTAGGTTAAAAAATAAATAATCTTTTTAAATTATTAAATAATGCTATTATTTATTTCATAAATAACAATGGATCAAGAATATTATTTTATGGATGATAAGGCTGAAAATTTGACCCCATTAGAGCTGAAAATTATGCGTGCCTTACAGGAAAATGGGCGTTTAAGTAATGCTGAATTGGCTAAACTTGTAGGTATTAGTACATCATCTTGTTGGAATCATACTCAGCGTCTTTTTAAGATTGGAGCAATCTTGGATGTTCGTGCTCGGATCAATCCCAATACGGTTCAACGTGGTACTGTGGTGTTAGTTGGTGTGGTTTTGGACCGTTCAACCCCTGACAGCTTTCAAGCATTTGAACAAGCATCGGGTGATTTGGAAAATGTTTTAGAGTGTTATCTGGTGGCGGGAGAAGTCGATTATTTTCTAAAAATTCGTGTTAAAGATTTAGCTGCGTTTAACCGATTTCATAGTGAAAAGATTATTGCCTTACCCGGAGTAAGACAAGTCAGAACTTTTTTTGTACTTAATGAAGTTAAAACAGATGGCATGCTGGACTTTTAGCAGTTCATTATATTTTAACTTTCTAATGCAAAACTTATCAGATTAAAATAATTAAATTGTAGAGGTTGCTAGTTTTAAACCAAACCCAAAAAATAGAATTCCTACTAGAAAGATTCCGCTCGCTGCAATTTTATGGTTCTCTTTAAAAAATGCTGAAAGTTTAATTCCAGAGAAGATTAATGCAGTTAAATAACTAAAGCTAATGATCTGTAAAATAACCGCTAAAATTAAAAAGCTTAAAGCTGGGTAGGCATAGTCGGGTTCAACAAACTGAACAAAGAAAGAGAGGAAAAATAAAATCGCTTTAGGGTTGAGTAAACTGATACTAAGTGCTGTTTTATAAGGATGAATTTTATCTAAAGCGGGTAAATCGGCCATTTCTGGTTGAGTTTGATTACGTTGTTTCCAGCGTTGAATACTGCCTTGTAACAGTTTAAAGCCTAAATAAGATAGGTAAAGTGCACCTGTTAATTTAAGAATAACAAATACCCATGGAAATGCTTTAAGTAAAGACGCAGCACCAAGCACTGTACACAGCATTAAAATAAGGTCACCGGTAAAAATACCGAATGCCCCCATATATCCGGTTTTAATGCCGTAACGTGAAGCAATTGACATCACATAAAGAGAATTGGGTCCGGGCAATAACACAATTAGGAATGTACCAATAATATATGTCGTTAAATCTGTTATGCCGAACACGAGAAACCCAATAAAAAACCGATTTTTGTCATGATAACAAAAATCGGTGATTTTGTATGAAAAGTGCAGTTTTTTAAGATTTTATTTCCGCATCAATTCCAAAAGACTGACGTAACAAAAGGCTTAATTGGTCACGTGCTTTGATAAAGCCATCAACACCGCCTTGTAAAAGCTGGAATGCCATTAAGTCATGGTTAAGTTCATCTTTAAAACTTTGTTCATCTTGAGCTGGTCGAACAATCGCTTCTGCTTGTTTTGCTTGAGAGGCATCAAGTGCCGCATCAACTGTACGCGTATCTTGCTCAAGCTGCGTTAGTAAGCTTGGCGAGATGGTTAGCAAATCACATCCAGCTAGACCAAGTACTTGGTCGATGCTACGGAAGCTTGCACCCATCACTTGAGTTGGAATGTTTTGTTGTTTGTAATAGGTATAGATTTTCTTAACTGAAACCACACCTGGATCTTTTTCGATAGGGTAAGCGTCTACACCTTCAGCTTTTTTGTACCAATCTAAGATACGGCCTACAAACGGCGAAATTAAAGTTACTTTTGCATCTGCACATGCTTGAGCTTGATGTAAACCGAAAAGGAGGGTGAGGTTACAAGCAATACCTTCAGCTTCTAACACTTTAGCAGCTTGAATCCCTTCCCAAGTCGAAGCAATTTTAATCAGAATACGTGACTGATCAATCCCATAACCTTTGTAAAGTTGACATAATTCATGTGCTTTTTGAATGGTTGCTTCAGTGTCATATGAAAGAGCAGCATCAACTTCTGTTGAAACTCGGCCTTCAATCAGTTTTAAAATTTCTACACCAAATTTTACGGTTAAAATATCAATGGTTCTTTCGATTAACTCATCGTTGCTATAGCCTTCTTCTTTGGCTTGATAATAAGCATCTTCAATGAGCTCTTTACTTTCTGGTTGTTCTGCTGCTGCCGTAATCAATGAAGGATTAGTCGTTGCGTCTAATGGACGGAATTTACGAATTGCATCAAGGTCACTACTGTCGGCAACAACGGTCGTTAATGTTTTTAATTGGTCAAGTGCTGTATGAGTCATTGATATTCAACATCTTCAGTAATAAATCTTATGTTTTCTTTATAGCACAAAGTCTATTCATGCTGTCGATATATCAATTGTTATATTTCAAAGAAAAACGTTTAGGTTCTGCATCAAATTTGAAATATTTTTAAGGCAGCGGTTGCATTCGTTGCTTACGGATATGTTCAATCAAAAATCTAGCAGCGGCACCAAGCTCACTTTCCCGGCTCCATACCAAGTCGACATAATATTCAAATCGGGGAGTGAAATCTAATAAATCCAATACTTTAAGTTTATTTTTTAATTCAGGATTTTCTTTAAACATTTCTTGAGGAAGAACACCCCAACCCAAATTGCGCAAGATCATTAAACAAGCAGAGTGGTGGTTATCTGTACGCCAGTAATGTTTTGAAAATAATAATTCGGGTTTTAAAGTCTCATCTCGGCTTGCAACTACAATTTGTCGTGTAGTAAGGATCTGCTCATAAGAAACCTGATTTTGGCTTGCGAGAGGATGGTTGTTTGAAATAACCGGAATTAGAGCCTCACGTTTTAGCTCTACGAATTGTTCTCTGTTATCTAGATGCTCACGTTCAAACATCAGTGCAAGTTGGGCCGACCCATCTAATAACATTTGGAGTGCATCTTCTTGAGGGGCAGACACAATATTAATTTGTAAGTCTGGAAAACGACTTTCTAAAAGACAAATATAGTCGGTCCAATTGGTGTGTAAAAGTTCAGACACAATCACAATAGTTAAATTAGCTTCTAACCCTGTACTTAACGCGTGAGCATGCTGTTTCCATTGATTCATCTCAATCAAAAGCTGAGAGGTCTTTTCGTATAACACCCGTGCTTCGTCAGTGGGGATAGGTTCACGGCCTTTACGGTCAAATAAAGTTAAGTCCAGATCAATTTCTAAGTTGGCAATAGACATACTTACAGCCGAAGGAACTTTGCCAAGTTTACGGGCTGCTGCAGAAAAAGAGCCGGTCTCAATCACGGCCTGAAACATGAGTAGTTGTTCTTGATTAATATTCATCTGTCAAAAAAATTGAAAGAACCTGATTGGATTAATCAATATTATAAAAATAAAATGCACATTATCCAAGTTATTATTGAGTATTTAAAAATGTTGATTTCCAAGAGAAGGCTCATTCATGCAATCAGTTATGAAGGAATTTTATTGGTCATCATTGCGATTGCATTAAGTTTTATTTTTGATATGCCAATGGACGTAACCGGTACACTCGGTGTGTTTATGGCAGTGGTTTCAGTTTTCTGGAACATGATTTTTAACCACTATTTTGAAAAAGTAGAGCATAAATATAATTGGGAAAGAACGATCCCTGTGCGGATTTTACATGCGATTGGTTTTGAAGGTGGTTTGCTGATTGCAACTGTACCAATGATTGCATATATGCTTCAGATGAGTGTCATTGATGCACTTATTTTAGATATTGGTTTAACCTTATGTATTTTGGTTTATACCTTTATTTTCCAGTGGTGCTATGACCATATTGAAGATAAATTTTTCCCAGATGCCAAAGCTGCATCACTTCATTAAGCTAATCTATTGAAATGAAATAAGCACCCAAATGGGTGCTTATTTTGTTAGGTCGTTATAGAAATTATTTTTCTACAATCGCAACCACACCTTCACCACCTGCTGTACAGATCGAGATTAATGCGCGGCCTGAACCTTTTTGATTAATCAATTTAGCAGCAGTTGCTAAGATACGACCACCAGTTGCAGCAAATGGATGGCCTGCACCTAAAGATGAACCATTTACGTTCAGTTTAGAACGGTCAATTGAACCCAAAGGTGCATCTAAACCAAGACGCTCTTTACAGAATTTTTCATCTTCCCAAGCTTTCAAAGTAGATAACACTTGAGATGCGAATGCTTCATGGATTTCATAGAAATCGAAGTCTTGAAGTTTAAGGTTTGCACGCTTAAGCATGCGAGGCACCGCATAAGCAGGGGCCATTAACAAACCTTCTTTAGGACCGTTCTTACCAATAAAGTCAACAGCTGCTGTTTCAGAGAAAGAAAGGTAAGCTAAAACTTCATGACCGTTTTCTTTTGCCCACTCTTCAGAAGCAAGCAAGACAACAGAAGCACCGTCAGTTAACGGAGTTGAGTTACCAGCTGTCATTGTCGCAGTTTCGCCTTTACCGAAAACTGGCTTCAATTTAGCAAGTTTTTCAACTGTGCTGTCTGCGCGTAAGTTGTTGTCACGGTTAAGACCTAAGAATGGAGTCATTAAGTCATCAAAGAAACCACGCTCATAAGCAGCAGCAAGTTTTTGATGGCTGCTAGCAGCTAACTCATCTTGTGCTTCGCGAGTGATACCCCATTCTAAAGCAGTGATGGCTTGGTGCTCACCCATTGAAAGGCCAGTACGTGGTTCACCATTGCTTGGTGCATCAAGAAGCTTTTTAAAATCAATTTTTGTTAAAGCTTTAAGACGGTCTTTACCAGTTTTAGCTACATTGAGTTCAAGTAAAACTTTACGTAAACCATCACCTACAGCAATTGGTGCATCAGAAGTGGTGTCTACACCACCTGCAATACCTACGTCAATTTGACCAAGTGCAATTTTGTTTGCAACAACAAAAGCTGCTTGTAAACCTGTACCACAAGCAATTTGAATGTCATAAGCTGGAGTTTCAGGAGCAAGATCTGTGCTCAATACAACTTCACGAGTCATATTAAAGTCACGACTATGTTTTAAAACAGCACCAGCAACGACTTCACCAATACGCTTACCTTGTAAGTTAAAGCGCTCAACCAAACCGTTTAATGCTGCTGTCAGCATGTCAGAATTAGACGCTTTGAAATAAGCAGTATTTGAACGTGCAAATGGAATACGGTTGCCACCAATAATTGCAACGCGGCGAACAGTGTTTTGGCTCATGGTTTTATCCTGTTGAACAGAAGTTTTGGTTTTTGTTGCTTTTGGTGCTGTAGCTACATTTGAAGATGTAGAAGTAGTTGCTGTAGCCGTGCTCTTAGTGCGAGGGCTACGTGCAGGTGCAGTCGTTGAACGAGTACGTGTCGTTTTTGATGTATTAGTTGCTGCTTTAGGAGTAGTGTTGTTACGCTTAGCCGTGTTAGAAGCCGACTTTGATGTATTTGACACTTTTTCCTGAGCAGAATTCTCGACTGCTGGATTTTCTTGAGTTGTTTTGCTCATAAGGCTTTTCCAAGCATAATAACGATATTCTTGTAAGCTACCTTAACACAATTCAAATAGACCTGTATTGACTAGAATGACATTGTAGATAGCATTCAGGTCAAGACATCCAAAGATGAAGTCAAGTATGATTTGGAGTAACTCTAATGAACGACTGCTTTCATATTGTTGCTATTCATCTCATAACATAATGAAGCCTGTCGTAGAAAATTCATTTCTTTGAGAGATAATAATCATGACTGATCAATACCAAGCATTTACACAATCTCCTATTGGTAAATTCGTTGTTAAAAATCTGGGTTTACCATCGCCAGTTGTATTAGAGCGTTTTGAAAGTGCTCAGCCAGTAGTGAATGGTGCAGTATTGGTTGGCGCAGCGCCGTCAAGTGTATTATCTGGTGCGATTGCACAAGTACTTAGCAATGTTCATGCAGATAGCTATGTAGGCAATAACGTTGCTTTGCAACAAGAAGCTGCAAAAGTTGGTTTAAATTTACGTCCATTCAATGCAGGCGATAAAGAATCAAAATTCAAAGCAGTTGTATTTGATGCATCTGGTATCCAAAACTCAGAACAGTTAAATGAACTTTATAAATTCTTTAACCCAATTGCACGTCAAGTTGCGACTTCTGGTCGAGTGATTGTGATTGGTACAGCTCCTGAAACTGCAAAAACTGTAAAACAAGCAATCGCTCAGCGCGCACTTGAAGGCTTTATCAAATCTGTAGGTAAAGAATTTAAAAAGGGTATTACTGCTCAAGTTGTCTATGTAGACGAAGGTGCTGCTGCAAACCTTGAATCAACTTTACGTTTCTTACTTTCTCCGCGTTCGGCTTATGTATCTGGTCAAGTGATTCGTGTATCTAAAGCAGATGTAGTTGATGTTGATTGGGCAAAACCGCTTGCTGGTAAAACTGCGTTGGTAACAGGTGCGAGCCGTGGTATCGGTGAAGCCATTGCGCATGTATTGGCACGTGACGGCGCGCATGTTATTTGTCTAGATGTACCACAACAACAAGCTGACCTTGACCGTGTAGCGGCTGATATTGGCGGTTCTACATTGGCAATTGACATTACGGCTGCTGATGCGGGTGAAAAAATTAAAACTGCTGCTGCAAAACAAGGCGGTTTAGATATTATTGTTCATAACGCAGGTATTACACGTGACAAAACTTTGGCAAACATGAAGCCAGAGCTTTGGGATTTGGTAATTAATATTAACTTGTCTGCTGCTGAACGCGTAAATGACTACTTGTTAGAAAACGATGGTCTAAATGCAAATGGCCGTATTGTTTGTGTATCATCAATTAGCGGTATTGCTGGTAACCTTGGTCAAACAAACTATGCTGCGTCGAAAGCAGGTGTGATTGGTCTAGTGAAATTTACTGCGCCTATCTTAAAAAATGGTATTACCATTAACGCAGTAGCACCTGGCTTTATCGAGACTCAAATGACTGCTGCGATTCCATTTGCAATTCGCGAAGCTGGTCGCCGTATGAACTCGATGCAACAAGGTGGTTTACCTGTTGATGTAGCGGAAACTATTGCATGGTTTGCATCAACTGCTTCTACAGGCGTAAACGGCAACGTTGTACGAGTGTGTGGTCAAAGCTTGTTGGGCGCTTAAGCACTTTTAGCTAAATAGGGGGTGCTTGTGCATCCCTTTTTTATTCAAGAATCTATAAATTATAAAAGGTTAGGTATGAATACTCGTCATTTTAGCCAGCTACCAAAAGCGGCATTGGCTTATCCAAAAGTAGTGCAAGGTTTAATTTTTAAAAAGCCGAAAGGTCCAAAAATATTACCGCAAGTTGAATATGTGGTAGATACTTTAGAAATTGATCAGAACCACCTCAAAGCTTATAACGAAGTATGTGGCTTTCAAAATAATGGCTTTGTACCAGCAATTTATTTGGCTGTACTTTCTCAAAGTTTGCAAATGCACATGATGACGGCAGAAGCCTTTCCATTTCCAATTTTAGGTTTAGTCCATATTCGTAACCAGATTAAACAGACCAGACCAATTGCTGTGACTGAAAAATTAACTTTGTCATGTAAATTTGGGGAACTAAAACCGCATGATAAAGGTGTTCAGTTCGACTTTATTACCACGGCAAAAGTTGGCAATGAAGTGGTGATGGAAGGCTTAACGACTTATTTATCTCGCCAAAAAGTTGAGAAAAGAGTAGGTGAGAAAGCCAAAGAAGAACAAGCACCAGCTTATGTTCCAAAGGCAGAGTGGAATATTTTAGAAAACACAGGTCGCCGTTATGCGAAAGTGTCTGGTGATTTTAACTTAATTCACATTCATGCCATTACTGCAAAAGCATTTGGCTTTAAGCAAGCCATTGCACATGGTATGTGGAGCAAAGCTAAAGCATTAGCAAACCTTGAATTACCAAATGCTTATGAAGCAGATGTATGGTTTAAGCTGCCAATGTTCTTACCGTCAAAAGTTGAGTTTTTAACTGCCAATACAGATAAAAAGACTGATTTCTTAATTCGTAATGCGAAATCCCAAAAACCGCATGTTGCAGGAACAGTAAAAGCATTATAAAAATATCAGCAGCCTGAACAGAGGTTTGGGCTGCTTTTGAGCAAAATAACAAAAAATGCAAGGAACTTCATGTGATTAAAGAGATTTTACTGGCCGATACCCATAACTATCACGGTATTTTAGATGAACGTTTTATTGATTTAGCTCACCAGTTTAGCCGTCTTCAAGATGCTAGAACAGGACAAGGTGGAGCTGCTTTAGCGGTTTATTTTAGAGGTCAGAAAGTTGTAGATATCTACACGGGTCTAAAATCACAAACCGAAGCTTGGCAACCTGACACATTGGCAGTTTGTTATTCTACAGGTAAGGGCATACTTGCAACTTTAGCGCATATTTTAGTAAGTGAAGGTTTTTTAGAATACGACAAACCGATTGCGACTTATTGGCCTGAGTTTGCTCAAAATGGAAAAGAGCAAATGACATTGCGTCATGTGCTAAGCCATCAAAGTGGCATGTTTGATGTGCGAAATATCATCGAAAGTGCGCGAGAAATGCTCGACTGGTCACACATGTTAGATGTGGTCGCGGCGACTAAGCCAAGATTCCTTGCAGGAGAGGGTAATGCTTATCAAGCTTTAACATTTGGTTGGCTTGTCGGTGGTGTACTTGAAAAAGCAACTGGTCAATCTTTAGATCAGCTCATGCAAAAATATCTGGTTGAACCGTTGCAGTTAGACGGCGCTTATTTTGGGACGCCTGCAAATGAGTTGGATCGTGTAGCACGTTTAATTATTCAACAAAAACCTGAAAAACCAGCGGCTCCCCAAGTTGAAAAAACTAAAAAGCCTCAAGCACGCAAGAGTTCACTCTCTGAAAAAATGATTACGTGGACGGGTCAAAACCCTCAAGACTTTCAAGATGCCATGATTCCAAAAGGAATGAAACATCTTAGTTTCTTTAGTGACGAGGGGTTGCAAGCAGTCATTCCAGCAGCAAACGGCACATTTACTGCAAATAGTCTTGCTAAAATTTATGCGATGCTAGCAAATCAAGGTGAATGGGATGGACATCAAATTATTCGCCCAGAAGTATTTAAAGAGCTCAGCATCATCCAAAGTTATGCACGTGATCGTGTTATGCCAATTCCGATGAATTGGCGTTTAGGCTATCACCGCATTATTACCATGGGTAAACGCGCTAAAAATGGGTTTGGGCATATTGGTTACAATGGTTCAGGAGCGTGGTGTGATCCTGAGCGTGACCTCAGCTTTGCTTATACCCATAACTTCCAGATTGGTTCAATCACAGGTGATTATCGTTTGTGGGGACTGACTCAAGAAGCCTTACGTTGCACCGACCAAATTTTAAAAGGTCGTAAAGGCTGGTTCTAATTTTAGTATTTTAAAGCTGGCATTCTAATCAATGCCAGCTTCTATATTTATAATAATTCTAGGCGAATAATCGCTTCGGTATGGCGCTTGAAGTCTTCTTCAGCTAAACCTTGTAAACCAAGTTTATAAATACCTTCTAAGCCGCAAACAAAGGCAATGAGTCGCCATGCAATGTCTGTGGAATTTGATCTGTTTTTAAATTCGCCTTCTTTTTGGCCACACTCAATCGCTTGCACAATTGTTTGATGCCAACTTTGCATAGCAAGGTTATAAGCCTTTTGTATTTCAATATCTTGCTCAATCAAGAGTTCAGCTTCATTCCATAAACGTAAGTAGGGCTGAAGTTTGTCGATATTTTCTGCACCCAATAGGATGAAGAGTCTTTGAAATTGGCTGGTTGTTTGGAGAGTTTGTTCAATTTCATCGAGCTGTTCCATCAGCTTTAAAAAAGCTTCAGCTTTTAAATGAGATGCCGAAGAAAAGTGGTGGTGAACTTGTCCGGTAGAGGTTTGCGCTTCTGTTGCGATTCGGCGTACCGTCATGGCTGTAAAACCTTCAGCCAAAGCGACTTGCATGGCAGCTTGCAGAATCATTTCTCTACGTTGATCGCGATTAAGATAGGCCATGTTTCTTTCACCTGACTGAATTCGACACAAATTACATTAAAACTAAAAGTTGGACAAGTGTCCAATTGTGTATATAATAACCATGATTTGAACACATGTCCAAGTTTTGGATATTGAAGAGCGTTATGCAAAAAAAATGGTTAATCCTGACAATTATCGTCCTTATTTATTTACCGGTTACAATTGATGCAACGGTGATGCATGTTGCAACACCATCTTTAAGTGCAGCATTGAATTTAACTGCCAATCAGCTTTTATGGGTTATTGATATTTATTCACTGATTATGGCGGGTTTGATTTTGCCAATGGGCGCACTCGGTGATCGTATTGGCTTTAAAAAATTATTATTTATTGGAACCGCAGTTTTTGGTGTCGGTTCTCTAGCTGCTGCCTTTTCTCCAACAGCTTACGCGTTAATTGCTTCCCGCGCTGTTTTAGGTTTAGGGGCAGCCATGCTTATTCCAGCCACTTTATCCGGCATCCGTAATGCCTTTACCGAAGAAAAACAGAGAAATTTTGCACTTGGTCTTTGGTCTACAGTGGGTGGTGGTGGAGCAGCTTTTGGTCCATTAGTCGGTGGTTTTGTACTAGAACACTTCCATTGGGGAGCTGTATTTCTTATCAATATCCCGATTATTTTAGTGGTTCTGGTCATGATTGTGATGATTATCCCTAAACAACAAGAGAAGACTGATCAGCCAATTAATTTAGGGCAAGCTTTAATTTTGGTTGTAGCCATTTTAAGCCTGATCTATTCAATCAAATCGGCTATGTACAGCTTGTCGATACTTACAGTCGTGATGTTTGTAATTGGTATAAGTACTTTAATCCACTTCATTCGAAGCCAAAAAAGAGCTATGACGCCAATGATTGATCTGGAATTGTTTAAACATCCAGTGATTTCTACCAGCATTGTTATGGCAGTTGTTTCTATGATTGCTTTGGTTGGTTTTGAATTACTTTTGTCTCAAGAATTGCAGTTTGTACATGGGTTTTCACCATTACAGGCAGCCATGTTTATTATTCCATTCATGATTGCGATTAGTTTAGGAGGTCCATTAGCTGGAATTTGCTTGAATAAGTGGGGACTTAGACTTGTATCTACTGTTGGTATTTTAATAAGTGGATTTAGTCTATGGGGACTTGCCCAACTCAACTTCTCGACCGACCACTTTTTAGCATGGACGTGTATGGTCTTTTTAGGCTTTAGCATTGAGATTGCTTTACTTGCTTCAACTGCTGCGATTATGTCATCTGTACCTCCGCAAAAGGCGAGTGCAGCAGGTGCCATTGAAGGGATGGCTTACGAGCTTGGGGCTGGTTTGGGCGTTGCTATATTTGGGTTAATGTTATCTTGGTTTTATAGTCGTTCAATTATTTTGCCAGAACAGCTCCCAACGGACTTAATTGAAAAAGCGAGTATCTCGATTGGAGAAACCATACAATTAGCGTCTAACCTTGAAAATCCTTTGGGAGGGCAATTAATTGCAGTTGCGCAGCAAGCTTTTAGCTATGCCCATAGTTGGGTGCTTACCATTTCAGCTATTTGTTTCTTCCTTTTAACTGTATTTGTCTGGTTGAGCTTTCCAAAGAAAGTAAATTAAAACTAAAGGATAAAAAGAGAGGCTACCTTTCTTTTTATCCTTAAATATCTTTTTAATATTTTCTACATATTAAAAATTGGTTATTTAATTCTCATAAATAAACTATTCTTTAAAAAGGTTCATATTTTTATTTCAAAATGATTCAGTGGTCATGTAATTGAAATTTAATGAAAAAATAATTATTGTGAAATTGACTGCGTAAAAATGGTTTGCTAACCTGCTATTCGAAAAATCTAAAAACAAATAAAAGAGGCTGCTGTGAATTTTAAATTAAAAACATCACTCATTATTGGAGCAATTGTTGCGTCTTCACTTGTATATGCCGCAACTGTACTTTCACCAAATCAGAATAATAATAGTGGATCAATTCCATCCGGTTATTCAGATTTAGAATTTAATCTAGCAAATGGGAATTGGGTCAAAAACCTCACTTTACCCACAAGCGCTAATAATTTGGACAAAATTACAATTCGTTCTAGTGCTGCCTATAGTAGTTATCTAGATATTTCTAATACCAATATTCCGTTAGAGGTTTTAAAGATAAATAGTGGTGATGTTTACCAATTCATCTTTAATAGTAGTCAAAATAAATGGATCGCTCAATTAGCGACAGTGAGTCCTACTAATGGTGCGACCTATGAAGTCGTTCCATTAACAACTGCATCAATGCAAAAAGTACTTATTCAAAATGACAAATGGGCACAAACCATAGCATTACCGAGTGATGTACGTGATGGAACAACCGTACAAGTTGTTTCTACAGCAAGTGCAAGTTCGGACATTGATAAAACAAACTTACTATTCCCGAGCAGTTTTATATTAAAAAATGGCTCTGAATATTGGTTTAAATATTATTCTGCTTTAGGAAAATGGGTTCCAGAGTATATAAAACCACAGAAGCTAAATGTTCAGCAAATTGGAACGTCATTAGCGACAGTTAATAGTCCACTTACAGAAATTTCATTTGGAGATGGAAACTGGGTTTCCAATTTCACTTTGCCTACCACTGCAAGTGATCGAGATAGAATTATTATCAAGTCTACTGCAACTTGGTCTGCAAAAATTAATAATACTAATATTAATAGCCAAGCGACTTTAACGCTTAAAACAGGCGATCAATATGAGTTTATGTATGTAAGCGACAAAGGATATTGGCAACTGATCTCTTCACCTACAAAGGTGATTGATTCAGCCGCAACAATCCCTGCAACTTTACCAAATATGACTCAGCCTACTTTAAAGGTGAAACTGTCTACATCAAATTGGCAGCCGACCTTGCAGCTACCCGCTAAAGCTCAAGTCGGGGATAAGGTGGTTATTGTGTCAAATGCATCGGCAGACACTTATATTAATGCCCCTAATGGCTTGTCTACTACAATTAAAAATGGTGAAAATCGCCGTTTTATATACACCGCTCAAGGCTGGACAGTAGATAGTTATACAATTGATATGTTGTTGGTTTCTAGCCCGGAGGTAAACTCAATTTTAGGAGAAAGCGCTGCAAAACTTAGAATGATTGAAGGCGTAAATTTAACGAATTTAACTGCTGAAAATTCGAATGCACGTTTTTACTTAAGAGATGTAGGTTACCTAACTTACAAAATTCCTGCTGCCACTTTAAAAGAAGCAATCTCTACTGGACGAGATGACACGACGGTACAAAATGAGCGAAAACGTGTATTGGCAGATGGTATCTATTATCAAGGTAATGAACCAGGTGATGGCGGTTGTGGTTGGGCTTGGATTAATGCTTCTGCATATAACATGATTGGCGCAAATGATATTGCAGGTTGTTCTTTCGCGGCCATGCGTCATGAAGTCGGGCACAATCTTGGTCTGTACCATAATGGTTCAACTAATATTGGCTCAGGTTTTGCCCATCCGTTAGGAAGTACTGCAATGGGTGGCAATAATATTAATTTCTATTCGAGTCCATATCTGTATAACCCTAAATATGGTGTACGTTTAGGGGAAGAAGGAAAAATTGATGCTGTCAGTGTCATTAACCTGAATGCGCAGAAAATTTCTCTATATAACTAATCTCTATTTTTAGCTGTAAATAATGAAGAAAAATAAATTGTTAATAGGAACTGCTATCGCTTGCGTGGCGTTAGCAGTTTTACTCTGGTTTGCCTTTTCACAGCAAAGCTCTTCTGCTTTAACGTCGTCTTCAGAAAATGGGCAAGGGACTGGGCAAAAACTGGCAGATAATCAGAATGAATTTGCTCGTCAAAATATACTGAATTTGAGTCCGTCCGAAAAAGAAAGATTGTCTCAGCAACAGATTGTTTTTAATGAAATAGAAAAGGATCAACTGCCTTCTAATGTTAATTTTCCACTAATTAAAAATGCAGAAGGTATGGTCATTAAATATGATCCAAATGTGATTGAACTTAAAAAAGTGGGCGACACTGTTAAGTTCCAAATGTTGGAATATGGCATTAATCGCACAGGAAAAATTGTAGAGATCGAACCTGTTGACCAAGATATTGTTCGGTGGACTGGAAAATTTGATCAGGGCGATCCGAACCAAAATTTCTTTACCATTACTCAAAGTCAAAAAGACCATTATACGATCATGCAAATTTTTACCGAGAAGGGAAATTATTCGGCTGAAATTAAGGATGGTGTGGGGCTAGTGCAAACGATGGATGAAGGTGTTACTGATCAAGAGCTTCATCATGATCATCCTTAGACAATAAATGGTTCTGGTAGAGAAAAGAAGCCAGTTCGCAGTTTATCTGTACGGATATGAGCTTTATGCGTTCACACTCTTTTAAAAACAAAGTATGCTTATGCCTGTAACAAGGAGCATACATGTATCAAGTACTTGCTAGAAAATACCGTCCACGTAATTTCAATGAGTTAGTGGGGCAAAACCATGTTTCTCGTGCATTAAGTAGTGCATTGGAACGCGGTCGTCTTCACCATGCTTATTTATTTACAGGAACGCGTGGTGTAGGTAAAACTACAATTGCACGTATTTTAGCCAAGTGTTTGAACTGCGAAACGGGTGTAACTTCTACACCATGTGAAGTCTGTGCAACCTGTAAAGCAGTAAACGAAGGCCGTTTTATTGACCTGATCGAAATTGATGCTGCTTCAAGAACAAAAGTAGAAGATACGCGTGAACTTTTAGACAACGTTCCGTATGCGCCAACGCAAGGTCGTTTTAAAGTTTACCTGATTGACGAAGTACATATGCTATCAACGCATTCTTTTAATGCGTTATTAAAAACACTAGAAGAACCACCGGAACACGTTAAGTTTCTGTTTGCAACGACTGATCCACAAAAGCTACCTATTACAGTCATTTCACGTTGTTTGCAATTTACTCTACGACCTTTAGCTGTCGATGAAATTACCAAGCACCTTGGCGCTATTCTTGAAAAAGAACAGATTACTGCTGATCAAGATGCAATTTGGCAAATTGCTGAATCTGCTCAAGGTTCACTGCGTGATGCATTATCTTTAACTGACCAAGCCATTGCTTATGGTCAAGGTTCAGTACATCATCAAGATGTTAAAGAAATGCTTGGTTTGATTGATCGTACGATCATTTATGATTTGATTTTGGCGATTCATCAAAATCAACGTGAGAAAGTTAGTCAGCTTTTATTGCAATTTAGACATCAAGCGCTAGATGTTTCACTTGTGCTTGATCAGCTCATTTCGACATTGCATGAATTGGCAATTTTGCAATATCTACCTGATTTGAGTTTGAAATATAGCGATGAAATCAATCGCAAAATCATGCAATTGTCTATGCTGATTTCTGCTCAAGATTTACAGCTTTATTACCAAATCGCATGTAAAGGACGTTCAGACTTGCAACTTGCCGTGACGCAAGAGCAAGGCTTTGAAATGTGTGTTTTACGCTTATTGGCATTCCGACCTTTAGCGCCTAATGAAATTGTGGTATCAGAGCCTGTTCAACAAAATGAGCAAGCAGTGGTGAGTTTGACCCAACAAGTTCAGCAAAAAGCTCAGGAGATTACTCCAGTAAATACGGTTCAGCCTGTTGAAGTTATTAACCAGCCCGCTATGGTTGAACCTGAACCTGAACCTGAACCTGAACCTGAACCTGAACCTGAACCTGAACCTGAACCTGAACCTGAACCTCAGTCTAATCAGGATTTAATGGTATTTGACCCAAATCATCATGAGTTGATTGGGCTTGATTCAGCAGTTGTTCAAGAGACTGTTAGTGTTCTAGAGGAAGATTTCATTCCTGTACCAGAACAAAAGTTAGTACAAGTGCAAGCAGAAACACAAACTAAAAATATTGAACCTGAACCAGCTTTCACTGCTGAACCTATGGGTTTATTTGAAACGCCTAGCGCTGAATTTTCGCTGGCCCAAGATACGCCTGATCTTGCCTCTGAACCTGTTATTGAGCAGCAGTCATTGGTGCAGGCTGAAGTTGTTGTTGAAACAGTTGCCGTTGTAAAAGAGCCTAGTGCAACTGATCACGGTCAGTTGATGCCTCAAGATATCTTGAAGCTTTCTCCTCAAGTTTTGGAAGGTGAGTGGACACTCGAAAAGTGGGAATATTGGTTTAGAAATAGTCAGCTTTCTCCAGCCGTTCAAGAACTTGCTCAACATGGTGTGATGACTGGTGAAATTGGTGGCAATACTATTTTCCATATTCCTCAAGAATATGAAAATATGCTGACCCAATTACAACAAGGCCTTATTGATGCATTAAATGAGCAATGGCCGAATACTCAATTTACAGTTGAATATGGTGCTTTGAATACATCTACTCCCTATACAATTCAAAGTGCACGTAAAGAAAAAGCCTTTCATAGAGCAGCTGAGCTATTACAGCAACAGCCAGTGATTAAGAGTCTCATAGAAACTTTTGATGGCGAACTACAAAATATTCAATTAAAGCCTTAAATTCATCTGATTTTTGATCTGGTGCAGAATATGAAAATAATAGACTTTTCATATTTTTCACTGGATTGAAATATTTGGGTCATGTCACTGTCATTGTACTTTTCTATGTTAGCCATTTTAGATTTTAAATGGACTATATATCGTCATGAAAAGGCAATGCACTGGAATAAATTGTTTTAAATATTCATATTTTTTATTAATCGGCGCGATTTTGCTGAGTGGTTGTAACGACTCGGCAAATGATAATTCAAATACACCAGATACAGGTAAAAAGCCTGTAATGCGCTGTGCTCCATAAACTTAAATAATAAAAAGAACCTGATCATGATTACACGTCGTAAATTTTTAAATTACTCTTTAAATATGGGTTTTGGTGCTGCGGCATTGGCAACTTTCCCATCGAGTATTCAAAAAGCTTTAGCAATTCCTGCAAATAATAAAACTGGAACCATTCAGGATGTCGAGCACGTTATTATTTTAATGCAGGAAAACCGATCTTTTGACCATTACTTCGGAACATTAAAAGGCGTCCGAGGGTTTGCCGATCGTTTTACGATTCCTTTGCCAAGTGGCCGCCGTGTTTGGGAGCAGCTTAGAAGTAATGGGCAAGTTTTAACGCCTTTTCACTTAGATGGTACAGCCAATAATGCACAGCGTGCAGATGGTACGCCACATACTTGGAACGACAGTCAGCTGGCTTGGGACAATGGGCGCATGGCAAACTGGCCAACTCATAAAACTGATATCTCAATGGGTTATTTTAAAGAGAAAGAAATTCCATATCAGTTTGCGCTTGCGAATGCTTTTACGATTTGTGATGCCTACCATTGCTCGATGCACACTGGAACAGATGCAAACCGTTCTTATCATTTAACGGGTACAAATGGTGCAACACCGACCAAGCGTTCATTTGTAAATAATGAGTGGGACTGGATTGATGGTAACCCAGCGACGGCAGACCGTGGTTATACATGGAAGACTTACGCTGAGCGTTTGGAAGAAGCAGGGGTAAGTTGGATTTGTTATCAAAATATGCCAGATGAATGGGGCGATAATATGTTGGGTGCATTTCGTTCGTTTAGAAAGGCCAACATTGCATCTGGCTATCCTGTTTCAAGTGGCGGCGAACCGAATAAACCGTATGCGGATACGGGTCAAAAACTACCTTATAAAGCCTATGATGCGGCTACTGATAATGCTAAAAATCCACTTTATAAGGGCATTGCAAATACATTGCCGGGCAATAAACCAGAAGAATATCTTGATGCTTTTAAACGCGACATTCGTGAGGGTAAATTACCTCAAGTCTCTTGGATTAACGCGCCATCGATTTATTGCGAACATCCAGATCCTTCAAGCCCAGTTCAAGGGGCATGGTTTATTCAAGAAATTATTGATGCATTAACTGCTGTACCAGAGGTTTGGAGTAAAACAGCACTACTTATTAACTTTGATGAAAATGATGGTTACTTTGACCATATGCCATCGCCATCAGCGCCATCTCGACTTAAAAATGGTCAGTATGCTGGCAAATCGACATTAAGTAGTGCCGATATGCAGGATGAATATTTCGATCATGCTGCACCTGAGGGAAGTCATTCACAGCCTACACCTGATGGACGCGTTTATGGTCCGGGTCCTCGTGTTCCGTTATATGTGATTTCCCCATGGAGCCGTGGTGGTTGGGTGAACTCACAAGTGTTTGATCATACTTCTGTGCTCATGTTTTTAGAAAAACGTTTTGGGGTTAAAGAGCCGAATATCAGTCCATATCGCCGTGCAGTATGTGGTGATTTAACCAGTGCATTTAACTTTAAAACACCAAATGCAGATGTTTTACCGCAGCTGAATGGTAAACAAACACGTGTGCAAGCAGATGAGTTAAGAGAAAATCAAGAAGCTTTACCAGCTGTGCCTGTACCCACGGATACAAAGTTACCGATTCAGCAAAGTGGTATACGTCTTTCACGTGCACTACCTTACGAGCTACACACCAGCGCACGCTGTAATACTGATGGCAAAGTGCAATTGATTTTCTCTAATACAGGTACGCAAGCAGCGGTTTTACATGTTTATGACAAGCTCAACTTAGACCGAATTCCTAAGCGTTATATTGTCGAGCCGAATAAAACTTTAGATGATGAATGGGATGTTTTAAAAGATAACTTGGGCCGTTACGACTTATGGGTACTCGGTCCAAATGGCTACCATCGTCATTTCAAAGGGGATACTCAACGTATTGTCGATAGTGGTGTTAAACCTGAAATTCGAGTGTGCTATGACATTGCCAATGGTGATGTTTATGTCGAACTTATGAATGATGGTACTAAGGATGCGATATTGACGGTAAAACCTTGTGCCTATCGACAAGATGCGCCTTTACAGCTTACTGTAAAAGCAGGTCAAGTCGTTAAGCAACATTGGGCTTTAGATGATGTAGGGCATTGGTATGATTTTGAAATCACCATTCAGAGTGATCCATATTATTACCGACGTTTTGCTGGTCGAGTCGAAACGGGTGAAGATTCCTTTAGTGACCCTGCAATGATGTAAGTTTAGGTGGGCAAAAAGAACAAATTATTTTCTTTTTGCCCCATTTTTTATAATAAATAACTTTTTAAAGTTTCACGAACTGACTCAGAAATTGGTACAGTCTTACGCGTTTCGCGATCTACAAACACATGCACAAAATGTCCTTGAGCTGAGGCTTGATCTTGAGCTTGTTTAAAGATTGCCAATTCATAACGCAATGAAGTTGTACCGATTTTACCAATCGCAACACCTACTTGAATAATTTCTGGAAATGACAATTCCTGAAGAAAACTACAAGCTGAATCAACCACTAAGCCAATTGATTTTGCTTCATGAATATCAAAACCTGTTTTTTGAATAAGCAATGCATTGGCTGCTGTATCGAAGTAGCTATAGTAAGTCACATTATTCACATGACCATAAATATCGTTATCTGCCCAACGCGTTTGAATGTCTAAAAAGAACTTAAACTGATCTCGGGTTTTTAAAACTGGTTTAGTCATCAATGTATTGCCTGATAAATTGCCAAAGCAGCGGCTTCTGTCATGTCACGTGGGTTATTTTGCAACAAGCGAGTTTGCAACATGGCATCTTGTGCAAGCCGAGGTAAGCTGGACTCATCAATATCCAAATCTCTAAGTTTTAAGGTCAAGCCACTACGGTCTAAGTGGTTCTGCATATGGTCAATAAATAAATCACACAAGCCATCAGTGCTGCCATTGCTGTATGGATCGAGCCATTGCATAAGCTCTGCATAGTATTTTTTTGCATTGGGCGCATTAAATTTTAATACTTCAACCAACACTAAGGCATTGGTATGCCCATGCGACAAATGAAAATGTCCACCCAGTGGATAAGCTAAAGCATGCACAGCAGCAACAGGCGAGTTTGCAAACGCTTGACCTGCGAGCATTGAACCGAACAGCATGTTTTGACGTGCTTCTAAATCATTACCATCTTTAAGAACTTTTGGTAAGTTATAATTTAACAACTTCAAAGCATGCTTGGCTAAAATATCCGTATAAATATTTTTTTTATGTTTAGAGGTATATGCCTCAATAGCATGTACCATCGCATCAATACCTGTTGCAGCGGTAATATGTGCTGGAAGGTTTTGAGTAAAAGTAGCATCAAGAATCGCAGTGTCTGCGTACAGTACTGGAGAGACAATCCCCATCTTTGTCGTCTCACCTGTAGTGACAATTGAGATTGGCGTTACTTCTGAGCCTGTACCGGCTGTAGTAGGAATCAAAATAAGCGGAAGACGAGCTGTAGTGACTTGGTTTACGCCGTACATCTCTTGCAAACTTTGGGTCTGATTAGGGTGGGCGAGTAAAGCAATAACTTTTGCAACATCTAGAGAACTACCACCACCAAAACCAATAATGGCATCAACATTTTGCTGTTTAGCGTAATTGGCTGCATCTAGTACTACTTGTTCAGGGGGATCAGCTTGCACATCGGCATAGATGACATATTCAATGTTGAGGTTATCTAAAATTTGCAGGATGGGATGGTGTAATTGATTTTTAACCATGCCTGCATCGGTGACTAGCAATAACTTACGGTAAGCATTTGACGACAAAACATTCTGTAATTCTTGTATAGAGCCTAAGCCAGAGATGATATTTGGAACAGTTTGAAATTGAAAATGGCTCATATACATTATTTCCTTATTTTTGAACATTATTGTTGAATGGCTCTATAAGATTCAATCTCTAAATAAGTTAGCATAAGAAACTTTAAAATAAAGTAGTTCTGACGTGACTATGCTTTTCTTAAGCCTTGTGCCACCCATAGATAAATACTTTTTTGCAATGTTGGGTCCGATATGTAAGTGAGGATTACCAAAATATTTAAACCCTCGTCGAAAAGTGGGCTTTTTGTTATTTATAGGGTTCTGTAGATTTTCTGGCAAGCTTCTAATTTATATAATGCCTTAACAATTTATAATTTTATCGGTTCTAAAAAGTGAAAATTTCTAAAACTTTTCTTAGTATTATGGGATGTACGTGTTTGATGCTTAGCTCGGCAGCAATCGCGAAAACCAGCTCTAGTGTATATTCGCCTACAAAAGGTGTAATTTGTGACAAATATATTTGTGCTGACAAAAAAGGTGTTTCTAAAAAGCTTACAGCTAAATATTTAGGGACTTATAAAGCGAATAAAGCCTTCTCTCAAGGTGATTTTGATACTTCAGCGTTTACGCTCTCAAACGGTGTGTTCTGTGATACTAAAACAAAACTATGCCATGTCGATCGATACTTTGAGAATGGGCATCGCAGTAAAATTGATAGAACTATGACAGATAAGCTTTTTAAAAATAAATGATTTTTCTATTGCAGAAATGAGGTAAATATCTCTGATAGATGAGTCTATCAAAGTAAAATTAAATCGCAAAAGACCCCGCTAACTATCGACTAATGGCGGGGGTTTTTTTTATTAAGTATTTCTGTAATATCAATTTAATAGTATAGGGTGAAAAAATACTAAATGATCAGGGGGAATAATTAATAAGGGAGGGTTTAGTTTTCGGTAGGATCTTTTCTGATTGGGAAGGGAAAAAGGATCTTTTTATTATTAAGAAAAAACATAATTTTTAGGTGGAATTTAAATAGTGATGTACACAATTAGATATGTTCATCGGAACAACACTTACTATATTGCTTCGAACAATGAAGGAAATTTTATTATTCTTGAGTCACTTGATTCAGAATTTCGTATGGGCCATCAAATTTCATATGATGGTGAAAAAGTATTTAACCTGACACTAAATGATGAAACAGATGCAGTCATTAAACTGGAGAGTAACGAAAAAGGAGCCTATGAGTACTTACATTCAGTTAAGTAAATAAGCTTTGTTTTTTGAGAAAAAACTATGGTATGTTTATTTGCGCTTTAATGATGAGCAAGTTTAATTCATGAACTGTTTACTAAAGAAAATCAATACAACCACCATGACCTACAGAAAAGGCTGCGTGTGATTTTTTATTAGAGCGACTTAATAAGATAACCAAACCCAGCCAATAATGGCTGGGTTTATTTTTCTCTGCACATTATTGGTTTTTTTACAGAGAAAGATTATGGATAAAAGTCATAACTCAAAATCAGCTTTACTCGTTATTGATATGCAAAATGGCCTATTCAAAGGAGAGCTAAAGCCGTATAACCATCAAAGTGTACTTTTAAATATTCGTGAGCTTATTGAGTATCAGCGCTTAAATAAGAGACCAGTTATTTTTATCCGTCACGTTGGAGCAAAAGGTACTCCATTAGATCCAGACGGTGCTAATACGCAATTGATAGCAGAATTATTTTTTAATCCGGATATAGATACTGTCATTGAGAAAATATACCCTAGCAGTTTTAAGGGCACTGTTCTAAAAGATTGGTTAGAAAAACTTGATGTTGATCAAGTCATAGTCACTGGTATGAAAACTGAGTATTGTATCGACTCTACTATTAGAGCCGCTTCAGAAGTGGGATATAAAGTAACTTTAATCTCAGATGCACATACTACATTTGATTCTAAGCATTTAAGTGCTCAGCGTATAATTGATCACCATAACCAAATTTTAAACAATGCTTTTGCTAATGTAATAACTACAGAAGAGTTTATAGATGAGTTTTAATTTAGAAACAAAACGGTAAAGCCAAGTGCTTCTTTTGAAGAGGCTGTGTAGCCTTAGAAGGGCGCAGTACAGAAGGCTTTATTAAATAACTGTTATTGGAAGGGCTTTTTTATTCTTAAGTATTTCTGTAAGATCCTTCTGTTGCTTTAAACAACAATAAACCTGAATGATCAGCGCAAAAGTCATAAGGGGAAAGCCTACTTGAAAGAGTAGGCTTTTTTTATTTCTTTATAAAAGCATACTGAGGACTTTATGATCAGAGTAGCTAATTTATAAAAATTTATTTTTTGCAATGAATGAGCTTAAGTTCCAAATTCTTAAAATCTATAACTTGATTAGAAGGATCAACAAGTTTTAATTTAAGTTCATCATCAGTACTCTTATTAAAAACTTTCACCACATCTTTACCAGATTCAATGAAATTACCGCCAGATTCAAGCATGGCCAGTAAAACAATATTTAGACTTTTGCCTTTTTTAGTAAGTAAGTATTCTTTACGTTCTCGCTCACCAACTTCTTTATAAATTGATAATTCAAATATTTCTAATTGGATGAGATGCTTTAGACGATTAGATAAAATTTGCTTTGATATGCCTGTATTTTCTAAAAAATCATTAAATTTTGTTACCCCATAGAAGGCTTCTCTTAACAATAGAATCGTCCATCTGTCATTTAATATTTCTGTAATTTTGAAGATCCCACATACATCTACTGGAAATTTATGATCTGGAATAATTTGATTTGACATCAGTGGAAGCTCCAATTAGTATGAGTCTATAATTTAGACCTAGCTTTGATTCAGGTAGCATTATGCCATTTATAAATATACAAACTATAGAAGGTTTACTAGATAAAGATAGTAAGGCTGAGCTTTTCAAGCGAATAACGGACTTATTTGTAGAAATAGAAGGAAAGGGAAATCCTGCTTTTCGAGAACATGTCTGGATAAGAATTGATGAGCATCCTCCTGAACATTGGCAGTTAGGCAGCTTAAGACCAACAAAGGAAATGATTGAATTAATCACTGCATCAAAGTGATGTTTGTAAAGCCCTATAAATTAGGGCTTTACTTTTATTTAATTACAACAAGAAGTACAAGATTAGCTAATTTATCGTCTGATTTATCAACTTTTAATCTATTGATAAACATTATTTTCCTTTTCAACCCAAGTGAGTTTTGACAAAATGCAACAAGTCACAATGGTCAATTCGGTTCTCACAAACTTATAGTCTGTTAAGATTGTGCATGACCCTGTTTATTTTTATGTAATTCAAATGTTTGGAAGTCATTTCTAATGGAAACACAATATAAGGTGTTATGTGTCTGTTTAGGAAATATTTGCCGTTCTCCCACGGCTGAGGTGGTTTTCAGACATTATTGTGACGCGCATCAACTCAATGTTATTGTCGATTCAGCTGGAACGAGTAATTATCATCCAAATAAATCGCCTGATCAGCGTAGTCAGTTGCATGCCAAGAAAAGAGGCTATGACTTATCATCTTTACGTGCAAGACAACTTTCAACTCAAGACTTTTTAGAGTTTGATCTGATCTTGGCAATGGATCATCAAAATTTTGAAGATATTCATGACGTGTTGCAAAGAGCCGTTTCCCAATTTGGCGCACATCAAATTCGTGCAAAAGTAGCTTTAATGAGTGAGCATGATCCTGAATACCCACAACAAGCGTTGCCTGATCCTTATTATGGCGGTGCTGATGGTTTTGAACGTGTACTCAATCAATGTGAGTCCAGTAGTTTGGCGTGGGTTAATATTTTAAAAAAACAATTGAATGTTTAAGAATAGGTTTTTCAATACAATGCAAATTCAGAATCAAGTACAGCTTAAGCCATTCAATACTTTAAGTTTAGATGCAACTGTTTCTCACTATACTAAAGTTGGCAATATTCAAGATATTGAAGCAGCTTTAGAGTTTGCTGAGCAGCATCAGTTAAATGTACTTGTATTATCGGGCGGTAGTAATATGTTATTACCGCAGCAGATCAATGCTTTAGTGATTCATCTTGATATTCAGGGAATTGAAGTTTTATCAAACGATGATGATTTTGTGCGGGTTAAAGTAGGCGCAGGTCAAGTCTGGCATGATTTTGTTTTATACAGCACTGAACAGAACTGGTTTGGTTTGCAAAATTTAGCCCTTATTCCAGGTTTAGTTGGTGCTTCACCCGTACAAAACATTGGAGCGTATGGGGTAGAGGTAGGCGAGTTTATTGAGTCAGTACAAGTGTATGACCGTAAATTAAAGCAAACTCAGACAATTTTAGCGGCCGACTGCCATTTCGCCTACCGCCATAGTATTTTTAAAGATGATCCGAACCGTTACATTATCACGCATGTTACTTTTAAATTGCTTAAACAGCCGCACTTAAAACTTAACTACGGCGACTTGAAACAAGCAGTTGGAGACAATCAGACTGCCAAAAATTTACAAAATCAGGTCATCCATATTCGACAAAGTAAACTTCCTGATCCAAAAGAGTATCCAAATGTCGGAAGTTTCTTTAAAAATCCGATTGTTAAACCTCAAGAGTTTGAACGCTTATTCACACAATTCTCAACAATTCCACATTATCCTCAAGCTAACGGAAACGTTAAAATTGCAGCAGGATGGTTGATTGATCAGGCGGGTTGGAAAGGGAAGCAACTCGATATGGTAGGGATGTTCCATAAACAGGCATTAGTTCTGGTGAATTATGCCAATGCATCTCTAGCTGATGTAAGGAAAACTTATCAGGCTGTACAACATGATGTTGATCAGCTTTTCCATATTATGTTAGAACCAGAACCTGTGCTTTATAACAGTTTAGGTTTAATTGAAAATCATACGGAATAGTTTTATGCCAAAAGTACACTTAATGGTACGTTTAGTACAAGTAGTCACCGTGCTATTTGTACTATTAGGCTGTTTCGTGGTTTTTTTATATTCGCCATTTTATTCAAAACTTATTGTAGCTGGGCTTAACTATTTTGTACCTGTTGATGTTAACCAAGTCGCTGCTGAGAGCCAAAGACAGGCTGCATTAAGTGAGCATGATAATTTAGAGCCAGGTTCAAATTTATGGATCGCCCGTCAAGCCTATTTAAAACTGACAGAGCAGGCGTTACGTGAAAAAAGAACATCTGATCTGACCTATATTCAAGAGAATTATAAAGCTTTGCAGCAAATTATTCTTTTAGAAGAAAAGGAACAGGATTCGGAAGAGCAAGCCGCATCTGTAACGGTTCCTTTAGTCGCTAAAAACTCAGAAATTGATGCTGCAGATGAGGCGAGTAGTCCTGTTGATGAAGCACTCTTTATTAATAGTTCTGAAAATAAAGCGCTTACTGAGCAATATACAGAGTTTTTAGCAAGAAAACCTGTGGTGCCAGAGCATCAAAAAGCTGTCAGTGAACCTGAACAAAAAGTCGAGTATGTGCGTAAAAATCCATTACCCGTACAACCTAAAAAGTTATCAGAGCCTTATGCAATTGTTGTGTTGGGTGGCGGATTAACCTTAGATAAAAATGGTAAGGATATTGTTGTTAATGGCTATACGCGTTTGCGATTAGAAAAAACTTTAGAAGTTGAAAAACAAAATCATCTGCCTATTGTACTTAGCGGTGTAGAAGCACCTTATATGCAAGCTTGGTTAAAAGAGCGCGGTGTTGATGCAAAGCTATTAGAAAAGCGGAGTATGAATACATGTGAAAATACCCGTTTTAGCTCTTTATTGCTTCAGAAAAAAGGCGGAGCACCGACAGTCATGTTGGTTACAGATGAATACCATATGCCACGTACACGCCGACTTTTTGCTTTAAATGGTATAGAAACTATTCCTGTTGTGGCTCCAATGCCAACTCCACTGACACGTTGGCAACCAAGTGTGCAAAATTACGATCATAGCCGCCGTGCAAATTATGAATTACTTGCGGCAATTCGTGACATGTTGTTTGGCTCAAGTGATTGTCGAGAGGTTCCTTAATGTCAGATATTCCATTTCTCAATCCTGCCGTATTAAAACAATTAGATTTACCGGTTCCTAATCGTGATCTTACGCCGCAGGTTTTGAGTCCACTCAATTTAAATACATTAGAAGAACCTTCTCGTGATTTGCTGGCCTATCGCAAATTGTATGGTTTACATTTACTTGAATGTGACCATTGGCAAGGCTATGTTCAAATGCCTTTATTCCGTTTGCATGTGCAAGTTTTCAAACCTAAAGTAGAAAAAATACAAGGTACAGTTTGTCTATTGCATGGCTATCTTGAGCATAGCGGTATTTACCAGCCAATTATTCGTGAAATTCTTGAGCAGGGCTTTAGTATCATTACTTATGATTTGCCGGGGCATGGATTAAGTGATGGTTCACCAGCCAGCATTAAAAACTTTGATCATTACCAGCAAGTTTTGATGGCTGTTTATCAATATGTGAAACATGCAGATCAGTTACCTAAACCATGGGTCGGTATTGGTCAAAGTACGGGTGGAGCAATTTGGATGCATCACTTATTAGAATATGCTGAAAAACGCCAAGATCCGATTGTAGATCGAGTACTTTTACTTTCTCCGTTAATTCGCCCTGCAAAAACCGCGTGGTGGCATAACCCCGTTGGATTAGGCATTATTCGCCGTATTAAGCGTCAGGTACCAAGGCATTTTAGACGTAATAATCATAATCCTGAATTTTTGCGTTTTATTCGTTTAAAAGATCCTTTGCAACCTCGAATGATGGGCATGGACTGGATTTTGGCAATGTCAAAATGGATGCAGGAAATGGAAGAGCGACCTGCTTGCCGTATCCCAGTGTGGCTTGCACAAGGTGCTCTCGATCAGACGGTTGATTGGCGTTACAATATTGAATTTATTCGTCGTAAATTTAGGCTCCAAACGTTGTTAATGCTTGAAGAAGGCTCTCATCAATTAATTAATGAACGTGCGGATATACGTGCGGCTTTAACGGGTTTGATTCCGGCATTTTTACATGCAAAGCCAAAACATTTTTATTATTAAAATAATGCATCTATCCAAAATTCTAGATAGATGCACGACTTAATCTCTGTATTTTATTTTGAATTTTGATAAAGCTGCATAAAGTTTTTATAAACTGAAGACTGCTTTTGTGGACTATACATATTGCGCTCGATTGTTCCTTTATCTGTTTTGATTAAAACATTCACATTTTGAGCATTTTTAAATTCTTGCAAGAATTGACTTGGAATAACAAAGTAAGTGGTTGAATGTTTAGGTACTAATCGGCTCACATTTGTCTTTTCAGTGGCTTGAGCTGGTTCGTAATTGAATCGTTTGCCATCAATATCAAAGGTCAAAGCGTTAATATCATAAAAGTTATAACTACTACTTAAATGAACATCTACTCGAAGCTGATTTTTTTGATTTTCATTCCATTTAACCAATAAGCTTGGGCATAGTTCAGTTGGTGAGCAGTTTAGTTGACCAGCTGTCTTTACCTCTTTAGGAGCTGGTGTACTAACCTGTGTGGTGCTACAAGCCGCAGTAAGTAGACATGAACCCAATAAGAGTAGAGATTTCTTCATCATATAAATTCCAAGATCGTATGTTTAATATTATTTATGTTAAGAGTAATAAATTTTGACATAAATTAACGCGTAGTTGGACCTAAAAATACAAATGGTTTTGCAATTTTAAAGGAAGAGGTGGCATCACCTGCATAGATATGGCTTTGATCAGGTCCTAAATCAAGTCTACGTGTTTTACCATCTTTAAAGTTAATCTTTTTTAAGTCAACCCAAAATACATTTGGTGAGAGAGCGGATTCAAAAAAGTAGAGCATCTGTTTGTGGTCGGCAACAGTTCGCCAGCGAGTCGAAGAGATATTAGGTTCTTCTTGAGTATTTAATCCATAGGGAACAGATGCATTGCGAATCACACTAAATACAGAGGCTTGTGCTTGTTTTGTATTATCATTTTTAGGAATAGCATTAATGTAAAATGATGCACGTGCAAAGCGATCAGATGCTCTGTTCGTACCGGGAAGCATAATTGTTCCGCCAATTTGCTTCCAATATTCAACAAGTGCAAGTTGTTTATCGAAAGTAGGTGAGTTGGTCATGACCTGATAACTTCGGCTATGGTGAATCACTTGTTTTCCACCAATATATTCAATAATTGCGCTATCACCTGTTTTATCAGAAATAGATAAATGTAAGGTGGTGAGCCGTGTTTCACCGGGAACATTGTCGGTAATAATAGTGTAGGGTTCTTTTTCTAAGGCCTTAACGGCTTCATCTACAGTTGCAAAATTATCAAGTACATATTGAGCCCATGCTGCAATACTTAATAAAGGCTTATCTGTCTTTTTTGCATCTGGGTATTCAGACTCTACTAACCATAAAATATTAGCAACTAAACCTGCTTCATTCATCCCATCTGTTGTTGAAACTTCATAACCTGTTGCAATTACACTTCCATACTTCGACGTCCATTTTATTGAGTTGGGACCAGCACTACCGTCACGGCTAACTCCGCTTGGCATAATCCATAAGTTGGTCCCTGTATCAACTTTCCAGTCCATTGAGCGAGCAGTAATAATATGTTGGTTATTACCTAAATATACGGCACGTGTACAAGCAACAGCATAGCTACTTAAGCCTACAGCGATTGCAACAAAAGAAGAAATGAATGTTTTTTTCAACATGATGATGTACCTTCTTGTTATAAGCATTAAAAAATTTTTATTAAATAAAATTAAAATGTGTACGTTATTTATACTTTTATATTAGGTGAAAAATCTATTAAATACAAATTAAAAGGGGAGTGAAATTTAAGCAAAAATCACATATTAGGTTTAAATATGGAAGAGCATCACACTATAAAGGTGATGCTCAACTTATAAAAATTAATATAAATTAAAAATGATTGGCATCAGCCATATTCCACATTCGATAGTAGAAATTATCATCGTTATTATTAAGTTCAGATTGTAAAAGTTCACCTTCTTTCAAGAAAAAATGTAACTGAGCATAGTTCTTAATTTCACGGTCATTTACTCGCTGAGCCAAATGATGAGCTTTAATATCAGAAGGATGGCGTAAACCCGCAGCAGCGATCATTTCTGATAATGCATGCAATGTGTTTTTATGGAAATTAAATACTCGTTCTGATTTAGTCGGTACATCAATTGCCTTTTGACGATCTTTATCTTGGGTTGCAACACCTACCGGGCATTGGTTGGTATGACAGCTTTGTGCCTGAATACATCCAACTGCAAACATGAAACCACGTGCTGAATTAACCCAGTCTGCACCGAGTGCAAAAGTGCTAGCGATATCAAAAGCACTAATGATTTTACCACTCGCGCCAATTTTAACTTGATCTCTGAGTCCTGCACCGACAATAGTATTATGGACAAAGCGTAAGCCCTCTCGTAATGGGGTACCAATATTGTCACTAAACTCAATTGGTGCTGCACCAGTACCACCTTCAGAACCATCCACAACAATAAAGTCGGGAATAATTTTTGTTTCAAGCATTGCTTTAACAATACTCATGAATTGCCAAGGTTGGCCAATACACAGTTTAAAACCAACTGGCTTGCCGCCAGATAATGTTCGCAGCTTCTGTAAGAAATGCATCATTTCAATAGGGGTAGAAAAACTAGAATGCTTTGCAGGAGAAATACAGTCATGATCGCGAGAAACACCACGGATTTGAGCAATTTCTGCGGTAATTTTATGTTTAGGTAAAATACCACCATGACCTGGTTTTGCACCTTGGGAAAGCTTCAGCTCAATCATCTTGATCTGTGGTAATTGAGATTGCTTGGCAAACTTTTGCTCGTCAAATTTCCCATCTAAAGTACGGCAGCCAAAATAACCGCTGGCAATTTGCCAAACAATATCACCACCATTTTCCAGATGATAAGGGCTTAAACTACCTTCGCCAGTATCATGATAAAACCCACCTAACTGCGCACCTTTATTTAACGCGCGAATTGCATTGGCACTTAAACTACCAAAGCTCATGGCAGAGATGTTCATAATTGATGCACTATACGGTTGAAGGCATTGTGCATTACCCACCTGAATACGAAAGCTCTTTGGATCTGCTGGTGGGCAAGGGCTTATTGAATGGACAATGAATCGATAATTTTCTTGATAAACGTCAATGATTGAACCAAATGGTTTATCTGCATTTTCATTTTTAGCACGCTGATAAACTAGACTTCTTTGCATACGCGAAAAAGGTAGAGCATCTTGATCCGCTTCAATAAAGTATTGGCGAATTTCTGGACGTATATCTTCAAACAAAAAACGGAAATGCCCCATAATTGGGTAGTTTCTTAGAATAGAATGTTTATTCTGCAAAACATCGTAAAGACCTAATAAACTTAGTGCACCTGTAAGCACCCATAACCCGTTAAGGAGAGTATCAGAAATAAAATAATAGATACTGTGAGGGGTGTATACGGTTCGAAACCAGGTGATGCTTAGTGCAGTAAAAATACATAAGAACCAGAGAGAATGGCGCGAAAAGAATGTATTGAGAAATTTATGTCGAATGATTTGTGCTGGACTCGCCATATTGGAACAAATTCCTAATGTTTTACTGGTACATACCTTGCCAAGAAGCAAGTGAAACTACAAGTGTGGAATTGTTAGTTTCAAGAGAAAATAAACAGTACAGCTGTGATTCACTCAATTTAGAAATAGATTTTTAAAAAAGTATTTAAGCGATTATTAATATCTAATTTGGAGATTTAGGGGATTAAATAAATTATCAAATACTTAATTATTAAATTGATATATTTTATAAATTTTTAGCTGTAATAAAGAATATTTCTATTAAGTATTTTCATTAAAAGGGATGCAGATTAATTAGATTTAACTTTAGATTTAATTAATAATAACTTTTTATTTGTATATTTTTTTGATTTAATTAATGTTGTGCTATTTAATTGTTTTTTGCTAATATAAATAAATTAAAATATTTTTTTAATAGAAATTACTACAACTATATAAGATTCTAAAAAATCATTTAAGGACTGAAATGAATTGGAAACTATTAATCTGCTCTGTTTTTTTCACCGAGGTTTTTTTCTTAACCTTAATGTTCTATCTAGGTTTTGATCTAGATACTTTCAAAAAAGTCGCTCTAGTACAAAGTATATTAGTTGCTGCAACTATAATATTTGACTCTATGGAAAGAAAGAATAATCCTATATTTCCTGGATCTATCGTTTATCCCTTACTCGGTATTTTATTTGTTTTTGGGTTTACACCTATTCTAGATTTTTTTGCAGAAAGACCTAAAGGATTCCATAGCTGGGACATTAAAAATATTTTAGTAATTGGGTCGCAAAGTGCAGATTATCAATTCAGAGAGTTAGCTTGGTATGGTAAAGCCTATATACAATTGGGTTTTGCTATGGGAGGTGGTTTTATTGGCTTAATTTTTCATTTAATTTTTAGAAATAGTTAAGCTAGCAGGACCTTCTTCTTTTAAAGGGAAATTGTGTAAGTGCTGAAAATTCTTAAAAAATCTTAGAAGTATCGATAAGTTACTTAGATTTCTTATTCATAAAATATTCTTTTCTTATTCATTTAAAATATATAGAACAATCAGTAGCTTACTTTTTGTTCATTATTTTTTTACCAAAAATTAAAAAAATATAAAATACTAAAAGTGATGGTAAACTTTAACTAATGAAAATCTATAATTTTTTTAGTAAAACTAACAAAACCTAGATAGAAGTATCGAAAATTGATATAAAAAGCATGATAAACCATAAAAATTTTTATAATTGAGAAATTCATCAGAAGTTGAATTATTAATTGATATTTAGAATGAAAGTTATGTTAGTGTTTTTGTTGTTTTTTTGTATTATGCGCCGTAAGTAGAGTAAAAAAATAACGCTTTGAAAAAACAATCAGAAAAGCTAGTGATTGTGATGGGGAAGGCTAGTTTTTACATCTATTAATTTTATTGGCGTAATGTAAAAAGGTTTTTAACCATGAAAAAGTCTCTCATTTTATCAGTAATTACTTTGGGTTTAATGTCTATCAATGCGGCAAATGCTGCAACTGCAACAGGTACTTTGACTGTTAAAGCAACAATTACAAATAGCTGTGTATTGAATACTTCAGCTACAGGTACAACAGCTAACGCAGTTTTAGATTTTGGTACTTTAAGTTCTCTTGCGAGCAACGTAGACGCAGACACCACAACGACAGGTGGTACTGCAATTAAAGTTTTATGTAACAACACTGTGCCATGGACTTTGGCTTTCGATGCCGGCAAAAATGCTCAAACGACTCAACGTCGTATGATTGGCGGGGCAACTAGCAACGAATATATTCCTTACAACCTTTTCTCTGACACTAACCGTGCAACAGCAATTGGTATTGCAACTACTGCTTATAGCGGTACAGGTACTGGTGCGCCACAAACAGTTAACGTCTATGGTCGTATTCCAGCTGGCTCAACTTTACCAAGTGCTGGTAGCTATGTTGACACAGTAACAGTAACAGTGACTTATTAATTTTTAATAATTTTTATTGTGTCATTGCTAGCTCTTGATTTAGAGAGCTAGCCTAATTTGAGAAAAGTCGTTCTGGGCAAATCATGAGAAAAAATATCTTTGTTACTACAAGTTTATTATTATTTTTGCCTAGTATGCTGAATGCTGCATCAATTCGTCTTTCGCCTGTAAGCGTTGAAATATTAAATGATCAATCGGCTTCTTCAATTAGTTTATATAACCAGTCAAATGAAAGTAGTGATTTGCAGGTACGTGTATTTGAATGGCGCCAAAATGCTGGGCAAGATCAATTAATACCTACAGATGAGATCGCGGTTAGTCCACCATTTTTAAAATTACAACCTAATGATTCTTATAACTTACGTGTAGTTAGAATTAATCCAGTACCAGTTTCTGGTGAGCAAACCTATCGTATAATTATTGATGAACTACCAAAACCGATTGATAATCGTAAAGTGGATCAGGGAGTTAATGTACTACTACGTTCGTCATTGCCTTTATTTGTAGTCAATAAAGATGCAATTACTAAACTTACTTGGTCAATACAACAAGAGCAAAATAATTCCTCTCTTATAATTAATAATGTTGGAAATCGACATGCACTTTTAAGCAATTTAACGCTTGTTGATACAACAGCGAATAAAAGCTATGCCATTAAAGTAAATACAGTGAATGGTTATATTCTTGCTGGTAAAGCAAGAAATTTTAATATTAGCCCTGATTTTAAATTTCAAACGGATCATAAATATAATATTTCATTGAATATTAACGGTAAGCAAACATCTCTTTAAAGAGGCACACATGAAATATCTCGTAAGTGCCTTATGTGTTATGTACTTGCCGATTCATGCTTTTGCTGAATCATTGCAAGATAGCACCAATGCTGCTTTACCAAGTATTCCGGAAGTTACAAACTCGTCTCATCAGGTATTCATCTCTGATAAGGCGTACACACAGCTTTTCTTAAAGATTTCTATTAATTCGAGTATTTCAACAGATTTGATCTCGGTGCGCCAAGATCAAGATAGAAAGCTGTATATCCGTTCTCGTGACTTGAAGGTTTTAAGGGTGAAAATGGATGAACAGACTCCTGATAACCAATGGGTCTGTATTGATGAACTAAAAGGAATCCAGTTTAAATATTTAGAGAATGAGCAGGCTCTAAATTTGCAAGTTCCATCGAACATGTTGACGGATTATTCAGTTGACTTAAATGGCCAGCAGATCACCAGTCCTCATTTGCTAAAAATGAAGCCCTTAAACGCAGCTATTCTGAACTATAGTCTGTATAACACCATAACCAATGACGAGAATGTTTTCTCAGGTTCGGCAGAAGGGATCTTTAACAGCGCAATCGGTAACTTTTCTTCGGGCGTTTTATACAACGGTAGTAATGAAAATAGTTATAGCCATGAAAAATGGGTGCGCTTAGAGAGTAAGTGGCAGTACGTAGACCCTGAAAAAATCAGGATATATACCTTAGGGGACTTTATTTCCAATAGTTCTGACTGGGGTAGCAGTGTACGTTTGGCAGGTTTCCAGTGGTCAAGTGCTTATACTCAACGAGGTGATCTTGTTACCTCGGCACTGCCGCAATTTTCCGGTTCGGCAGCTTTACCTTCAACACTAGATTTATACGTTAACCAACAAAAGATTTATTCAGGGCTTGTGCCATCCGGTCCATTTGACATTAAACAACTTCCGTTTATTTCAGGCAATGAAGTGACTCTTGTGACTACCGATGCAACGGGCCAGCAGAGCATTACTAAACAGGCTTACTATTTTTCATCTAAAATTCTGGCAAAAGGCATTAATGAATTTTCAGTAGATGTTGGTGTTCCACGCTATAACTACGGACTGTATTCAAATGATTATGATGATGCCACTTTTGCTTCGGGTGCGATTCGATACGGTTACAGCAACTCACTGACCTTAAGTGGTGGTGCAGAGGCTTCAACAGATGGCTTATCGAACCTGGGCACTGGTTTTGCCAAGAACCTATTTGGCTTTGGGGTGATTAATGCTGATATTGCAGCGAGTCAGTATAAAGATGAAAACGGTTATTCTGCTTTGCTTGGATTAGAAGGGCGTATCAGCAAGAATATTTCGTTTAATACCAGTTACCGTAAAGTATTTGATAATTACTTTGACCTTGCCCGTGTGTCTCAAGTTCGATATTTAAAAGATAACCAGATGACTTCTGAACCGCAGAACTACCTGAGCTACAGTGCGCTGGCAGATGAGATTTTTAGGGCAGGAATTAACTATAATTTTTATGCAGGCTATGGCGTTTATTTGGGTTATAACCAGATCAAATATAGCGACAATGCTAATAAATTAGTATCTGCCAATTTAAGCGGAAGCCTGAACAAAAACTGGGGCTTTTATGCATCAGCGTATAAAGATTATGAAAACCAAAAAGACTATGGCATTTACTTTGCGCTGCGTTATACACCGTCTAGCCGAGTCAATGCGATTACAAGTATTTCTAATGAAAGTGGTAAAACAACCTATAGACAAGAAATAAATGGATTTAGTGATCCACAAATCGGTGCATTTGGATGGGGAGGCTATGTTGAGCGCGATCAAGATGCGAATCAAAACAATGCATCGGTTTATGCTTCTTACCGTGCTCGGGCAGCTTACCTGACAAGTCGATACAACCGAATTGGGGATAACGACCAAGTTGCGCTTTCAGCGACAGGATCATTGGTTGCGGCAGCAGGGCGAGTCTTTGCGGCCAATGAAATTGGAGATGGTTACGCTGTTGTAACTAATGCTGGGCCACAAAGTCAAATTTTAAATGGCGGGGTAAATTTAGGAGCAACTGATGGAACCGGTCGATTCTTAATTGCAAATTTAAGACCCTATCAGCTTCATCATATCTATCTAGATCCATCATATTTACCTTTAGAGTGGGATGTTAAATCCACTAACCAAACAGCATTTGTAGGTTATCGCCAAGGAGCTTTGATTGACTTCGGCGCTCATCAGGTCATTTCAGGATTAGTGAAACTTGTTGATGCCAACAATTCACCTTTATTACCAGGTTATACGGTTCGCATTAATGGGCAACAAAATGGGGTAGTTGGCTACGACGGTGAAGTATTTATTCCAAACCTGTTAAAACAAAACAAACTTGAAGTGGATCTTCTGGATCATGGCTCATGCCAAGTTAATTTTGCGTATGAAAATAAGCAATACAGTGCTAAAAAATTGGGGCCTTATGTATGTCGATAACTACTGCGAGTCATAGTTTTTGGATGAAGAGTGAAAAGTTTTCATTGGCCATAAAGTATATTTTAGCACCTGTTCTGTTTTTTATATTATATGCATTTTTTAGCTCTGCACATGCGGCTTGTACGGTAACAGGAACAACTAATAGTACGTATACTTATACGGCTGCCACTATTAATAGTGACGCAAACATTAACTTCTCTGGCACGATTAGCTGTCTTGGAGGGCGTACTACTCCTGAAATTTCAGGTTATATGTGCATGAAAACCGTATTTACGGGAACCACAAATACTAATAACAGTGTTTCATTACCTTACACCGTCACAGCAACTGTAGGTGGTGCTGGATCTTCTACCACCAACCAAAGCTCAAATGTCTGGTATGGTCCAGTGAGAACGGTCGCTTCAAATAATATTATTAGTTACTCGGTAAATGTAAAAGTCCCAGCCCGCACAGGGTCTCTTATTGCCTATCCTAAAGGGACATATACGGGTACGGTTCAACTTTTTTGGGATATGCAAGCAAGCTCTAGCACTGTCTGTGAAGGTGATAGCGGAGGTGGATGGGACTCAGGCAATACCACTATCACTGCTAATTATGTTGTACCGAGTATGTGCCAATTAGATTCCACATCAAATGTAGATTTTGGCAATATCAATGATATTGGTAAGACTACTCGTGATTATACAGCTCAAGGAGTGGTAAATACGACCTGTAATAATGGCCTGCCATATAGTATTTATTTGGGATGGGAATAACCGTATTGCTGGTGGCTTTAGGCAGATGACAAATGGTAGTGGTCAATACATCCCGTATCAGTTATATCAGAACTCGAATTATAGTGCGGTATGGGATACTACTGGTGGTGTAAGCGCAGTTGGAGGTTCTGGAGGTGTTTCTAAAACAGGTTCGGGCAATTCTCAGGGTACAAATGTCTATGGAAAAATTCCGCAAGGTACCACTATTTCAACAGCTCCAGGTAATTACTCAGATGCGATAGTTATTACAGTAACTTATTAAGAATTTATTGGAATTTTATGTTGAGTATATTTTTAGGATTTGAGTTGAACACTTAGCATTTAAAAAGTGGTTTATAAATTTGGTGTTTAATTGTTCTAATTTTAAAGAAGCAGCTAGGTTTTTAAAAAGTAGGGGTGATAAGTGGTTAGCGGTAATGTTGTTTCAAGATGAGTAAAAACAGAAAAAGACAAATTAAAAAAATAAGAAAAAACATCTGATAAATATATACCTTATGAATATTAAATGTATTTTTACACAAGTTAACAGATTGTACAAATTAAATTACAGTTCTCTTTTCTTTATTTATTCTTTCTTATCAATAAAAAATACTTATAGAGATAAGTCGATTCTCAATAATTTAATGATTTGTATTGGAAAACAAAGTGTTAAAATTGAAAGGCTGAGATGCTCTGATATGTTTAATTGTATTTTATTCGGTGAATCTACGAATTGAAATTTGTGGATGCTTAGTAGTACTAAAGACAAATGGCTACATGCGTGACAGCTATCCCGAATTTTAACCTCATGAAAATACAAAGGTTTATAAATTGTTTCAACCACTTACTATCCAAACTCGACTTGGTGGATTCTACTTTTTTTACTATTCCATTGTAGGTACATTCATGCCTTATTGGAATTTATATCTTCAAGATCAGGGATTTAATTATCAAGAAATTGGTGTTTTATCCTCAATTGCGATTGTAACTCGTTTTTTTGCGCCTTTAGTTTGGGGTTGGATTGCTGATAAATCTGGTAGGCGGATGTTGCTTGTTCGGATAGCAACTTGGATGGAGTCATGTATATGGTTGGCTATTTTTATAGTGCCAAATACTTTTCAATCAGTTGCTTTGCTTATGCTTATTTTTAGTTTCTTTCAAAATGCGATTTTAGCTCAATTTGAGGGAGTGACTTTATTTTGGTTGGGTGATCAAAAAGCTAAACTTTACGGCAAAATTCGTAAGTGGGGATCGGTTGGGTTTATTGTTGGGGTATTCACTATTGGGGCTATTTTAGAAATAGTGCATATTTCAATGCTCCCAATTTTACTATTAATTATCGCGTCGCTAGCGTTTATTTGGTCTTTTACAATCCGCGAACCTGATAGCGCACCTACTTCCCAAAAACATTTAGAACCTTTACTTCCTGTTCTTAAACGCCCAGCAGTGGCTGCATTTTTTGCAATTGAATTTATTCTACTTTTTTCACATGCGCCTTTTTATAGTTTCTATAGTAATTTTTTGAAATCTTTAAGTTTTAATACCACGCAAATTGGATCTTTATGGGCCATGGGCGTTTTTGCTGAAATTTTTATGTTTTCAATTGCCTCAAAGATTTTTCAACGTTTTTCGTGGCGCAGTTTAGTGATAGTGTGTCTGCTAGTGACAAGCATACGTTGGATGCTAGTTGCAGTATTTTCACATTATTTTATTGGTCAACTTTTTGCGCAGTGCTTACATGCCTTTAGTTTTGGTTTATTTCACTTGATCGCAATGAGAGTTATTTTTCAAAACTTTTCTGCTGGACAGCAAGGGCGTGGACAAGCACTTTATAGTACCATGTGGGGGTTAGGTGTAGCTTTCGGTAGTGTTCTGGCTGGGCATTTCTGGAAAATTCTTTCTGGTGAACTCATCTTTATGTGGGCCAGCGTGGTTGTGCTCTTAGGTTTGTGCTTTGTAAAGTGGCTTCCGAAACAAGTCGATTCTTCAACTACCTAAGCTTGAGATCATGCAAAACAAAGAATTTATATTGAAAAAAGCAAGTAAATATAAAATTGTTTGATGACTTGTTGTGGCACGTTACAGTTGAAAAATATTGTTTTTATATGGTTATGGAGCAGTGATTTTGTCAAAAAATATGCTAACTTAACTTCATGCGTTTAATGATTAATAAATCTATGAAAAATATTTATATTATTGGATTATTGTGGGCTTGTTCTGGTTTAGCTGTGGCAGAAACGGCTACTCAACAGCCAGCTGAACAACCCGTTCGGACTGCAAGTAATCCTAATGCTATACGTATTGTTACGCGCCCTGAAATTATGGGATTATGGGGAATGGAAATTCCAAATAATAAGAAATGTGTGGAATATTATAACTTTCGTAGTAGTAATGATGTAGTGATCAAAAGCGGTCAGGAATGGTCTTATGGTATTTATGAATATCAACCATCTGATGACCCTAAAGAGCAGCTAGCCGCTTTAGTAATGCAAATTAAATTTGACAATAATAAAGTAGATTGTTCTGGTCAGAAACAAGACCAAACAGGTGATGTCTCACAGTATTTTGTACAATGGAAAAACGACCATACAATCAATTTCTGTTCAACAGCTAAAGGTGAGCAGTGCTTTGCGACTTTACGTCGGGTATTACCATAAAATTATAGATATAAAAAAAGCCTCTTAAAAATAAGAGGCTTTTTTTATTACGCAGTTTCAGCTTTCTTTTCTTCGACTTGCTTTAACAAGTGTTTTTCAAGGTAATGGATATCCATTGCTTGAGAGCAGAAGCTCTTATCTTGCAAAATAAGATCTTTATGTAGAGGAATATTTGTTTTAATTCCCGTAAGGATCATTTCATCTAGCGCTTGACGCATACGAGCAATTGAAGTTTCACGGTCTTTACCATGAGAAATCAGTTTAGCAATCATAGAGTCATAGTAAGGTGGAATGCTGTATTCTGGGTAGATATGAGAATCTAAACGAATACCAGCACCGCCTGGTGCGTAGAAACTTTCAATTTTACCTGGTGAAGGTAAGAAGGTTGTTGGATCTTCTGCATTGATACGGCATTCAATTGCATGTCCTTGAACTTTGATATCTTCTTGTTGAAGCTCTAGTCCTAGGCCACCAGCAATACGTAACTGTTGTTCAATAATATCGACACCGGTAACCATTTCAGTTACAGGGTGCTCAACCTGAACACGAGTATTCATTTCAATAAAGAAGAATTCACCGTCTTCAAATAAGAATTCAAACGTACCAGCACCACGATACTGCATCAACTGACATGCATGAACACAAGCTTCTAAAATATCAGCTCGAGCTTGCTCTGGTAGGTTTGGTGCAGGTGCTTCTTCTAGTACTTTTTGATGGCGACGTTGTAATGAACAGTCACGGTCATATAAATGGATTGCATGACCATTACCATCACCAAGAACTTGAACTTCGACATGGCGAGGTTTTTGTAAGAAGCGTTCCATGTAAACGGTATCATCACCGAACCACATTTCTGCATCGCGCTGCGCTGCTTGAACTGATTCTAGTAGAGTATCTACACGCTCAACAATACGCATACCACGACCACCACCACCAGAAGCCGCTTTAACAATAAGCGGGAAGCCGATTTCTTTCGCTTCTGCCAAGGCATTGTGGATGGTTACTGCATGGTCGCAACCTGGTACAGTAGGTACGCCAGCTTTTTTCATGGCAACAATCGCAGAAACTTTATTCCCCATAAGGCGGATATGTTCTGGACGTGGGCCAATAAAAGTAAAGCCTGAGCTCTCTACAATTTCAGCAAACTCAGCATTTTCTGAAAGGAAACCATAACCCGGGTGAATAGCATCAGCACCGGTAATTTCTGCAGCAGTAATAATTGCCGGGATATTTAAATAGCTATCACTACTTGCGCCCGGACCAATACATACTGCTTCATCAACAAAACGTAAATGCATCAAATCCTTGTCGGCATCTGAATAGATACCAACAGTCTTGATTCCTAATGTTTTACAAGCCCGGGTAATACGTAAAGCGATTTCACCACGGTTTGCAATTAAAACTTTTTGCAACATAGACGTCCCCGGGGTAATTACGCGCGATAACGGAATAAAGGTTGACCGAATTGGATAACTTCACCATTTTTCACTAAAATTTCTTCAATCACGCCACTTTGAGTTGCTTCAATTGGGTTCATGATTTTCATTGCTTCAATAATACCCAAAGTTTCACCAGCAGATACTGTTTGACCTACTTTAACAAATGGTGCTTCACCTGGGCTTGGAGCAGCGTAGAACACGCCAACCATTGGAGAAGTTTCAACTGCTCCACGCGGTGTTTTTGCAACTGGTGCTTCTGCAACAGGAGCAGCCGGAAGTGCTACCCCAGCCGCAGCAACGACAGGATTGCGACGAGTTAAAGCGATTGATTGATCACCTTCTTTAACTTCGATCGCTTGCAAGTCAGACTCAATCATTAAATCGATGAGTTTCTTAATTTTGCGGATATCCATGGGCGACTATTCCTAAACTAGTTTGGGTTAGATGGTTGAATTTTTTCAATAGCGTAATCGAGCGCAAAACGATAGCCTTTTGCACCTAGACCACAAATCACGCCAATTGCTTTATCAGATAAATAAGAATGATGTCTGAATGCCTCTCTTGCATGGACATTAGACAAATGAACTTCAATGAATGGAATCGCAACGCCAAGTAGGGCATCACGTAGAGCAACTGAAGTGTGGGTGAGGGCAGCAGGGTTAATAATAATAAGTTTTACGCCTTCAGTTTGTGCCTGATGAATACGATCAACAATGGCACCTTCCCAGTTGCTTTGAAAAGTATCTAATGTGAGTGAAGCTTGTTGAGCTTGGCTAATAAGTTGTTGGTTAATATCATCTAAGGTAAGATGACCATATACTTCTGGTTCGCGTTTTCCCAGCAAATTCAAATTCGGTCCATGAATCACCAAAATGGTCGAACTCATTCAGATTGCTCCAGCTCTAAAGTTGCAAATATTCTTTGCAAGATGTCTGCAAAGTTTGCTTATTATGGCATATGTTTCTACAATTTTTTTATAATTTGTTTTCATCGTCGCAGAAAGGGTATACCAAATTCGGCTTATATATTGTAAATTTTGCGATGATTTAGCAATGTTAAAAAATGACAAAATTTCAAGTAATTTAATGGAGCTTATTTTAAACTGAATTGACAAAAACAGTTCATGTATTTTGTGTAACGGCTATAGAGTTCTCTCCAATCACTAATAGCTCATTCCATCGAGTTAGATAATTTTTTGAACGGTGGCATTGTTTCATGTGCCAAGATGGATTACGGGAATGATAACCGACTTGTAAATAGTGACTACCGAATCGGTTGCGAACTGTGCTGAGTGTTTGCATTAATTGTTGTCTTTGCTGAATCAACTCAAGAGGTTGCCATAAATCATCAATATGATGTTGACGAGGATGCAAACCACAAAATAAAACTCCAATCTTTATATATTTTTTATTTTCTTTATATAAAACATCTATTTGCTGCATGGCTGCTTTTGTTAATATGCATAAATCATCTGTTGCATAATTTAAACCTATCGCTTGAGAAGATGCTTTTTTATAAGGTGGTTTATCTATTTTTTCATAAAGCAAGACTTGAACGCAGGCACAGAGCTGTTCTTGTTTCATTAAACGGCGATGTGCCCGGTTAAGATGAAAAATAAGCGCTTGTTTAATAATCTCAATGCTGGACAAAGCTTGAGCAAAACTGCGTGATGCTAAAATTCGTTTGGTGACAATTGCAGGATCGTCGAGTTGAATACAGGATTGGCCTTTTAGCTCACGAATGGTACGTGCCATAACCACAGAAAAAGCTTTTGCTAGATGATGCTCATTGGCAAAAGTTAAGTCTAAGCATGAATAAATCTCATAACTCCGTAATTGTTTGACTAATTGATAGCCAATTCCCCAGACTTCTTTGACTGAAGTGTGTTGCATGAGGTCTTCAAGAAGCAGAGGATCTAAAGTGGTGAAATTACAAATTCTATTAAAGCTTCTAATTTTTTTAGCATAGTGATTGGCTAATTTTGCTTGAGTTTTTGAATATCCGATGCCAATACAACAAGGTAAGCTTAGCCATTCTTCTAAGGTTTCTACGACTTTGACACAATAAGAATGAATATCTAGAGATTGAAGGTAAGGGGTAAGGCGAATAAAACATTCATCTATAGAATAAGCTTCTAAATCATCGGGCGAGAAAAACTCACCAAGAACTGAAAAAAAGCGACGTGACATTTCAGCATATAAAGTGTAGTTGCTTGAATAGACGTGTACACCTGCTTGAAGAGCTTCTTGTTCGATCTGATACCATGGAATACCCATTTTGATACCCATATTTTTTGCTTCTTCACTACGTGATACAACACAGCCGTCGTTGTTAGAAAGTACTACGACTGGTAGGCCAATAAGTTTGGGATTAAATAGTCGCTCACAACTCACATAACAATTATTAATATCTACGAGCGCGTAAATTTCGCGGTGTGAGATTTCCATTATGATTTGCCCCATTAAAAATATTGGTAAAGCTACATATTTGTATGGGTTTTCATAAACACAGCGATGTGGAGTGTGAAATGAAAAGTTGGATTTTGAATATGTAACAAAATCAAGTTAACAAAATTTTTAGCAGAATGCTAGGGTGGTTCTGTGGGTTTAACTTAGGTTAACCATGGAAAAAATAGATAAGGTTTTAATATTTTTAATAAAAAAGGAGATCGCATCGATCTCCTTTTTTTATGACACATTCAACGTCAGTTTTTGATTACCACTTATGACTATAAGTTACTTTAAGCGTTGCACCATTTGCCACTAAATGGCTAGTGTTATCGCTAGTTCGTAATAATTGGCTATAGAGAGGATAATACTTGCGGTTAAACATGTTCTCTAAACCAATCGTCACAGTGTCTTTTTTGTTAAGCGCAAAGCTACTGATTAAATCTGCTGTTGTATAAGATTTTACATCATAGCGACCAAAACTATTTTTGCCATTTAAGCGGTAATCTTCTGAACCAAAGTAAGTGGCTTGTAGACGATTCGTCCAAGTTTCCGTTGGACTATAAGAAATATAACCTGTGAGTTTTAATGGTGGAATACGGAAACCTGTCATGTCTTGTTCAGCACCGTTTTGCGGCTTTTCACGACCTTTCATCCACGTAACACTACCACCAGTTCCCCAAACATTAGCATCGTCAAGATAGTCAAAAGTTGCTTCAACACCAGTGACTTTCTCTTTGGTTCTAGTAAGGGCCAGACCATTGCTGAAAGATTGCACAGCACCTAGATCAGAAGTAGAGTGGAAGACTGCTAAACTTGAAGAGAAATTGTTGAAGTTTCCTTTCCAGCCCAATTCATAGTTATCAACTTTTATAGGTTCTAAAAATGAAGATGATAATTCATAATTTTTTTCCTTATTAGTATTATCTGCATTACGAATAATTACACCAACATCGGGTAATTGAAAACCTTGGTTAAACGATGCATAAATCGAGTGCTGGTCATTTGGAGAGAAAGTCAAATTGGCATTGTATAACCATGCATCAGCTTTTACTTTCCCACCTTGATATACATAAGGGTTCGGCTTATATGATTGTGTTTTAGGATCAAATTGTGATAATGGAATAAAACTATCAATTTGGGCATAGCTATCTTCATAGCGTGTACCTGCTTCAGCCGACCATTGGTCATTAAAGCGATGTTTTAACTGTACAAAGCCACCAACACTTTGTGTGGTAAGTTCAGGTAAATAAATGAGCTTACCAGTTTTTACAAAATCTAGGCCACCAGATTGGTCATAAATATCAGGATTGAAAGTATCTAAAGGCATTTCGCTTTTTTCACGGCTAAAGTCACCACCCCAAACCAGTGAGGTGTCATCTAAAAACTTAAGCGGTGTGGTAACAGTTAAACGGCTACCGAGTATGTTATTTTCTTGATAGATTTGGTCTACGTTTCCACCCCGATTCGGATTTTTTCGTGCATCAAATGGTGAAAAACGGGTAAAGAAGTCGCGGTAATAAATTTGAGCATCAACCTTATTACCAAACAAGTCTTTATGGTTATAAGTTAAATTGTATATCTGGTTTTCGTTTTTATTTTGGTCTTTGAGTTTTAAGCCTTTAATTGCTTTCGCTGGTATAGTTCCAGCAGGAGCATTTTTTACACTTGGGTCAGATGCATAATCTGAGTCTTGCTCGGCATTATAATAGTTTGCAGCGAATTGTAGGTATTGGTTGTCATCAATATGATAACCAAGTTTACCACCTACGCTGTAAGCATCGGCATCATATAAATCGCCCTGACTAGGTTCAGGTGCAACACGGTCACCACTTGCATCGTATGGGCTACCAATACGCTGATAACCAAAGTCGAGCGCATAGTCAAAAGCGTTAAAGCTGCCTGTGAAATATTGATGAATATCGCCACTTAAAGCATTAGAACGGAAGTTTGTTAAAGGTGTTTGTAGGCCAATTACGGTTTTAGCTGTAGGTTCGCCCCCAGCCGCTTTCGTGGTAATTGAAATAATACCACCAGAAGCACCGCCACCATAAATTGCGTTACTGCCGCGAATCACTTCAATGTTGGCAATGCTTTCAGGGTCAATTGCTGAAAGTCCTCTTGATGTGTCTCGTGTCAGGTTCATTGGAACGCCATCCACCAAGATGAGAGCATTACGACCACGTAAAGTTTGACCATAATCGGTAATGGTGCGGCTTGAGTCTGATAGGCCCGGTACGGCTTTTGCTAAAACGGTTGCAATACTGCCAGATGAACCATTTCTTAAAAGTTCAATTTGTTTTTCATCTAGCTTGGTCACTTGCTTGGCAGAAGTAGAAAGTTCATCTGCACGTGAAGCGGTAATTGTAATTGTAGGAAGTGCCTCAGGCTTTTTTTCAACATCTGTTGTCTCAGAGGTTGAGGCTGCAAAGGCCGAGTTTGAGAGAAAGATGGCCCCACCAAGTGAAAGGAGTGGAATGATATTTTTTACTTCAGACTTCCTCGTAAAAAGTTTGTGACTTTTTATCTTATTTCCCATTGTCTCGCCCTGAGAGTGATTTTAAATTTGTCGAATTATAAGTGAGAATGATTGTAATTCACAATATCGTTGTTGGACAAAAAAATAATAAAATTTATTTTTATTAATTGTTGTGTAGAGGAAGGTGCATCCATCGCTCTACACAACTGAAAATTTATGAGATTTCTTTATAAGAATTCAAATGATTTTGATGGGCACGGCGAATAATGCTGCGGTCATCACCGAGTACAAAAAGCTGAACGGATTGTTGTTTCCATGCCGCAATATCTTCAGGTTGTCGGGGAATAGCACAGAAATGCTTTTGACTATTTTTAGTCTTTATATACATCTCTTGAACTTTTTCTTTCACTTTTGGATGGCTAGATTGCCATGGCATTCCCATTGATTGGGAAAGGTCGGCAGCACCTTCCAGAATAATATCAATACCTTCAACTTTTAATATTTCATCTAGTTGTTCTAGTCCTTCTAAGCTTTCAATCATGGCAACGACAACCGTTTCGTTTGCTGCGTGTTGAACAAAACTAGCTAAATCATCCATACCATATCGATTTAACCTTGTCGAGTTGAGACCTCTTTGCCCAAGAGGCATATAGTGACAATAGTTCACGGCTTCTTGTGCTTGCTGAGCATTTTCTATACGCGGAAAAACAATACCCGTTACCCCTGCATCGAGCAGAGGTAGAACTAAATGGTTGGCGTTTAACGGTACCCTCACAAAGACATCAAGATTCATGGCTCTAGCAGCTAAAATCATGGTCTCGACTTGAGACGTACTAAATAAAGTATGTTCCAAGTCGATAATAATAAAGTTGTAGCCCACAAGTGCCATTTGCTCGACATTAATAGGAGAAGCTACGGAACAAAAGATTCCGTAGAGCATCTCGCCATTTGCTATTCGTTTCTTAAAAGAAATCGAATGCTTATTCATATTCAATTTCCTTAATAAGGCTGAGCGGGTTCGGCGTGGTTTGTACTCTTAAGCGAATTTCTGGAAGGAAACGGCGGCTTGCGAGTTGTTCAATATCGATGGTGTCATCTGTAAAGTTAAACAATTCATATCGCTCGGCAAACTCTGGGTGAGCTTCTTTATGCTGATTAATAATGGTTCTTAACATGGTCCAGAATTTGATTTCATCGAAGTCATAATGTTCATTTAAGAAAATCGCTAACTCAGCCAGATTTACAAACCAAAGCGCATCTTGAGTAAAGTCTCTTAACTCATTTGGAGAGTGGGTTTCCAAGAACGAGTTCGGGTTAATCTTGGCATGTTCTTTTGGTGCATCTTGTAGGCTAGGTAAAAGCTCTGGCTCACGTAACAGATGACGACTAAAACGGATTCCATCGTGGAAATCTTTCAAGGCTGCTTTAACGGGTAAACCATTTTTATGAATTAGTACCATGTTTTGCGCATGTGACTCTAAAGCGAGGCCGTGGCACCATAAAATATGCATGATTGGTAAATAAGCATTAGTGAGTAACTTTTCTAACCAGAACTCGATACCGTACTCTTGAATCCACTCATCGATTAGCGGTTTTTGGTCCGTATCAACTTGCATTAGACCCGTTACAGGTGTTGATGATTCGCCTTCTTTTAAGTAGCTGTAAATACTTTCGCGCCAAATGCAAGCCAGTGCGCCGTATTGAACAGGTAGCGCAATTTGCTGGTTCACTGAAAGACCGCCGATCTCTCTTAAAATAACAGGCTTACGCTGTTTTTCTAAAATATGGTCTTGTTCAACAATGTTATAAAGCCAGTCACTCATTTTTGCCGCATTTTGAACGGTATGCGGTGCTAATACACGAGAGGTAGAAGTATTGATCAAGTTCATTGCCAATTTAAGAGAAAGCGCTGAGATATCACTAATATTTGATAATGTGCGAATGGACTGTTGCGGTAAATAAGTCGGACCTTCAATATCTAACGGGATGATCAGTTGGTTGCTGATTGCATCTTGATAATACAATTCAATAATTTTATCCCACTGCCACGGATGAATTGGGGTGAGGATATAATCTTTAAAATCTATATTTTGCTCTTTCAATTGATCGTTAATGGCTTTTAGATCTTTTTCTGAAAAAAGCTGTTTATAAAGCTGCTCTAAGTTAATGGTTTCACTTAAAACCAGTTTGCATAAACTATTATGAGTCGCGACCCATTGAACCGTAAAACCTTCAGAAAGCTCGGGTGCGTATTTTTGATTTTCTTTTAAATCGAAGCCAATACGAGATTTAAAACTTGGGTGATATAAATGCGCATTGGTAATTCGCGCTTCTTGCTCTAAATAAGGCAAGGCTCTTAAAGGTTGAGCAGGTGCTTGGCTCAAAGTCTGCGCATGTTTAACGTAAGTTAAATTCAGCTCATCATTAAAGTTTTGCCATTTAACTGGGTCAGCTTCAATAATATTTTTGAGGTCGGCAAGTAGTGTTTTTAAGTTAGGGCGAGTTTCAGCGTCTAACGTAATATCAGAACGAACTAAGCTTGAAGGATCTAGCTTAATTCGTTTAAAACTAAAGTGTCGCTTAGCCGCGCAGGTATAAAAAACAGTATCGGAAATATAAAACTTGATCTGACCTTTAGAAAACTCGTATTTAAAAGTATTTTCAAAAATAAGCGCTTCTAGTAATTGGCCCATCACGCGATTTTCCGCGAGGGTTTTATAATTGGTTTGTTGTGTTGGTTGAAGAGGGCAAAGTGTTTCTGCGCCGCGATATTTATAAATAGGGTTTTCAACTTCAATCCAGATTGGATTACCACCACTGTGGTAGAGCGTATTTAACATATTTGCCTTAATTGGTAATGTGAGTGAATTAATTAATAAGTCGCGGTATTGCTGGCCTTTGGCGCTAAAGTTTTCTTGCATGAGCGTAAGGCGGGTGGCTTGCCAAAGTTCAGATTCTTCAATAGCCGTAACGCGTGCAATTGCACTGATGAGATGAGCAATGTGATTGATCACGAGGTAATATTTTAAAAACGTCCATGCATCTTTTTGAGAGAACCAAACGGTACTATCTTCAGAAATAGATGAGTCGTCTTCTATCATTTCTGGAACTATGCTAATGCCTTCCATATCTCGAAGAATAAGGCGATGTGGGTAGCCATTTTTAAACTCCATTAAACTATTTTGCATGTGCGCTTCTACGCTAATGCCTTTATTTGCAAACAACTCAATTAATGGAATCAGTGAAACTTTAACGTACTGTTTCCACCAGAAAGTAATGAAGTCTTTCGCATCTTTCGATTGTAGATTTTGATTCGGTGCCGCTTGCTGAATAAAGCTTAAAAGTGGGATTTCATGGTTTTCATTTTCTTCAACCAAGCCGCCCAGCATTCGGGTATTTTCTAATACATCAGTAGTGAGCCCAGCTCTATAGAGGATGCCAAATGAACTTTCAAGCTCTGGAATTTTGACTGTTTTTGCCTCTAACTCCGGCAGAATCACAAGGTCTGGATATTGCTCACTAATCTTGTGATTAATAATAATTTTGCTCGCATCAATCGCGCGTTCCATTTCATCCATTGGGTTATTACGAATGAAACTGGTAATTCGTACATCAATTGATAGCTTTAAGAATAGATTTGATTGAGGCAACCATACTGTACGAACGGATGAGGTCGGCCATACGGTTTGACCTAAAGCTCCCAGATAGATCACGTCTTGGCTATCTAAATGTTTCTTTAAAGATGGATGTTGAAGTAAGAAATTAGCTTGCCACGGATGGGTTGGCATTAGCTCGTAATTTGCTAAGTTTTCTTGTAAACGTTCTTTTGCAGTTTTTAAAACTTCATCTTCAATACGATGAGAAAGCTGTTCTTCACTTACAAGCTTTTGGATTAAAGAAGAATGGATTGCAAAGTAATGAAGTTGGAAACTTGCGCCTAACTCAGGGCTATACTTTTTCATGTCTTCTTTAGAAAAACCTAAGTTGGCCTTAGAGGTCACATGAAAAGGGTGCCCATATAACATGCCTTGTTCGGTTGCCTGAAAACCACTAACTACTTTAGATGCTGTTTGAGATGGCTTATTTTCTAAAAAGAATTTTGTGTTCTCGATACTATTGGCAATATCAGAGTACAGGTTCTTATTTTGGTTTTTATCTTTAAATAAACTATTCAACTCATCTGTAATCAGCTTCACTAAATTTTTAGGGTCGGTGAGCGAGTCGAACGTATTGTCATTTAAGTTTTGCAGGACAAAACCACGTTGATATCTGTGATAACCCGTAGTTGAAAGATGCTGAACTGCGCCATAAACAGCCGTATTAGATGCATTAAACGTATAAGCAACATACAGGGTACTGGGTTGCTCCGCATATAGGGTGAATAAAGGAGAGTCTTGAGCTGGGATAATATGCTCTTCAAGATTTACTTTAAGTTCACGAAAGAAAGTATTCAGGTACTGTTCGAAAAGTTTATAAGACCATGCATCGGTTGTAATAATTGAGTTCATTCTTGTGCCTCTTTTAAAATTGTATCCATTAAGAATCTGTTCAAAATCACCACTAATCCCGCACCGATAAAAAATAGTGAAGTGCAGATTAATGCAGCAGTAATATTGAAAAATGAGTAGGTGAGCGTGATGGTGATTGGGCCAATAAGTTGTCCTAAGACAAAGGCACTGTTAGAAATACCAATCACTTTTCCTTGGCTTTGAGCGCCAGCTTTTAGAGAAATGGTGTGTAAGATCGAAGGAATAAGGGCAGCAAAGCAAAAGCCTTGTATGAGTCGTAATACAAGAACCAGCCAAATATTCGAAACCCAGATCAATGCGAAAATCGTGATGCCGCAAATTAAAGATGCGTAAACAAAGTTATTAAAAGAATCTCCTTTATCATCATTTCTTTTTCCCCAATAGGTCGCAGCAATAAAGGCGGCTCCCCATGAAAGCGCATGAATTGTTCCCGTTAAACTCGCAGCAGATAACGATGAGTGAGTGCTTTGGCTTATTTCACTAATGTATAAAACAAAGCATGACACCAAACCAAAGCCGCCCGCTTGAACTAAAATGCCGGCGCTTAACCATGAAAAAATCGTTCTATCAAAGAAAGCTGGAAGCTTAGATTTCTCTTTGGTTTTTGTGGTTTCGGTTTTAACGGGATTGGTTAATACAAATGACGCAATCACAATGAGTGTCATCACAACAAATGCTGTCGCGTTGAGTAATACTTCAACCCGCCATTGATCCATAAATATCCCGCCGAGCACGGGACCACATAGGCAAGCGAGTGCGACACTACTTTGTAGTTGCCCAAAAGCGGCACCACGTTGTTGTTCATTAGAAAGATATGAAATATAGGCATTTAAAATCACGGAAAGACCGCAAAAACCGAGTAAAATTCGCGCGAAAATAAACAGGTATAAATGCTGGGCACTCGCCATGAGCAGTATTGAAATACAGAAACCAGCCAGAGAAAGTAACAAGGCTTTTTTATGGCCGAATGTGTCGGATAGGTGGCCAACAATTGGTGCTGTAAATAAGCTGCCAATAGCTGGAGCTGCGAGTGCCAAACCTGCCCAGATAGTGGGAGTACTCATATGCGCCGTCAGTTTTTCCATATAGAGCGGCATGATCGGAATAAGCACCATGAGCCCGAAAGTAGAAAAAAACTGACAGAGCAAAATAATGAAATGATCTAGGCGAGATGAGCGCATGATTTAGATATCCATGGTCTCATAGCTAGAAACAGATAAGCTCTGATAAGGGTTTGGCGTAGTTCCGATTTTACTTGGCATACCTGTTGAGTCGCTTTCTTGCGCAAGTAAAGGCGTAAGTAGCTGTTTGAACGGCCAAGTCTTATTGTCGAAAAGATAGGTTTGAATTTGTGATTTTGTTTGTTCTGAAATCGGTTGGGTTTCTACAAAATCTTCAATAATGTCTTGAACCATCTCCCAAAAATCGCTTTCTGTACGATCCGTATATTTCAAGGTCGCTAAAGCAATCGGGTAGAGATTAATTTGAATCCCTAAGGTAATGAAGTAATTAAATAAGTCTTCATTTTTAGTAAAGATAAGATTGTTTGGTGTGCTGGTATCGATGGTATAAACCGGAGGTGTAAAACCATTTTTTTCAATGGCTGTGGTACATATTCTTAAGGTATCGTGGTCACGCAAAACAAAGAATTTAAACTTATTATTTTCATAACACACCATGGTGTTTTGCCCGTGGCATTCAGGCATGATTCCTTTTGCCCAAAGCGTTAAGAATGTTTGAATAAAATGAACACTTAAGTCTTTTAGTAATGACCATTTGTCACCTTCAACGCCTAAAGTTTCCCAAGGGTCGACATACGTACAGCTTAAAGCTGACATAGTGATTGGCGTGACGTTTTTATCTTGGCAAAAGTCGGGTAAATGTCGGACTTGGCAACCGATTACACCTAAATTTTTTACAATCGGCTCTTGTTTACCGAGCACCCACCAATGTGTTTCATTACTCAAAAAGAGGCGATTTTTTATTAAAGCAGTTTCATTAATGACTTCATTTAAAAAATCATATGCGGTATGTCCATTCATTAAATAACGGCCTGGCATAGAGCGGATTGCACCTAATGTTTTGGCATTGGTTGAGAGTTTTAAATGCAGAGTAGGATTGGCGTTGTGAATAAGCGTTCTTAAAGAAGAAGTCGGTAAACCAATTGTGGTGACATGGTTTAGGTCAATACCTTCATACTTATTTTCTTCAAGCTTTAAATAGCGATGTTGCGTCTCTAACAAAGGCAGGGCTAAGTAAGCATCTGAAAGCTGAGCCATTTTGTCAGCAATAAGACTTTCCTCAACTTCTGATAACAGAAGCTCTTTGTGAGGAATCGACTCCATATTATTGATCACGTCATCTTTCTTAAATGCCCACCAGTACACCTCAATTTCTTTTTGAGTTATGAGTGGGGCAAGTTCACCTTTTGAGTGAGCGAACGGATGAAATGGACGATCAGCTACCAGTGATAGCAATTCACTGGTCATTAAAGGCGAAGAAAATGAAAGGGCTGACTGTAAAATTTGAGGAATTTTTTCAGCCGTTACTAAGTTATCTAGCCAATAATCAATCGCTTTTTGATGGTGTGGAGATGGCCACCAAGTTGCTTTGGTTAAATAGTTAAAAACTTCAGAAATAGAAATTTTAGAAGTTGTATTGCTCAACACGTTATGAAGCAAAACTTCGGGTTGGGTAACATAGAAAGGATTTACACCATCTACTTTTAAACAGCCGAAATAGAGTTCTAACTCATCATTGAGAGTAATTGCCAGATAAGGCTTTTTATAGGAAATATGATCTCTAAAATCTCCATAATTTTCCATGTAGAGTGCATCTATCGTTTTTTGTAGTTGTGCTGTGTAAATCCGATCTAACATTTTAGTTATTCCTATTCTTATAAAAGCGGTAGAACCGTGCCAACGTTTTGTTCTTGTGCAGCATTGAAGAACCATTTAGCGCAGACAATGTCATCAATTGCCATGCCCATTGGGTTGAGCAAAATGATTTCATCTTCGTGTTCACGGCCGTTTTTATGACCAATAATGATGTCGCCAAGTTCAGCATGCAGTTTTTCACGGCTGAATAAGCCATCCTCAACCAACACATTGATGACTTTCTTTTCTCGGTTTGATTGGTCCCAGTCATCTACAATCACTTTGTCGACTTTTAAGAAGACTTCAGGCTCAATATCCATAATTGAAATATTTGAAACAAAGCAGCCTTTTTTAAGCCACTCAAATGGAATGTAAGGTTTATCTGAGACTGTGCAGGTAATGAGGACATCAGCTTGTTGAATTGCAGACTTAGCACTGTCATGAATTTCAATTTCTAGATTCGGATATTCTGATAAAAACAATGCTTTGAGTTTTTCAGCTGCTTCAGGGTTCACATCAAATAAATGGATTTTTTTCACTTGAGCATATTGTTCAAGCACAGTCTTAATCTGCATTTGAGCAATTGGTCCGCAGCCAATTACAGTAATGTCTGAAAAGTCTTTTTTTGCTAGATATTTAATTGAAACACCAGTAATTGCCGCAGTTCGCATGGCACTGATTAAGCTGCCTTCCATCACTGCAACTGGATAATTTGTTTCTGAGTCATTTAAAACAATCAGTGCGCTGGCACGCGGAATATTGAATTTTTTAGGGTTATGTTGTCTTGAACCAATCCATTTGATTCCGGCAATCGGGTCGTTGCCGCCTAAATAACAAGGCATTGCGATAATACGGTCGGCAATATGGTCTGCACCTTGCCAGCGAAGATAAGGTTTTAAAGGTTGAACAAACTGTTTATTTGCATGCAGAGTTAAACCTTCAGTAATCGCTTCAATAAATGAATTACTATGATTTGCGCCAAGATTTAATAAATCTGATTGACTTAAGTAGCGAAGGGTAGCCAAATTGCTCATGAATATTTCCTAAGGAGAAGGTTAAACAGCATTTTGTAAAGTAAGGTTTTCTTGGCGTCGTACGTTTCGATTGAAGTGACGCTTCTTGATCATTTCGAACCATTCATCTTCATAAACAAGATCGAGATAACGATCGCCGCGATCGGGCAACAGTGTTAAGACGCACGATCCATCAGGAATGGTTGGAATCAGTTTCTTGATGGCTGAAATTGATGAGCCACTTGAACCACCTGCAAAAATTCCTTCATGTTCAAGAAGCTCTCTGCAACCGAGTGCTGACTCATAGTCATCTACATAAATGACATCATCAATTTCATCGGGGGAGAGTAGCGGTGGGACTGTACTTGCACCAATCCCGGGAATTTCGCGTGGACCAGATGTGCCACCAAACAACACAGAGCCGACGATATCGACTGCGATCACTTTTAATTCTGGAAATCTTTCTTTAAGGCGACGAGATACGCCCATAATCGTGCCAGAGGTACTTGCCCCAATCACGAGGTAATCAATCTTGCGATCAATTTGATTTAGGATTTCTTCTGCTTCTCCAAAATAATGGCTTTTCCAGTTATTTGGGTTTGCATACTGATTAATCCAAACAGCATTTGGAAGCTGTTGGCAGAGTCGTTTTACAGTGTCAATTCTGGTTTTTAAATAACCGCCGTTTTGGTCTTTTTCAGAGACCATTTCGATATTGGCCTTGTAGAGCTTCAACATTTGTAAGTTTGCTGAGGCAATTTTCGGGTCAATAACGGCAGTAAATTTTAATCCATATATTTTGCAAGCCATTGCAAGCGCAATCGCTAAGTTCCCTGATGAGCTTTCAACAATATGACTATCTTTATTAATCACTCCAGATTTCAGGCCTTCCTGTAGCATGAATAATGCTGGACGGTCTTTAATACTTCCTCCTGGGTTTAACAATTCCATTTTCGCAATCACTGAGATCGATTGATGCGTGAATAGCCTTGATAATTGTAGTAGTGGCGTTTTACCTATGCAGTCGAGAATATTTTCATGGATCATGGTAGATCTTCTCAGGTTTTTATGTGGTGTGAATGATAATGATTATTAATTTAATTATTATTACCATTTGTGCCATGATTGTTGCGGTTTGTAACTCAAAACAGGAGGGACTTAGAGGATTTTTCACTAATTTTTTTTATCTAATTATTTGAATCGTAATATTTAAGTTTTACAAAAGGATTAATAAATAAATCTTTTTAAATATAATGACATAGGCAATAAATTACTTTAGAGCTAAAAAAATTAATTTAATTAAGACAGATGCGAGAAATTATTTTGAAGAAATAAAATGAAATTTATGACCTCACCCGCGTAATTGATGCATCGCTATTCTGTAGTGAGACATGGGTAGATTTAAGGCTTAAAGAAGAGATAAATATTTAAAGACTGACTTAAGATGTTTTGAATAATGAACTGAAATTGATCAAGTGGCAGTTATTGATATGAAAATGTCTGAAAATGATACGCTTAGATAGATATGATCATTTCCATAAGCGCTATATTTTCAATGGATCAGTTGAGCCTAGAAAATATAGGAATGCGTGTTTCGCATTTTGTCTTATGGGTCTTTCAAGCTGTCTTTGTCATAAAAGACAGCTTTTTTTTATGGCGATTTGATGAGTAGAAAAGTTATGAACGATAGCGATGTTTAGCTTGTTCATAAGCCTCAAGATTAATGCATTGAGCACCCAAGCTTGTGATTTGTGCTTGGTCGAGTTGAAGTTCATCCCATTTTTGCATTTGCTCGAGCAGCCAATAAAAGTCTTCTACTTTTGGAAGTGCACTTTCTTTTACTAAATGACGGACAATATCCTGAATCATATAGTATTTGTCGACATGTACTTCTTCTGAACAGTGGAAGCGCACAATTCCAAACTCGACCAATAATTTTAAAATTGGAGCAAAATCGTCTAACTCACTCAATTCTTGCTGGGCTTTCATAATTGCCGTGGTGAGTGCGACCAGTGTTTGTGGATGCTGTTCAGCCCATTCTTGAGTTACTGCTAAAACCTTATCAGCCACAGGTGGAATAATGTTTTGACTTGAGCAAATCATTTTACTTAAGCCTAAAAGCTCGCCTTGAGTATTCCATGGTTCTCCGACGCAAAAACCATCAATCACATGTTTGTCTAATGCTTCAACCATATAAGGTGGCGGTAATGTTTTAAGCTGGATAGATTGTGCAAGTTCAGGGTTTGCTAAGGCGATCCACTCTCTTAAACAATAATGATGAATAGAATGCTTAAATACATGCGCTAAAGAAATGGAGTGACCTTGTTCGAGATAATCTGCCACTTTTTGCGCTGTTACTTGAGCCATATCATTTTTTTGAATTGCAAGTTGATGAGTAAGTTTTTGACTTAAGCTAATGAAAGCACGGTTTTCACTTAAAACGAGTGATGTTTGTAGTGGCGTGCCAATTTGATCCGTGCCTACAGCCGCCGCAGGTAACATTGCAGATAAGCAGTGTGCTGCATCTAATAGACCAAAAGCAAGACGGTCTCGAAGACTTGCCCATGATGCTTCTTTAACTAAAGTGACATCTAAACCCACCTCTTCAAAGAAGCCTCTTTGTTTTGCCCAAAGCAATGCAAGACAATCAAGCAAAGGAATATAGCCGAGTTGTAATTGAGTCTTTTCTAATGTGCTCATTTATTCATCCTTTAGTTGATTGTTGAGTAATTTTTGGGCATCAAGTAACCGCCGTGCCATTTCTCCAATCGTTATACGGTGACTCATGGCATTTTTTCTGAGAAGTTGGAAAGCTGTATCTTCAGGCAGACCGTGGAGTTGCATGAGTAACACTTTGGCCTTTTCAACATCTTTACGATCAGCCAGTTTTGTTTGAGCCTCTTTTAAATCACCTTCGAGTTTTTTGTGTTTTTTATATTGCTCAATCGAGATTTCTAAAATGGTATGTAAGCGGGCAGGATCTATGCCATCTACAATATAAGCCGTTACTCCCGCATCGATGGCTTGTTTGATGGTGTCTTTATCTGAATTTTTAGTGAACAGGACAGTCGGTAGATCATAGCTACTCACACAACTTTCAATAATGTCACGATGAGGATGATCCATATCGAGTAAGATCACATCGGCTTGTAAATGCTCGAGACGAAAAATATTTAAATGGTCCAAAGTAAGGCAAGCGACCACTTCAAAATCATTTTCAAGCAGACTTTTTCTTATATAGTCTGCTCGCGCATGATCATCATCAATAAGGGCTATTTTGAGTTTTGGCATAAGTTCAGAAAATCAGGCTAAGAAAATGCGCCAATTCGACGCGTTTTTTGTTATCAGGTTTTAAGCAAGATTAGTGCCATCCAAAACTAAACAAAAAATCCAGTTTAAGTGGCATTTCAGCGAGCTAAACAATGAATGTGGTCAGTCTTGGTGCAAAAATACGATTCATTTTGTGGCAAGACATATTTTTATCTTAACCATTTAAGTGTACCGCGATGGGGCAAATAGAATAAGACATTATTTTTATAAGATAGCTGGCGAAATTATATCTATATGAAATTAAAAATAAAAAAATTTTAAATTAAATTTATATAAGGATTGGCATGCAAAATGCTTACTTAATTACAGGTCGAAGACGACCATAAGTTTTAAAGACGGCCAACGATGTCCGTTCTGATCGAATTTGTGAGTACAACTGTGCACACAAAGAATTTACGTTCAGTCGGAGTGAAGGCCATGTCTTTATTTTTATTGCATAAAAAAGTTACATCTGAATTATCTAATTTTTCAGTTCCAGCGATGCGAGCCTTCTCTATGGGGGGGCTCGCTTTTTTTATTTCTTTTTATGACTTTGCTGTGCATGGGGTGTCATTAACGAGTGGGAAAAATGGATTCCAAGCAGCTACATGCTTTGTGAGATTGATTCGCTTCTCGGTAGAACACAAGGCAAAAAAACAACGTCTATTTGAGAACGCAATAACGCAGCTTAAAAGCAACGTGATTTGAGGAGAAACACTATGAAATTGGTAATGATTGGTCATGGTATGGTGGGCCACAAATTCATCGAAGCCATTTTAGAAAAAGCAGATGATGAACTGGAAATCACGATTCTCGCGGAAGAACCTCGTATCGCATATGACCGCGTACATTTGACTGAATACTTCTCAGGGAAATCGGCAAAAGATTTATCTTTAGCACGCTTTGATTTTGCTGATGCGTATGGCATTGACCTGCGTTTAAATACTAAAGCAGTGGCGATTGATACAGCTGCACAAACCGTAACAACCAATCATGGTGATGTGATTAGCTATGACAAGTTGGTGCTGGCGACCGGTTCATATGCATTTGTTCCGCCAATTCCGGGTAATGACCGCGAGAACTGTTTTGTTTACCGTACCATTGAAGACCTAGATGCCATTCGTGCAGCAAGTTTAAAGGCTAAAACAGGCGTAGTAATTGGCGGTGGTTTACTTGGACTTGAGGCAGCCAAAGCATTACGTGATTTAGATTTAGAAACACACGTTGTTGAGTTTGCACCACGTTTGATGGCAGTTCAAATTGATGACTTAGGGGGCAAGATTTTACGCCGTAAAATTGAAGATTTAGGTGTAAAAGTCCATACACAAAAAGCGACTCAGTCTATTGAGTCTGGGGTAAATACCACTCATGTGATGAAGTTTGCCGACGGTAGTGAACTCGAAACTGATGTGATCTTATTCTCTGCGGGGATCCGCCCACGGGATGAATTAGCGCGTAATAGCGGACTTGCGATTGGTGAGCGTGGCGGTATTGTAATTAATGATTATTGCCAAACATCAGATCAAAACATTTATGCCATTGGTGAATGTGCGCTTTGGCAAAATAAAATTTATGGCTTGGTTGCACCGGGCTATGACATGGCGCGTATTGCAGCAAAACACATTTTAGATGAAGAGTGTCATTGCTTCGCTGGCGCAGACATGAGCACCAAGTTGAAGTTGATGGGTGTTGATGTTGCTTCTGTAGGTGATGCGCATGCCATGACTCCAGGTGCATTAAGCTATTTCTATGCAGATGAGCATGCACTAGTTTATAAAAAGATTGTTGTAAATGCAGATAAAACCAAATTGCTGGGCGCGGTTTTGGTGGGCGATGCGAAAGAGTACAATGACCTTTTACAAATGATGTTAAACGGTCTGGCTTTACCTGAAGTTCCTGAAAGCTTGATTATGCCCGGCTTTGAACAATCAGCAGGTAAGTCTGGTGGTAGCGGTGTAGATTTACTTCCAGACAGCGCGACCATTTGTTCATGTAACAACGTATCAAAAGCGGACATCTGCCAAGCAATTAGCGATGGTTCGACTTCTTTAGGTGCATTAAAGAAATGCACCAAAGCAGCAACAGCATGTGGTGGCTGTGCACCATTAGTGACGCAAGTGTTGAAGTCAGAGTTGCAACGTCAAGGTGTGACTGTAAATAACCACATTTGCGAACACTTCCCGTACTCGCGTCAAGAGTTGTATCACTTGGTTCGTGTCAATGAAATCAAAACTTTTGATGATTTGATTCATCAACATGGTCATGGTCTAGGGTGTGATATTTGTAAACCTGCTGCCGCAAATATTTTGGCATCTTGCTGGAACGATTTCGTACTTGAGCCAAGCCATGCAGGCTTACAAGACAGTAATGACTACTATTTGGGTAATATCCAAAAAGACGGTTCTTACTCGGTTGTACCACGTATGGCTGGCGGTGAAGTAACTCCAGATGGTTTAATCGCGATTGGTCAAATTGCGAAGAAATATAACTTGTACACCAAAATTACTGGCGGTCAACGTGTTGACATGTTCGGTGCGCAAGTTCACGAGCTTCCATTCATTTGGGAAGAGTTAAATGCTGCTGGTTTCGAGTCTGGTCATGCTTACGGTAAATCATTGCGTACCGTGAAATCATGTGTGGGAAGTACTTGGTGCCGTTACGGGGTAGACAACTCGGTTGGTTTAGCGATTGAGCTTGAAAACCGCTACAAAGGTTTACGTTCACCACATAAATTAAAAATGGCAGTGTCTGGCTGTACTCGTGAGTGTGCAGAAGCGCAAGGTAAAGACGTGGGTATTATCGCTACCGAAAAAGGTTGGAACCTTTATGTCTGTGGTAACGGTGGTATGAAACCACGTCATGCAGAGTTACTTGCATCTGACCTTGATAAAGCAACGCTCATCCGTTACATCGACCGTTTCTATATGTTCTACATCCAAACCGCAGACCGTTTACAACGTACCAGTGTATGGCGCGACAACATGGAAGGCGGTTTAGATTACCTTAAATCTGTAGTGGTGGATGATTCACTTGGTTTGGCTGCCGAGCTTGAACGCCGTATGGAACACATCATTGGCACATATCAAGACGAATGGCGTACTGCGGTGGAAAATCCTGAAGTTCGTAAACGCTTCCAAACGTATATCAATGCAGGAGCAAATGAACAGGCCGATCCACACATTCAATTTACAACTGAACGTGGTCAAATTCGCCCATTAACTGAAGCTGAACGTTCAGAAGACCGTATTCCAATGGTTGAAGCATAAAGGAGAGTTTCTATGAATATTGTACAAGACAAAAATATGCTTCCTGATGATCAATGGATTGATGTGTGTGCACTCGATGATTTAACCCCAAACACTGGCGCGGGTGCGCTAGTGGGTGGACAAGCGGTAGCAATTTTTCGTGTAGGACATGAAAAACGTGTTTACGTGCTGAGTAATAAAGATCCGTTTAGCCAAGCGAATGTGATGAGCCGCGGCATTATTGGAGATTTACAAGGTGAGCGTGTCATTGCATCGCCAATCTATAAACAACATTTTAGTTTGGCAACGGGCCGTTGTTTAGAAGATAAAGACCAAAAATTGGCAGTTTATCCGAGCAAAATTGTTGATGGCCGTGTTTGGGTCAATGCGGTGCCGCAAAAAACTTATATTACCAATACAGGTGTATCACAAGACAAACTTAAACTGGTGCTGATCGGGAATGGTTTGGCAGGGATGCGTTGTCTAGAAGATTTACTTGATATGGCCCCAGACCGTTATGAAGTCACGGTGATTGGTGAAGAACCTTGGGGTAACTATAACCGCATTATGTTATCTCCGGTTTTATCGGGTGAAAAAACCATTGAAGACATTATGTTGCATCCACCAAAGTGGTATGACGATAAAGGCATTAAATTTATTGCCGGTGATAAAGCCGTAAAAATTGATCGCCCACGTAAAGTGGTTTACACCGAAAAAGGCCAGACAGTTGATTATGACCGTTTAATTTTGGCGACAGGTTCGGCTCCGTTTATTCCACCAGTTCAAGGTGTCGACCTAAAAGGCGTTTTAACTTTCCGTGATATCTATGACGTTAACACTATGATTGAGTACTGCGGTTCAAAAACCAATGCAGTCGTGATTGGTGGTGGTTTACTCGGTTTAGAAGCTGCGTATGGTTTAAAACAACGCGGTATGAATGTCACAGTATTGCATTTGATGGACCGTATTATGGAACGTCAACTTGATGGTCGTGCGAGTCAATTACTTCGTCATAGTATTGAGCAAAAAGGCATTCAAATCATTACCGAAGCCAATACAGAGGCGTTAATTGGTGATGAAAATGGTCATGTCAAACAAATCCGTTTGAAAGATGGCACGGTCTTAGATGCTGACCTTGTGGTATTTGCTGTGGGCATTCGTCCAAATATTGCTTTGGCACAAAGTGCTAGTTTACGTTGCAATCGCGGTGTATTGGTGAATGACACCATGCAAACATTTGACCCAAGTATTTACGCGGTGGGTGAATGTATCGAACACCGTGGTCAAACTTTCGGTTTGGTTGAACCACTGTGGGGGCAAGCTTTTATTTGCGCGACCCATCTGGCTGAACACGGCAGCTTAACTTTTAAAGCACCCACTGTGCCGACTCAGTTAAAAGTCAGTGGTGTCGATGTATTCTCTGCGGGCAATTTTGAGCCGAAAGATGATTATGAAGACATTATACTGAACGATGAAAAACGCCAGATTTATAAGCGTATTATCATTCAAAGCGATCGGGTAATCGGTGCAGTACTGTTCGGTGATACTGAAGATGGCATGTGGTATGCAGAGTTAATTGCAGACCAAACACCTGTTTCTTCATTTAGAAATAAACTGCTATTTGGTCGAGATTTTGCATTAAAAAATGCAGGCTAAATAGGGAAAGGAGCAGTTATGAATAGTATTCCAAGCGTTGAAATCGATAGCTCCGACCATGTTGCAAAAATCACTAAAACAACATGTCCATATTGCGGTGTAGGTTGTGGTGTTAGTGTAAACGTCCAACAAAAACCTCAAGGACCTGTGGTGCAAGTAGAGGGGGATGCTGAGCATCCTTCCAACTTTGGACGCTTATGTATTAAAGGAAGCCGTCTTGCGGATACTTTAGGGTTAGAAACACGTGTTTTACAACCAATGTTTGGTCGTAAGCCACATCGGACTGTAACCACATGGGATGCAGCAATCAATAAAATTGCCGATAAATTCCAGTCTTGTATCGACAAATATGGTCGTGACAGTATTGCATTTTATGTTTCAGGTCAGCTTTTGACTGAAGACTATTATGTGGTGAATAAGTTTGTAAAAGGCTATTTGGGTACTGCAAATATTGATACCAACTCACGCCTTTGCATGTCATCTGCGGTGGCAGGTCACAAACGTAGTTTCGGTGAGGATATTGTGCCTGCAAGTTATGAAGATTTTGAACATGCAGACATGGTGGTATTGGTCGGTTCTAATACCGCATGGTGCCATCCTGTGCTGTATCAGCGGATTATGCAGGCTAAAAGCCAAAATCCGGATATGTTTGTGGTGGTAATTGACCCACGTTTTACCAGTACCTGTGAACAAGCGGATTTACATTTACCGATTTTACCGGGACAAGATGTCGCATTGTTTAACGGTCTATTCCAATATCTATATCAAAATGGTCATGCCGATCAGGCATTTGTAGAGGCTTATACAGAAGGTCTGCAAGATGTTTTGGCAAGCAGCCACCCAGAAGCCGATATTGAATATGTGGCAAAGCGTACGGGAATTGCACTCGATAAATTACAGCAGTTCTTTGAGAAATTTGCGCAGACTGAAAAAGTAATTACCCTATTTTCAATGGGTGTGAATCAATCAAGTCAGGGCGTAAATAAGGCCAACAGCATTATTAACTGTCATTTATTAACAGGCAAAATTGGTAAGCTTGGTGCTGCACCATTTTCTATGACAGGTCAGCCCAATGCGATGGGTGGCCGAGAAGTGGGTGGCTTAGCCAATATGTTGGCTGCGCACATGGACTTAGATAATCCATTACATCAAAAAGTAGTGCAAACCTTTTGGGATAGCCCATTTATTGCGACTCAAGCTGGCTTAAAAGCGGTTGATTTGTTTCGTGCCGTTGAAGCTGGAAAAATTAAAGCCATCTGGATTATGGCAACCAATCCAGTCGTGAGTTTGCCCGATGCCGATCAAGTTAAACGTGCTTTAGAGAAATGCGAATTGGTCGTTGTGTCAGATATCTGTGCCGATACCGATACTACGGCTTACGCCGATATTTTGCTTCCAGCTTTAGGTTGGGGTGAAAAAGATGGAACTGTTACTAATTCTGAGCGCCGTATTTCACGTCAGCGCGCATTCTTACCTGCGCCAGGTGAAGCAAAAGCAGATTGGTGGTCTGTTAGCCAAGTCGCGAAAAAATTAGGCTTTAATGGTTTTGACTTTGCGAGTGCAAATGACATCTTTAATGAGCATGCAGCGTTATCTGCACAAGACAATACAGACATGGATCTGCGAGAAGAGAGTAATAATTTTCGTTATTTCAATCTGAAAGGTTTAATGAACCTAAGTAATGCTGAGTACGATGCTCTACAACCAGTGCAATGGCCAGTATGGGATAAAAACCAAGACGCTAAAGCCGTTCAACAACTGTTTGGCAAGGGCCAGTTTAGTCATAAAAATGCCAAGGCAAAATTGATTCCGACGGTTGCAATTGATCCCGTACATGCAGTTTCAGAAGATTATCCGCTCATTTTGAACACGGGACGTATTCGTGATCAATGGCACACCATGACTCGTACTGGTTTGTCACCAAATTTGACCAGTCACCGCGCTGAACCATTCTGTGAGATTCATCCAAGTGATGCCTTGAAATTTGGTGTACGTGATCAAGGCTTAGTAGAAGTTCGTTCGAAATGGGGCAGTTGTGTACTACGTGTGACCTTCTCATCGGGGGTACGTCGTGGGCAAATTTTTGCACCGATTCACTGGACTGAACAGGTTGCATCCGACGCCCGCATTGGTAAAGTCGTTAATCCAGAAGTTGATGCAATTTCGGGTGAGCCCGAGTTCAAACATACGCCTGTAACCATTCAGCCGTTCTATACCACTTGGCAAGGCGTGCTCTATATTCGTGAAGGATACGATTCGTATATCCAAGAATCGCTGCATCACTGTGCATGGTGGACCAAAGTCAAAATGGTGAAAACCAATCGTTATGAACTTGCAGACCGTCAAACTTTTCACGATACTCAAAAGAATCTGAAAAGCTTTTTACCATTTGCCGATGAAACCTTTGAATGGTTAAGCATAGAAGATATCTCTTCACAACTGAGCCATAGCGTTATTTTGAAAGATGGCATTGTAATTGCAAGTCTATATATTGCACCGCCAGATTTATTGCCAGACCGTGATTGGGTAGCGAGTCTGTTTAAACGAGAACGTTTGAGCGCCTTGCACCGAAAAGCTTTACTAGCGGGTATGCCAATGTCGGCTACTAATAATGATGGGCCTTTAGTGTGTAGTTGTTTTAAAGTAGGTAAGAATAAAATTATCGACGTGATAAAAACACAAAACATTACCCATGAAAAACAGGTTACTGCATGTTTAAAAGCAGGTGGGAACTGTGGTTCATGTTTACCTGAGATTCGTGGCTTGATTAAAGCTTGCCAACAAGAGGTGGAAGTGTGAATAAGGGATATCCCGTAACTGATTTAGTCATTTTGGCGGGTGGACAAGCCCGCCGTATGAATGGTTTAAATAAGCTATTGCAGCAATTTGATGGCGATACGCAACTACTCAAAATTCATCAAAAACTAAAGTCATCTGTATCTGAAATTTGGGTAAATAGTCATCGTGATTATTCAATTTATCAAAGTATTGTGCCTGATATTAAATGTTTTCAAGATGATGCTTCCGGTTTTTTCGGCCCACTTATGGGTATGAAAAGCGCATGGTCACATGTAAAAGCAGATTATGTTTTGTGTATTCCCTGTGATGTGACGTATATACCTACGCAAGTTGTTGCGAAATTACACAGCGCACTACGCAAAAATAAACAAGCTCAGGTAGCCTATGTTTCAATTAATGGAGATGCTTTATACCCATTTTGCTTATTAAAGCGTGAAAGCCTGCTTACGATAACAGCGCAAATTGACAAACAACGATTAAGTTTAAAAGAGTGCTTTAAGCTTTTACATGCACAAGTCGCCGTATTTCAAAAACAAAACTTATTTTTTCATAGCATTAACTCTTTGGATGAGCTTCAACAATATAAACAAATCAATGCTTTTAAAGAGATATTTACAGCAAGTTAAACATTAGATTTTATCAATTTACAAACTAAATTGATGTTATAAACAAATTTTAGAATGATGCGTTCTTGACTATCTAATATATAAGTTCTATTTTGGAACTTGTTATTTTAATTCTAGCTAGATGTATAAAAATAAACGGAGCCAGAAAAATGATGGACGCAGCTCAGCAAAGTAAAACAGATGTGACCGCATGTATCTTATGTTCTAGAAACTGCGGTTTAAGTGTCGAAATTAAAGATAACCAGTTTGTCAAAATTAAAGGTGATCCCGAACATCCTTTTTCTCAAGGTTACATTTGCCAAAAAGCTGCCAGATTACAGCATTACCAGCAACATGCAGACCGTTTGACCACACCTTTAAAACGTCAACCAGATGGATCATTTCAAGAAGTGAGTTGGGATGTAGCCATACAAGAAATTGCTGATCGTTTAGTACAGATTAGAGATACTTTTGGCGGCACTGCTTTTGCTTCTGTTGGGGGCGGCGGTCAGGGTAACCACCTCGGCGCAGCGTATGGCCGACAGCTCTTGCTGGCCATGAAAAGTTATTATGCTTATAACTCTCTTGCTCAAGAAAAAACGGGTGATTTCTGGCTCAATGGACGTTTGTTCGGTAGTCAGGCTTGCCATATCACAGAAGATGTTGAACACGCAGATTATGTACTTTTCATTGGGACAAATCCTTTTCAGGCCCATGGCATTCCTAATGCACGAGACACACTAAAACATATTAAGAAAGATCCGAATCGAACCATGGTCGTGTTTGACCCGCGTGTTACCGAAACGGCCAAACAAGCAGACATTCATGTGCAGCTAAAACCAGGGACTGATGCTTTTTTAATGTCAGCCATGATTGCGATTATTATTAAAGAAAAGCTTTATGATGCAGCGTTTATTGGGCAGCATACGCACGGTTTTGAAGACGTAAAAACAGCATTTAGTCGAGTTCCAATTGAAGACTATATTGCCAAAGCAGATGTTCCAGTCGATTTGATTTACCAGGTAGTTCGAGATTTTGCCAAGGCAAAAAGAGGCTGTGTACGTATCGATTTAGGTATTCAACATACTTTGAATACGACTTTAAATGGTTATTTAGAAAAACTACTGTACTTACTGACTGGAAACTTTGGAAAACAAGGTGCCAATAATTTGCATACCATGTTTATTCCAATTTTGACCGATACGGATGAAAGAAAACCAAAATATCGACGTAGCGTTTACCATAAAATGTTCCCGATTTCCGGGTTTTTCCCGCCTAATATTTTACCCGATGAAATCCTAAAAGCAGGGGAAAAGCGAATTCGTGCTGTGTTTGTAGATAGTTGTAATCCACTATTAACCTATCCTGATACACCAGCCTATGAGGAAGCCTTTAAAGCATTAGATTTGTTGGTTGTGGTCGATGTCGCCATGACGGAAACCGCGAGACTAGCGGACTATATTTTGCCTGCACACACCCAGTTTGAAAAATGGGAATTTACGGGCTTTAATCTTGAGTTCCCTAAGAATGGCTTTCACCTAAGACATCCCGTATTGGCTGCTCAAGCAAACACTTTACCGGAAGGCGAAATTTATACTCGATTACTTGAAGCTATGCAGGTGATTCCAAAACGCTTTCCAGTTTTAGAAAAAATCGCTTTAGTCGACTCGAAAAAAACAGCCTACTTACCATACTTGTCGGCGTTAGGACTTACCTTAGCACGACATAAAAAATATATCCCTTTTGCTGCCTCTATCATTTATCGCACTCTTGGCAAGCGACTTGGCAATTCTGCAGATTCAGTTGCTTTTTTATTGCCATTATCGATTCAATATGCTGTGTTACACACCAAAGCGGTACGCCGTGCAGGTTATAAGGGTAATCCGTTAACACAAGGTGTCAAACTATTTGAGCAAATATTAAAGCAACGTTCAGGTATGATTTTATCGCAACATGAATATGACGAAGTCTGGAAACTGGTAGCTTATAAAGATAAGAAAATACGTTTAGCTATTCCCGAGATGTTAATTGAGCTCGCAAATTTAAAAAATCATCAGGTTAACGTTGAAGAATTTCCTTTCATACTTTTGTCGGGTGAGCGACGTAGTTATAACGCCAACCAAATTTATCGTGACCCAGCATGGCGAAAAGTAGATGCTGAAGGAGCTTTACGAATTCATCCTGAAGATGCAGAGGCCTTAAATGTAGCTATGGGTGATCAAATCAAATGTATCTCACAACATGGAGAAATTCAGGTTACTGTAGATTTTGATGAGGGAATGCGAAAAGGAGTTGTTTCGCTTCCACATGGTTATGGCATGCGCTTTCAAGGTGGGGAACCAATTGGACCACAATTAAACATGCTTATTTCTGGTGAGCATTGTGACCCTTTATCTAAAACACCGTACCATAAATATGTACCCATCCGTTTAGAAAAGTGCTAGAAATAAAGTAGGGCATATAAAAGGTTGACGCCGCACTGATTTTGTAAAGCTTTAAAGTTTAAACTAAAACGATACGGCCGAAATTTCAAATACAACCCAAAAAGTTATGGATGATAAATAGAATTGGAACAAATTTTGCAATAAAGATCAAAGCACTACTAAGGCGCAATTTTAAAAGTTTAATTGCTCTTAATGAGTGCTTGCAATATTTGAACTGTTCTCGATATGAGTGCAAATAATGAAACAATATCACTCTGAAACTGCGCCAATGCTTTTGCAAGATCAATATGGGCGCATCAAGCGAAAATTACGTATTTCAGTAACTGATCGCTGTAATTTTAAGTGTGTGTATTGCATGCCTGAACATCCTGAATGGCTAAATAAACAAGATTTGCTTAGTTTTGAGGCGCTATTTCAGTTTTGCAGTTTTATGGTGCAACAAGGTATTGAAAGCATCCGTATTACGGGTGGCGAACCATTAATGCGTCAAGGAATTGTCCATTTCGTTCGTGATTTACAAGCCTTAAAAGCATTAGGTTTAAAACGTATTTCAATGACCACTAATGGACATTACCTTGCAAAGTACGCTCAGCAATTAAAAGATGCTGGTTTAGATGATTTAAATATTAGTTTAGATAGTCTTGATCCAATTCAATTTAAAGAACTCACCAAGAAAAAATTAGAACCAGTTCTTGAAGGTATTCAAGCTGCAAAAGATGCAGGTCTACCTTTTAAAATTAACTGTGTATTAATGAAAAATAAAAATGACGATCAAATCCTACCGATGGTGAAATGGTCAATCGCTAATCATATTGCTTTACGTTTTATTGAATTCATGCCACTTGATGGTGATGCACTTTGGTCAAATAAAGATGTGGTGAGCGAAGCTGAAATTTTACAAGCATTACAACCACATTATTCAGTACAAGTGATTGAGCAGCAACATGAGCCAGCACGTCAATATTTACTTAACAATAGTTACGCGCTAGGCATCATTTCTACCATTACTCATTCATTTTGCCATCAATGTGACCGTATACGACTAACGGCACAAGGTGAACTCTATAACTGTTTATTTGCACCGCAGGGTTTAAATATTAAACCACAACTTCAAACGCTGGTAAGTAAACAACGTACACCAGAATACGATATGTATATCCAAAATTTAAAGAATTTGGTCCATCCTTATATTTGGCATAAAGCTAAAGGCTTTCATGCCTTACAACATCAACAAACCCGTAAAATCAGTATGCATATGCTTGGGGGATAAATGCAGCAATCTATCCAAATTAAAATCGAATCATTTGGTGCAATTGAAAAATTGCTTCCACAAAATCTTTCGTTAGTTTTCCCCACCGATATTTTAGTTAAAGATGTCTTAAATGAAATTGTTTCGTTGCATCCGGAATGTACACAGGCCATGGAAAAATGTGCATGTGCGATAGAGGATAACGTTATAACCAGACAATCTGCCTTAAGTGAGCCGTGTACTCTGGTTTTATTATCACCAGTTGCAGGAGGGTAAGTCATGCGAGATTTTGCACGTATTCAAGAGCAGGTTTTAAGCCTAGATACTTTTGATCCTATTGAATCTTTTCCAGAATGCGGTGGAATTGATATTTTTATGGGTACAGTTCGTAATCACCATGAAGGTAAAGCGGTTAAGGCTTTGAAATATACCTCGTATAAACCGCTTTCTGAAAAAATGATACGTGAAATTGAACTGGAAATTGAGAAAAAGTATCAGGTATCTTATGTGCGAGTGGTTCATCGGATTGGGCATCTAGATGTGGGTGAAACAGCAATCATTGCAATTGCTTATGCAGCCCATCGCAGTGAAGCTTTTCAAGCGTGCGAAGAAGCGGTTGAGCGGGTAAAGCATGAAGTGCCTGTGTTTAAAGAAGAGTTCTTTACAGATGGTACAAGTCACTATGTAGAGGGCTGCTGTATTCGTAAGGATGCACCGCACGAACACAAACATCACCATCATACCGGCCATGAGCACTCACACTGAAATATGTAATACTAGGATAAATAATGAAAAACGTAGGAATGAAGCCGGAAAGTTATCGTGTTGCTGAAGCACAAGCTATTTTATATGCACCACCGCACTGTATTGAGTTATTAAGACAAGGGAATACGGAAAAAGGTGATGCATTAAAAACCGCACGTGTTGCAGGAATTTTGGCAGCAAAACGTACTGATGAGCTGATTCCTTTATGTCATCCACTGCCGATTTATCGTGCAGATGTTGAATATGAATTAGAACATGATTTTGTAAAGATCATTGCCGTAGTTGAAACCATTGGTCCAACTGGCGTAGAAATGGAAGCCTTAACGGCTGCAAGTCTTGCAGGCTTAACTATTTATGACATGTTAAAACCACATTGTGAACCAGAAGAACTCTGGATGGACCAATGTAAATTGCTTAAGAAAAAAGGTGGTAAATCACACTTTAAGCGAGTTCTTCGTCAACCTGTTTCGGCTGCGGTTATTGTGTTGTCAGACACCGTAGCAGCGGGTAGAAAGCCCGATACTGCCGGAAAATCTGTGGTTGAAACTTTAACTGAAGCAGGATTCGATCCAATCCATTACCAAATTTTGCCAGATGAAGCGGATACTTTAAAAAACTTAGTGCTTGAGTTGAGCAAATCATATGCTTGCATTATGACCGTCGGCGGTACTGGAATTGGTAAGCGTGATATTACGGTTGATACGCTAGAGCCACTTCTTGAGCGTAAGCTAGATGGCTTAATGGAAGCTGCTCGTTCATTTGGACAAAAACGCACGCCATATGCTGCAATGTCGCGTGGAGTAGCTGGTTTTATTGATCGCTCTTTAGTGGTGACTTTACCGGGAAGCCGTGGTGGAGCAAGCGAATCAATGGCTGCTATTTTACCTGCCTTAGTGCATATTTTTGATGTTTGCCGTGATCTACCACATCCGGGAGGCTATGAATAATGACTGGTTGTGGTGCAGAACGTGGGTTGATTAGCGTGGATGAAGCAATTGAGCTGATTAGTAACCGACCTAAAAAATTAGACTCAATTCAGCAAGTTCTACAAAATAGCCTAAGTAGATATCTTGCTAAAGAAATTTATTCAGAAATTAATTTACCAAGTTTCTCTCAAAGTGCTGTAGATGGTTACGCACTTTGTAGCCATGCAGAAGATTTAAATAATCAAAAGTTTCAGGTTACTGGCGAGATTCGTGCCGGAAGCGAAAGTCATGACATTCTGAATGAAGGACAGGCAATTCGTATATTTACTGGTGGCAAAATTCCTGAAGGCACAACACATGTTGCGAGGCAAGAAATAGTAGAGGTCGTTTCAGCACAAGAAATTTCGTTAACTGAACATATTCGCCCTAAAGCTGATATCCGTTTTACGGGTGAAGAAATCCAGAACGGGCAGTTGCTTGCCCAAGTTGGACAGTTTTTAAATATTGGAAGCTTGGCTGCCTTAAGTATGGCAGGTGTGCAAACCGTTGAAGTCTATCGTGCGCCGAAAGTCGCTGTTTTGATCACGGGTGATGAAGTTGCCGAAACAGCAGAAGATCTAGCTGAAGGTAAAATCTTTGATGCAAATGGCCCGTTACTAAAAGCTTGGTTTGAAGATTATGGTTTAGATGTTGAACTCATTCATGTGGCAGATGAGGCAGCACAGGTCACACAATATTTCGACCAATTAAAAGATAGCCATGATGTGATCATAACCACAGGTGGAGTCTCTGTTGGAGACTATGATTTTGTTCGGCCATGTGCTTTTGAAGTTGGTTTTGAGCAGATCTTTTGGAAAGTAAAACAAAAGCCAGGTAAGCCACTCTTTTTTGCTGAATATTCTCATCCAGAATCAGATCACCACTGTTATTTACTGGGATTACCGGGTAATCCTGCTGCGGTCTATGTGTCTATGCAGGTTTACGGTAAAGCATTGCTTGACACTTTGCAGGGAAACCAAGCTGGGCCAGTGTGGTTTAGTGCAATTTTAGATCATGATTTAAAAGAAGATGCGCGTGAACGTTTTCTAAGAATGCATGCTTATTTTGACAATGGACAACTTAAAGTTAAAAGTCTGGCAAAACAGCAATCACACATGCTCAGTAATTTAATGCAGGCCAATTGTCTGGTGCGAATTCCGGCAAGTGCAAAATTGGAAGCGGGTTATATATTGAAGGGCGTATTTATTTCAAATTAATAACCAGTAATGATAAATATAACTCACTATATGACTGAGTGAGTTATATTTATTAAGCAATTTTAAATAATAACTTTTAATTTTTTATAATGAAAATTCTTTCATAAGCTTGATAAGAAGTTATTTTTATAATGAATCTTGCATAAATCGTGCTAAGTGGTTTAGGGTATAAACAATAGGGCCATTAGGCTAGGAAATATCGAGGAACGCATAAAGATGAAATGGGACGACATCGGTGATCAACCTTGTTCGGTTGCTCGTATGCTATCAGTGATTGGTGATCGATGGACGATGCTAATATTACGTAATGCTTTTATGGGAATACGCCGTTTTGACGATTTTCAAAAGTCATTAGGTGTCACTCGTCATGTCCTTTCGGATCGTTTAAAGCGGTTGGTTGAATATGAAATTTTAGTCAAATCTCCTTATTTTGATCGTCAGGAACGCTTTGAATATAAATTGACTGATAAAGGTTTTGAACTTTATCCAATTATTTTGTCTATGGCGAATTGGGCAGACAAATGGATGGATCAAGGCTTAGGCAAACCTTTAGAATATCGCCATAAAACTTGTGGTCATAAGTTTGAACCAGTCATGGTATGTTCGGTTTGCCGTGAACCTTTACATGCAAAACAAGTTCAAGTTTCAGCTGGGCCGGGTTATTTTGCATATATACAGCAAAAGCAGAAACAAGCTTAATTTCTCTTATTACCAGTCATGAAGACTCTTGTTGAATCGCATCAGCTAGAGTCTTATAGATGTGGTCATGATTTGACTGGGTTACATTAAAGCGGATGAATTGACCAGCATTAGAAGCTTGGCTAAACGCGTTTCCTGGCGCAAGAATAACCTGATGATTAATACAATATTTTGCAATTTCTGAAGCTTCAACTCCCTTTGGCAAATGACACCAAACAAAAATTCCCGCTTGTGGCTTAATCCATGGCTTTATACCCAATGGTTCAAGTTTACTAATCGTATCGTGCATCGCTTTTGCTAAACGAACCTTTAGTAATTCTATATGTTTACGGTACGAGCCATCTGTTAAAGCACTTAATAAAACTTCAGCTGATACGCCATTATGAGAAAAGCTTGTGGCAATTTTCAGGTCTGTGAGCTGATCAATCCATTCTGGTTTAGCAATAATATAACCACAACGAATAGATGCTGATAACGTTTTAGAAAAACTTCCAATAAAGATTACACGTGAAAGATTATCCAAAGCAGCAAGTCGAGGAGCAGGGCTATATTCAAAGTCTGAGAAAATATCATCCTCAACAACAATCAAATTTGATTGTTCAATAAGTTTTAATAATTGATGCGCCGTAGAAAGAGAAAGTACTGCACCAGTTGGATTATGAATTCCTGAGTTGGTGATATAAAGACGTGGATTATAAGTCTCGATTGCTTCTTTAAATGCTTCTAAGTCAGGACCTGTTGGTGTGTAGGGAATACCAATAACCTTAACTTGATGAACTTTAAGTAATGCATGAAAGTTAAAATAACAAGGATCATCAATTAAAACCACATCATCGGGCTTTAGTAAAAATCGGCATACTAAATCAATCGCTTGAGTTCCTGAGTCTGTTAAAAGTACTTGATTAAGATTTGCATTGATACCTTTTGCTTGAGCGCGTCTTGCCAGTAAATCACGTAGAGCGGGTAATCCTAATGGCGTTGAATAACCCATCAAACAATCATCTGGGCTTCTTGCAGCCGACCTTAATGCTTTACGAATACTATCTAATGGCATCCAGTCATCAGGTAACCAACCGCAACCGGGCTTAAAAACATCTGCTTTCGCCTCCAAAGATTGGCGTGAAATCCATAATGGATCGACTGAGCGATCTAATTTAGGACCTAATTCGCTTAAAGAAAGCGGGGCAAGCGGACCAACAATATAAAAACCAGACCCAGTTCTTGATTCGATTTTGCCTAGAGCAATTAATCTTTCATAGGCTTCTACAATCGTTGATACAGAAAAGCCAAGATTATTTGCTAACTTACGAACGGAGGGTAAGCGTGCTCCAGGCATTAAAGACCGATTTTTTATTTGTTGCTCAATCTCTGAAATGACAATTTCAATTTTGGTTTTGTTCTGGTTCACTGACTTACAATCCGAACTGTACTGGTTATTAATACATTACAGTTCTTTAAAATTGTACTGCTTTGTATCTGGTTTATTCACCTTAGCACAGCTTAAATTCTTCGTATAGTGACGGAGAAAATTATGAATAGGTTTATGAATGGCTGGGTGAATGGTTTTATTGGTGTGGCTATTTTTGCGGGATCACTACCAGCAACACGCGTAGCCGTAATGGGTTTCGATCCTGGTTTTCTAACTGCGGCACGTGCGGCAATCGCAGGTATTTTAGGCCTTATTCTTATTTTGGTTTTAAAACAAAAAAAACCAGCCAAGCAAGATTGGTGGCCTCTTGCCATCGTTTCTTTAGGCGTGGTGATAGGTTTTCCTCTATTTACAGCGCTTGCTCTGCAATACATGAATGCGGCTCATTCAATCGTTTTTGTTAGCCTTTTACCTCTCGCAACTGCAATATTTGCTGTGTTGAGAGGCGGTGAAAAACCGAATCAATTTTTCTGGATATTTGCAGTCTTAGGGAGTGCGGTTGTCTTCACTTATATGTTTTTGATTTCTGGTGATACCTCACTTGGGATAGGAGACTTTTATATGTTGATGGCGATCATTTTTTGTGGCTTTGGCTATGCAGAAGGCGGTGTACTTTCAAAAAAAATTGGTGGATGGCAGGTCATTTGTTGGGCGCTTATTTTGTCACTACCTTTTATGCTATTTTTGACTATTTTCTATATGCCAGCTTCATTTCAGAACATATCTACATCAGCTTTAGTAGGTCTTATTTATGTGTCTTTATTTAGTATGCTGATTGGTTTCTTCTTTTGGTACAAAGGGCTTGCGCAAGGAGGAATTGCTGCGATTAGCCAACTACAACTCTTGCAACCTTTAATGGGATTAGGTATTGCTGCGGTCTTGTTACACGAACAAGTAAGTTGGTCAATGTTGGTGGTTACAGCAGCAACAATTTTATGCGTCGCTGCTGCTAAGAAATTTACTTAATATTATAAACAATTTGCTGGTTTAGGAATCCCTGCTAAACGACTTAAGTGACGCGCCACTAAACCAGTATTAAATTGTTGCTGTAAAACTGCATTATTAATCTCTGGACTGACCGTTTTCATTAAAAATTTAATCAGCGGGCGAGTTGCTGGAGAGTGTCCAAATTGCTGATAAAACTGACGTACAGCTGCTAAAATTTCAAAATGCCAATCGGTGAGTTCAAGATCCAGTGACTTGGCAAGTTCTTGCGCAACTTTAGGATTCCAGATTGTGTAATCAACCAAATGACCATCTTGGTCTAATTCTAAATTCATGAAACCAGCCTAAATATATTATTTAAGAGAAATACAGCGATTAAACATTAAAACCAGATCAGCAAATTGATCGTAATCTAATACCTTTATCTGAGATAAAGTATCTGTATCAAGTAAGTCTTTTTCGATGCTTAAGCATGAAACGGATTCAAATGGTTGAATCATTTCAGCAGAAAGTTGTGCAACTGAATCACCCATAAAAACAACTTGATCACCTATCTGAAAAAGATGACTTAATTCATCAATAATCTTAGGTGTAGCATGGTAAGAAGATTGCACAAGATAAAGTGTCGATGGATTCATTAAACTTACACCTTAATCTACCAATATAGAACATGATCAAAAGATTGAATAAACTCAGCATTCAACTGAACGAATTCAATTTCTTGTTCGGTTTTTTGTACAAGAGGATGCTGCTGATTTTTATTTTCAATCAGAATAGGACTCAAGTCGTAGAACTCAAAACTTTCGACCATATTTGAGGCCACTTTGAAAGCCTGACGAAACTGATCAAAGCTTAAATCATTTTGCAGAAGACTAAGGGCAGCATCTTTAAATAATACTTTGACTGGTGAGCCAAAGGTTGCTAAAACCATAGTAGCAGAAAGGCTTTCATTGATTTGAAGACTGGTTAAATTGGCTTGACTTAAAATGACGAGTACAGATTTCACACAATATACCTTTTAAAAGCAACAATCTAAGCAAACAAAGTAACTTAAAATTGAATAAGACGAGATGCTGACTGTACTGCATCAGCAAGTTCACCTAACCCGACAAGTTCAAAGTCTTTGGCAAGGTTGTGATGAGTAAGGTGATGGCGACTGGCATTTTCTGCATCTGTAATACCACGAGCGAGGGCAGCACTCACACAAACAGGAAGACGAATCGCAAGCTTTTGCCATTCATGCGTTAAATTACGCTGGTCGTCAGGAACCCATTGAAAATCATTAGCAACCTGCACGCCATCTTGGTAAAAGAATACACGGAAGTCTTCATTTTTACTTTTGAGTGCCTGAGCAAGTCCTAACGCATGCCAAGCATGAATGGAAGTAGGAGCAGAGGTAATTAGTAGTAATGTACTCATTGAGAATTCACTATGGTCATACGTCTAAATGGGCGTAGATACATTAAGAGAAAGGTAAGTATACAATGATTTTAGTGACAGGTGGTTTAGGCTTTATCGGTTCACACATTGCGTTGAGTCTAATGGCTCAAGGGCAAGAGGTGGTAATCGTCGATAATTTGGCTAATTCAACCTTGCAAACTTTGGAACGGCTAGAGTTTATTTCTGGTATGTACGTTCCATTTGTCAAACTTGATGTACGCAATACACCAGCGCTGAATAAGGTGTTTGAGCAATATTCAATTGATGCAGTTATTCATACTGCCGGATTCAAATCAATTGAAGAATCTAACCTTAAACCTCTTGAATATTATAATGATAATGTTAGTTGTATCATGAGCTTGCTTCGTGCCATGCAACGTACGGGTGTTCGTCACTTCATTCATCTGTCTAGCCTTGCAGCTTATGGGAAATCTGGCTTGCAATTGAGTGAAACAGAAGAATTTAATTATGCTTATCCTAATCCCTACATTAAGTCTCAACAGATGATTGAAGAAATTATCCGTGATACTTATAAAATTGACCATGAGTGGAAAATTGCGATCTTAAGATTGTCTAATATCGTAGGTGCATTTGAACATGGGGTACTCGGAGAGTATGTCGCTCAGCTCCCTAAAAATATTGTTCCGCTTGCGATGCAAGTCGCAGCAATGCAACGTGATTTAATTGAATTACAAGATCAAGTTGAAACGTCAGATCATACGACTGAACGTAGTTTTCTACATGTTTTAGATTTATGTGAAGCTGTCATTGCGAGCTTACATTGGCTGCGTGAACAAACGCATTGTTGTGAAGCATTTAATATTGCACATGACCAAGTTCATTCAATTCGTCAATTACTCGATGAAATTTCACAAGTTACTAAAGCTGAAGTTCCTACACAATCAGCAATTTATAAACATGTCGAGTTAGATCAAGTTGGGGCTAATATTGAGAAAGCAAAAACCTTATTGCAATGGACACCGAAGCGGCCATTAAAACAAATGATCGAAGATGAATGGCGCTTCTATCAAAATACTTTAAATGGAAGGTGAGATAATGATTCTTATTTACAATGCTGGTATGCTTGAGTACGATATTCAAAATTAACTAGCCAGAGCAAACACTTGCTTCAGCCCGTGAGTTCTTTATTGAGATAACCGAGGTTTCTATGCAAACACGAATTGAACATGACACTATGGGCGAGATTGAAGTTCCAAATGAAGCATTGTGGGGGGCACAGACTCAACGCAGCTTACAGAACTTTAAAATCGGGCAGGAACGATTACCCCGTGCCATGATTCGAGCGATGGGTTTGGTAAAAAAGGCTGCTGCAATAACCAATGCTGAACTTGAACAACTACCACAAGATTTGAGTCAATATATTGTGGGTGCTGCTGAAGAGGTCATTGATGGCAAGTGGGATTCCCAATTTCCTTTAGTTGTCTGGCAAACAGGTTCTGGTACGCAAAGCAACATGAACTGTAACGAAGTGATTGCCAATATTGCAAACCAGAAATTAGGGCAAGCCTTAGGTGCTCAAAAACCAGTACATCCAAATGATCACGTTAATCGTGCTCAATCAACAAATGACTCATTTCCAACGGCCATTCACGTGGCAGCAAGTTTACAAATTAACGAGTTGCTCATTCCTGCTATAGAGCAGCTTAAAGCGACTTTGCAAAAAAAGTCAGATGAGTTTCAGGATATTGTTAAAATTGGCCGCACCCATTTGCAAGATGCTACTCCATTAACCTTAGGGCAAGAATTTAGTGGTTACGTATCACAGCTTGAGCATGGATTGGTTCGACTACAACAAGCTTTGAGTGGCTTATATGAGTTGCCATTAGGTGGCACAGCGGTAGGTACAGGATTAAATGCACATCCTGACTATGCAGTAAAAGCAGCAGCTCAGCTTGCACTACTTACAGGTTTACCTTTTGTAACTGCACCCAATAAATTTGAAGCTCTAGCAGGACGGGACGCCGCTGTTTTTGCATCAGGTGCATTAAAAACTTTGGCTGTAAGCTTAAACAAAATCGCGAATGATATTCGTTGGTTGGCAAGTGGACCGCGTTGCGGTTTTGGTGAAATCCGTATTCCAGAAAATGAGCCTGGTTCAAGCATTATGCCTGGAAAAGTAAACCCAACACAAAGTGAAGCAATGACCATGGTTGTTGCGCAAGTGCTTGGAAATGATACGACCATTAACGTAGCAGGTGCTTCAGGTAACTTTGAATTAAACGTCTTTATGCCAGTGATTGCTTATAACTTATTGCAATCTATTCAGTTACTTGGTGATGCATGTAATAGCTTTAATGATCACTGCGCGGTGGGAATTGAGCCTAATCGCGATAAGATTGATCACTTCTTGCATAATTCTCTGATGCTAGTTACAGCTTTAAATCCAGTAATCGGCTATGAAAATTCTGCAAAAGTTGCAAAGACTGCTTATAAAGAAAATAAAACGTTGAAGCAGGTCGCTGTTGAGCTTGGTTTGGTTACAGCGGAACAATTTGACGAAGTAGTTAAACCTGAAAAGATGGTTTCACCAAATAGTAAGTAATCACTAAAAACAATGTAAGCGTTAATGTTTATATAAAAGCCCTCATCTGAGGGCTTTTATAGGTAGAGACTAACTTATAGCTTGAGATAGGAAAATATCAAAGTAAGCCTTCTATATATTCCCAACCATGAGATTTCATAGTCTCAAACTTCTTTTTTAGCTCTTCTTTTTCGTAGTTATGAGGATCGCCTGCTAAAAGAACATGATACGAGTTAGTTTCTGGTTCTATAGTCACTTCAATAATTTCTACTGGTTGGATCACTCCACTCTCAGTTAGACCAGAGTCTATAAAACATATTCCTTTTACAGGAATAACAGTACAGTCATATTCTTTGGAAATAAAATAATTATTTGCTGAAGCGGAATACGTACGTGATGCTCTAACTTTCATGTGTACCTCCTTCAAGCGTAGAAAGGGAATGTTTTAGTCTGGCGTGCTTGTATAGTTAATACTGTTTAATTTATATAGTGATTTTATTTTTTACTTCAATATTCTAATTATAGATTTTTTATTAGCATAAAATGCTGTTAGCTATAATTTACAAGGTAAGGTATTAAAAAACTTATGAATCAAAAGCCAATTTCAGTTGTTTTAATTCCTGGTTATATGCTTGATGAATCTCTCTGGAATGAACTCATAGATGAAATGCCTAAAGAGTGGAATATATATAGAGCTACTTTAAAACAAGGGCAAACAATCAAAGAAATTGCTCAAAATATTGTTGAACATGCGCCACAAAGCTTTGTACTGATTGGATTCTCACTTGGAGGATATATCGCTAGATCTATAGTGGAGCAATTTCCTGAAAAAGTTAAGGCACTTATTTTAATAGCGTCTTCACTACGCTCAGATACAGAAGAACAGAAGAGTCAAAAGTTAACGGCGATTAAACTTAACTCTGGGAAAAATTTCCATGGGCTAAGCTCAATATCGATTGAAAAAACACTTCATCCATCAAATGTGCAGAATCGTGCTCTTGTAAAAAGAATCCAAGAAATGGGAAAAACTTTGGGTTATGAAGAGTTCGTTAAACAATCGATGTTAGATAGAAGCTCTTATGATATGAGTAAGATCGCATGTCCAACTTTAATTATTTCTGGTACAGAGGACCAGCTGCGCTCCAAGGAAGAAGCCATAGAATTATTAGATCAATTGCCACATGCAAAGCTTGAGATAATTAAAAATACGGGCCATATGATTCCGATTGAACAGCCGAAAGCATTGGTTTCAGTGATTTTAACTTGGTTAAGTACTTATCTTTCATGAGGGCCTAACTTTCGTTTTCTTCGTCAGAATCTTGACAATTTTGAAAACTTGATTGCCAAGTTTGATTTTTTGATGAACAGTTGCATGATCAAGCTCATCCCATAACTCAAATGGGAAAAACTCCGAACTATGATCAAATATCCATAACCATTGATAGCTATTGTTAAGGGTATTCTTATCAAAACGAACATCTTGAACTTTGACAATTTTAAACTGTTTATGATGTTCATCTTGAAGAATAACTTCATGATTCTCCATTAGACATCCACGCATTAAAAACAATTTTCAATTGTACTAAAATTAATAGTGTCTGATTAACTTGTTAAGTTGGCATTAATTTACAAAAGATTTCGGGTTGTTAAAGTTTGTCATTTTCAAAAAGAAAATAATCTTTACTTTTGAAATACAAGGTTTTAATTAGGTTACATTGTAAGAAATGTGTGCAAATGTCAGAATGTACAGTGAAATCTATCTTCGAGTATCGCTATGAGTTTAATAGGCTTTATGTATGCAAGTAAAACCAATAGTGAACATAGTCAAATAAAACAAGATTTAATTGATATTCTCACTGAAGCAGTCAAATTCAACTCACATAATGATATTACAGGAGTACTTTACTATGGTAATGGATACTTCTTACAGTATTTAGAAGGTGAGAAAGAACAAGTCGAATCGCTATTTTATAAATTAATTTTGAAAGATTCGAGACATCAGAACTGTGAAATCATCTTTTCAGAACCATCCGAACAACGTCTATTTAAACATTGGAGTATGAAATTTGCTCCCATTAACACGAAAATAAAAGAATTCTTTCATCATCATCATGTTGATGAGTTTAATCCTTATCTGCTTAACACTACATCTATTCCATCTTTTATTGAATTGCTTGTAGATCAACCAAACCATAAAGTTGATCAATATCAAGGTTAATCAAAATCAGGAATTGCAGTAGATTTTTAATTATCCTATGTAAAATTAAGCTCTCTTCGGAGAGCTTTTTATCACGAAGGTTGAAACTTTCACTAATTAATGGCGAATTGGCGTTGAATAAGCCGTCATAATTGTTAAAATGCCCACCTTGTCCTGTTTTTATATTGTTTTTTGTTTTGCATGTATTTCGCAAAGTTAGAGATAAAATTATTAAAAACAGCTGCTTAGTTAAGGATTTTTGAATGCTCTCTATTTATTTAACAGATACCCAACAACACGTGCAATTTAATGATTATCCTAGTGATCAGCCGGTTAAGTTTCTGTTAAATCTTAAAAAGATTTTCCCAAGTACGGCGGATTTATTATTACCAGTTTTACCTGAAGATAATGATCTAGAAAACGTAACGTGGGAATCAACCTCAAAAGATTTTGAAGTTTTTAAAAAGCTATTAGCGGGATGGGGTGTTATTGAGCTTCGTTTAAATGCAATTACTGCTTATAAAGATAAAAACTTTGCAAATGAGCTAGTGAAACAAGCGCAGGTAAAACGTAAGAAAACAGCGCAAAAAAATCATCAGCTTTCTTTAGTTGCTCTAGATTATATTTTTATGCACGAAGTTCATGCATTGATTGATGCTGAACTGGTCACTATTGGTGAAAAATTCTACTTACCAACCTTGCGTGAGCAATGGAAGGGTACGGTTTCAGACCAAGTGCTCAACGGGAAACTCTAATTTAAGTACAAAAGGTGGATTTATAAAAATTCACCTTTTTTATTTTTAATTAAATCAATATTTTATAATTTTAAGATTGCTTATACAAAAGTTTACAAGAAAAGAATGCGTTTTTTTCAATGTGGCAGATACATTGCTTATATAAATACAAAATTATTGCGGGAGAGAGGTTCATTGAGAACCCGCCGAAGGAGCAACAAGCCCGGAAACTCTCAGGCAAAAGGACTGTAATAATTAAAAAATCTGGAGAGAAGCTTAGATTTATAAGAATGGAAAACAATAACTTATAAATTATAAACTCACCGAAGGGGAAGATCTAAACGTTAAAAGGTAACGTTGGGGTCGAAACTCTCAGGTACCAATGACAGATGGGCTGTACTGATGAAATGTTCTTGCATTTCTGAGGAGTCTGTTATGCCACATGTTATTGTGATAGGTGCGGGAATCACAGGGGTTACCTCTGCTTATGAATTATCGCAACTGGGTTATCAAGTCACAGTGATTGATCGACATCTATATCCTGCAATGGAAACATCATTTGCCAATGGAGGGCAATTATCGGCTTGTAACGCCGAAGTATGGAACCAAAAAGCTACCGTGATTAAAGGCTTTAAATGGATGAGACAAAAAGATGCTCCTCTATTGTTGAACCCTTCATTTAGTTTGCATAAGTATAGTTGGCTAGTTGAATTTCTATCACATATTAAAAACTATGAAGCGAATACGATTGAGACGGTCCGTTTGGCATTGCTCGCTCGTAAGCGTTTATTTGAAGTAGCTGAAAAAGAGCAGCTTGAGTTTGATTTGGAGAAACGTGGAATCCTCCATATGTATCACAGTAAGGCTGACTACGAGATTGCTAAACAAGTTAATAACGTATTGAACAAAGGTACATTGGAGCGCTATTCGGTTTCACCTGATGAAATGAAAACAATAGAACCATCTTTGACAGGTGACTATTTCGGTGGCTATTACACACCAAGTGATGCGACGGGTGATATTCATAAATATTCAACCTCTTTGGCCGAGAAGACTAAACAATATGGCGTTCAATATAAGTTCGGCCTAGAAGTTATGGATATTAAGTGCAGCGCAGACAAAGTAGTCGTAACTTGTCAGCCAAGTGATGAGCATCCTTATCTGGTTGAGTCCGATAACATTCAACTAGAAGGTGATGTACTTGTTGTTTGTGGTGGTGTAGGGAGTTATCAACTTGCCGATATGATTGGTGAGCGAGTAAATGTGTATCCAGTAAAAGGTTATTCAATTACCGTGCAATTAAAAGATGAGCACAGCGTAAACAATGCTCCTTGGGTGAGCTTGCTAGATGAAAGTGCAAAAATTGTGACTTCTCGTTTAGGTAAAGATCGACTGCGTGTGGCAGGGACTGCTGAGTTTAATGGCTATAACCGCGACATACGGGCTGATCGTATTCAACCATTAGTGAATTGGGTTAATCGTAACTTTGATATTTCAACTGAGCATGTGGTGCCTTGGGCAGGGTTAAGACCAATGATGCCGAATATGCTGCCTGTTGTTAAGCAATCTAAACAACCTCGTGTTTTTTATAATACAGGGCATGGGCATTTAGGTTGGACTTTGTCTGCGGCAACCGCAGTTTTAGTCGGTCAGGATATTGCTCAAAAATATCCAGCGTAGAAAGTAAAAAGCCAGTGTTCAAACACTGGCTTTTATTTTAAGCGTTAATCATATAGGCGGTAGATTCCGCTAAAACGTTCACAGCCTTTTTGCTGAGTTTTTACCTTCAGTAAAGCTTTTTGAAAATTAAACTGATATTTACAGTTGTGCTCATTGTCTAAAATTTCACTTTTTTGTTCAGGCGAACTATACGCCATCAATGAAATCGTTTGAGTTTCTTTGCGATTATTTGGGTTGCGGTATGCTATCCCTTCAATCTTGATTTTGTCTTTCGCGAGTTGATGGACTTGAATGTGTACAGGCTGAGCGGCTATATGTCCATCCTCAAACTTAAGATAATGTTGGGTAAGCGTTTGCTTAAGCGACGCATAAAAATTTAAGTCATCAGTACGTAAATCAAACTGTTGTTGAATGCATGTATTGCTCTTGCATTGCTGAGTATGTTTAGACCATAACTTTTGTGTATCCTGTAAAAGCTGTAAGGGGGCATCAGTAACTAAATATGCAGAAAGATATTTATTATTGAGTTGCTTTCTTGATTCACTAAATGTTTTTGAGCAGATTTTAAGCTCAGTTCCAGTATTGGAACAGTCTATTGATTCTGCAAAGACAAGAGGTGAACATAAACAACTCAGTGTCATGACAAAACTTAATCTTTTCAATTGATTCATATCAGTATTAGACAGCATGATCGCTTATACTTTCAGTCTACTTTGCTAGGTGTACTATAGCGAAACAGAAAGGCTGAATACAAGATTTCTTAAGTTTTTATGGAAGGTAATAATTTATATGGTTGCTCAGATTCGTATTGGACAAGGAATAGATGTACATGCCTTTGAAGAGGGGAACTTCGTTACATTGGCGGGTATTCAAATTCCACATACACATGGTTTGAAAGCACACTCGGATGGTGACGTCGTACTTCATGCGCTATGTGATGCTTTATTAGGTGCTTTAGCGCTTGGAGATATTGGACAGCATTTTCCTGATACTGATCCAGAATACAAAGGCGCAGATAGCCGAATATTGTTAAAGCATGTTTATCAATTAATTTTAGACCGCGGATATCAGTTAAATAATGCCGATATTACGGTGGCTTGTGAGCGTCCAAAATTAGCTAAGCATAATTTAGAAATGCGTCAAAGCATTGCTGACGTTCTAAATTTAGATATTAATCAAATTAGCATTAAAGCAACGACAACCGAAAAACTAGGATTTACCGGTCGTCAAGAAGGTATTTTGGCAACAGCGACTGTTTTAGTCTCTCATCACACTAAATGATCGGCCTGTTGCAAAGATTGCTGAAGTTCTAGAGTTGCCTTACGGCCTTGTAGCTGTAAGGTAATACTATGAATGAGTCCAGTCCAAGTCTCATTAGGTTCCCAAATTTCGTGCAATAAATCTTGAGACGTAGGCATATCCATATTCATATAAAACTGTCTATAGACATACATAAGGCAACTTACACGTTTATTTTTGGCACAATGTATCCAAACAATTTCACTTTGCACTAAATGATCAATCAAATCTAAAACTAATAAGCACTGCTCAGCAGAAGGAATCTCCCAATCAATTGGAATATGAATGTAATTTAAACCAAGGTCTAAACAAATACGATCTTCATTTTCAAGATGATTTGAAGCATTAGTTAAAGCAAGGTTAATGACTGTGCTACACCCATACTCTTTAATCAATTTTAGTTGTTCAACAGAAGGTTGGGCTGAACTAAATAAATGTTCATGAATAATCGAAAATGTGGGAATTTGGGATAATGATTGTTCAACGGTTGTCATGATCGCACTCTACAAGAGTAGGCTTAGCTTATTGTGTAGAATGTTATACACGATTCTAGATCAGAGTTGAAATATAGAGTGTTTATATATTCGACAACGTTATCAAAATTTTAAAAATAATTAACTAGAGAACTACAAGTCTTATAAAAATAAAAAAACAGCATCATAAAGATGCTGTTTTTTTCTAAATACTTAAGCTTTTAGATTTTCATTCAATAAAAATTCGACTAAAGCTTTTTGAGCATGAAGACGGTTTTCTGCCTCATCCCATACCACTGCATTTTTATGATCGAGCATGGTTTCCGAAATCTCTTCGCCACGATGAGCAGGTAAGCAGTGCATAAATAAACAGTCTGGGTGAGCAAGACCCATTAATTTTTCGTTAACCTGAAAATCAGCAAAGGCTTTTTCACGAAGTTTTTGTTCTTCTTCTTGCCCCATGCTTGCCCATACATCAGTCACAATGAGGTCAGCATTTACTGCTGCATCTTCCGCATTATCATAAAGCTCAACGCAATGACCAAACTCCGCTAAAAATTCAGGTTTAGGTTCATATCCTTTTGGCGATGCAATCTTGAGTTTGAAACCCATCATGTGTGCAGCTTCAATGTATGAATTACACATATTATTACCATCGCCAATCCAAGCAACGGTTTTGCCTTCGATGCTGCCGCGATGTTCAATATATGTTTGTAAATCTGCTAATAACTGGCAAGGGTGGTGGTCATCAGTTAAGCCGTTAATTACAGGTACTTTTGAATAAGAAGCAAAACGTTCAACAATGTCATGACCAAAGGTGCGAATCATCACAATATCAAGCATACTTGAAATTACACGTGCTGAATCTTCGATTGGTTCGCCACGGCCTAATTGTGTGTCACGAGGCGATAAAAAAATCGCACTACCGCCAAATTGGTTAATACCTGCTTCAAAAGAGATACGTGTACGTGTGCTTGATTTCTCAAAAATCATTCCCAATACTTTACCGACAAAAGGTTGGTAGACCTTATTGTCATGTTGCATTTTTTTAAGCTCGCTTGCGCGTTCCAAAATGCGATTAAGTTCTAGAGTGGATAGATCACGTAAAGTCAGGAAATGTCTTAGAGCCATGTAGCTACTCCATAATAATTGTTTTGAAATATAACAATTATCTGTTGTTGGCTGGGTGGATGTGGAAAAAAAGAAGTCTACTATACTATAAGCATTTTAAAATGCAAAAGAATTAGACTTTATGATGGCCTTTTAAAAAAATATCCACACAATATTCAATGTAATCAAGAGCTTCTTTCTCATCTGGCAAGGCTGGCATACCCATAATCATACGCCATTCAATGTCGCGCAAAATCCCAAAATACATCAGTGAAGAATAATAAGGAGAAGGACATGTGATTTCTCCTGATTTGTCTGCAAACTCTAATGCCTGAGTAAGCGTATTCTGTAAATTGTGTACCCATTTGTCATATAGGTATTGTATGAGGACAGTATTACATTCAGTTTGTTCGATAATAAGTCGTAAAAACGCAACATGCTCTGGTTGAATGATGTGAATATAAACCCGATTGAGGGTTTGAATTAGGTATTCTCTTAAAGTGCTTTTTTCGGGTTGAAATGCAATACAAACATCTTTAAAAAACATTTCACGTTTATAATCACAAATAGCAGTAAAAAGACCTTCTTTGTTGCCAAAATACTTATAAATTGACGCCTTAGAACCGCCTGCATGGTTGACAATATCATCAAGAGATACTGCATCATATCCTTTCTCTAGAAACAGCTCGGTCGCGCTTAACAATAGGGCTAAACGACGTTCAATACCGCGGCGTGTTTGAGGTTTCTCACATGCAAGGTGATGTGAATCCAGGACTGAATCATGCATAAAATTTAATAACAACAACTGACTTTGCTTATCTAGTATAGCAAAACTATCTTTAGTGATGGTTATAACCATTTTTTTAGATCATATGCTGAACAGTAAGTGGCTAATTCAAAAAATAAACTAATACAAAATATAAGCTTAGAGTTGTTTGTGGAAGGATTTGATGATGTAACCTTATGTTTACATTATATTTTAATGAAAAATCTGATTGGAAAACAAAGCGGCTAAGAATGACTTAACCGCTCTGAAGTTAAATAACCGGATTTCTAGGCTTCGGTCTGAGTCACCTTGTGCTCATCTTCTTCGTCATCATCTGCAGAATCCATTCCAAGTTCTTTTAACTTACGTGTTAAGGTATTGCGACCCCAACCTAATAATTCTGCTGCGTGACGTTTGCGTCCACGTGTTTGTTGTAAGGCTGCGTTAATCAACGTGCGTTCAAACATAGGTGTGGCAATATCCAAAATCTTCATTTCACCATTCTTAAGCTTTTGAATAGCCCATTGATTTAGTAGTTCATCCCAATGGTGTAGAGAAATACGCTCAAATGAAGGTGCAGGTTGTCCAGAATCACTATTCTTTTGCAATGGAACTTGTTTAAGCTCTGATGGTAAATCTTCTGGATAAACTTCGCGACCAGTGATCATTACAGTTAACCAGCGGCATGTGTTTTCTAGTTGGCGAACATTACCGGGCCATGGTAACTGTTGCATATAGTCCGTTGTTTCAGTGCGTAAGATTTTTGGACTTACGCCAAGCTCTTTACCTGCACGCGCAAGGAAATGCTGCGCAAGCATTGGAATATCTTCACTACGATGGGCAAGCTTAGGAATGTGAATACGAATCACATTTAAGCGGTGATATAAGTCTTCACGGAAGCGGCCTTCATTTACTAGCTTTTCTAAATCTTGATGCGTTGCTGCCACAATTCGAACATCTACTTTAACGGGAATGTGCCCACCTACACGATAGAACTCACCGTCAGCGAGTACGCGAAGCAATCGAGTCTGAGTTTCAAATGGCATATCACCAATTTCATCAAGGAACAATGTTCCGCCATTTGCCTGTTCAAAGCGTCCTTGATGCTGAGTATTCGCCCCTGTGAAAGCGCCTTTTTCATGACCAAACAACTCGGTTTCAATCAAGTCTTTTGGTATCGCAGCCATATTTAAGGCGATAAAAGGCTTTGCACGGCGTGGGGAGTGCTTGTGTAAAGCATGAGCAACTAATTCTTTACCCGTACCCGATTCACCATTAATTAAAACAGTAATATGAGATTGAGATAAACGACCGATAGCACGGAAAACCTCCTGCATTGCCGGAGATTCACCAATAATTTCTGTTGATTGAAGAGGTGAGGCTGTTTTTGTAGCTTCTTGCTGTTGTAGTTTATTAATATGCAGGATCGCGCGATTGACTAAAGCTAAAGCTTCATCAATATCAAAAGGTTTTGGTAAATACTCAAATGCACCCGTTTGATAGCTTGATACAGCAGACTCTAAGTCAGAATGTGCTGTCATAATAATGACAGGTAAATCTGGATGAGTGTTTTTGACTTTAGATAAAAAAGTTAAACCATCAATTCCAGGCATGCGGATGTCAGTTAAGATGACATCGGGAGCATCATGGTGCAAACGTTCAAGCGCAGTTTGAGCTTCTTCAAAATTGGTAACATCAAAACCTTCCTCTTTAAAGGTCTTTTCCAATACCCATCGCATGGCGCGATCATCATCAATAACCCATATTTTATTTCGCGACACGGTCTGACTCCCAAGGTAAATATAAGCTAAAAATTGTTTTTCCAGGAACAGATTGGCATTCAATCATTCCGTTATGTTGATGCATAATATTCTGTGCAATACTCAGGCCAAGCCCAGTACCTTTTGCTCGTCCAGTAACCAATGGATAGAATACTGACTCCAAAATACTTTCAGGAATGCCTGGTCCATTGTCCTCTATATCGACTCGCACTGTAGATCGATTCAGCACACCATTAATTGTGACAAGTCGTTGTATACGTGTACGTAGAATTAACTCCGGTTCGTGATCTATAAAAAATGGTTTGTTTTCTGTTATGGCTTTAATTGCGTTTACACTAATGTTGAGCATGACTTGTATTAATTGATCACGATCGGCATTAACATCGGGTAAAGACAAATCATAATCCCGTATAATTTTAATTTTCTTCTTTGTCTGGTTGGCGATAAGTGAACGCACTCGCTCCAAAGGCTCGTGTACGTTAACATTTTCATAACTTGGAAGTTGCCTAGAACCCAACATGGTATCTGCTAAGTTAGTTAAGCGATCTACTTCATTAATAATGACATCTGTAAATTCAGCATAACTCTTGTCGTTTAAACTGCGAGCGAGTAATTGAGTTGCGCCACGAATACCTGCAAGTGGATTCTTAATTTCGTGCGCTACGCCACGTACAAGCTGCCTAGCGACCTGATGTTGTTGTACCAGATTTTCTTCTTTGGAAATCTTTAACATACGATCAATCGGGTTGAGCTCAATTAAGAGTAATGGGTGATAACTTTTACCAGCATTTAATTGAGAAACTGTGTAATCGACATGAAGGTCTTTAAAGTTGACATTAATAACCGCTTCTCGACGGGTATAAGGTTGCCCCGTTTTTATGGTGTTTAATAAAGCTTCATGTGTATTAAAAGTATCATCAGGCGCATGAAGTAAGTTTAAAACGGGCTGTCCTGAAGCTCGAAGCAAACTAATATCAAATAGTGCTTCGCAGGCAGAATTTAAATAAAAAATGTTTAAGTTACTATCGATCAATAAAATCGCAGTAGTTAAGTTGTCTACCAATAGGCGATAGTCGATAGGGTTGTGTTGATCCATTAGCGAATCGTTCCTGTCTTAAAATAGCGCAATGGCATCTTCATTGGTTATCGGATTTTCACCGTTATAGAACATGAACGATGCAAAATGTACGCCAACTTTGTTTATGGGTTATTTTAAAGTTTTAAAGTATTTAAAAACGCGCTTAAATCGGTCTTTATATCGGTTGATCAAAACTGATGGCTTAAATATAGATAATAACATGATCCAACTTGGTGCAAAGATGAGTTTTGGTGCAAATGTTGGTCGTATTTTGGTGCATTACACAAAGAGTGGGCTTTCCACCTATGCTTGAGACAAGAAAAGACATACAATACGCGCATTCAAGTGGAGCGCAGATTCATGAAGACCCCCAAAGTCGGTTTTGTTTCTTTAGGTTGTCCTAAGGCATTGGTAGATTCTGAACGAATTTTAACTCAGTTAAAGACTGAAGGTTATCAAGTTGCATCAGATTATGATGGTGCTGATTTAGTTGTTGTTAATACCTGTGGTTTTATTGAATCTGCGGTACAAGAGTCGCTAGATGCAATTGGCGAGGCCATGAGTGAAAATGGTCGAGTAATCGTTACAGGGTGCTTAGGTAAAGACGAAGATAAAATTCGTCAAATGCATCCAAACGTTTTAAAGGTTACTGGTGCAGCAGCTTATCAAGATGTAATGGAAGCTGTGCATGAATATGTACCGGCACCTCCTAAACACAACCCGTTTGTTGATTTGGTTCCTGAACAAGGAATTCGCTTAACACCAAAGCATTATGCCTATTTAAAAATATCTGAAGGATGTAACCATCGTTGTACCTTCTGTATTATCCCAAGTATGCGTGGTGATCTTGTTTCTCGTCCAGTTGGAAGTGTATTGGAAGAAGCCGCTGCGCTTAAAAGAGCAGGTGTTAAAGAAATCTTGGTTATTTCGCAAGATACATCAGCTTATGGTGTAGATACCAAGTACAAACTTGATTTCTGGAATGGCCAGCCTGTTAAAACAAAATTCTTTGATATGTGTGAAGCACTAGGTCAACTTGGCATCTGGGTGCGCTTACATTATGTTTATCCATACCCACATGTTGATGCGGTTATTGATTTAATGGCACAAGGTAAAACCCTGCCATATCTTGATATTCCATTCCAACATGCAAGCCCGCGCATTCTTAAGTTAATGAAGCGTCCGGCTCACAGTGAAAATACACTCGAAAAAATTAAATTGTGGCGTGAAAAATGCCCGGATCTTGTGATTCGTTCTACATTTGTAGTGGGTTTCCCAGGCGAAACTGAAGAAGATTTTCAAATATTGCTCGATTGGTTGGTTGAAGCTGAACTTGATCGTGTTGGCTGCTTTACCTACTCACCAGTAGAAGGCGCTACGGCAAATGATTTACCCGATCATGTGCCTGAAGAAATTAAGCAAGAGCGTTACGAGCGCTTTATGCAAGTGCAGCAACAAATTTCTGCTGCTAAGTTGCAAAAACGTATTGGTCAAACGATGACTGTATTAGTCGATAGTTTGGAAGATGAATATCCTGTTGCTGTTGCACGTTCTTATGCCGATGCTCCGGAAATTGACGGTAATGTCTTTGTAGAAGATATCGATAAGAGCACGATTCAACCAGGCGATATGTTAGAAGTCGAAATCACCGATGCGGATGAATACGACTTATTTGCAAAGTTAATTAAAATTAAGTCGGTTTAATCGATAACGATTCAAAAAAGCATTCAGTTTAAGAGGTTTTGGAGCAAACTCATGGCGGAAACAATTAGCCCCCGTTATTCACGCATTTTATTAAAACTATCTGGTGAAGCATTATCAGGTAACAAAGACATGGGTATTGATGCTCAAGTCCTTGATCAAATGTCCCTTTCAATTGCTCACTTAGTTGGCTTGGGTGTGCAAGTGGGTATCGTTGTTGGTGGCGGTAACTTGTATCGTGGTAGTCAGTTGCAAAAGGATGGCTTGGTTGGTCGTGTAACAGGCGATCAAATGGGTATGCTTGCAACTGTAATGAATGGCTTGGCTATGCGTGATGCATTGGTTCGCCGTAATATCAGAACTCGCCTTATGTCTGCATTACCAATTGGTACAGTAGTAGAGTCTTATTCAAGTCGTGATGCTATCCGTCACTTGAGTCAAGGTGAAGTTTGTGTTTTTGTTGCTGGTACAGGAAATCCATTTTTTACGACTGATACGGCAGCTTGCTTACGCGGAATTGAAATTGAAGCAAATTTAATTCTAAAAGCGACCAAAGTAGATGGCGTATATAATAAAGATCCAAGTAAATACGAAGATGCGGTTAAATATGATCATTTAACCTTTGATCAGGTATTGGACGAAAAACTTGGTGTTATGGATTTGACAGCTATTTGTTTATGTCGTGACCATAATGTGCCATTACAAGTTTTTGATATGAATAAATCAGGCGCGCTATTGTCAGTAGTCATGGGCGAAAAAGAAGGTACACGCGTTACTAAATAATGTACGTGTTGACGAAAGCTCTTTATACTAGCGCTAAATTAAATTTGTTAAAACATCCTTGAATAAATAAGTAAGGTAGATCATATGATTAACGATCTGAAAAAAGACAGCGAACAGCGTATGTTGAAAACTCTTGAGTCTTTGGAACTAGGGTTTGCTAAAGTTCGTACCGGCCGTGCACACCCATCAATCTTAAATGGGGTAATGGTTCCTTACTACGGTTCTGATGTGCCTTTAAATCAAGTGGCAAACGTTGGTGTTGAAGATTCTCGTACACTTCTTGTTCAGCCATTTGAACGTACAATGGTTTCAGCTATTGATAAGGCAATTCGTGAGAGTGATCTTGGTTTAAACCCGATTACTGCGGATGCAATTCGTGTACCTTTACCTGCATTAACTGAAGAAACACGTCGTGATATGCAAAAAATTGCGCGTAGCGAAGCTGAAAATGCAAAAGTTGCAATTCGTAATATTCGTCGTGATGTATTAGGTGATATCAAAGCATTATTAAAAGAGAAAGAAATCTCTGAAGATGATGAGCGCCGTGCAGGTGACGATATCCAGAAAATCACTGACAAATATGTTGCAGAAGTAGACAAGCGTCTTGCAGCGAAAGAAGCAGAATTGATGAAGGTCTAATTTTATGACCGATTCAGAAGAGTATCATCTTCCTAAGCATGTTGCCATCATCATGGATGGCAACAACCGCTTTGCAAAAAAAAATCAAATGCAAAAAGGTGATGGACATCGAGAGGGTAAAAATGTTCTTGATCCTATCGTTGAACATTGTAAAAAAACAGGTATTCGTGCTTTAACGGTTTTTGCATTTTCAAGCGAAAACTGGAATCGACCACAATTTGAAGTCGATCTGCTTATGAAGCTTCTTGAAGAAACTATTCATGAGCAAATACCTCGCATGAAGAAATTTAATATTGCTTTGCGTTTCATAGGTGATCGTTCCAGATTACCGTCACACCTAGTTGCCTTAATGGAAGATGCAGAGCAACAGACAGCACACCATAACACTATGACCTTAACTATTGCTGTGAGCTATGGTGGGATGTGGGATATTGCAAATGCAGCAAAACAAGTTGCTGAAGCGGTTTCCCGTGGTGAATTTGGTGCTGATCAAATAAATGTTGATTTGTTCGAAAAATATGTCAGTCTAAACGATCTGCCAGCTGTGGACTTATTGATCCGTACAGGTGGAGATTATCGCATATCTAATTTCTTGTTATGGCAAGCAGCATATGCGGAGCTGTATTTTACTGATACTTTATGGCCAGAATTTACAGTACAAGAATTCGATCATGCATTGAATGTTTTTTCAGGGCGTGAACGTCGTTTTGGCAAAACATCTGAACAAATTCAGCAAGAGAAAATAGAGAACTTATAATGTTAGAGCGGATTGTTACCGCATTGGTACTTGTCGCAGTTGTTTTAGGCTGTATGTTTGCTACGCAATCACATTATCCAATGTTGGTTCTTATGATTGTAGCAGCAGGGGTTGCGGGGTATGAATGGTATAAATTAATGCCCCATGAAACTGTAAATGCTGTAAAGCCAAAAGCTTGGTGCTATGGTCTGCTTGTTGCATTCGTTTCAGGCGTTGCTCTATTTTTCCATGATATTGCATTATTGTTGTGGTCAGCTTCAATTTTGACTTGGCTTGTAAGCGTTTATTGGGTCAAATCTTTTCCTGAATTTGATGGGTGGTATAACGCTACTCTATATGTAATTGGCATTATTTTAGTTTGTGCTGCGGTAACTTCAATTTTTGTTGTTTGGCAAAGTTCACCATGGTGGTTAATGTATCTGTTCTTACTCGTGTGGGGTGCAGATAGTGGTGCTTACTTTGTTGGTCGTAAATTTGGTAAAAGAAAACTAGCACCAACAGTAAGTCCGAACAAATCGGTAGAAGGCTTGTATGGTGGTGTTATCACGACCATACTTGTAATGTTGGTTGTGCAATATCAGTATTTAAATTTAACTTTAATTCAGCAAATTCTGTTTCTTATATTGTCACTGATTACAGTATTCGGTTCAGTTTTAGGTGATTTATTTGAGTCGATGATTAAACGCCGTGCTGGTATTAAAGATTCTGGACGTGTACTACCTGGTCATGGTGGTGTTTTAGATCGTATTGATTCTTTACTTGCTGCAGCCCCGATCTTTGCAACGGGAATGTATATATTAAAACTTATTGGTGTAGATTTATAAATGACACAATCTGTTTGCATATTGGGCGTAACCGGTTCCATTGGGCAAAGTACCTTAAAAATTTTAAATCAACATCCTGATAAATATTCAGTATTTGCAATTTCAGCCCATAGTCGAATTTCTGAATTGGTTGATATATGTAAACAATTTCAACCAAAAGTTGTAGTTGTACCAAAGAAAAAAGTTGACGAATTAGCAGCTTTATTTGCAAAAAATGAATTAAAAAATATTGAAATTTTGACTGATCAGGAAGGGCTGGTAAGTATCGCATCTCATCCAGATGTTGATGTAGTTATGGCCGCAATTGTTGGAGCAGCTGGTTTATTACCAACATTAGCGGCTGTAAAAGCTGGTAAACGCGTATTGCTTGCTAATAAAGAAGCTTTGGTCATGTCTGGTGAAATCATGATGCAAGCAGCACGTGATCATCAGGCATTATTATTACCGGTAGATTCAGAACACAACGCTATTTTTCAGTCATTACCTCATAATTATTTAGAGGCTGAAAGAAATGGACAACCGCAACAGGGTGTATCAAGAATCTTATTGACCGCTTCAGGTGGACCATTTTTAAACCATTCGTTAGAACAATTAGAAAAAGTAACTCCTGCACAGGCTTGTAAGCATCCCAACTGGTCTATGGGGCAGAAAATCTCAGTTGACTCAGCTACTCTTATGAATAAAGGGTTAGAGTTGATCGAGGCATGTCATTTGTTTTCAATATCTGAACATTTTGTTACAGTTGTTGTTCATCCACAAAGTATTATTCATTCTATGGTGCAATATGTTGATGGTTCAACATTGGCGCAAATGGGTAATCCAGACATGTGTACACCGATTGCCCATGCATTAGCATGGCCAGAACGTTTACAGACTAGTGTTCCTGCTTTAGATTTATTTGAGTATTCTCAGCTTAATTTTCAAGCACCGGATATCCAGAAATTTCCAGCACTTGATTTAGCCCGTCAGGCAATGCGTGCAGGAGGGTTGGCACCTACTATTTTAAATGCTGCAAATGAAGTTGCTGTTGCTGCATTTTTAAACCAAGAGATTGGATTTACAAATATCCCACAAGTGGTAGAGCATACTTTGCAAAAATTGGAAAACTCAGTTGCTGATAATATCGAGTCTATTTTAAATAAAGATAAAGTAGCACGACATGTAGCACAGCAGTATATATCAAGTATAGGAGGCTGAAATGAGCGCATTATTTATGATTGCAGCAGCAGCTCTCTTGCTCGGTCCATTAATTGCAATTCATGAGTTCGGTCATTATTGGGTGGCACGAAAACTTGGTGTTAAAGTTTTAGTCTATTCCATTGGTTTTGGTCCGACATTACTTAAATGGACATCAAAAAAATCTGGAATTAAGTACCAACTTTCAGCTTTGCCTCTAGGTGGTTATGTAAAAATGCTCGATGAGCGCGAAGGTAATGTTGCAGAACAAGATTTACCTTATGCATTTAACCGTCAAAAACCATGGAAGCGTATAGCAATTGTTGCGGCTGGACCTTTAATTAATTTAATTTTTGCTGTTTTACTTTTCTGGATTTTATTTTTACCAGCACAGGAACAACTAAATACAAGAGTAGGTAAAGTTATACCCAACTCGCCAGCAGCAACAGCTCAACTACAAGTAGGTGACAAGATTATTGCTGTTGACGGAAAGGAAACCCAAACTTGGGAAAAACTTAACTTTGCTTTGATTGATCGTGTAGGTGAAACTGGTAACTTGAATATCGATGTAGATCGTGCAGGTACTGAAAAAAATATTGTTTTACCAATTAAAGATTTTTTAAAAAATCAAAATGAATCAGCTTTAGATGTATTAGGTTTTTTACCTTATCGTCCCGTTATTCCCGCTGTTGTAACTGAGTTGACTGCAGATGGGGCAGCAATTCGTCAAGGAATGAAAGTCGGTGATCGTATTGTTTCAATTAATGGTCAAGTAATGAAAGACTGGTTTGATGTTGTGGAAGTTGTGCAACATTCACCAGAAAAATTACTTGGTATTGATGTGTTGCGTAATGGTCAACTCGTTCATTTGCAAGTCATGCCTCAAGGAAAGCGTGACAATATGGGGCAAGTGAGTGGGGTTTTAGGCGTAAAAAGTGATGCAGGAAAAATTACAATTCCTGACGAATATAAGCAAATAATTCAATATACTCCATTACAAGCTTTCCAGATGTCACTAGATAAGACTGGCCAAATCTCTAGCATGATATTGAGTTCGATAGTAAAAATGGTTAAGGGTTTAATTGGCTTAGAGAATCTTTCTGGACCAATTACAATCGCGAAAGTAGCGGGACAAAGTGCAGAAATGGGATGGCAAACTTTTATCTCATTTATGGCTTTAATGAGTGTAAGTCTTGGAATTTTAAATTTATTGCCAATTCCAATGCTTGATGGTGGACATCTCGTTTATTACATTATTGAAGCTATTCGTGGGAAGCCTGTTTCTGAACAAATACAAATGTTTGGTCTAAAAATTGGTATGGTACTGCTCGGTAGTATGATGCTTTTAGCTTTATTTAACGATTTTATGCGTTTGTAAACGTATATGGATTTATAACTTACTGGAAAAACTGGCATGCGGCACACACATTTTTTAATGCCTTTGGCACTTGTTAGCGCTATGGCAGCGGTACAACAAGCATATGCAGCTGATGATTTCGTTGTTCGAGATATTCGTGTAGATGGTTTAGTCCGTCTTACTCCTGCAAATGTTTCTACCATGTTGCCAATCAACAGTGGCGATCGCGTTAATGAACCGATGATCGCAGAAGCAATTCGAACGTTGTATGCCACTGGACTTTTTGACGATATTAAAGCATCAAGAGATAACGATACTTTAGTTTTCAATGTCGTAGAGCGCCCAATTATTTCAAAACTTGAATTTAAGGGTAACAAACTTATTCCTAAAGAGGCTTTAGAGCAAGGCCTCAAAAAAATGGGCATTGCCGAAGGCGAAGTTTTCAAGAAGTCAGCCTTACAAACAATTGAAACTGAATTAGAGCAGCAATATACTCAGCAAGGCCGTTATGATGCTGACGTAACTGTTGATACGATAGCTCGTCCAAATAACCGTGTTGAACTTAAATTAAATTTTAATGAAGGTACGGCTGCTAAAGTTTTTAATATCAATATTATTGGTAACACTGTTTTTAAAGACAGCGAAATTAAACAAGCTTTCGCAGTTAAAGAAAGTGGATGGGCTTCTGTTGTAACCCGTAACGACCGTTATGCTAGAGAGAAAATGGCAGCGAGCCTTGAAGCTTTGCGTGCGATGTATCTGAATAAAGGTTATATCAATTTTCATATCAATAACTCACAGCTTAATATTAGTGAAGATAAAAAGAATATCTTTATTGAAGTTGCTGTAGAGGAAGGTAGTCAGTTCAAATTTGGTCAAACCAAATTTTTAGGTGACGCACTTTATAAACCTGAAGAACTGCAAGCTTTAAAAATCTATAAAGATGGCGATACTTATTCTCAAGAAAAAGTAAACGCTGTTAAGCAATTGTTATTGCGTAAATATGGTAATGCTGGTTATTACTTTGCAGATGTAAATGTTGTTCCGCAAATTAATAACGAAACGGGTGTTGTTGACTTAAACTATTATGTAAACCCAGGTCAGCAAGTAACTGTACGTCGTATTAACTTTACAGGTAATAGTAAAACTGCCGATGAAGTATTACGTCGTGAAATGCGTCAAATGGAAGGCGCTTTAGCGAGTAATGAAAAAATTGATTTGTCCAAGGTTCGTTTAGAGCGTACTGGATTCTTCAAAACAGTTGATATTAAACCGGCTCGTATTCCAAATTCACCAGATCAGGTGGATTTAAACGTAAATGTTGAAGAGCAACACTCGGGAACTACAACATTAGCGGTAGGTTACTCACAAAGTGGTGGTATCACATTCCAAGCAGGTTTGAGTCAAACTAACTTTATGGGAACAGGTAATCGTGTTTCCATCGATTTATCTCGTTCTGAAACTCAAGACTACTATAATTTAAGCGTTACCGACCCTTACTTCACTATTGATGGGGTAAGCCGCGGTTATAATGTTTACTATCGTAAAACAAAGCTAAATGATGACTATAACGTTAATAACTATGTTACCGATAGTTTTGGTGGTAGTTTAAGTTTTGGTTACCCAATTGATGAAAACCAAAGCCTAAGTGCTTCGGTTGGTGTTGATAATACTAAAGTAACGACTGGTCCTTATGTTTCTACTTATGTACGTGACTACTTAAAGGCTAATGGTGGTAAAGCAACAGGCACAGAGACTTACTGCCCAATTGAGAATCAAATTCCTATAAAAGATGAGCAAGGTAATATCACTGGCACTGAATGTAAGGAAGGGGGCACAAGAACTTATGAAAATGCATTTGAAGGTGAGTTCTTTACCTATAACTTAAATTTAGGTTGGTCATATAACACTTTAAATAGACCAATTTTCCCAACATCGGGTATGTCTCATCGAGTAGGGCTTGAAATTGGTTTACCTGGTAGTGATGTGGACTATCAAAAATTAACTTATGATGCGCAAGCATTCTGGCCAATTAAAGACACGGGTTTTGTGCTACGTGGCTATGGTAAGCTTGGCTATGGTAATGATTTGCCATTCTATAAAAACTTCTATGCGGGTGGTTATGGCTCTGTTCGCGGTTATGACAACAGTACCTTGGGTCCGAAATATTCAAGCGTGAATTTACAAGAAGAAAATAAAGATGACCCTTCACCAGAAGAAGTGGGTGGTAATGCTCTAGTTCAGTTTGGTACAGAGCTTGCTTTACCATTACCTTTCAAAGGGGACTGGACTCGTCAAGTACGCCCAGTTCTTTTTGCTGAAGGTGGTCAGGTATTCGATACTAAGTGTGACGTTGGTTCTTATTCTATGCGTATGAATGGCCAAGAAATTTCGAATGCTAAAAAATATTGTGAAGATAACTACGGTTTTGATTTAGGCAATATGCGTTATAGCGTAGGTGTTGGTTTCACATGGATCACTATGATTGGACCATTATCTCTTAGCTATGCATTCCCGTTAAATGATAAGCCTGGTGACGAAACTAAAGAGATTCAGTTTGAAATCGGTCGTACTTTCTAAGTACGACTTGACTAAACAATGAAATAAGGACACAAATTAAGATGAAAAAATTAAATATATTAATGTTAGGGTTAGGCCTTACAGTTTCTGCTATGACTAATGCTGCTGGTTATGGTGTTATTGATCTTGCTAAAGTTGTTGAAAGTAGTACTTATTTAAAACAACAAAATGCAAGTTTAAATCAATCTGTTAAACCAACAACAACTCGTCTTGAGCAGTTGGGTAAAGAGTTAGAAGGCCTTCAGCGTCAAGCCCAAACTCAAGGGCAAAAAATGAAAGAAGATGATATTAAGAAACTTCAAACTCAATATCAGTCAAAATTAAATGAATTTAATTCGACTCAACAAGGTTTGCAGTCTAAAGTTCAAACTAGTTTGCAAGGAATGAACTCAACTTTTGAGACTCGTGTGAAGCAAGCAGCTGAACAATTACGAAAAGAAAATAATCTTGACTTCATTTTGAATAAAAATTCGACCGTTGCCTATGACGCTAAATATGATTTAACTGATAAAATGATACAAAAGGTTAATTCAATGAAATAAATTAATGAAAGTGCAACATTATCGTTTAGATGAACTAGCTCACCTAGTGAATGGTGAGTTAGTCGGTGCGGGTAGTCTTCAATTCATAAACCTAGCAAGTTTAGAAAATGCTGAACCTTCTCATATTACTTTCGTAAATGGCGAAAAGTATATCGATCAAGCAAAAGCTAGCCGTGCGGGTGCGTACATTGTTACAAACTCAATTAAAGAACAGCTAACTGATAAACAAAATTTTATTATTGTTGATAATCCTTATTTAGCTTTTGCCATACTTACGCATGCTTTTGATAAAAAGATCACATCAATAGGGATTGAAAGTACTGCTCAAATTCATCCTTCTGCAATTATTTCTGAAAAAGCATATATTGGCCATTACGTTGTAATTGGTGAAAATTGTGTAGTAGGTGAGAACACGATTATCCAGTCTCATACTCGTCTGGATGATAATGTGGAAATTGGAAAGGATTGTTTTATCGATTCTCATGTCACCATTACTGGCGGTTCTAAATTACTTGATCGTGTTCGAGTTCATGCAAGTACTGTGATTGGTAGTGAAGGCTTTGGCTTTGCACCATATCAGGGTAAATGGCATCGTATTGCTCAATTAGGTTCAGTTATCATCGGTAATGATGTCCGCATTGGATCAAATTGTAGTATTGATCGAGGGGCACTAGATAATACGATTTTGGAAGATGGGGTAATTATTGATAATCTTGTGCAAATCGCACATAACGTTCATATTGGTTCCAATACAGCTATTGCTGCTAAATGTGGAATTGCTGGAAGCACTAAAATTGGCAAAAACTGTATTCTTGCAGGAGCCTGCGGTGTGTCTGGTCACCTTTCAATCACTGATAACGTGACTTTAACTGGAATGTCAATGGTCACAAAAAATATTTCTGAAGCTGGTACCTATTCTTCAGGAATTGGATTATTTGAAAATAGCCATTGGAAAAAGACAATTGTACGCTTGCGACAATTAGCAGATGTGCCATTGACCCAAATCACTAAACGACTTGATCATATACAAGCTCAAATAGAGTCTCTTGAATCAACTTTTAATTTGCGTAAATAGAATATTATGACCGAGTCAACTACACCTAAATTTGCCATCCCTGAATTACCAATGCAGATTCAAACGATTCGTCAATATTTGCCGCATCGTTATCCTTTCTTATTGGTTGATCGTGTGACTGAAGTTACTGACAATAGTATTGTTGGTTATAAAAATGTTTCTATCAATGAAGAGTTCCTACAAGGACATTTTCCAGAATATCCAATTATGCCGGGTGTTCTAATTGTAGAAGCATTAGCTCAAGTTTCGGGCGTTCTAGGTTTTATTATGAACAATGAGACGCCAAAACCAGGTTCTTTATTCCTCTTTGCTGGTGCAGAAAAGGTAAGATTTAAAAAACAAGTAGTTGCTGGCGACCAACTTGTATTAAAATCTGAATTAGTAATGCAAAAACGCGGTATCTACAAATATAACTGTACAGCTACCGTTGACGGTATTGTAGCAACAACCGCTGAAATTATGATTTCACACCAAAAAACAGAGCAGGCATGAGCAATCACGATTTAATTCATTCTACGGCCATTATTGATCCATCTGCAGTGATTGCCCCGGATGTCCAGATAGGACCTTATTGTATTATTGGTCCAAATGTGACGATTGGCGCTGGTACTAAATTACATTCACATGTTGTAGTTGGTGGTTTTACCAAAATTGGTCAAAATAATGAGATTTTCCAGTTTGCAAGTGTTGGTGAAGTTTGCCAAGACTTGAAATATCAAGGTGAAGAAACTTGGTTAGAGATTGGAGATCATAATTTAATTCGTGAGCATTGCAGTTTACATAGAGGAACTGTACAAGATAATGCTTTAACTAAAATAGGTAGTCATAACTTATTGATGGTTAATACACATATTGCACATGACTGTATTGTTGGTGATCATAATATTTTCGCAAATAATGTTGGTGTTGCTGGACACGTCCATATTGGTGATCATGTCATTATTGGTGGTAATTCGGGAATTCATCAATTCTGTAAAATCGATTCTTACAGTATGGTTGGTGGAGCATCTTTAATTTTAAAAGATGTGCCAGCTTATGTTATGGCATCTGGTAATCCAGCACATGCGTTTGGTATTAATATAGAAGGTATGCGCCGAAAGGGTTGGTCTAAGGATACAATTCAAGGCCTTAGAGAAGCTTATAAATTGATTTTCAAATCAGGCCTGACTTCTGTTCAAGCTGTTGAGCAGATTAAAAATGATATTCTTCCGAATGTTCCAGAAGCTCAATTATTAATTGACTCTGTTGAACAATCAGAACGTGGTATTGTGCGTTAAGCCGAGATATTCAAAAAAAGACACCGCAATCTGCGGTGTCTTTTTTCTTAAAAACTTTTATTTGTTAAAAAATTTGGCTTCTTCAGATTTTGGATACTGACTTAAGATTTTAGCTTTATATTGGTTTGCTGATACAGTGTTTTTATCAACATCTTTGGCAATACTGTAGAGTTGATAAAGCGCGCGAGGAGCTTTACTAGAATTTGGGTATTGCGTAGCTACTACAGTATAGTTCTTTTTAGCTTCATTATAATTTACCGGATCAGTTGCTAAATTAAACTCAGCTAACCAAAAATAGGCATTCCCTGTATAAACGCTATTAGGATGATTTTTGATAAAGTTTTGCATTGGAGCAATCGCTTTTTTCGCTCCACCTTGTTTGTAGGCATCTAAAGCGACAGTATAAGCTGCTTTTTCAAGTTCTACAGGGTTCGATTGGTTTTGTGTAGCAGGCGGTGAAGCTGGTTGTGTTACTTGCGTTTGTGAGGGGGGAGTAACTTGACTTGCAGAAGTTGTAGTACTTACTGCTTTATTGTCGATAGGAGGAGCTTCTGAGCTTCCAGTAGCTGTAGCATCACTATTTGCTGTATTGTCTGGTGTTGCACTTTCTGGATCTACTTTTTGATTCAGTAATTCCAAACGCTGGTCTAAATCAGTATAGCGATTAGATAAATCTTTTTTCAATTGTTCAATATCATTGGATTGTTCTTCTAACTGTCCGCGTAAGGTGCGTATATCATTTTCTAATTGTTGGTTTTTTTGCATCAATTCCCAATTTAAATTACTAGGGACTGAAGCGTTATTCGATGAAGTGTTAGTTGAACTACCACCACTTTGACTTAAACCGCGCGATTCAATTGGAATATTGGCATAGAGAGAAGTAGTGCTCATTAAGGCAATAAATAATAAAGAATGCTTCATCAATCGCATGAGTATAGGTCCATAATTTTATGTAAAAGCTAACTTGAGAAGGGAATATGTAAACTATTCACATTAGCTATCTAAGGTTTTAATTGATCATTGCAATTAAAACAGCTAACAATATAAATGCAAGAATAGTTTACAATCTTCAAGCATATTTTATTCAAAATAAGTATCAAGAAAGAATATAAGATAAGAGTTTCTAGGAATTTATATGTTTTTGACGATGAATTAATCAATTGAAACATAAACTTGCTTAAAATTGAGAAGAAGGCTTGCAACTCTTTTAAAAATCTCTATACTCTGTTTTGCAATGGTAGCCCCGCTGGTGGCTTCGCAATTGTACTCTGTGAACCCCGCCAGGACCGGAAGGTAGCAACGGTAGCAGATCTATGATGTGCCGAAGTTTTGCTAGTGGGGTTGCCACCATCTTCTAATCCGATCTCCGCTGGATTGCCTTCATAATTACATCTAAATCAAATCCTCTATATTGTAAAAACCTCATCTGTTTTGCTTTAAGTTTAGGATCTTTTTCTACTTCTTCACCAAACTTTTTCACTTTAAGTTGATAAGCCTGTTCCACCCAATCAATGTTATGAATTTCATCTGCAATTAAATCATTTTCGATTTGTTTAGTTTTTAAAGCTTGTTTGATGCGTTTTGGCCCTTTGCCTTTACGAATTTGGCTAGCCAATGTTAGTTCTGCAACGCGTTGGTCACTTTGATAATTTTGCTCAGATAACTCTTCAACAAGTTGCTTAACCTCTTCAGGGTTTTGTGCATAACGATTCAATTTCTCGATAAGTTCTGCTTTCGAATAATCTCGACGAGTCAATAACGCAAAAGCATATGAGCGCAAACGTTGACCTGTTAGCAAAGCGCGTTGTTGGGGCTGTTCTTCTGTTCTTTTGAACATATTTAATATTTCCTTGTAAAAAACGCCCCGAAGGGCGTTTTAAGACTTATAAGCGGTAATTAAGACTCTAATAAAAGATCTTCTTCTTCATCTTCCACTTGTACAGCACCATTAGTACCCGTAGTTAGCAGTTGTTCACGGATAATCTTTTCAATTTCTCCAGCCATTTGAGGGTTCTCTTCAAAGTGGCGGATAACATTGTTTTTACCTTGGCCAATTTTATTGCCTTGATATGAATACCAAGCGCCTGCTTTTTGCACGATATCTTGTTGTACAGCTAAATCTACAAGTTCGCCAAGCTGGTTTGTACCTTTACCGTATAGGATTTGGAAAATAGCTTCTTTGAAAGGAGGAGCCATTTTGTTTTTAACAACTTTAACTCGAGTTTCAGAGCCGATGATTTCATCACCTTCTTTGACTTGACCAATACGGCGGATATCTAAACGTACAGAAGCATAGAACTTTAATGCATTACCACCAGTCGTAGTCTCCGGGCTACCAAACATTACACCAATTTTCATACGGATCTGGTTAATGAAAATAACCATACAGTTCGAGCGTTTAGCGTTACCCGTAATTTTACGTAATGCCTGACTCATTAAGCGAGCTTGTAAGCCCATGTGAGAGTCACCCATTTCGCCTTCAATTTCTGCTTTAGGAGTAAGAGCAGCAACTGAGTCGACAACGATTAAATCAATTGCACCAGAGCGAACTAGCATGTCTGCAATCTCAAGTGCTTGTTCACCGTTATCAGGTTGCGATACAAGTAGATTATCAATGTCCACGCCCAGCTTACGTGCATATTGTGGATCTAATGCGTGTTCTGCATCGATAAATGCACAAGTACCACCAGCTTTTTGACATTGTGCAATCGCTTGGAGAGTCATTGTGGTTTTACCAGAAGATTCTGGACCATAAATCTCAACGATACGACCTTTCGGTAAACCGCCAATCCCCAATGCAATATCTAAAGTCAAAGAACCTGTAGATACAGCTTCAACTGCTTGAACAGTGTTATCACCGAGACGCATCACCGTATTTTTGCCAAATTGTTTCTCAATTTGACTTAGCGCGGCTTGTAATGCTTTGCTTTTATTCTCATCCATCTCAAAAACCTCAATACTCTAAGTTCATCACGTTTAACCCAAGTGGATGCATTGAATCTCAACTTGTTTCACAGGGCTAATAGTGACAGATTTTTTCTATAGCTTCTATGTGTTGTCTGTGTGTGTGCGACACAACTCGACGTTTTTATTCATCACCATACGACCAGTGTTGATCATTGTCCTGTTTAAACCGATTAATCTGTCTACGATCCTTTTTACTCGGTCTATGATCAGGTCGAGCAAGATTATGCAATTTTCGTTGGGATGCAATCAACTCCCGTCTAGCAATACTTACTTCTGTTTCTTCATAAAGTTGCTGGGCAACTGGTGCTGGACCACGTGTGTTCGAAAGCGCTTTTACCACAACGGTTTTTTTATCAAAACCTTGTTGAATAATCAGTTCCATTCCAACACGAATTTCTTTGGAAACTTTTACACGCTCATTATTGTGATGTACTTTACCTCCTTCGATTGCTGCTTTAGCAATTGAACGAGTTTTAAAAAAACGAGCAGCCCATAACCATTTGTCGATACGCATGGTCTCTACAGCATCGTTTTCAAGCGATTTTGACATCATTATCCTTTCTATCAATTTGATTCAATATAGACAGCAATTCTGTAAGTCGATCTAGTGCTTTATATTCTAAATCTTCATGCTTTCTTACATCCTTTAGACTTGAGGGCTGCAAGATAGTAAACAAGTGCTTGATACCAAATTTTTCAGCTGTTTTTAGTACAGGACCTGTATCATCAATAAAAATGGTTGCTTCTGTGTCGAAAGGATGTAATTTTTGGAGCTCTTGCCAAAAATGAATATCTTCTTTTGCATAACCAATTTGTTCACTCGATACCATTACGTCAAAGAAGTGTTCAATTGCAACATTATCGAGCTTTAACCGTAAGCTTGCACGATCGGCATTTGTAACTAACCAACAACTATATCCTTGCTTTTTCAGTTCCTGCAGAAGCTCAATACAACCAAACCGAGCTTGAATTTTGGTTTGAAATTCTTGCTGTAATTTGAGTACATCAACGCCTACAGTTTTGGTCCAATAAGCTGATGAATACCAAACAAGCGTATGTCTATGTGATTGATAAAACTGATATAGTGTTTTTTGGCTCTGGTCGAGTGGAAGTTGATGTATCTCTGCATGTCGCTTAGGAAGACATTCATTCCAAATGAAATCATCAAAAGCGAGATCTAATAGCGTACCATCCATGTCAAACATTACGATTTTAGACATATCTAAATATCTCCAAAATCATTTAAAGCAAACTTTTTAAGACACATCTACCATATATCCTTTTTAAAATCATTAATTAAAGAAACTTCGAGATATAAAATTAATTTAAAACTCCACCCATTAATTCTTTCAAAAGGTGTTTTGATTAATGTGATGGGTAGGGAGGATAAATGATTTGAAAATTATAGCGTGTAATTTTGCAAAACAGGAAACAATAATAAGTGCTTTTTAGTGGATAACTTTTACTGTGTTTGAAGTAAAAATAGACAGGCAAAGTTTATAATTAAGAAATCTTAAAAGGCTATCTATATTTATGGTTAATTTTGCTTACATAGGATACGTATTGACATACATTTTATAAATTGAAGGATACTTGTTTAAAGATATATTTAAAATTAACCCTAATAAGAATTTAGAGAAAGCAATGAAAATTGGATTTATTGGCGGAGCCAATGACGGTATTGTAATCAATGCTGCTGATGGCCTTGATACCTATAAGCTTGAATGGCATTACAAAGCAGAAAAGCACTGTGAAACACAGCCAACATTAGGTCTTAATGGGCCTGAGTATGATTACTACAACCTATTAATACTAAGAAAAAATAAAGAGGCTAAACTCTTTTATGTACTCACTACAATGGGAAAAGATGATATCGCAAGTAAAATCCATGAGTATTGGGATTGCTCTACATCTGTTGGCTATGATTTCGATGATTAAGAAAATTTTTATTAATAATTTAAAATTTTGACGTTAATCAAAAAATAAATGAAGAGCTCGTAATTTCATATAACACATGTGCTTTTAGTTGGTGATGGAGAGGAACCTTGGGATGATCAAAGTTTTTAACTTTGTGCATTCCAAGTCTTTCCATGACGGCTTGAGAGGGTATATTTATGTTAGCGGTAAATGAAACGATCTTATCTAAATTCAGTACATTAAAACCATAGTCTAAAGCCGCTTTTGCTCCTTCAGTTGCATAACCTTGTTTCCAGAATTCTTTTGCAAGTCGCCACCCGATTTCCACACAAGGAGAAAAGTCAAATTGTTCAGGTTGGCTATGTAAACCAATAAACCCGATAAATTGATGGGTTTCTTTTAATTCTACTGCCCAGAAGCCCCAACCATTTTCATTAATTAGAGATGAAATTTTTTGGATTAAATTAAGGCTTTCTTGGGGTGTTAATAGAGTTGGGAAAAATTGCATAACATCTTGATCCAAGCCCATTGTTATAAAAGGCTCAACATCACTTTCTTTCCATTGTCTTAAAATTAAACGTTTTGTTTCGATCATGAGATGTCTCTTTAATAAAAATAAGGGATTAAAGTGGTTTTTGCACAATCTTTTGTAAAATGATCTTGGAATTGATGCTCACTACACCTTTTATTTTATTTAAGGTATTAATGACGAAATGAGAAAAAGAACTCAAATCTTTGGTCGCAACGTGTAAAACATAATTAGATTCGCCAGTAATAATATATGCATTAATGACTTCATCAAAATTTTTGATCTGACTTAAAAAGAAGTTGTGATCATTTTCTGTGAGTTGGGCAAGCTTTATTTCGACAATTGCCTCAATTTTTATACCTAGTTTTTCATAATTAACTTTCGCTTGATATTTTTCAATTACACCATTGCTTTCTAAAATTTTAACTCGCCGATGACAAGCTGAAGCCGAAAGGTTAACGAGATCGGCCAGTTCTTGGTTACTTAACCGAGCATTATCTTGTAAATATTTTAAAATTTTAAGATCAATTGCATCTACATTCATTTTCGAATTTCATCCATGTTTTTTAATTTTAATTCGAATTTTATACGAAAATAGCAAATTTTAATCAAATATTATCGAATAAATCGAAAGAATTGGCGTGATAAAATTCAAATACAAAGGAAATGTTGAAAATAGGTGAAATAACAAATGATTACTCACGAACAATGCTGCTATTGGGATCAGGAAGATGAACTCAAAAAGTTTAAAGATGAATTTGCACTGCCAGAAAATATCATTTATTTAGACGGGAATTCTTTAGGCGCAAGACCAAAAAAATCATTAGAGGTTGCTCAGCATATTATTGCAAAAGAGTGGGGTGAGGACCTCATTAATAGTTGGAATAAAGCCGATTGGTGGGGACTACCGACTAGACTCGGAGATAAAGTCGCGCAGCTTATCGGTGCTGAAAAAGGTGAAGTGGTTATTTCAGACTCAACGACCCTAAATTTATTCAAAGTTTTATCAGCAGCGGTAAAAATTCAAGCTGAAAAATTTCCGGAACGTAAAATTATTGTTGCAGAAAAAGATGCCTTTCCAACCGATATTTATATTATTGAAGGCTTTATCGATTTGATTCATCAGGGTTATCAAGTTGAATTGATTGATGGCACCGATGATTTATCTCGTGTTTTAGCAAAAGATGTGGCGGTTGTTGTTCTTTCTCATGTGAATTATCGGACTGGATATTTCTATGATATGGAATCTATTAATCAACAAATTCACGCTAAAGATGCTTTGATTATTTGGGATTTATGTCACTCGGTTGGTGCGGTGCCTATGGATCTTAATCAGAGCAATAGTGATTTTGCGATTGGTTGTACTTATAAATATTTAAATGGTGGCCCAGGTTCTCCAGCGTTGTTATGGGTAAATCGAAAGCATCGTGATCAGTTCTGGCAACCTCTCTCAGGCTGGTGGAGCCACAAGAAACCTTTTGATATGGCTCAGCACTATGAACCAGCTAACAGTATTCGCCGTTACTTGTGCGGAACTCAACCCATCATTTCTATGAGTCTAATTGAATGTGGTATCGATATTTTCTTACAAGCTGATATGCAACAAATACGCGTGAAATCACTCAAATTAACTGATTTGTTTATTCAACTTGTTCAACAAGAGTGTGCCCAGTTTGGTTTTGAGCTGATTACACCTTTAAATCATAAATATCGTGGCAGTCATGTCAGTTATAGGCATGAGTTCGGTTATGAAATTATTCAAGCTCTCATTGCTCGTGGGGTAATTGGGGATTATCGAGAGCCGGAAGTATTACGTTTTGGAATTACACCTTTATATCTAGGATTTGAAGATATTTGGAATGCCGTACAACAACTTAAGCAAATTATGCTGAATAGTGAATGGAAAAATGAACGTTATCTGGTGCGCAGTGAAGTGACCTGATCGTTAGAGATCAACATTAGAAAAATGGCTAGGAGGGCCTATGAGCAGTTTTGATGAAATACAAAATCGAGAAGCGGGTTTACATAAAAAATTATCCGCAAAACAGATGGGAATGATTGCAATTGGTGGAGCGATTGGTACAGGGCTGTTCATGGGAAGCAAGTTCGCAATTAGCTTTGCTGGCCCAGCCGTCATTGTGAGTTATGCCATTGGAGGCTTAATCGCATTTGCTATTATGGCTTGTTTGGCTGAGATGACAGTCCAGCACCCTACGTCAGGCTCATTTGGGGCATATGCTGAGCATTATGTAAGTCCGCTTGCTGGGTTTTTAGTCCGTTATTGTTATTGGGCATGTATTGTATTAGCGGTCGGTACAGAAATTACAGCAGTTGCTGACTATATGAAATTATGGTTTCCTCATGTAGGTTCTTGGGTCTGGATTGCGTTTTTCTCGCTGACGTTACTTGTGGTTAATGCATATAGTGTTAAAGCATTTGGGTTGGTTGAATATTGGTTTTCGACAATAAAAGTCTTTGCAATTATTGTATTTATTCTTTTAGCAATTGGTATTTTGACTCAAAGTCATGGAGGAACAGAACAGGTTCTCTCTAATTTAACCGAACATGGTGGCTTTTTTCCTCATGGTTTTAGTGGAGTCTGGATTGGAGTAATCATTTCAATATTTAGTTATTTAAGTATTGAAATGATCGCTGTTGCAGCAGGTGAGGCTAAAGATCCAGAAAGAGCTGTTAAGAAAGCTTTTAAAAGTACGGCAATTCGCTTAATCCTATTTTATTTGCTGTCTTTATTTCTCATTGTGGCCCTTGTTCCTTGGACAACCTTAATTGGAGCTGACGCAACCAGCCCTTTTGTGATGGTGATGAAAATTGTAGGGATTCCATATGCAGACAGTATTTTAAATTTTATTGTAATTGTCGCGGCCTTATCAGCGATGAATAGTATGCTGTATATCTCAACACGTATGCTATTTAGCTTGTCACGAGCTGGTGATGCACCAAAACTATTTGGCCGTATTAGTCATAATGGTGTACCAATTAATGCGTTGTTATTGTCAGCAGTAGGTATTGGAGTAGCGAGTATTGTTTATACGATTAACCCAGCTTCTGCTTTCCCGATCATGATTGCTTTATCTATGTTTGGTGCGTTGTTCACTTGGGGCAGTATTTTTGTTACCCATATGTTTTTTAGAAGGAACATGGCACGAAAAGGAGAACAGTTAAAATTTAAGGTTCCAGCGAGTCAGTTAATCTCCTTGTTAGGATTAATCGCAATTTTAAGTATTACGATCACAACGTGGTTTACCAATGAATTCAAGTCAACTTTACAGTTTGGAGTCCCATTAGTTGTTGTTCTTACATTTTTCTATTATTTAAAACGTTCATCAGCCAAGCTTGCTTTAAATAGTCATGAAGAATCTTTGAAGTGAGACACCTATGCGACCATATGACAATGCTAGAACTGTAGTGAATGAACATGAAATATTGGCAGAATTTAAAAGAACAAGCTTGTTGAGCTATCAAAAATTTACCCATATCGGAGATATCCAATATGGTACGCACTCACGGTCAACTTTAGATTTATTCCTATTAGGGCAAGCCAAAAAGACTGTTATTTTTATTCATGGTGGTTATTGGCAATGGTGTGATAAATCAGATTTTGCATTCATCGTACCGTATGTTCTAGCCAAGGGTGCACAGTGTATTCTTTTAGAATATGATCTGGCCCCACAAAGCAAAATTTCAGATATTGCTTCTCAAGTTAATCAAGCTCTCGATTTTATTCGAGAGCAAGACTGGAAAACTAATGAGGTAGTTTTGGTTGGGCATTCGGCAGGGGCGCATCTGGCTGCTTTGTCATTAGGCCATCCACTCATATCTGAGATGGTTTTGTTAAGTGGAATTTATGATCTGGAACCTATACAAAGTACACATTTAAATCATGCTCTCAATCTTTCAAGCGAAGATATCTTAAAATACAGCCCTGTTCATCAGTCAAAACGAATTACTACTCCATGTTCAATTTTCTGTGGTGAACTCGAACTTGATGAGTTGAAATGGCAAAGCCAAAATTATTTTGAAATGAAGAAAAGGCAAGCTCAGGATTTTGTTTCTTTCAAGCTTATTCCTAAAATTAACCATTATTCTATTTTAAATCATTACTTTAATAATATTTTAATTTGAGTGTTTGAAATAGAATGTAATTGAGTAAAGAAAAACAGATTAAACTTATTAGAAGATAAAATGTGAGATAAATCACAACTCAACCTAATTTTTATAAAAATTAAGTATCCTTATTGACCTGACTATAGAACTTAATTAGATTAAAAAGATAGTGCTTTCTCACTAAGCGGCAAAATGTTTAGCTGTTGTTTAGTTGAGTTTCAAGTCCGTAGCTTCCCAAGATGCGGACTTTTTTATTTGATTTTTAAAAACAATAAGATAAATCGAATTTTGTTCTTGGATATGGCGGTAATATCTATTTAATGATTAATATGAGTTAATCACATAGCCCTCTGCCAAATAAGAAACAAACTAGTATTTGCTTTTCATTATTTAACTGGAATTATCATTTAATTAATAGATTATATAAAATATATTTTACCAAACTAACAAAGTGTGAGATTACACTCGGAACTTCATGAATTTGTCATATAGGTTAGATAAATTAAAAACAGAAAAATAAAAGAGAAAAGGCTATAGCACATAATTTAATAATATATAGCATCTGTAAATAAATGGTTTAGTCGGCTCTTATGAGTTGGCTTTTTTATTTTTAAAGGAGTGTTAATGAAAGTACAGTATTTTGAAGGAGGCATGTATAAACATATGTGTCCTGCTTGCGGATATCTTCATTATATTCCTGTACATTATCCTTTCTCTAACGGCAACCAATGGTTTTTTAATGGTAACTTGGAAAAACCGACATTTGATCCCATCATAAGTATAAATGAATATTGTAATTACTTTATTAAAGATGGCTTTATCGAATATAGCGTTAATTGTAGGCATCATTTAGCTGCTTGTAAGGTTGAGCTGCCAGAACTAAAATTAAAAAACTATAGAATATATTGATTTTGGTATTTATTAATTATAACCATTTAAAAAACAGTATATTTATTAATTAACAAATATTTGTGCAATATATCTTTACATATTTGATACTGAACACATATAGTTTAAAAAATTGTAAATCTCTTTTAGTTGAAGGCTATATTATAATTTGCAAGAATTTTCATAACTTACTGTTTTATATTTTTATTTATGGATATCTGGAAATTTTTAAAAAGCTTTAATACAACTGGAACATATCTCATTATTTCTACATTTATATTATTTTTAATGATTATATATTTTTACATTATACATCCTACCTAAACTAAATTATAAATAAAGTAAGATAATTATTTATTCTAAAATGTTTAATGTATTGGTTTATTTGAATTGGTTCTCAATTTTAAATGAAAAAAGATAATAGCATTGTATAGGTCCAAGTTTTATGAAAACATGATGTGGTTATAATATATGGAGAATATAATAAAAATTCCTTTCTAAAGATGTTAATCCCTAAATATAAAGACTGTACTGATCATAACAATGATGTCTAAAGTAAAAAATATGGAGATTTTCTATGAAGTTTTGCCAAGTTTCGACTTTTCTTTTAACAATAGCGCTGAGCCATTTAACCTATGCTGCACCAGCTACAACAAATTCTGTACTAAGCTCGTCTGAAGCAAAAGGAATTATTAAAAATCAATATATTGTTATTCTTAATAAGGATGTGGGTTCTTCTAACGAGTTTGCACAAGGTATTGCTAAACAACATGGTGGGAAGGTATTACAGACCTATGATGCTGTACTTAAGGGATTTGCAATTTATTTACCCGATGTTGCTGGTACTGCTTTTGTTGAAGCAATGAAAAAAAATCCGAAAGTCGTTTCAGTTGAAAATGACACAATCATGAAAATTGATGCGACTACCCAAAGCAACCCAGATTGGGGACTAGATCGTATTGACCAAAAAAACTTACCTCTAGATTCAGCCTATTCGTACTTACAAACAGGTTCAGGTACAACCGCTTATATTGTTGATACAGGAATATTGTCTACACATCAACAGTTCTCTGGACGGGTATTAAGTGGCTATACCGCGATATCTGATGGTAATGGAACAAGTGACTGTCATGGTCATGGTACACATGTGGCAGGAACAGTTGGTGGTAGTACCTATGGGGTTGCCAAGAATGTAAGCTTAGTGCCTATTCGGATTTTAGGATGTGATGGTTCTGGTGCTTCGAGTAATGTGATTGCGGGGCTAGATTGGATATTAAAAAATGGTAAAAAGCCAGCTGTAGTGAATATGTCTTTAGGTGGTGAAGCAAACGCATCTTTAGATAGTGCAGTAGAAAATTTATTTAATAATGGTTATGTAATGGTTGTGGCTGCAGGAAACTCGAATACAGATGCATGTAGTTCTTCTCCTGCCAGAGTAAGTAAGGCAATTACTGTTGCTGCTACAGATAGTACAGATACTCGAGCTAGTTATTCGAATTATGGAAGTTGTGTTGATATTTTTGCACCTGGAAGCCAGATTAACTCTTCTTGGATTGGGAGTAATACAGCAACTAAAGTTTTAAATGGAACTTCAATGGCTACTCCACATGTGGCTGGTGTGGTGGCTGAAATGTTGCAAAGTACGCCTACTGCAACACCTCAGACAATCTCGAACAATCTTTTAAACCAAGCAAGTAATAATGTAGTAAAAAATCCTTCAGGTAGCCCAAATCGATTGCTATATAAATCTCCTCAATAAAAGCAGTTATTTAAATTAGAAAAGGTCCCAGAAGACCTTTTCTAGATTTTTGCATGAGTACCATATTTATCAATCATGATAGAGCTGGCTTCATTTAGACCGCGAACCGTTACCTTCACACCGTTCTTTTGAAATTTATTCACAACTGAATCTAACATGGCAACTGAAGTCACATCCCAAATATGTGAGTGGGTAAGATCAATAATGATTTCTTTAACATATTCTTGAAAGTTAAAACTTTGCATAAATTTTTCAGATGAACTGAAAAATATTTGACCTCTTAATTCGTATAGACGAGCTTGATCTTCGAATGAAGTTTCAATACGAATATCATTTTCAAGTTTATTTGCTAAGAAAAGTGCTGAAAGTAATACCCCAGTTAATACACCTAACGCTAAGTTATGAGTAGCAATCACTACAATAACGGTAGCGATCATAACGACATTACTACTTTTAGGATTATTTTTAAATTGAGTCAGTGAACTCCACTCAAAAGTACTAATTGATACCATAATCATGACGGCAACCAGAGCGGCCATGGGAATAACCTTTAACCAGTCACTTAAAAATACAACGAGAATAAGTAAGAATATACCTGCACAAAAAGTGGATAAGCGTGTGCGACCACCCGATTTTACATTAATCATTGATTGACCAATCATGGCACACCCCGCCATACCTCCCATAAAACCTGAAGCTATATTTGCAATGCCTTGACCTTTACATTCTTGAAATTTATCACTAGATGTATCTGTCATTTCATCAACGATTGTTGCAGTCATCATTGATTCAAGTAAGCCAACCGCGGCAAGGGCTAAAGAATATGGAAGAATAATAAGGAGGGTTTCTAAATTTAAAGGAATATTCGGAATTAGAAATATAGGTAACGTATCTGGTAATGAACCCATATCACCAACCGTTCGAACGTCAAATCCTAAAAAAATAGCGAGTAATGTGACTACTACAATACAAATAAGGGGCGAGGGAAAGAACTTTCCAATTTTTGGAATATAGGGGAAAAGGTAAATAATTCCTAAACCTATTGCTACTAATAAGTAGACATGCCACGTCACACTTACCAATTCTGGTAATTGAGCCATAAAGATGAGTATGGCGAGGGCATTAACGAATCCAATAACCACCGATTTAGAAACAAAACGCATGAGTTTAGCGAGTTTGAAATATCCTGCCAAAATCTGTATAACGCCAGTTAATACTGTTGCTGCAAATAAGTATTGAAGACCATGATCCTTTACGAGCGTTGTCATAACCAAAGCCATTGCGCCTGTAGCTGCCGAAATCATAGCTGGACGACCGCCTACGAAAGAAATAATAACGGCAATACAAAAAGAGGCATATAAACCAACTTTTGGATCTACACCCGCAATAATTGAAAATGCAATTGCTTCTGGAATTAAAGCAAGACCAACCACAAGACCAGAAAGAATATCTGCGCGGGCATTAGAGAACCATTGTTCTCGGACATTGGATAACATGAGAAATAGCCTAAGTTCTAAATTTAAAAGGCTAGTGATGTGATATACCAACACAAGCGACTACACCACATCACTAAACAGTGATGAGTTATTTACAATAGATAAGGGTAAATAAACTTAAGGTGGCGTAAGTGTCATAGGTATAGAGAGTTTGAGGCATTTAAAAGTGCCCGAAGAATAGCATAAGTTTTTAAGGCTGACTAACCTAAGTCGACTAAACCGATTTAATCATAATTTTTCATTTCAGCTTTTGGCATTGAGGCAAATTCATTCGCAGGCATATCTAAGAAAAAGTCTTTTGCTTCAGAATGAGTACAGTTGAGCCAATCATTTCTAAGATCATCAGGTATCACAATAACCGAACGCTTTTCATCATCAGGTTTGTGAAATTGTTTCATGAAAGGGTGATGATCAGCATTGATTGTTAATAGCGACATTGATCTAACTTTCTGTTCATCTATAAGTGTTTCTTCATAGATTGCAGCAAGGGTAAAAGGTTGTCGATCTTGACGGAAAATACCATACCAATGAGCTTTTCCATTAATGTATTTAGGTTCATAGATGGCTTCAACAGGAATAAGTGCGAACTGATCATTTAACCAAGCATGTTTAAAAGAGCGCTTTTGTTCTACTGTCTCTGTTCTGGCATTATACGTTGCATATTTGAATGCGATTTCTTTAGCGTAAGGGGGAAGCATTCCAAATTTAGCTTTTCTCCACTCAAGCTCATTTTGATGAGATAAAATGAGTGGACAATCATCACTCGGAAAAATATCCATCTTATATTCAAAAGTTGGTTCAAATAAGTCTAATTGATTGGCATGTATTCTCTTAATAGGTTTAAAGTTTGCACACATAAGACACCTTCGTTGTAAAAATAGCTCTCAATTACAGCTTCTAACTTTTAGTCTTTAGTGATGTATATTTTTATAATTAGAATTGTCTCTTTGAGTATTAATTTTTAACTATCAATTACTTCGTTAATAAATATTTATTTAACTCATGGCCATTTCAAAAAAGTTTCAGATATAAAATTAATAGAATAGATAAATCGTATAGTTAAGTTGCTCATCTTAAAGAGAGTTTATTCTGTTTTAATAGCTACTTTTATGCAACAGAGCCTTTCAGAAATTTAGATTTTAATAGATTCGTTATTCATCATAATACAAATCATATAGAGAACTCGTACAAACCAGTTGCTAAAGGTTTAAAAATTCTCGGAAAATTTTGACAATTTATAAGGTGGACACATGAATAAACATTTATTGGCTAAAATTGCTTTATTAAGCGCTGTTCAGCTAGTTACACTCTCAGCATTTGCTGATGTTCCTCTAACTCCATCTCAATTTGCTAAAGCGAAATCAGAGAACTTTGACAAGAAAGTTATTCTATCTAATCTAAATAAGCCGCATGCTTTGTTATGGGGACCAGATAATCAAATTTGGTTAACTGAGCGAGCAACAGGTAAGATTCTAAGAGTTAATCCAGAGTCTGGTAGTGTAAAAACAGTTTTTCAGGTACCAGAGATTGTCAATGATGCTGATGGGCAGAATGGTTTATTAGGTTTTGCCTTCCATCCTGATTTTAAAAATAATCCTTATATCTATATTTCAGGTACATTTAAAAATCCGAAATCTACAGATAAAGAATTACCGAACCAAACGATTATTCGTCGTTATACCTATAATAAATCAACAGATACGCTCGAGAAGCCAGTAGATTTATTGGCAGGATTACCATCATCGAAAGACCATCAGTCTGGTCGTCTTGTCATTGGTCCAGATCAAAAGATTTATTATACGATTGGTGACCAAGGGCGTAACCAGCTTGCTTATTTGTTCTTGCCAAATCAAGCACAACATACGCCAACTCAGCAAGAACTGAATGGCAAAGACTATCACACCTATATGGGTAAAGTACTCCGCTTAAATCTTGATGGAAGTATTCCAAAGGATAATCCAAGTTTTAACGGGGTGGTTAGCCATATTTATACGCTCGGGCACCGTAACCCACAGGGCTTAGTATTCACTCCAAATGGTAAATTGTTGCAATCTGAACAAGGTCCAAACTCTGATGACGAAATTAACCTCATAGTTAAAGGCGGAAACTATGGTTGGCCGAATGTAGCAGGTTATAAAGATGATAGTGGCTATGCTTATGCAAACTATTCAGCAGCAGCCAATAAGTCAATTAAGGATTTAGCTCAGAATGGAGTAAAAGTAGCCGCAGGGGTTCCTGTGACGAAAGAATCTGAATGGACTGGTAAAAACTTTGTCCCACCATTAAAAACTTTATATACCGTTCAAGATACCTACAACTATAACGATCCAACTTGTGGAGAGATGTCCTACATTTGCTGGCCAACAGTTGCGCCGTCATCTGCCTATGTCTATAAGGGCGGTAAAAAAGCAATTACTGGTTGGGAAAATACATTATTGGTCCCATCTCTAAAACGCGGTGTTATTTTCCGTATTAAGTTAGATCCAACTTATAGCACTACTTATGATGACGCTGTGCCAATGTTTAAAAGCAACAACCGTTATCGTGATGTGATTGCAAGTCCAGATGGGAATGTCTTATATGTATTAACTGACACTGCCGGAAATGTTCAAAAAGATGATGGCTCAGTAACAAATACATTAGAAAATCCAGGATCTCTCATTAAGTTTACATATAAGGCTAAGTAATACAGGCTATTAAAAAACCGATCTATTAAAGATCGGTTTTTTAGCTTTAGAAAACTATTCAGTTACGACTAATACCGGTAAATGAATTTCTCCTAAAAGGGCTTGAGTCACACTTCCTAAGAAGAACTTTTTAAACCCTTTTCGCCCATGCGAGCCAATCACTAATAAATCTGCTTTTAGCTCATTAGCTGCTTTAATAATTTCTGTGTGGATTGTTTGACCCTCAACAATTTTTGTTTCAACAGAAATTCCATGTTGGCTAAATTGTTCTTTAGCTTGGTCTAAAATGCTCTGAATCGATGCTCTAGCTTTATTAAAATAATCCTGTGCTAATTCTGTACTATCGATGAACTCTACAGAAATGAAAGGATCTATGGTAAGTGCATATACTAGAGTCACTTTACTGCCAAAGGCCTTAGCAATTGCTGTTGCATGATTAACGGCAATAAGTGAAGTAGGAGAACCATCGACTGGAACCAAGATATGGTGATAACTCATATATTGCTCCTTATTGTCTTGTGACAATGTATGGTGCGGAAACACCGAAATTATTATCTTTATGCTTATATTATGAACAGTTTTTGAAAAATTATTGTTTATTTTTAGTATGAATAAAAACTGAAAGGTTCATTAAACATCCTATTTTCAAAGATTGTAATGACTTTCTAAGTAAGGCTGATTTTGTTTAAGTATGGAAATAACCTGAGTAGCATCTATAGCAGATTCAAATAAGAACCCTTGGCCTATGCTATAACCAAATTGTCGAAGCAGTTCTTCTTGTTCTGGAGTTTCAATTCCTTCGGCGATAAGCCCAAGTGATAAATTTGGAGCGAGTAAACCAATTGCTTGGACAATTGCATAGATTGATGGGTCATGTTGCATCTTTTGGATAAAGCTACAATCTACTTTTAAACTGTCAATTGGGTAATCGCGAATATGGGTTAGCGATGAGAAACCAGTCCCAAAGTCGTCAAGTGCAATACGTACCCCATGCTGTTTTAATTTATTAAGTGCACGGATCACATATTCCGAGCCTCGGTCGCCTAGCATGTGTTCGGTGACTTCCACTTCAATATAATGCGTTGGTATTTGAAATTGATTAATCTTTTTCAAAAGTCTCTCAGCATAATTATCTCTTAAAAACTCAACTGGTGCAGCATTTAGTGAAACAGGGAGAGGGGTAATACCAAGAGTTATCCATTTGGCGATATCACGTAAAACTTGATGTTGCATCGTTTCACCGATCTTACTCGCTAAATTATAATCTTTAAAAGCTTCCGCAATTTGTGCAGGGTAGCCTCTTTGAGCTGAGGTTGTATGCCATCTTAATAAAGCTTCAAATCCCACTACACGATGGGTTCTTAAATCTACTTTAGGTTGATAATAAGGCTGGATAGTATGATGGCGAATCAGCTGACGAGCTAAATTAAGCTGAGAAGCGACTGTTTCGGTCATTTGCATCATGCATGGATCATACATGCGAATACCACCACGACCACGCGCTTTTAAATCATGCAATGCCATATCGGCACAACTGAGCAAACCTGACTGGTCTACGGCATCTTGCGGATAAATTGCGCAACCAATGCTCATCCCACCATTTAAGACATTACCTAAATAGGTAATCGGCTGATTTAACTGTTGAAGTAAAATGGCTGCTAACTCTCGGACATCATTTTCAGAATTAAGGTTATTAATAATAACCGCAAATTCGTCTCCGCCTAGTCGCGCGACAACGCACTTTTCATCATCTACACAATGACTAAAGCGTTTGGAGAGAACTTTTAATAGATGATCGCCTGCGCTATGCCCCAAAGTATCATTAATATGTTTAAAGTGGTCGAGGTCAATTAAAAGTAACCCTACACTTGTTTGAGTGTCTTTTGAATATGAGAGAGTACGCTTAAGTTGAAATTTAAATGAACGCCGATTATATAATCCGGTCAGTTCATCTCTCTCACTCATATTCCTAAGCTGGTTTTCTGCCAAATGTTGTTGAGTAACATTACGTGAGACACAAAGGATTTGTCCAATTTCACCATTTTCCCGATGAATCGGGGTAAGCATATTATCCCAATACTCAGGATCCTGATCTGGTAAACAGCTCATTCCTGCAAATCTAGCAACTTTACCTTGAAGAGCTTTTTTCAAAGCGACTCGACCGCGTTTACGAATGTGCGGTGGTAATAGTTCGAGCCACTTCATTCCAAATTCTGTTTCATCAACAGGTACACCTAAAGCGATGCACCCTGATTTGTTCATGTGAGAAAGTGTGCCGTCTACATTTAAAACTTTAATGCAATCTACACTGATATCTAACATCTGATTTTGTATTTCAATGTTCTTTTGCAAGTTTTGTTGTTCTTGAATATCGTGATCTATATCTAAAAAGCTAACATACCATTCGCTAGTTTGTGAGGAGCTACGATACTTAGATGCTTGAATCGATAGTTTGCACCATCTATATTGATTTCCAGCTCGTAAAAGTCGACATTTTAATTCGATTCTTTTTTGTAGGCGAATTGCTTCGAGCCATCTGTTTTTGACTTCATCTAAATCGGCAGGATAAATAAAATCTAGCCATTGCTCTGGCAATGGAGAAAAAGTATCCAACCAATATTCTGTACACTCTATATTGCAATATAATATCAAGCCATTTTCATCACTTACCCAAGTTGGGAGTGGAATTTGCTCAACAATAAAATGCTTTTGGGTGTTGTTCGACATTGAAGTCATAACATGCCTAGAAAGATTGTGTTGATTAATCTATTTATTAGCCATTATTGTAATCTTTCTGTAGTAAGCAAAACAGCAAATAATAAATTTTATGTGTATTTTTTTTGAACTAAAATTGAGTTGTTAAAACTAATATATACTAAAGATTTAATTTATGTTTTTGTTATTTATTAATTTTTATTTATCTTTCTTTAAAAAAATATTTATGCTTATTTTTGTAAAAAACTTATTAAAACAGCAGCTTATAATTATCCATATATATTTGTCATATTAAAAATAAAACTAAGAAAGTAGAAGGAGTAAAGATAAAAAATAAAAATTTGATAAATCAAATTTTATTCATAATATAAACAAAGAAGCTTTCAAAAGAGGTTAATTAAATACAATAATCGCTATTAAGTTTACAAAAGTAATATAAAATAATGGCTTGTATTATCGTAAAATTCTTTTTGTCAAAAAGGATATATATTTCCTTTTTGTGCATTTTATAGCCTACATTTTCCCCAAGATGTAGGTTTTTTTTATGCATAATTTTTATAGATTTTAATTATAAAAATAAAAAAAGCCAAAATGGCTTTTTATACAGTTTCTGGCTTGTTCAACTGTTGTTGTATGTACAGATTCATATAGTACTGTTCGATATAATCATCAGCATAGTTGTTTGCTAAGGTTTTTGTTGCCACTTGCTCATGTTTTAAATAGCAGTTTGATTCAAGGTCTTTTTCAAGTACCCACCAGCTACGGTTAATACGACGTACCTGAAATTTGTCACTTTTGTATTTTCTTTTAGCCATTTTCCGAAATTTGCTATTCAGTTATTGAAAGAGAATTTCTACTGGAGTTAAGAGCTCAAGTCAACAGATAGAAGGTTAATTGATTATTTTATGTGGGATGCTATTTCTCTCAATATTAAAGTAGAGACATTAAAATAGTTAAGCTCTCATTATGAGAGCTTAACTATTGGGTATAAATAGATTCTTATTTCATCTTAGCGAGAAAGGTTCTTTAAAAGTAATTTTAAACTTTCCATCATTTTTTCTAACTGTAAGGGAGTAATACCTTCAAAAGACTGCTCAAGTACTACACTTGTAAGATCATTGATCTTGTTGATCATTTCAGTCCCTTTTTCTGTAAGTACTACACGAGTGATACGACCATCAGTTTGGCAAGAGTAAGTTTCAACCAAACCTTCATCTTTCAAACGATAAACAATTTTTGTGGTAGTCGACATTTTTGAAATAATCATATCTGAAAGTTCAGAAACACTCGCATGGGGCTTGCTGCTTAAAGCCAACATGATGCGTCGACGTGAATTATCTAAACCATATTTTTTTAAAGCATTATCAATGTTTTGTACATATTGAGCATGTACCTGAGTAATCCAATAATATGGAAAATCTTCAAGAGTAAAAGATTCTGTTGTAGGTAAAAAACGCGCATACTTCTTTGTCATTGACTTTTCCCCATACCTTGGTGGATCGCATTCCTGGTGAACTATCTTTAATAGTTGAAAAATATAGTTTCATCAAGCAAGTTATAGCAGGACTTTACTTGATGAGCAAAAGTTATATAGCTTCATTTAACAATGACATGGTTTAATTGTCCTTATCTTTATAAAGCGTTCCTATAACTTTGCGAACTTTAAATACTCTTCAGCTATAATCAAAGATTATTAAAGGTAAAAACTGTTTAACAAAGCCGTACCTGAAACTCTTTGAGTGGATATGTAAGATTGCATCTAAGCTTGCTTGATCGTTAATTGAACGATATTGCTTGCAAGGGCATCGTAGAAAAAAAATTATGATTTGAACGTGGCATTGAACGAGAAAGTTTTTGTCTCTAAAGTCATAACTATGAAAAATTAAGATATTTAAATAAAAAATATTTATTTGTATCAATCACTTGTATTGTTTTGATGTTGCCGAAATTTACCATACATTTAACATGAAACATCTATTATTTAGTAAAATAAAATTAGCTTTCTATATTAAATAACTGATTTTTATTAATAAATTTCGAACATTATTTTAAATAATAAGCTTTTGAAATAGAGGTATTTTTGTCTATAAATTATAATTTTAAGAAAATATATTTTAGTAAATGTTTAATTCTTAAACTAAAAAAATGTATTTTAATTGTTATTTTTTGTTTCATTTATTATAGTGCGCATTCCAATAAATATTGATAACTCTTTTGGTTTAATGATGAAAAAATTACTACTTACTTCGTTTATTGCTTTAACTTTGGGAATAAATGGTTGCGCAACTATAGTTTCTGGTTCTTCACAAACACTTACTTTTACTAGTGTTCCCGAATCTGCAACAATTGAGATTAAAAATCGTAAAGGAATAAAAATCCATACGGGGCAAACTCCAGCAACTGTAAGTTTGAAAAAAGGAGCAGGTTATTTCAAACCAGAAAGTTATCAGATTACTTTTAGCAAAGCAGGGTATCAAAGCAAGACTATAGAAGTTACTGGGACATTGAGCGGTTGGTATTTTGGTAATATTCTTTTTGGTGGGTTAATTGGTATTTTAATTGTAGACCCTGCAACAGGTGCAATGTTTAAATTAGCTCCTAAAGATGTGAATGCTGTTTTAGAATCTCAGAATTTATCAACTAAATCGCAAAAAGAGCCAACTCTAACCGTAATGCTCGCAGAAGAAGTGCCAACACAGATTATGGCAAGAGCTATTCAGATTAAATGATTTAAGTCTCAAAGAAAGTGAATTAAATAGTTTTCAGTTTAAATTTTTATGAGATCAGGCACATATAATTTATAAAAAAGGGAGAATATAAATTCTCCCTTTTTTAATTATGCAGTGGTCACAGCTTTTTCTTCTATTTTTTTCTTAACAATGGCATAGCTTATCCCTGTAACAATACTACCAGCAGCAATTGCAGCAAGATATAACCAAGCATGATTAATCGCATTGGGAATTAAAAGTACAAATACACCGCCGTGAGGAGTAACCAACTCACAATGGAATAAGGCAACGAGTGCTCCAGTCACAGCTCCACCTAAAATACAAGTTGGAATAACACGCATTGGGTCTTTAGCTGCAAAGGGAATAGCACCTTCAGAAATAAAACATAAACCTAATACGAAAGCTGCTTTTCCGGCATCTTTCTCTCCAGTACTAAATTTATTCCTAGCAATGAAAGTCGCAATAGCCATACCAATAGCAGGGACCATGCCGCCTGCCATCGTTGCTGCCATAGGCATATAAGTATTTGTTGTCAGCAACCCAACAGTAAAAGCATAGGCCGCTTTATTGATTGGTCCACCTAAATCAATACACATCATGCTTGCTAATATAATTCCCATTAACACAGCATTTGTTGTACCCATGTTATTTAAGAAATCTTTCATTAGCTCAAAAATATGTGCTACTGGCTGTCCAACCACATAAAACATAATTAGACCAACAAATAATGTGCCTAATAACGGAATAATTAGAATAGGTTTAAGTGCTTCTAAACTTGTAGGAAGTTTGAGTTTTTTTGCAATGAAAAGTGCGATATAGCCTGCAAGAAAACCTGAGACAATACCTCCTAAAAAACCTGCTTGTAACTGAGAAGCAAGTAAGCCGCCAATTAAACCAGGTGCGAGGCCAGGACGATCAGCAATCGAGTAGGCGATATAACCAGATAACATTGGAACCATAAGCATAAATGCAGCGGCACCAATTTGTTTTAATATAGCTGGTAAGCTGCCTGCTTGCTCAGCTGCATTAAGGCCAAAGCATAAAGAGAGGGCAATTAAAAGGCCTCCTGCCACCACCATAGGTAACATATAAGAGACACCTGTTAAGAGGTGTTTGTATACGCCAACTTTTTCGGTTTTATCTTTGTTTTCTGCAGAAGTTTGTTGCTTACCTTGTTCTAAAACTTGCGCATTACTGATTGCCTCAGCAAAAGCTTTATCTGTTTGCTTTAGAGCAAAACCTGTACTACATCTATAAACACATTTACCTACAAAACGGTCTGTATTAACTTCAATGTCAGTCGCAAGAATGACGATGTCCGCATCAGCAATAGCTTGAGGTGATAAGATATTTTTTGCGCCAACGGAACCTTGAGTTTCTACTTCAATCTCATAACCGAGCTTTTCTGCGCCTTGCTGTAAAGCTTCGGCTGCCATAAAAGTATGCGCGACACCCGTAGGACACGCAGTGATCGCAACAAATTTTTTAGCTGTAGTTGCTGATAAGCTATTATCATTTTGCCAGTCTTGAGCAGATTTAAAATGATCTAAAGCAGTTTGAAGAGCTGAATCAGTATCACTTTTGATCTCTTCAATGTTAATGAAAGATAAAGGGTGTGTACCAAAAATATTAAGATTTTTCGGGCGTTGTCCAACAACGATAACTTGGTCAAAGCTTTCATTCACCTCGAATTCATCAAGCGAAATAATGCTGTTTTGATAACCCTGTTGAGACGCGACTTGTGCAAGCTTACGAGCTAAAATCAAAGCATTGACTTGCTGTTGCGGACTATTAATAACAAATAATAAACGTTTAGCAGTTGGCATCAGATTCACTCAATGAATTGATTGTTGTTTGGGCTTTTAATTGGTTTAGCTTTTCAGCATTAGGAATACGAAAGCCTATTTGTGTTACAGCGTGGCTTGCAATTGCGGTAGCAGTTTTTAATGTTTCTTCGGCAGAGAAGCCACCCAATAAGCCATGAATCATCCCTGCTAAAAGAGAGTCACCCGCACCAACTGTACTTTTAACTATCACTTTAGGTGCTGTGGCATGAAGTGGGTGAGTGTCATGTAACCAGTTTACACCGTCTTCACCCATCGAAATAACGACATGTTCAATTTTAGCTAAGTTTGCAAAAAGTTTTTTTTGTTCAGCATAGGTTGTAGCAGGAAGCTGATAACTTTCTACTAACTCATCTGTATTTGGTTTAATCATCCAAGGTTGACATTCAATTGCAGCAACCAACGCTTTACCACTTGTATCAAGTGCAACATTTTTACTTTGCTCTTGAATAAGTTTAATAAGTTGTTGTAACTCATCAGCACTAAAACCTTGTGGTAGGCTTCCAGCAATAGCAACCACATCTACCTGAGGCAAAATCATCTCGATTTTTTGAAAGAGGTTTTTCTTATCTAGTTCAGATATGAAAAAACCTTTTCCATTCAAATCAGTCATACGTCCCGAATGTTCAGCAATTTTTATATTTTGGCGAGTTTCACCTTCAATATAAATAAATTCAGGTTGAAATTTAGCTTCTTTAAAATGGTCATCGAAAATCTGTCTGTTTGTTGCTCCTAGAAAACCAGAAACAACAACCTCATGCCCCAAATCTTTTAAAACTTGTGCAATATTTAAACCTTTGCCTGCCGCATGTATTTCTACAGATTCTTGGCGGTTTACTTGACCTATCTGTAACTCTTTGAGTTGTATAGTCACATCAATTGCAGGATTTAAAGTAATTGTTAAAACTTTAGCCATTACCATTCCTAATCTTTACATTTCTTGTTCGGATAACTGACGTACAGCAGTAGCGCTATCACATTCAAGTGCACGCTTTGCAAGCACTTGAGCTTGACTGTAGTTAAGTGTACGAATTTGGGCTTTAACCAAAGGAATACTATTCGGTGACATACTAAGCTCATCCACTCCTAAGCCCATCAGAATAGGTACAGCTTTTGGATCGGCTGCGAGTTCACCACATATACCAACCCATTTGCCATACTTATGTGCAGCTTTTACAGTTTGATCAATCAATTGCAAAATACTTGGGTGGAGGCCATCTGCTTCAGCCGAGAGGATAGGGTGACCACGGTCAATAGCTAAAGTATATTGAGTTAAGTCATTTGTTCCGATACTGAAAAAGTCCACTTCTTGCGCGAGGATAGGTGCAAGTAAAGCAGCAGAAGGAACTTCAACCATAATACCAACTTGTAAGTTGGCGCATGGATATATCGCTCTAACTTCGTCAAGAATAGTTTTTGCAGCACGCCATTCTTCCACACGGCCAATCATTGGAAACATGATTCTTAGAGGGCGGTCATCTGCAGCTTTAAGCAAAGCAATAAGTTGTTGACGCAACAATTCAGGCTGTCTTAGCGTTAAACGGATACCTCTTAGACCTAAAAATGGATTTTCTTCTTCAGCAATTGGAAGGTAAGGAAGCGGTTTGTCACCACCTACATCTAGCGTACGTACTACGAGATGGCGGCCCGCTAGAGCATCTAAAACAATACGATAATCTGCTTCTTGGGTAGCTTCACTCGGAGCGCTACTATGCGCCATAAAAACAAGCTCAGTCCTGAGTAGGCCAATTGCTTCAGCGCCACATTCTACCGCATGGGCTGTTGCTTGAACTTTTCCTAAATTGGCAGCAATTTCGATTTGATGTTGATCTAAAGTAATTGCAGGTTCTTGGCTATGACGTTCAGCTTCTTCACGAATTTTTTTCTGAAGCTCTCGTTCTTGTTTTGCTTGTTCGATTTGTTGAGCATTGGGATTTAAGATAAAAGCTCCAGTATCTCCATTAATTAAAAGAGAATTTTTTTGCTCAATATCTAGTACTTGATCACCAGCCCCAACAATTGCAGGGATACCTAAAGCACGAGCAACAATAGCACTATGAGCGCTTGCACCACCTACAGCTGTCAAAATACCTGCTACACGATCTTTATTAAGTCGGGCTACATCACTTGGTCCTACGTCATACATGATCAGTATATAAGGTTCTTTAGGTTCTTCGATGATGACCTCACCGCAAAGTTGAGCCAAAACGCGATCACCAATATCACGTAAATCTGTAGCACGCTCAGCCAGTAATCGATCTGGTAAAGCTGCTTGCTCTTTGGCTGCTGTCTCAATATGTTCATGCCATGCAGCAGGGGCAGAAAGATTTAAGTTAATTTTTTGATAAACACCATTAATCAGATCTGGGTCGTCAAGCATTTCCAAATGTGCTTGGAAGATTTGCTTAATCTCAGCCACTTCAGATTTTGCAATAACTTGGTGAATATTGTTTTTAACAGCATGAAGCGCAATATCAAGTTTTTCTTTTTCTATTTTGACACTTAAGCCCATACGTTCATATTGGTAAACCTTTGGCTTAATTACATGTACAGGTCCGAAAGCTAAACCGCTTGAGGCAGCAATTCCTGTATTTGAGCTAAGTGGTTTTGAATGGCTTGGGATTTCACTAGATTGCTCAATTTTAATGTCTGAAGATTGTATAGGTTCAACTTCTTCACCTAAGCCTTGTTGCACTGCCAAAATAACTTTATCTAAAGCTTCAACTGCATCCGTTTCTGGTTCGGCAATGAAACGTAAAGTTTGGCCACGTTTACAACCTAAAGCTAAGAGGCGCGTCAAACTTTTAGCAGAAACAAAATTTCCGTCATCTACTGCGACCTGAATATCACCTTGAAAACTTTTAGTTAAGTTCACTAAATGAGTTGCTGGTCGAGCATGTAATCCATGGGCATTGGCTAATACAACCGAACGGTGAGGCCAATCTGGAATAACATCTGCACCAATGATTTTAGCAATTTCATTTGGTGCTTGTGTTTGGTCTAATTGCGCAACTTGTTCTGGATTAAATAGAATATCAATCAGTCGATTAAATCTCTGACTATCTAATTGCTCATTGGCAGCTATACACACTAGTGTGTTTAATTTTTTTCCGTTTAGCTCTAGAGCATGGCGAGGTTTTACAATGCTGATCGCTGGTTGTTGAACAAACTTACTACTTGAAATAGACCAGATCTGATCTTGTAGTTGAATAACTTGATCAGGGTCAAGTGAACTTAGAAAACCGCACTTTACGAAATTGTGTTTTTTTAAAATCTGAGATGCAGACCAAAACAAATCTTCAATATCTTGAGATTCAATTTCAGTTTGAATTAAATTCTCATGCAAAGTTAAAGATAATGGTTGAGCTTGTAAGATTTCAATAATTTGTTCAGGTTTTTTAGCATTTTTTACCTGTTCACTTACATCATGCATTAAAGCTCGAGTTAATATTTGTAGAACTTGTAAATGTTCATCAGATTTTGCTGCAATAACAACAGCTAAATAAATTCTGTTTTCACCATCCCATATAATTCCTTCTGGAAAGTGAGCTAAACGGATACCTGTTTCTAGAATAAATTCGCGAGATTGGGGTGTACCGTGGGGAATAGCAATGCCTTGACCTAAATAGGTGGCACTTTGTTGTTCCCGATTGATGAGTCCTGTAATGTAGTCAGGTGTAACTAACCCATCTTTTACCAATATATCTACTAGACACTGTAATGCATGCTTTTTATCAATAGCATGTTGATTCATATGAATATGTCGAGGCTCTAGTGCTAGCATACTTATCCTTGAACAATTTCTTTGGTTTAGCTAAACAGAAAAAAAGAAGCTGTTAGTATTAAAAATAGGTTATTTTAACCGTTTTTAAACAACAGCTTCGTATAAATAACGATAGCAGAACTTTAAAGCTATATCGACGTATTTACGTAAATAATGCTTGTTTTTAATACAAAGGAATAGGTGATTAATATATTTTGATTTCTTATGATAATTATTAGGTTAATAAACTAACTTTATAAAAGAAGTGGGTATTAATATTAAAAAAAACCTCTATACCGGATTACGGGTATAGAGGCAAAAGTAAAAGATCAATAGATTAGTGTTGGATTTCCTGTTCTAAAAGTGACCACAAGTTTTGATGTGATTTTTTAAACATTAGCATGTGCCCAATTGATTTATGCCCAAGTTTCATGGGATCTAGCTCTAGCATTTTTGTAGGTGCATTAGGATAAAGTTTTAATAAATCTTCAACGTTACGCTCGGTTGCAATTTCATCGTCACTTGCCCAAATTGAAGTAATAGGGCAGATAATTTCACTATGAAAATCATGATGGACTGTTTTACCTATAGCATTTTTCACATAGCCTGGATGACTGCAAAATTCTCGCCACTGTTGGGCGACTTTTTTAGGTAAGTTCTCTCCCATTCCAATAAATTGAGTAGCACCATAACCTTTAAAAGCACTAGAAATTGGAAAGATGACATTGAACATTACCGGTGCTAAAAACTTGGTTTTACCTTTAAGACCTTTTACATGGCCAGTGGAACCTGCGACCGCAATAACTTTTGCTACTTTATGAAAATTAGGAACAATTCCTAATAACTGACCACCAGCACTGTGGCCCAGAAGGGTAACTTGTTCTGCTTTAGTTTTTTCTAATAACGTATCAATTGCGCAAGGAATATCGAGAACTCCCCAATCATTAATACTTGCTGTACTTTGCTTCAAAGACCCGTGTAAGGAGCCTCCAATTCCACGGAAATCAAAGCTTAATACGTCATATCCTTGTTCGCTTAACCATGTAGCAAAAGAGTGATAGAAGTTTTTAGTAATACCTGTTGCAGGACAGATCAACACGGGATTTACTGATTTTGGGGATTGAGCTGGATAAAAATGTGCAGCAAGTTGATAACCATCTTTACAGGTCATCCAAAATGATTCAAAAGTGTTATCCATAATATTTCGTAGTGATTGGTTTATTGATATCTTTAATTTACACGAGTTCCGAAATGAAACTTGGTTAAAATGTGACTATAAAGTCAATAATTATGTTATATAGCTCATTAAATTTGAATAAAACAAATAATTGGAAAAAATATGGATTTACCGAAAGCTGTACAGCTCTCAATTGTATTTAGTGGCATATTTTTATGGATAGGGATGTTAACTGGGGTATGGAAATATTGGCAAATACGCCGTTCAGAATTAAGTCGTGCTCATTATTATGTGGATATCGCTCATCGAAGTAGTTTGTTATATGCATCTGCTAGCTTAATTCTAGCTGTATTAAGTTATTTTACTGTTTTAAATGAAAATATTACTTTATGGTGTGTGTTCGCAAATATTCTATTTTTTAGTTTTTCAATTCTGGTTTATATCATACATGGCTATTTACAGGACACAACAAATCAATTCAAACGTCCTCACAAGCTAGGTCGTTTTAGCTTACCTTCATGGATGATGACTTTAATGATGGTGGGATTAATTTTGACTGAATTATTAGCTACAGCTATTTTAGTTATCGGAACAATTTTTTTATTTTTGGATGTATAAAAATGGATGATTGCTCATCCATTTTTTAAGTATTCAAGTTTTGTTGACTAAGACTTCTTTTAGCTAGTTTTCGCATCTTATGGTCGACAAAGGCCCACACACAAAATATGAAAGAAACAACCATCGCATACATAAAGTATTCGGGTTTCAGATTTCCTTTAATCATACCTTGAAACAGTAAAGTCAGCATAAGAGCAAGCGGTGTTACTCCATAAACAACTGAATCTTTGCTGTTCAGAGTGTTAATGAAGACTTGTTTGTTGAAATGTAATGATAACATCTCCATCCCTCCTTGTGGTTGCGCTAAAACCGAATGTTTTAGTCAAGAATAAGTTTAATGTTGTACTTCTATTTTTAATTCAATTCAATAGTGAATAGAAAATTTTTTGAACAGTTTTATAAAAAACTCTATGTTTATAAATGGTTGAGGTATTAAAAAAGTAAATATTAAATATTTTTGTATAAAATACTTGATATTTTAGAAAAGAGAAAATATTTTAATGAAAAGTGTAATAATTTCTCTTTTCTATCATTTCAGTTTAGCTGTTTTGTTTTTTTAAAAATGTATCAATCACATGTTGAGCAATTTCTGCATCTTCAAAAGATTGGACACCAGAAACGCCAATGGCCCCTAAAATTTGTCCATCATAAATAATTGGTTTTCCACCTTCTAACATTCCTTGAGCACTAGGCATACTTAAAAAACCTAAGCGTCCACTTTGCAGAAGTTCTTCATAAAATTTTGAAGGTCTACCTGATATTGAAGAGCATTTTGCTTTTTCTAAACATAAATGTGAGGATAAAGGTGAAGCACCATCTAAACGCTTCATCAACAGTAGAGAACTTGTTTCATCAACAATAGCGATACTGACTTTAAAGTTGTGTTCAATTGCATATTTTTGAGCTTCTTCCATTAAAAACTCTGCATCTGCTTGTGTTAGGTAATATTTACTTTTCATTGTTGCTCTTCTTTCCTAGTAAGCTAAAAATTATTTTAGTGTAATTTTACAGTAAAAAATGATTATATCTATAGTTGATTTGTCATTGAAAGTAGTGTGGAAATAAAATGCCGGTTGGGTAAACTCAGCATTTTATTCAATATATAAAATCATGTTTGGGTAAAACTCGATTTCAAAAAAGACACTAGATTAAATGTTTTTAAATTTAACTTTGTCGATAATTACGGTAATTGCTAGAACAACTAAAGATGGGATCAACCAAGCTAAATTTTGTTCATTTAAAGGTAAATGTTGAAGAAATGCAGGTAAATAATCACCAAAACCAGCAACTTTAATACCGTCAATAATACCGAAAATTAAAGCAATACTTGTTACTGAACCGACAATAAAAGAAGGTTTGTGCCAAAATTTCCAAAAGAAGCTCAGCATAATCACAACAATTGCTGGTGGATAAATTGCACTTAAAACAGGTACTGATACGGCAATAAGTTTGGTTAATCCAAGATTAGAAATAATGAAAGAGAAACCAACTAAAATGAATACTAAAAGTTTGTAAGGTAATTTAGTTAACTGAGCAAAATACTCACCGCAAGCACAAGTTAAGCCAATCGCTGTCACCATACATGCTAGAAAAATTAGTCCAGTTAAGAATAATGAACCCATATTGCCAAAAGCATGTTGAACATATGCATGTAAAATTACTGCACCATTTGCTGCATTTGGTGCTACTTCATGACTACCTACACCTAATTTGAATAAGCTTAAATAGACTAAAGTAAGACCTGCACCAGAAATAAGACTGGCAATAATCGCATACTTAGTGACTAATTTTTTATCGGTAACACCACGCGAATAAATCGCTTGAATAATTACGATACCGAATACTAATGCGCCTAAAGTATCCATAGTGAGATAACCGTTTACGAAACCTTCCGAAACTGGAGATTCAACGTAATGGTTGATTGGAGCAGGGACGTAACCCGCTGGGATCATAACTGCTGCAATACCTAAAATTGCTAAAGCAATAATTTTTAGGGGAGCAAGCACATGACCAACAGTATCTAATAACTTGTTTGGATAAAGTGAAACTACAGTTACAAATGAAAAATAAATTGCGCTGTAAATTAAAAGGCTACTACTTGATGTTCCAAAATAAGATGAAAAACCAATTTCATAAGAAACAGTAGCTGTACGTGGAGTAGCAAATAAAGGGCCTACTGATAAATAACAAACAACGGTTAAAATCAGACTTGCTACTCGACCGAGAGGAGAGCTAATAATTTCAATGGAACCCTGCATACGAGAGAGTGCCATGATGGTAATTACGGGTAGACCAACTGCAGTAATCAAAAAGCCTAAAGCGGCTAGCCATACATGATCACCGGCTTGTTGAGCGACAATGGGAGGAAAGATAATATTGCCAGCCCCAATAAAAAGAGCAAAGGTCATAAAACCTAGGGCAATAATATCTCCAGTACGAAGATGTTGCATAAATTAAAATTAATAAAAAAGAAGGAATTTTAGAGCAAAAGAGATCATGATCAAGCGGTATTTTATGTGAAAAAGATTTTTTTCAGAGCATAAAAACCTTTAATAGATATTAAAAATATCAACTGGTTAAGGTATGTATTTGAAAAACCATTGAAAGAAATTAGGAAATCATTTTTTGTCTCTGACTTTTTAAAGAAATTATGCAAAAATAAAAGTAGGAATTTCTATTATGAATGTTGAATATTTGGGCATTTAATGCTTCCAGCCTATCCTATATCCGTTCTAGAATATTCTAAATTAACTTACATTTTTGTAGGCGTGGTAAAAGCAGTGCCTACGAGGATAAAACTGAATGAGAGCTTCTACTGTTACAATAAAAACTGAACAAGATCTGGAAAAGTTAAGAATTTCTGGACGCTTGGCTGCACAAGTTTTAGAAATGATAGGGGCATATATTAAACCGGGTGTATCTACTGAATATTTAGATAACCTGTGTAATGACTATATTGTAAATACTTTAAAAGTTATTCCTGCGAATGTGGGATATCATGGTTTTACTAAAACAATATGTACATCAGTAAATGAAGTAGTTTGCCATGGAATTCCGTCACCGAATAAGATTTTAAAAGATGGCGATATTATTAATATTGATGTCGCAATTATTAAAGATGGCTATTTTGGTGATACGAGCCGCATGTATTTTGTAGGTGATGTAAACCCGCAAGCAAAAAAACTTGTTGATACAACTTATGAAGCGATGGTTGCTGGGATTCATGCTGTTAAGCCAGGAGCTACACTAGGCGATATTGGTTATGCTATTCAGTCAGTTGCTCATCGAGAAGGGTATAGCATTGTTCGAGAATATTGTGGTCATGGGATTGGTAAGGTTTATCATGAACAACCTAATGTTTTACATTATGGGCAGCGCGGCCAAGGCTTAGTATTAAAAAAAGGTATGGTCTTTACGATTGAACCGATGATTAATGCGGGTAGACCACAGGTTAAAGAGTTAAATGACGGATGGACAGTTATTACTCAAGATCTTTCGTTATCTGCGCAATGGGAACACATGGTTGCTGTAACTGACACTGGCTTTGAACTCTTAACACCTTGGCCTGAAGGTGTAGGAAACTATCCTGCAATTTAAAAATAAAAAAGTTCGATAATTATCGAACTTTTTTATTTTAATTCATTTTAATGCTCAGAAAGATGTTCTACCAAATAATCAATAAATACTCGTACAGCAGGTAGTAACCCTCGGCGTGATGGATATACGGCATGTAATATACCGTGAGGAGCTTTCCATTCCGGTAAAATTTGTACAAGCTGTCCAGATTTTAGAAAATCTTCTGCTGCGCTCTCTGGTAGTAAAGCGATCCCACAGTTTTGACTCGCTAATTGCGCCAACATATGGATATTTGTACCCATTACGATAGGGCTGACTTTGATTTTCTTTTGCTGATTGTCTGGACCATGCAAAAGGAATTGTTGATCAAGATGCTCTTCAGACAAACTTAAAATGCGATGCTCACTAAGTTGTTCTGGATTTTTTATATCTCCAAATTCATTTAGATATGCTTGACTTGCAAATAGACTCTGTTCAATAAGTGCAAACTGTCTAAGAACTAAACTTGGATCATCATCTAGTTTTGAGCGAACACGTAAAGCAATATCAATTCCTTCATTAATGACATCTACTCGACGATTGCTGACCATAAGTTGCAAACGAATTTCTGGATATTTTTTTAAGAAAGCAGGCAAAATTTTAGGCAGTTGATTTTGAGCAATATCAACAGGAACACTAACCTTTACAACACCTCTAGGTTGAATGCTTAGATGATCAACCAAATCATGAGCAGCTTGTGCAGCATTCATCATGACTTGAGCATGTCTATAAATATCCATCCCAATATCTGTAACAGCAAAATGACGAGAGCTGCGTTGAATCAAGCGAACGCCTAAGTTTTCTTCTAGGCTATATACACGACGACTTAGTTTTGATTTTGGTATATCCGTTACACGCTCAGCGGCACTAAAACCACCATGCTCAACGACGAGAGCAAAACAATAAAAATCATCAAGATCAGTGAGCATTAAAATATCCTATTTCTGCAACAACCATGATTTTACATTATTATTTTTGCAACGATAATTCTTAAACTAAATTTTTTGTAATTAAAACATATACTAAGATATTTCCTTCAACTGGGAATTTGAAATTATATTGTAATTACAATGTGATTTTATTGTGTATTTTTTGATGAGTGGTTCTAGCCTTTTCTAGAACTTTCAATTAATTTCTTTTACACTACAATTTTCTATTCTTTTCAAATCTAATGCACTATCAATTAATTGAACTTAACGATGCTTCTGCGAATATTGAATGTCCATTTTGCAAACAAGCAATAATTGACTGGGCGCAAGAACAATATATTCAGCCATGTGAACATACTTTATTTATTGCTATGGATTTGGGGTTTGAATTTATTGCTGATCGATTTGAAGAGCGTATGGATCAAAATGTGGATGAGTTGCACGAAGATCCGAATATGAATATTTTTGAAGCTCTCACAACAACAACTTATGAAAATCTAATTATTTTAAAATCTGATTTAGGTGTGGAAAATTTATTTCGCTATGTCGGGGTAAGTGATCGTTAAAATTGAGAGTATAAAAAAGCCAATCTATTGATTGGCTTTTTTATTATTTACGCTTCTGGCGCTGCGCTGTATTGTTCAACTAATGGTTTTAATTCGCCATTTTGGAACATTTCGAGCATGATATCGCTACCGCCAATAAGTTCGCCATTTACCCAAAGTTGCGGGAATGTAGGCCAGTTCGCAATTTTTGGTAATGTTGCACGAATATCAGGGTTTTCCAAAATATTTACATATGCAAATGGACGACCAATTTGACTGAGCGCCTCTACAGCACGTGCAGAGAAACCACATTGTGGAAACTGTGGAGTGCCTTTCATGTAAAGTAAAACGGGATGCTTCGCAATTTGATCGCGGATTAACGCTTCAGTATCACGTGCTTGTTCAGTCATAAAGAGATCCTCAACTAATCTAGCAGCATTATAGGGTGTGTTTACATCGCTTTGCAAACCACCTGATTACTTAAAGTTGCATTGAATATTCAATATTTTATTGTATAAACCGAAGCGATAGCAAAAAGCGGACGAAATTTTAGATAAATGAGTGATGAGACTTTTCATCAGAGCCAGTTTTTGCTTATATAAACCCTTCTTAAAACCTCATACAGACAGAGTTCGTTATGAATGATATTACCCTAGCTCCAATACAACCTGATCAACCATCACATTTAATGGCTACTTATGGTCGCCAAGCGATCAGTTTTGTACGAGGCCGAGGGGCATATCTATATACCGAAGATGGCACAGAGTATTTAGATGCTTTAACCGGTATTGCTGTATGTGGTTTAGGTCATGCGCATCCAGTCATTGCAGAAGCAATTGCTGAACAGGCTGCAACACTTGTGCATACGAGTAACTTATTTGAGATTCCTTGGCAAACGGCAGCTGCTCAGAAGCTTGCTGAAGTTTCAGGGATGGAAGAGATCTTCTTTTCAAACAGTGGTGCAGAGTCAAATGAAGGCGCCATTAAAATTGCTCGTAAATTTGGTACTCAACAAGGTGTAAGCTCCCCAAAGATAATTGTGGCAGAGCAATCATTTCATGGTCGTACCTTAGCAACACTTTCAGCTACCGGTAATAAGAAAGTACAAGATGGTTTTGCTCCTTTAACCAATGATTTTATTCGTGTGCCATTTGGTGATGTAGAAGCAATTCAAGAAGCTGCTTTGCAGCACCCAGATATTGTTGCGATTTTGATTGAACCTATTCAAGGTGAGGGTGGTATTAATACAGCACCTCAAGGCTTTAGCTATCTTGAAGAAGTCCGCACCATATGTAATCAACATAACTGGCTAATGATGCTAGATGAAATTCAAACAGGTAACGGCCGTACCGGTAAGTATTTTGCTTATAAGCATACAAACATTGTGCCTGATGTTTTGACGACTGCGAAAGGACTTGGTAATGGCTTTCCAGTAGGCGCGGTAATGACCCAAGGTAAAGCTGTTGGCTTATTAGGGCCTGGTAGCCATGGGTCTACTTATGGTGGCACAGTGCTAGGTTCTCGTGTGGTTTATACAGTAATTGATACAATCCAAAAAGAGAATGCTGTAGAAAACGCGGCAGTTGTTGGTGGTTATATTGTTGATCAATTACGTGCGCAATTGGCACATAAAGATGTGCAAGTACGTGGCTTTGGTATGATGATTGGTATTCAATTGCCTAGAGACTGCGCTGAGCTCGTTGCAATAGCTCGAGATCAACATAAGCTTATTATTAATGTTACAGCTGGTTCAGTAGTACGTTTATTGCCACCAATTAACATGACTCAAGCACAGGCTGATGACTTGCTAGAGCGTTTAGTTGCTTTAATTAATAACTATCTTTAAGTTTTTACATCAATAAAAAATGGGCATATAAATGCCCATTTTTTATATGAAATAATTAACCAGAGATATACTGCTTTAATTGTTCAATTAAATTTTTCTGGTCTTCCATTGCTGCTTTTACCAAGTCACCAATAGAGATAAATCCAACTAGTTTTTCATTGTCTAATACAGGTAGGTGACGTAAGTGACGATCTGTCATAAGCTGTAAGCACTCTTCAACTGTATTGTTTAGGCTTACTGTAAGCACTTTAGATGTCATAATTTCAGCAACTGTAGTGCTATATGATGAACGTTCCATAAGCGTTACTTTTCGTGTGTAGTCACGTTCAGACAAAATTCCGACAACTTTTTCCCCCTCAGCTACGACGAGAGCACCAATTCCTTTATCCGCCATAATCTTAATTGCTTCAAGGACAGTGGCTTCTGGAGAAATTGTAAAAATATCTTGCTCTGCTTTGTTCTTGATTACTTGTGCAACGATTGTCATTTCTTCTGTCCTGTGTTTTATCATTTTGTTTTAAATTAGCTTGATTTTATAAAAATGCAAAGACTGGATAGTCATTCAAATACAAGTTTTACATTCAAGCGTTCAAAAAGCATTCTAATAGAGATTAAGAAACTAAAGAAAATTTTACGCTCCTTGCCAATTCGGATGTTTGAAAAAGAAATGTTGCATTTGCTGAGTAGATAACTTTAATTTTCTATGAGATGAATTAAACAAAGCAGGAGTAACGTTGAGTCGTGTTAAAGTTGGTAGTAAGGACTCATGGAAATCTTTAGGTGTAATTCTTCTTGGTTTGTAATGTGGCCAATGCTCTTTTGCGTAGCGATGTGCCTGTAAGCCATTAAGCCAAAAAGGAAAAATAAAGTCTTCCTGATCTGATTTAATTGCCCATCCTTGATGAAATAATCCCCAAAGAACCCCGCAATACATCATGGTTCTTAAAATATAAATCTTAATCATCAAGTCTCTTGAAACCGGTTGTAGATTACTTAAACTTTTCATTGTGAATTTAAAGGTTCTAACTTGTCTTGCTTATTATAAAAAAATCAGATGACATTTCAGTTTAAACAGGTATCAAATCGTAAACAAATATTCCAGCTGTGAAATTCATATCCTTTACTTAAAGTGGCTAAAGTTTTAGATAAATTGCTAGTTTTACTTATTTACAGACGTAAAAAAACGCCACCTAGGTGACGTTTCTTTATGCTTGCATTGTGGCTAACTTTTGCCAATATTGTGCTTTAAGTGAGTCACGTTCAACACGGAAACCTTGATAATACAATTCTGCTAAAAACAGAGCAGCTTTACCGTGCCCAGCGCGAGCAACTTCTTCTAACTGTGCAACTGCATCCTGAAAATTCATTTGAGAGTGAATTGTGTTTACTGCAGTTGCGTACACATGTTCTAAATCATGATGAGAGATACGTTGAATCATAGAAAACTCCTTATTGTAATTATGATTACTTTTTCTAAAGGCCACTGCCTTTAAATTAATTTAACTTAGAATTATTAAACTAATATTACAAATTAATGGATTTGTCAACTATTGGTGCATACCAGTTAATTCACTATTAGGATACATGATTAAACATTATTCACAAATAATTTTGAGTAAAATCAATATGAGAATAAAAGACAAGGAGAATAAAATATGACAAATACTATCGATGGCTTTGTTTTTGATACTCCACCTAGAGAGGAACAAATCATAGAACTAGCCCATTATCATCGTAAACTATTAGATGAAGCGATCTTTCATCAAGAGATCCATTTAGGGGATTATTGTCTTGCTCAGCGCAAAAGGGTATTTGACTTTGCACGGCATTTGGAACCTGCACAAAAAAACTGGTTTTATCAAGTTTATGATGGTGAACTGAGAAAAATTGCTGACGAAGACGAACTGCATCCAGCCGATGCTGAAGAAGGTTTAAGTATTTTTGCGATGTTTTTAGTCTTGGTAATTATTGCAGCAATTTTATACTTTTCCGTCATTCGTTCACTAATAAGCTAAGTATTATGATCCAGTAAGGTACGATTCTTGGCCTTACTGGATGTTTGATCTTGTGCTTATGAGTATTGAACCCTACACTACACTAATTCGAGGTAGGTCATGCTCATATTCAAACAAAATTTTCTTAAATTAAAATCTGAGTTAAAAGTTGATCAATGTTTTAACCTATTTGTGGTTATTGTCATTGGTTGTATTTTTATGCTGTCATATTTAGCATTACTTCGGCCTATTAGTCCGGAACAATATCAACGAATTATACAACTCTCTCATCAGGCCACTTATCCTAAAACTCAGGATATGGCTGAGCTGTTAATAGCTCAATCAGAAATTCATAGAGCAGAGTATTTAAAGTTAATGCATGCATATCAATTTGAAGGTGCTCATATTAGACAATATCCAGCACTTGCTCAGGAAGATACTCAGTAAATAGGGTAATCAGGCTAAATCTTGGTTTCCAAAGCTTTTTGAGCACTATTGTGGCAGGCAAAATTTTGAATTTATGCTAAACTTTATCTTTTTAAACGCGCTGCTTTTCAAGGAATCCGCATGGAGCAACAATCGAATATGCAAAATAAATTCTTGATAGATGCTGAGATCGGTGATGACGATGTCACATTACCTAATTTACCTGCTATCGATGTTCCCATCGTTGAATCTCCTGCTAAATCACAAGAAAATATTGAAGTAGCCAAAGACGAAGTGGCTTCTACAGAAACACCGGTTGAACAACCAAAAACTGGTTTTTTTGGCCGGATGAAAGAAGGCTTAACCAAAACTCGTCGTAATTTCGCTGATGGTATGGTCAATATCTTGATTGGTGGAAAGGAAATTGACGATGAGTTACTTGAAGAAGTCGAAGAGCAATTATTGGTTGCAGACATTGGTGTTGAAGCAACTAAAACCATCATTACCAATTTAACAGAGCGTACAGCTCGTGGTGATTTGATCTATTCCCACTCTTTATATAAAGCGTTACAAGAAGAGTTAGTTGCTTTGTTGGCTCCACGTGTTAAGCCATTGCATATTGACCCTAATAAATCACCTTATGTGATTTTGATGGTTGGGGTAAATGGAGTGGGTAAAACTACAACTATTGGTAAGTTGGCGAAACGTTTACAAGGTGAAGGTAAAAAAGTGATGTTGGCTGCTGGTGATACATTCCGCGCCGCAGCAACTGAGCAATTACAGATCTGGGGTGAACGTAATGATATCTCTGTAGTAGCGCAAGGTCATGGAGCTGATAGTGCTTCTGTTATTTTTGATGCCTTTGAAAGTGCTCGTGCTAAAGGAATTGACGTATTAATTGCGGATACGGCAGGGCGTTTTCATAATAAGAGTAACTTGATGGAAGAACTCAAAAAAGTTAAACGTGTTATGCAGAAAATTGATGCAACTGCACCTCATGAAATTATGTTGGTGGTAGATGCAGGAACAGGTCAAAACGCGATTAACCAAGTACAAGAGTTTGATCAAGCTGTAGGTTTAACGGGTATTACCATTACCAAGTTGGATGGAACAGCTAAAGGTGGTGTACTCTTTAATATTGCAAGCCGCACCCATGTGCCAATTCGTTTTATTGGTGTAGGTGAAAAAATTGATGATTTAAGACCATTCTCGGCTAAATCTTTTGTTGCTGCGCTGTTTGAAACTGATAAGTAAATTGATTGGTAACCCTAAAAAGCTTCACTAAATCGTGAAGCTTTTTTATATGTATATCTTTTATTATTGTTGCGAAAATAAAACGAACTGTCATATTTTTAATGCTGATTATGAAAAATGACTTTAATACACTGTACTCATTCCCAAACAACGACCCTTGGTCAAATCAATAGGTAGGAAATAACAAAATGTCTACTTTCTTAGATAAAATTAAAAACCGTCGTACAATTTATGCAATTGGTAAAAACGTTGCATTAGATCGCACTAAAATTGAAGAAACTATCCGTGAAGCAGTTAAACATAGTCCTTCAGCTTTTAACTCACAATCTTCACGTGTAGTGACACTATACGGTGAATCTCATGCTAAATTCTGGAATTTAGTTCGTGAAGCTTTGCGTAAAATTGTTCCTGCAGAAGCTTTTGCTGGTACAAATGCAAAAATTGATAGCTTTGTAGCTGGTGTTGGTACGGTTTTATTTTATGAAGACCAAGCTGTTGTTAAAAGCTTACAAGAGCAATTCGAACTATATGCAGACAATTTCCCTGTATGGTCTGAACACTCAAGTGCAATTGCTCAATTTGCAACTTGGACTGCGCTTTCAGAGCTTGGTTTAGGTGCTTCTTTACAGCACTATAACCCAATTGTCGATGCAGACGCAGCTGAAGCATTTGATGTTCCTGCAACTTGGAAATTACGTGCTCAATTAGTATTTGGTTCGGTTGAAGCACCAGCAGGTGAAAAAGCATTTATTAATGATGCTGATCGTTTCAAAACTTTCAATTAATTTAATTGAAATTAAAAAAAGCACCTATTTTAGGTGCTTTTTTTATGTTTTTAGAATGAATAGGAGGAATATATAAAACGAAAATTTATGAAATTCAAATGCATATTTCAAAATAATAAATCAAGAAATTAGTCGATAAATGCTTTGTCATAAAATAGTCACAATCATATTGCATATTGCTCATGATTTAATAGCTTATCAAACACAGAGAAAGAGACAGATGACTTTAAGATTAGGTGTTGCTGCAATTGGTTTATTACTCAGCGGTTCGGTATTTTCAGCAGTTACAATTACAGCACCAGAGGAAATTGTAATCCTTGCGGTGAATGGTCAGGAAGTCAACTCTGGGTTATTTCGTTCATCTAAAAATAATTATAAAGTCGATGCTGGTGAAACAAGCTTAAGTGTGCGCTACCAAGAATACTTTGAACATTTAAGCGGGGAGCATGACATTGTTAAATCTGGAGTAGTCACAATTCAAACTCCAGTACTCAAAGATGGGCAAACTTATAAGCTCAGAATGGTAGATGCACCAAAGCAATTTGAACAAGCAAAGAAATATGCTGAGCAACCAACTGTGGCTTTGTACAGCGCAAATAATGAATTAATCGTACAACAAACTGGTGCAAACAATGAGGCAAAACCATGGTTTGCAACTGGCTTATTAGGTAAAGTCACTGATTTTACGACTAAATCATCTAAATCGCAGCCTGAGGCGGTTTATGCATCGGCTAAACCAACTCCTGCTCAGGTGGCTGTACCAGCTCCAACATCTATGGCAGTAACAGGTGTAGCTCAAACGAATGATCAACGTTTAGTTGAAACGTGGCAGAAAGCTTCTAAAGCTGAGCGTCAAAAATTTATGGCATGGTTAGCTGAACAATCAAATTAATTAATTGCTATTTAAAATAAAGCCGATTTAATATCGGCTTTATTTTTAGAATTTTTATAAATAGCCTAAGTATATTTTATGAATAATTTAAATTTCCGTTCAGCTCAATTTCCTGATATTCCACAACTTGTAGCTTTAATTAATAAGTCCTATCGAGAACAACAAGATAGAAGTTGGACAACAGAACTTGATTGGGTAGAAGGACAGCGTATTACAGAGTTTCAATTAGAAGAACAACTACAACTTAGGAATTCAACATTATTGATAGCGGAAACTTCTGCTTCTAAGCTTATTGCTTGTATTGGGCTTACATTTGAAAATAATCAGGTTGAGATTGGAACATTTTGTACTGATCCTCAAGTTCAAAATATGAGAGTGGGTCGATCTGTTTTAGAATATGCAGAGCAATATGCATTGAAAGAAGATCCCCATCTGACCAGCGCTTTAATGTATGTGCTAGATGTCCGTTCTGAATTGATCGCTTATTATGAAAGACGTGGATATATGAAAACGGGTAATAAGCAGCCATATCCGGTTGAAGCAAATGTAGGGGTGCCAAGGGTCCCTATTAAATTGGTTGAAATGAAAAAAGACCTCAGATGAGGTCTTTTTGATTTAGGTTAGGAACCAGATGTAATAGCCTAAAAGCATGAGAGGCCAAGCCACCCACGGGCTAAATAGCCATTTCCATAACCAGAAGTTGGGTACGAAACCTACTCCGTAAATAAATCCACCAGATATACCAATCATCACCAGCATAAGTTGGCTATGATTGTAGTGTCCGTTAGCATCAAGCATGAGTGAAGGGTAAACTAACAAAATTGCAGCAAGCGGCAATGCCAACAGAAAAGAAAGGGCCATTGCAAATGCTTGAGCTTTTCGATGATTTGATGCTGTCATTGCTTTTGCCATCATTTATTCCTCATCTAAATCTTGATGGTGTTCGATATAAAGCGCGCTGAGTACACCCGCAAAACATGCCATCAAAATGCCTAGGATCCATGCGAAATACCACATAGTTTTCTCCTTAATACAAGCTATGCGAGTTTGACTCGATATGTTTGTTAGTGATGACTCCCCACATTTTGTAATAAGACCAGCTGGTATAGATCAAAATAAGAGGAACAAAGATGCAGGCAGCAACCGTCATAACGCCTAAAGTAAGGTGACTTGATACAGCATCCCACATTGTCAAACTAGAATTAGGATTGATACTAGATGGAAGTAGAAATGGGAATAGGGCAAAACCGGCAGTTAAAATTGCTCCTACAATCATTAAACTTGTACCAGTAAAACTTAAGCCTGCTTTTACTTTTGAAGAAGCAAAAATTGCAATGATTGCGCCTAATATGGCAAGAACAGGGGCAACTTTAGTAATTGGATAGGTGCTGTAATTGTTCATCCAACCTGGATTGCTATTGGTAACCACTTCTTTAGCTAAAGGGTTAAGCGCAGCATTTGGATCTATAGCAACAGCATAGCTATAACCTGGCACTTGCCCAAAATACAGCCATGCTCCAATTACAAAGAAACAAATTAAAAAGATAATTGCCATAATTTGAGTGGCTTTGGCAGAGCGTTGTTTTAAAGCTTCATCAGTACGTAGCATGAGCCATGCACCGCCATGTGCACACAGCATAGACAGACTTACCACACCGCAAACTAGAGCAAAGGGGTTAAGAAGGGCAAAAAAGCTACCTGTATATTCAGAGCGTAATGTGCTATCTAAACTGAAAGGAATACCTAAAAACAAATTACCGAAAGCCACACCAAACACAAGCGCTGGAACAGCACCACCGATGCATAGACCCCAGTCCCAAGAGTTACGCCATTTGGTATTTTCAAGTTTAGAGCGATAATCGAAACCTACTGGTCTTAGGAAAAGTGCAAATAGAACTAACAAAAGTGCCCAGTACATGCCTGAGAAAGCGACTGAGTAAACCATTGGCCATGCAGCAAATAATGCCCCCCCTGCCGTAATAAACCAGACCTGATTACCATCCCAGTGTGGGGCAATGGTATTGATTGCAGCACGGCGTTCGCTATCGGTTTTTCCAACGAAAGGCATGAGAGCCATAGATCCCATATCAAAGCCATCGGTAAGAGCAAAGCCGATGAGTAGTACACCGACTAACACCCACCAAATGATTTTCAATAATTCATATTCAATCATGATAAGGCCTCCCCATTAACAGCTGCTTTCGGTTCTTGCTTTTCAAAATGATATTTGCCAGTGTGTAGAGAGCTTGGTCCTAAACGAGCAAATTTGATCATTAAATACATTTCAATAATCAAAAGAGCGGTGTAGAACGCTGCTAGTGCAATAATCGAACCCCATACGTCACCAGTACTTAAACTAGAAGTAGAGAGATGAGTTGGTAGAATTTCACCAATAGACCACGGTTGACGACCACCTTCAGCTACATACCAGCCAGTTTGTGCAGCAATCCAAGGAAGCGGTAGAGCCAACAATGCATATTTCAGTAGCCAAGGTTTATTTTCAGCATTTCTTTTTGCTACAGCCCAAGTCGCTAAAACGAAGAGTAATAGCATTAAGAAACCAGAGGCAACCATTGCGCGGAAAGAGAAAAATAGCGCTGTAACATTTGGAACAGTATCTTTTACAGCAGCTTTAATATTTTGCTCGCTTGCATCAACTACATTCGGTGCATATTTCTTAAGAAGTAGGCCATAACCTAAATCTTTTTGATTTTTTTCAAAAGAGGCTAATAACTCTGGTGAACGATCACCTGCACGTAATTTTTCAAGTTCGGCATAGGCAAGCATACCGTTGCGAATACGAACTTCATGCTGTTGCATGAGATCTTTAAGACCAGTAACTTCTTTGGTTGTTGAACGAGTTGCAATTAAACCTAATGCATATGGAATTTTAACTGCGTAATCTGTCCGCATCTCTTCATGGTTTGGTACACCAAACAAAGTAAACGGAGCAGGAGCAGGATGAGTATCCCATTCGGCTTCGATCGCAGCGAGTTTAGTTTTTTGAACATCACCGAGCTCATAGCCAGATTCATCACCTAACAAAATCACTGAAAGTGTAGATGCGAGACCGAAAATGGCAGCAATTGCAAATGAGCGACGTGCGAAAGGAAGATCACGTTTTTTAAGTAAGTAATAGCTTGAGATGGCGAGTACAAAAATTGCACCAGTTACATAGCCCGCAGAAACGGTATGCACGAATTTCACCTGAGCTACAGGGTTAAAGATCAGCGCGCCGAAATCAACTAACTCCATACGCATCGTTTCAAAGTTAAATGTAGCACCTACTGGGTTTTGCATCCAACCATTCGCCACTAAAATCCAGAGTGCTGACATGTTAGAACCTAGAGCGACTAACCACGTTACGCCTAGATGCTGAACCTTACTCAAACGGTCCCATCCGAAGAAGAATAAACCAATAAATGTAGACTCAAGAAAGAATGCCATAAGGCCTTCAATTGCTAATGGAGCACCAAAAATATCACCTACATAGTGTGAGTAATAAGCCCAGTTTGTTCCAAATTGGAACTCCATGGTTAAGCCAGTTGTTACCCCTAAAGCAAAGTTAATACCAAATAATTTTCCCCAAAATTTAGTCATATCCTTGTAAATTTCTTTACCGGAAATGACATAAGTGGTTTCCATGATGGCAAGGATAAATGCCAAACCTAGAGTTAAAGGGACGAAAAGAAAGTGATACATTGCGGTCATCGCAAATTGAAACCGCGAAAGATCAACCACGCTTTCAGAAATCATCAACGTGTCTCCTTAATGTGGGAAATGTTATCGCCAGCAATATGCTCGGCGACCTGATTGTCAAAATTTTTGGGGATGGTGGGAGCATCAAACCAAATATGTTTGATCGTTAAGAGAAGCACTATTTTTATTATTAGAATAATAGTGATTTCTTTAACTAAACGACCATTAAGATTTTTAAAATTAAGGCTCATAAATTAAACCTCATTTGATATTAATTTTATTATTAATCAAAATATAATAAAAATAAACATTAAATATATTTTAAATGAATATTTAAATAATTAATTTATATAAAACAATCACTTAATATTTTAAAATAAATACCATACTAAAATAGTTTGAATTGATTATTAAATCCTACTAAAACACTTGTAAATAAAAATATTAAGTTGATTAAAATAGTTTGTTTTAATTTAATACCAACTAAAATGGTTGTATATTATATTTATAAATACTATTTCAAACTAAAAAACTTGGAATAATAAATAATTAATTAAAAAGAAAATAATAAAATATAGACGTAATAAAGCCTGCTAAAAGCAGTAAGTAAATAGAATAGTAGTGAGAATTTAATCGGGGGCGAAAAGATCGTTTGATACAGAAATTTTCTTGGCTACATAATGGCTTTTATGCACTCTGACAAGGATAACTTGAGAGTATAATTCGAGTTCGCCGTATTCTGGTTCGACTTGAACGTAGTGGAGCTGGCCGAATTCATCACGCACACGCGCTTGGGCAGAAAACCCAGGTCTAGCATTACCACTGGAAACCGTCGCTAATCGTCCTAAAAGATTATAGTTTGTATGAATAAGCTTTGGTTTAATTACTTGGTCAAGGCAGTGAATCATGAACACAGTAAAAAAGATTGCGATGACAAGAGCTGGGACGATTAAATAAAATGGTGAAATAAAATAATGCTGGATTGCAAAGAAAGAGAGCTGTAAAAAATAGCCTGCAAAACTAAAATTGATAAGTAAAAAAACGAAAATTAAAGCTTTAGAAAATTTAACGTTAAGTAGTGGCGAGTTAGAAAGCCAAACAGGCGCAATTTTTTTGAGTAATTGACTTGGACGAAGTCCAATATACATACCAATGGTTTCTACCACGCTGAGTAATATCAAAGCCACTACACTTAAGTGAAATGGCATAAGATAATAATTGAAAAAGAAATCAGCCATGGCAGAAACTCTAATGTTGATCGCTTCAGTCTACGATATAGATACCGCCATCTGAATGTACTTTAATCTCAACTTTATTTAAAAAATCACCTAAACATGGTCCTGAGATACATTCGCCTGTTTCCACAGTGAATAAAGCACCATGGGTAGAACATTGAATATACTCTTGGTCTTGATCAAGAAATTGATTTTCTAAATATTCAAGCTCTGTTTGCAAGTGAGGGCATAAGTTTTGATAAGCATAGAATGCGCCATCACGTTGCGTAATGAAAATAGTAGTTCCTTGTAAAGTGTCAAAAGCTCTAGCTTCACGCTCAGGAACTTCTTCCGTCATACAGATCCTTTCCATTTCAAGCACATTCCTTCTGAAAATTTTCAAGAAGTTTAGCATAATCATTAATTGCTAAACGTGGGCCAAACTGAGAAACAACCTCACTAGAAATCAAGACAGCCAACTGTGCAGCAGCATTCAAATCTTGATGATGGTTTAGGGCGTATAGGAATGCGCCTGCAAATGCATCACCCGCACCATTGGTATCAACGGCTTCTACATGACGGCCTGCCACATGGAAATGTTGAGTATAGTTAGAAACTAAAGCACCTTTAGCACTTTGTGTAATGACTACTGTATGATTTTTAAAACGTAATTGAGCAAGAGCGTCTTCTACAGTTATTGTATTTGTATACATTAAGGCTTCTTGTTCATTACAAAATAGTAAATCTACTCCATCATCCATAAGTTCTTCTAAGCCTTCGCGAGCGTATTGCACCATGGCAGGATCTGAAAGAGATAAAGCAATCTTAACGCCATTTGCTTTTGCAATTTCTCTGGCCTGTTTTACAGCTTTGCGCGCTGTTTCACTTGTAGAAAGATAACCTTCAATATAAAGCCATTTTGCTGTTTTTAACGGTTCAAAGTCGATTTGATCTTGAGAAAGTTCAGCAGTGATGCCCAAATAGGTATGCATCGTACGTTCAGAGTCAGGGCTAATGAGTACCATGCAGGTGCCTGTTACACCTTCACTAATTGACTTTGGAGTGGTTTGGATGCCAGCTTCATTTAAACCTTGCAGATAAATTGAACCCAAATCATCGTTACCAACGCGGCAACCATAAAAAGCACTTCCACCTAATGCACTAAAGGCTACAGTAGTATTCGCAGCAGAACCACCACTTGCTTGACCTTTGTAATCTTGATGCTGTTTTAACTCTGCATAAAGAGCAGATTGAGTGTCGCCATCGGACAACTGCATAGTGCCTTTTTGCAAACCTTGTTGACTAAGAAAATCATCAGACACTTTAAATTCTTGGTCGATTAATGCATTACCAATTGCAAAAAGATCTACAGTTGCCATATGTGTTGTCACAAAATAAAAAATCAGGTTGCTAAGTTTACACCATTGCTTGGATTTGCTGTAGTTTGTTGAATAAAATTCAGTTAAATCAAAAATTAGTGGAAAAATATTGTTGTGTGAATATTCTTTAGATTCGAAAATAGCTCGTTAAGATAAAATTGATAAGCTTTTTAATTCAATGTCTATCATATACATAGAATTAAAAGCTTTTGTTCTGTTAGGATAAAACATTCATGGCTATGTGTTTGATATCAAAGCTGTGCCAATGAAAACTAATACTCAACAAAAACATAGTATTTTACTTGGCTTTTGTTCGCCAATCTCAAGCTGACTCAGGCTATAATGAGACTTATTCACTTATCCGATATGTTAGGAGATCACATGACTGTAGATGTCACTGAAACCATTTCTCAAACTGTTCACCCTGCGTTTCAGTTGCTACGTCAGCACCATGTAGAAGCATTAGATATTTTAGTGTCTGAATATAAGCATAAAGTCACAGGTGCGGTGCATTATCACTTGGCAACTGATTATGATGAAAATGTATTTCTTGTTGCTTTTAGAACCCAGCCTATGGACTCTAAAGGCACGGCACATATTTTAGAACATACGGCTTTGTGTGGATCTGAAAAGTTTCCGGTACGTGATCCATTCTTTTTAATGATTCGTCGTTCTTTAAATACTTTTATGAACGCATTTACAGCAGCAGATTGGACTGCTTATCCATTCGCTACTCAAAACAAAAAAGATTTCCAAAACTTACTCTCTGTTTATCTTGATGCGGCATTTGCTGCTAATTTGAATCCGCTTGATTTTGCTCAAGAAGGTATTCGTATTGAACTGGAAAATGGGCAACCTGTTTATAAAGGTGTTGTTTTTAATGAAATGAAAGGTGCGATGAGTGCACCGTCTGACCAACTTTATCATCAGTTGGCTCATCATTTATTTCCTGAAACAACCTATCATTACAACTCAGGTGGTGACCCGAAAGATATTCCTGATTTAACGTATGAGCAGTTAGTCGATTTTTATAAAGTACATTACCACCCAAGTAATGCTGTATTCATGACCTTTGGTAATCAGACAGCATATGAACTACAAGAGCAATTTGAAAAACTAGCTCTACATAAGTTTTCTGCAGGAACAACTTTATATTCTAAGCCTGAAAAACGTTTAGCTGCACCAATTGAAGTAACAGAAAACTATGGTGTTGATAGTGATGATTTAAAAGATAAAACATATCATGTTCTATCTTGGTTATTACCAGAAGCAAACGACATTAAATTGCGTTTAGGAATGCGTTTAGTTGAAGGGATTTTATTAGAAAATTCAGCTTCGCCACTACGTCATTACTTAGAAACTTGTGGTTATGCTCAATCTACAGGTCCATTAATGGGCGTAGACGATAGTAATTTTGAAATGACTTTCTACTGTGGCGTTCAAGGTTCAAATCCTGAACATGCTCAAAGCTTTAGAGATGGTGTTTTAAATATTCTGCGTGATGTTGCTGCTAAACCAATTGATAGTAATTTAGTCGATGCAATTTTGCATCAAATCGAGTTACATCAACGTGAAATTAATGGTGATGGTACACCGTATGGTTTAAGTCTAATTTTAAATGGTTTAAGTGGTGCGATTCACCATAATGACCCAATTCAAATTTGGGACGTCGACAGCGCAATTGCACAGGTTAAAGAAGAGTTGAAAGACCCAATGTGGCTATCAAATCTGATTCAAACACATTTGCTCGACAACCCTCATCGCGTACAGATGACTTTAGTTCCAGATCCGACCAAGTCTGTAAAAGAGCAGGAAGCGGAAAAAGCTCGTTTAGCAGCTATCGGTGAAAAGCTAACAGACGCTGATAAAGCTGAAATCATTGCTAAGACTAAGGCCCTAGAGGAACGTCAAGATACTCCTGATAATCTTGAGTTATTGCCAAAAGTAGGTTTGGAAGATGTACCTGCTGACTTGCATATTGTGCAAGGTCAGTTACGTGAAATTATTTGTAATCGTATGGATACACCGTTGAACTTGTATCATGCGGGTACTAACGGCATTTATTATCAACAAGTACTTATCCAGATCCCTGAAGATATTGTGAAGTCACCTTACTTCAATTTGCTTTCTATTTTGATGGGTGAAGTAGGTGCAGGCGAATATGACTATCTTGAACTACAAAACTTGCAAACCGCTGTAAGTGGTGGTTTAGGAATGGGCGCTTCTTTACGTAGTAAAGTTGATGATAAAGATAAAATTAGTGCTTGGCTGACTTTAACGACTAAATCGTTGACTCAGAAATTTGATGCAATTCATTTATTAAAATTAGCATTTGAACAGCTTCGATTTGATGAGAAAGAACGAATTATCGAGTTACTGCAACAACGTAAAACACGTTGGCAATCTCGTTTATCTGGTTCAGGTCACAGCTATGCGATGCAGATTGCTTCTCGTAACATGAGTGCCCTGGCTCAACGTGACTATCAAAACACGGGTTTAGGTGCATTGAATTGGTTGGGTGAGCTTGTTACTAAAATTACCCAAGATGATGCCGCTTACGATGAGCTGATTGCAGAATTAAAACGTATTCATAGTAAGTTGTTGCAAGCACCTAAACAGTTCTTACTAGTGTGTGAAGAACATCAATCTGAACGTTTGGTTGAAGAAATCCAGAATGTTTGGGATAAGTTGAATGTTGATACAACTACAACTGAGTTAACTCAAGTAGAACAAGCTAATGATAATAATCATGAAGCGTGGTTAATTCAGGCCAATGTTCAATTCTGTGCGTCTGCATATCAAGCCGTAGAAGTATCACATCCAGATGCGGCTCCATTAATGGTATTGGCAGCTTATTTACGTAACGGATTCTTGCACAGTGCTATCCGTGAAAAAGGTGGTGCTTATGGCGGCGGTGCTAGTTATGATGGAAATGCTTGTTCATTCCGTTTCTTTAGCTACCGTGACCCACGTTTAGCAGAGACGTTTAAAGACTTTGAAGCAAGCGTGCAATGGTTATTAAATACAGAGCAACAACCTCATCAGCTTGAAGAAGCGATTCTTGGTTTAGTGGCAAGTATGGATAAACCAGGCTCTCCAGCAGGTGAAGCGATTACAGCATGTTATGCATTGTTGCATGCAAGAACACCAGCTTTCCGCCGTACTTTGCGTGAAAGATTGTTGCATGTAACATTGGATGATTTAAAACGTGTTGCTCGTCAATATTTAGTAGAACAAACTCCTGTAAAAGCTGTAGTTGCGCCATTTGCAAAACGTGATGAATTGCAGCAATTAGGTTTTACCATTCAACAAGTTAATTAAAATAAAAATTGGAGATGAACATGGCGTTCAGACAATTTGAACGCACATCTTTACAGCTAAGCATGGGAATCGTGCTTAGCTGTTTATGTGCGTCTGTGACATATGCTGACACCTTGGCACCTGTAACCCCTGCGACAGTTGATGCATGTGTTGCTCTTGCTTCAAATGCTGATCGTCTGGCTTGTTACGACTCTGTATTTAAACCAGCAGCTCAACCAGTTGTGCAAGCCGCGGTAGTACCTGAGCCTGTTAAAAAAATTGATCAGCCTGCTGTTCAACCAACAACATTGAAAGAGAAGGTTGTAGATACGGTTAGTAATATTAAAGTGATTGGTAAAGCGCCTACACTTGAACCGACTACTTCTTTGTTAGATCAACGTTGGGAGTTATCAGAAAAAAGTAAGCTAGGTGTTTGGAATATTCGTGCTTATCAGCCAGTCTATTTACTACCCGTATTTTGGACCAGTGATAAGAATGAATTCCCAAGTAGTCCAAATCCAAATAATACTGTAACTGATGCTCAGAATCTGAAATCAACAGAAAGTAAGTTTCAGATTTCTTTGAAAACGAAAGCTTGGGAAAATATTTTTGGAAATAATGGCGATTTGTGGGTGGGTTATACCCAATCTTCACGTTGGCAGACGTTTAATGCTGAAGAATCTCGTCCATTTCGTGAAACGAACTATGAGCCAGAAGCAAGTTTAATGTTTAGAACGAACTACGAGTTGCTTGGTTTAGATGGGCGTTTACTTGGAGTTACCCTAAACCATCAGTCAAATGGTCGTTCAGATCCATTATCTCGTAGCTGGAATCGTGTCATCTTTAATGTTGGATTAGAGCGCGGTAACTTTGCTTTAATGCTTCGTCCATGGATTCGTCTTGAAGAGGATAGTAAAGATGATAATAACCCGGATATGGAAGATTACATCGGCCGTGGTGATTTAACAGCGTTTTATAAGTGGAAGCAGAATGATTTCTCTCTAATGCTGCGTCATTCGTTGAAGGGTGGTGATGATTCTCATGGCGCTGTTCAGTTTGACTGGGCTTTCCCGATTAGTGGCAAGCTGCGTGGACATTTCCAATTGTTTAACGGTTATGGTGAAAGCTTGATTGATTATAACCATCGAGCAACTTATGCTGGTTTGGGGGTATCACTCCTGAATTGGTACTAAAACTCTATAAAAAAGCCGCTTTTAAAGCGGCTTTTTTATTATCCAATTTGAATATTGGCTTGAGGATGTTTGAGTCGACTCTTTTTCGGAGTAGCGATTAAATAGGCGAGTGTTAAAGGGCCAAGCCGTCCAGCAAACATGAGTAAGCTTAAAATGAATAAACTACCATTATGTAAATCTGGTGTGATTCCACGAGAAAGACCTACTGTACATGCTGCTGAAACAACCTCAAAAAGCAAATTCATAAAATCTGCTTTAGGCTCTAAAAGCAAAAGAATAAAGAAGCCTATGAAGATGAGGATGCTCGTAATAGCAGTTACCGCTAATGCTTTATAGGTGGTTTCGTGAGATACGGAGTGGTTAAATATTCTAATTTCATCTGTACGGCGTAAAAATGAAATTACACTAAGCACTAAAATGACAAAGGTTCCAACTTTGATTCCACCAGCTGTACTCAGTGAACCACCACCAATAAACATCAGTAGCATCATCAGTAGTGAGCTACTGTTGGTCATTGCACCTGTATCAATGGTATTAAAGCCTGAAGATCGTGGAACTGTTGCTTGAAACCAAGCGTTTAATGCTTGTTCACCTGAGCTTAACATCCCTAAAGTTGCCGGATTTTGAGCTTCTAAAGCCCATATTAAAATAAAGGCAACTAGGTTAATAATTGCAATGGTTGTCAGAATAAGCTTGCTATTTGGTGTTAGTTTTTTCCATCTTTTGTTTTGTTTAATATCCATGAGCACTAAAAAACCAAGACCACCTAAAGTGTAAAGGACGCTAATGGTTATACAAATAATATAGTTGCTTTGAAAACTCATTAAACTGTTGGAAAATAATGAAAAACCTGCATTATTAAAAGAGGAAATACTATAAAAAACCGCATAATATAAACCACGTGCAAACCCGTATATTGGTGTAAAAGCAGTCGTGAGAATAATTGTACCAATCAGTTCAAAAATAAGGGTATAGGTAACAACTCCTTTAGCAACAAAAGTAACTTTTGATAGACTCGTTTGTCCGAGACTATCTTGAGCCATCATTTGCTGTTTAAGGCCGACTTTAGGAGACAAGCTTAATGCCGCCAATATCGCAAAAGTCATAAACCCCAAACCGCCAGATTGGATTAGTAATAAAATAATAGTTTGCCCAAACAGGGTAAAAGACTCATGAATATTTAAAACAGATAAACCCGTAATTGTTACTGCTGAAGTGGCTGTAAACAGCGCATCCATCCAACTGACATTGCCTGTATTGGCAAATGGCAGTTTAAGCAATAAAGTACCAAAGATAATGAAGCCTAAAAACCCTAGCGCTAAAAGTGAAGGCGGGCTTAAATTTAACGTTTTATGGGGCTTGGGATATATAGACATATTCTAGAGTTCGTTTTCTTATATGAAGCAGTTAGAAAGTTTCTTTAACTGAGGTAGGTGACCTTCTAAAATAAGAATATCATGTGTTTGCAAAGTGAAATTTTCTTCGGTCTCAAACAAAATCTGTTGCTGTCTTTTCACGAGCAATGTTTTGACTTGAGGCGCTTGCTGCATAATGCCATATAAATTGATGCCATTAAGTTTATCTGGGATCTCAATTTTAATAATGTAATGATCATCTTCTAAAGACATATAACGGCTTACCATAGGGTAGTTCAGAGCTTGAGCAACTCTTACCCCCATATCTTCTTCAGGATGAATAATCTTATTGATATTAAGGTGCGACAAAATGGTGTGATGAGCTTTGGTCTTTGCTTTAACCCAAATTTTCTCAATTCCCAGATTTTTTAAATTCAGCACACACAAAATACTGGCTTCAATATCTTCACCAATTGCGACTACAACTGCGTCACAATTTTGTATATTCAGTTCGTCAAGCACATGTTCGTCAGTGGCATCAGCAATGACGGCATGAGTTAAAACGTCGGCAAGATTTTCGACATTCTTTTTTACCGTATCGATGCCAATAACATCATGATTTAATTTTGTGAGTTCCTGAGCAACTGTGGCTCCAAAACTACCTAAGCCAATGACTGCGAACTGTGCCATGTTGGTCCTTTTTTCCGAGTTAGATCATTATTTTTAAGGATATTTTCTTTAAGATAAAGAGAAGCAATGTAAAGATGATAGAAATATAAAAAGATTGTATAAAGAAGCCGACAACTTTGTCGGCTTCTTCATCAAAATTAAAGATTATTTTAAGAAGCGTTTATAGCCGACGTTATCAGTAATTTCTGCATACGGATAATTAATCTGCTCGAGTGTCTCAATCAATCCATCAGGGTTTTGTTTAGCATCGGTTGCTTGTAAGCCAACTAGTACACGACCTTCTGCTGCACCATGGTTACGGTAATGGAAGAGGGTAATGTTGTGAGTTGGACCTAAACGAGTTAAGAATGTTAAGAGGGCGCCTGGACGTTCAGGGAACTCAACACGGAACAATCTTTCATCATCTAGATTTGCGTGACCACCAATTAAATAACGAATATGTAATTTGGCAACTTCATCGTCAGAAAGGTCATCTACAATATAATCTTGCTGTTTTAATTGTTCCAAAATTTCATGGCGCTCTGCATCTCCACCTTTTAAACTAATACCGACGAATACTTGTGCTTCCTCTGTATTATTTGCTCGGTAGTTAAACTCAGTAATATTGCGGCCTTGTAAAGCACGGCAGAAGCCTAAGAATGCGCCTTTTTCTTCAGATAAGGTAACTGCATAAATCGCTTCGCGTTGCTCACCTAACTCGGTACGCTCAGCAATATAACGGAGGCGGTCAAAATTCATATTGGCGCCGCACACAATCGACACCATATTTTTATTACTGATTTTATGTTCGTGAATATATTTTTTGATACCCGCTAATGCCATTGCTCCAGAAGGTTCAACAATGCTGCGGTTTTCATCAAATGTGTCTTTAATTGCTGCACAGATTTCATCTGTATTCACAGTCACAATATCAGGATCAACAATCGGGCCTGAATTATCAGATTTGCGCAAACGAATAATATCAAATGGTAAAGCACCAATTTGTGCAACAGCTGTACCATCTGCAAATAGGCCTACATGTGGCAAAATTACACGTTCATTTGCTTCTAAAGCTGCTTTTAAACAAGCAGACTCTTCATATTCAACACCAACAACTTTTACGTGCGGTGCAACTTCACCAAGGTAAGCAGCTACGCCTGAGATAAGGCCACCACCACCTACAGCAACAAACACATATTCTACATCACGCCATTGACGTAATATTTCATTGGCAATTGTGCCTTGACCTGCAATGACAAGCTCGTCGTCATAAGGTGGAATAAATACAAGACCTTCAACTTCTGCACGTTGTTGAGCATATTTATTTGCGATATCAAAGCTATCGCCATGTAACACGACTTGGCCACCTAAGCGTTTAACAGCCTGAACTTTAATGTCAGGTGTTGTGCTTGGCATAACAATAATAGCTGGAATTCCTAGTCTTTGTCCTGACAATGCTACGCCTTGAGCATGGTTGCCAGCGGAGGCGCAAATTACTCCGCGTTCAAGTTGTTCTTTAGGTAATTGACTAATACGGTTATAGGCACCGCGTAATTTAAAAGAAAAAACGGGTTGTAAATCTTCACGCTTAAAACGAATTGTATTGTTTAATTTTTGACTAATTCGTGGAGCTGCTTCGAGAGGTGTTTCAATTGCAACATCATAAACCGTTGCTTGTAAAATTTGTCGTACCACACGAGACAGCATGTTCATCTTCCCTATAACAGTTTAAAATAGGAAATTATTGTAGCAAACCCTTGTGCATTTGCGCCGTTTATTGGCGCATAAATGTCAAAAAATAGTTGAGTGATGTAATGAGCCTATATGCAACCCAAGATGAAAAGAAACAAGCTGCTGCGAAAGCTGCTTTAAAACACTTACCCAAAGGTGGCATTTTGGGTGTTGGGACTGGAAGTACCGTAAATTTTCTAATTGATTTACTCCCAGAATTACAATTAGAAGCAGCTGTGGCAAGTTCTCAAGCAACTGCTGATCGTCTTAAAAAACTTGGTATTGAAGTGGTTGATATGAACCATGTAGGTAGCCTAGATGCTTATGTTGATGGTGCAGATGAGATCGACCGTCATATGCATATGATTAAAGGTGGTGGTGCTGCATTAACACGTGAAAAAATCGTTGCATCAATTGCTAAGAAATTTGTGTGTATTGTTGATGATTCAAAATGGGTTGATCAACTTGGACGTGATTTTCCACTTCCTGTAGAAGTTATTCCAATGGCGCGTTCGGCTGTAGCTCGTAAATTGGTAAGTTTAGGTGGTGATCCGGTTTATCGTGAAGGTGTAGTTACAGATAACGGTAATGTTATTTTGGATGTTTTCAATCTTAATATCTTAAATGCTTTTGAGCTGGAAAAAACAATTAACAATATTCCTGGTGTGGTAACTAACGGTATCTTCGCCTTAAATCCGGCAACGATCGCAATTGTTGCGACAAATAATGGTATTGAAGAGCGTACAGCACAGTAATGTCTGCAAAAATGCCAGAGATTAAAATTGTTCGACACGTAAGAGCACGAAAATTGCGCTTACGTGTTGAGCCTGCTTCAATTCGTCTTACGGTTCCTTTATTTTGTAGTAAAAAACAAATTCAGCATTTTTTAGCACAATCTGAACAATGGTTAACCGAGACATGGAATAAGCAACAAAACGTCCAATCGGCATCTATTGATATTCCTTCAGAAATTTATTTCTTTAATAAAGAACAGCCATTTCAAGTCGTTGTTCAAAAGCAGCATCGTGTTTTTCAATTCGACTGGGAAAACAATTCTTTATTTATTAAAGACACACAGCCATATTTGGCATTGCAAAACGCAGTTATTGCTTATGCGAAACAAGAATTACCAGAGCTTTTGAAAGAATTAAGTGAGCACACTCAATTGGCTTATAGGGAATGCACAATTCGCCGCCCGAAAACTCGGTGGGGAAGTTGTAGTAGTCAGCATAATATTATGCTACATGCAGGGCTGGTGCTTATGTCACACGAAATTGCTCGCTATGTGGCTATTCATGAGTTAGCGCATACTAAACATTTTGACCATAGCCCTGCATTTTGGGCAGAAGTTGAAAAATACGATCCATATTTCCAAAAGCACCGCAGACAACTTAAATCAAATCCATTGCCTGCATGGTGGTATGTTTCAGCTTAACTAAAGGCACATTCTAGTTGCGGTGTTTGTAAGCTATCGGGTGCTTTCCGGCTATCTAAACCTGCTTTAGCACTCATGATCTTATTTGCTTTAATAGATAATTGGATAAAGTTGTATTGTTGCGTCGAGTTATTAGGTTCGGCTGAACTTGAATTGAGTAAATAACTTGAGCTGGCAGCATCTGTTTGCAATAAATTATCGGTACTATCAGCACTTAAAGCAGCACGATAAATTTGTGAACCTTTACTTAAGTCGATTTGACCGTTCGCGCGAAAATTAAGCTGACATCCAGTTGAGGTGTCTTCATAGTGACCCACTAAATAGTCTGTAGCTGGTAGGTTTGGATCTGATAGGTTGATGCTGGTTAAGCCTTGTTTGCATGGGTAGGTTGATCCATTACACGTCGCTGTGGTGGTAAACCCAACAGCTCTACGATAATCTCCAGCGCCGTCAATGCGAATGAATGTTGTTGAATTTACAGTAGGAACAATTCCTGTATATTGTTTTTTTTGTAGAAGTTCATAACCCGTCTGATCTAAAGACTGTTGTGAATTAGCCTGAGCCAATTGCAAAGTAGATGCTTTTAGGTTGGTTCCAAAGTAATCGCGCGTTACTTTTTGATTAGCTGCAATATCTAACAGCGTATTTTTTAGTGGATCAATATTATCTGGAGCAGGTGTGAAAATAGGAGTGAAGGATGTTTGATCCCCATGAAGTTTTTTCCCATCCAAAAAGCCATCTTTTAAATCAGTTGCTAAACTTTTAACAAGTTCTTGGTAGGTGTTTGCTCCGCCATGAATGGTTGACCAATATTGTAAGTAACCAAAGCTAAGATAACTATCTACATATGTACTAGGTTTAGTAGTTGAGTATCGCAACAAAGTTAAATTCAGAAGGGAATTAGCTGGACTTAAACTTGGAATGTCAGCATCTTTAAACGCGTTCATTAACGATTTGTGGACATCTTGAGAAGCTAAATCCACATGTAATTGCTCAATACGGGTTGGGTCAACCGTTTCTTGAGGGAGTTGTCCCGAACGTATGACAGCTCGTTGATAAACTGCTTCACTGCTTGGGCTAATGAATTGGATTCTGCCACTTACACTGTTTGGTGTAATAAATGCATGATAAATACCTGACAAATTTTGATATTGTGGAGTAATTGGGTCAAACACTTGAGATGAGCTTTGAGTTGTAATTTCTACGCGATATAAACGATTCAATTTTGCGGTAGGAATTTTGACATTAAAGCTGTTTAAACTCGCAATTGAAGTATCCACTAGAACAGCGTTGTTGGTGTTGTCATATACTTTAAGCTGGATATTACGCATTTCTACAGGGGTTTTTAAAGTAACATCAGTTGTTGCTTCAGGTGTAGGGTCAACGGGCGTTGGTGTAGTGGGTGAACTGCCTCCACTACTACCTCCACCTCCGCAACCAGTAAGGGCTACACTTAAAATGAATGTGCTCAAGCCAAGGTATGTGCGTAATTTTGTTTCTTTTGATTGTTGAAGCATCCTAGCTCTCCAAAAATTAATCTGGTATTTATTTGCTGATATTTATGTGGTTATGACAGTCCAGTAAGTGCTATCTGATTGTCGCTAAAATTAAAAAAATTAAAATTACCAAGCATGAAATGGTTTTGTAAGCTTGGACATCCTGTCATACTACTGCCCAAGTATAGATTCAAAAATTGAGGTAATGCACGTGATTTCTGTCGGAATTGTTGGTGGAACGGGTTATACAGGCGTTGAACTATTACGTATTTTATTACGACATCCTAAAGCGCAGGTTCGAGTTCTTACTTCACGTACAGAAGCGGGCAAACCAGTTGCAGATATGTTCCCTAATTTACGTGGACATACAGATCTTCAATTTTCAGATTTAAACATTGATGCATTAAAAGAGTGTGATGTTGTATTTTTTGCAACGCCACATGGTGTTGCCATGCAACATGCCAAAGATTTAATTGCAGCTGGAACTAAAGTTATTGATTTAGCAGCAGACTTTCGCTTACAAGATCTTGAACAATTTGAAAAATGGTATGGTATGGAGCATGTTTGCCCAGATGTACTAAAAGATTCTGTATATGGTCTAACTGAGTTAAACCGCGAAAAAATTAAACAAGCTCAAGTTATTGGTAACCCTGGTTGCTATCCGACGACTGTTCAATTAGGTTTAGCGCCACTATTAAAATCAGCACAAGCCCTGATTGAAACCAAAAATATTATTATTGATGCGAAGTCTGGTGTTTCGGGTGCTGGCCGTAAAGCAAGCTTGGGCATGATTTATAGTGAAAACGCTGATAACTTTAAAGCATATGGTGTTGCAGGTCATCGTCACCATCCAGAAATTGTAGAAGCCTTAGAAAATATTGCAGGACAAAAGGGTGGGTTTGATGGACTCTTATTTGTTCCGCATCTAGTACCTATGATTCGCGGTATGCTGAGTACAATTTATGTAGATTTGACAGAAGCTGGTAAGCAGACAGACTTACAAGCTTTGTATGAAAACTTCTATGCTAATGAAAAATTCGTAGATGTTATGCCTGCAAATAGTTCACCTGAAACACGTAGTGTACGCGGTGCGAATGAACTTCGTATTGCATTATATAAACCACAACCAAATAAACTGATTATTTTGGCGGCTCAAGATAACCTTGTAAAAGGTGCATCTGGTCAGGCTGTACAAAATATGAACCTTATGTTTGGCTTTAATGAAGAAGAAGGCTTACAAGGGATTGGTTTATTACCATAAAAAACTCTTTTTTGCTTCACACACATTTAAATTTCGATTTAAATGTGTGTCTTGACTCTGATCTTGAACACTGAGATGACGATGCAAAACTCTGGACAGACGACTTCAGCAGAAAGTTCGTTGCAAAAGAAAAAATTTTTAAACACCAATAAGCCTTTGTTTATTGGTGCTGCTATTTTAATGAGTGGTTGTTTTGCGCTCGGCTATACAATTGGGCACCGTCAAGGTTTAACTGTTGTTGGTTACGATGCAGATGCGGAGCAATTGGTTGAAGTGGTGCAAAAGCAAAAAACAGCTTTAGATGCTGTTAACAAAAGCCTTAATGCAGCGGTGCAAGAGCGTGATGTGGCTGTGACCAATGCAAATGATCTGTTTGAGGCACTTAATCAAGCGAATGCCGATAAGACTCAGCAAGAAGGTATGAGTAATATCTATCGTGAGATTTTGAGACAGCGCGGTGGTTTGAGCTTAACAATCCAAAATCTGGCCATTAAGCCGTTGCCTGAAAATGCTTATGAATATCAACTAGATTTAGTTCAAGTAAGTCCAAGTAAGCGTCGTGCTTTAGGATCGGTTGAAATCAGATTGATCAAAGATACTGAAGTTTTAGTCGTACCGCTTGAAGCGAAGAACTTCAACTTTACTGACTTTGAACGTTTAACAGGTCGCTGGACAATGCCTAAAGGTTTCACGCCTCAATTTATTGAAGTGCGTTTAACTGGTGGTTCTGATACACCGATTATTAAACGTTTTAGTTGGCAGCGTGGTAAACCTGTCGAAACATCTTCTGCTTTCGTGGCAGAAATTCCTCAAGCTGAAGCAAATTCACAATAGTAACATCCTATGCGAACAAATAAGCGTCAAACAAACTTAAAAGATATCAAGGCTTCTTTTCAGCAGTCTGGCTATGTCGATTGGCACTTCCACCCACGCTTAAGTGATTCGCAAAACGAAGATCATGATGGAGAGGTTGTTGTACAAACAGCTCCTCCTGAACTCAAGCGTCCCCCATTATATGCAGTCGTATTAATGAATGACGATTACACTCCAATGGACTTTGTAATTGAAATTTTACAACAATACTTTGCAATGAATCTTGACCAAGCAACTCAAGTAATGCTAACAGTACACTATGAAGGTAAAGGTATTGCCGGAGTCTATCCAAGAGACATCGCGGAAACTAAGGCAAACCTTGTTAATAATTACGCTCGATCGCAAGGTCATCCATTACTTTGCCAGATTGAGCCTAAAGCATAAGGGGGTTACATGCTCAGTCGTCAATTAGAAGTATCATTACGTTTGGCTGTTAGCATGGCTCGTCAAAAGAGACATGAGTTTCTTACAGTTGAACATTTATTATTAGCACTACTCGACAACGATTCAGCCGTGAATGCATTAAAAGCATGCGGGGCTGATATAGTTTCTTTGCGTAAAGAATTAGAAGAATATGTAGAACAACATACTCCTAAGCTTGGCGAAAATAGCGAGCAAGCGCCTCATCCAACAGAAAGTTTCGACCGCATTTTGCAACGTGCTATTTTTCACGTGCAATCAAGTGGCGGCGATCGTACTGTTGAGGGTGCAGATGTTTTGGTCGCAATGTATTCAGAGCGTGATTCTTTTGCTGTGTATTTACTTAAACGTCATCAAATCAATCGCTTGACATTGACTCAATACTTGTCTCATGGGACACGTAAAGACGAAGTACAAGTTGAAGAAGAAGTTGAAGATATTGAAGGTGAAACTAGCGCAAGCAATGCAGGGCCACTTGAGCTTTATACGCTGAATCTAAATGTTGAAGCGCAAAAAGGCAAAACGGACCCACTGATTGGTCGTGAAAAAGAAATTGAGCGTACAGCACAAATTCTGTGCCGCCGTCGCAAAAACAATCCATTGCTTGTAGGTGATCCAGGAGTAGGTAAAACCTCGATTGCCGAGGGTTTGGCATGGTTAATTGTGAATGGTAAAGCACCTAAACCTTTAAGTCAGGCTGAAATTTATAGTCTGGACATTGGTGCATTAGTTGCTGGAACTAAATATCGTGGTGACTTTGAAAAACGTTTAAAACAGTTGCTTAATGCATTGAAGAAAAATACAAATGCAATTTTATTCATTGATGAGATTCATATGATCATTGGTGCAGGCTCAAGTATGGGCAGCACAATGGATGCTTCAAATCTTATTAAGCCAGCTTTAGCTAATGGTACTTTACGTTGTATTGGTTCAACGACTTTCCAAGAATATCGTCAGGTTTTTGAAAAAGACCATGCGTTATCACGTCGTTTCCAAAAAATTGATGTTAATGAGCCAAGTATTTCGGAAACGATTGATATTTTACGTGGATTGAAAACTAAGTTTGAAGATTTTCACCACGTACAATATGACGATAAGGCTTTGGTATCAGCTGTAGAGCTTTCTGCTAAGTTCATTAATGATCGTTTCTTGCCAGATAAGGCAATTGATGTCATTGATGAAGCAGGTGCTCAACGCCGTTTGAAAGCTGAAAGTGATGATAGCTTGATTACTGTAGAGAATATCGAAGATATCGTTTCTAAGATTGCTCGTATTCCACCAAAAACTGTGTCTAAAGATGATAAGTCAGTGCTTGAAAATCTTGAGCGTGATTTGAAACGTGTGGTGTTTGGTCAAGATGAAGCAATTACTGCATTAGGCTCAGCGATCAAGTTATCTCGTGCTGGATTGAAGTCACCAGATAAACCAGTGGGTAGTTTTGTTTTTGCTGGTCCAACAGGTGTAGGTAAAACTGAGGTTACTAAGCAACTCGCTAAATTATTGGGTGTAGAGCTTGTACGTTTCGATATGTCTGAATATATGGAACGTCATGCAGTTTCACGCTTAATTGGTGCACCGCCAGGGTATGTGGGTTATGACCAAGGTGGTTTGCTTACTGATGCGATTCACAAAAATCCGCATTGTGTCTTGTTGCTTGATGAAATTGAAAAAGCACATCCAGATGTGTTTAATCTATTGCTACAAATCATGGATCATGGCGCTTTAACGGATAATAATGGACGTAAGTCAGACTTTAGAAATGTGATTATTGTTCTGACTACGAATATTGGAGCAGAAAGTATTTCTCGCGCGAGCATTGGTTTCACGGAACAAGATCATAGTTCTGATAACCAAGAGGCGATGAAACGTGCTTTCTCACCAGAGTTCCGTAACCGTCTAGATGGTGTTATTCAATTCAAAGCATTACCAACTACTGTGATTGAGTCTGTAGTCGACAAATTCTTAACAGAATTGCAAGCACAATTAGATGAAAAACAAGTTGTTCTTGATGTTGATCAAAGTGCACGAGATTGGTTGGCAACAAACGGTTATGATCGTTTGATGGGTGCCCGTCCAATGCAACGTCTCATTCAAGAACACTTGAAGAAACCACTCGCTGAAATGATTCTGTTTGGTGAGCTTGCAGATCATGGTGGTAATGTGGCTGTATCAGTGAAAAAAGAAGATGGCAAAGCTGTCGGCTTGAAACTTGAAGTGTTTGAAGATCATCATACGGCAGAACCTGCGTAAATTATGTTAATTGATAGTCTTGCTATAACCCGAATACTCAGTGTGTTCGGGTTATTTATTATCACAGCAATTGCTGAAATTCTGGGTTGTTATTTTCCTTATCTGATTTTAAAAGAAGGTAAGTCAGCTTGGTTGTGGATACCTACAGCCTTAAGTCTAGCTATCTTTGTATGGTTGTTGACCCTACATCCGGCAGCTTCTGGGCGCATTTATGCTGCCTATGGCGGTATCTATATTTTTACTGCGCTTATGTGGCTACGCTTTGTTGATCAGGTGGGATTAACAAGATGGGATATATTAGGTGGTTTAATTGTGCTTTGTGGAGCTGGTTTAATTATTTTGCAACCTCAAGGGTTGATTCGTTAATGCATCATTGAATCAAATCTTAAGCGAGAAAATAAGAAGTTTTTTTCAAAAAAAAGACTTGTCAAACTCATCAACAATGCGTATTTTAGATTTAAGGAACATTTTTTAATATTTGAGATAAAGATGTTAAATCAATCTGTGAACACTAACGCTTACTATTACTTTTGGCAATTTAGATAGTTGCCTGAGCGTATTCGGGCATGAGAAAGTTGCCCATCACAGTTAATACCTGATCGGCAACCCCGATCAGGTTTTTTTATGCTTTATCTTTTTAGAATCGAGGAACTTAAAATGAACAACATGACTTATTCGTACTTTAGCAACTTTTATTGGTTTTACTTTTGCTTACCTTTACCAACGAATAGATCCAAAACGCTCAAATAAATGATCGGACTGAGTAGATTGCAGTCCCAAGGAAAAAACCAATGAATGCCCTAAATACTTTATTGACTCAAACCAATACAAAAGAAACACCAGTTAGTTTACCTATCCAGTTAAAAGCGAAATACCCGCTTGCACACTCTTTCGCACGTCAAATTGCCGAACACCGCCAAATTATTCAAAATATTCTTAACGGCAACGATCATCGTCTAATGGTAATTACAGGGCCTTGTTCAATTCATGATCCAGTTGCAGTACTTGAATACGCTGAAAAACTGCAAAAATTACAAGAAAAAGTTAAAGATCAGATTTTTATCGTGATGCGTACATACATTGAAAAACCACGTACCACTGTTGGTTGGAAGGGGTTCATGTATGATCCAAATTTAGATGGCTCATCAAATTTACAACTTGGTTTAGAAAAGTCTCGTGAACTCTACCTACAGATTATTGAAAAGGGTTTGCCAATTGCGAGTGAAATTTTAAGTCCAATGGCAACTGGCTATTTTGATGATTTATTGGCTTGGGGCGCAATTGGAGCTCGCACAAGCGAATCTCAGATTCACCGTGAAATCTCAAGTCATATGCCATACAGTATTGGTTTCAAGAATGGTACTGATGGTTCTATTCAGATTGCACTAGATGCGATTCAATCCGCGCAAAATGAACATCAATTTTTAGGAATGAATCAACAAGGCTTGCCTTCAGTGATTCAGAGTGCCGGAAATCCATTACCTCACTTGATCTTGCGTGGTGCGAATCATGGGCCAAATTACGATTTGGCTTCAATTCAGGCGATACGCGAAAAATACAAACAGAATTTACCTGCACTGGTGATTGATTGTAGTCATGGTAACAGCGGTAAGGATCCATTGCGTCAGCCAGAAGTTTTACAGCAAATCGTTGCTGAACGTTTAAAAACACAAGTTCGAGGTGTCATGATTGAAAGTCATTTGGTTGATGGTAACCAAAAGATTTCTTGTGATATGACTTATGGCCAGTCAGTAACTGATGGTTGTTTAGGGTGGGAAAAAACAGAGCAGCTTTTATTAAATGTCTCGAAGCAATTAAAGACAAAAGAATTAGCTCATTCCGCTTAATTATTTTTAGATTTTAAAAAGGGATCTATAAATAGATCCCTTTATTTTTTAAGAAGCACATTTTAGTTCTGATAAGAATGTGGTGATTTCATGCCCAAACTTTTTGGGTTCGGTTAATAAAGGTGTATGGCCTGAACGTTCAAAATATATTGCTTTTGCATGCTCAACGCTATGTGCAATCAGTGTCTGACCAGTTTCTGGATAAAGTGTCGAATTGCGACCAATAAAGAAAGTGGTAGGACATGCTAACTGCTGAATTGCTTCTCGATAATCTTCATTGTGATAAAGATAGTTTTCAACATACCAAAACAAGTAATCTAAACGTTGAATAGGTAATAAATATTTTTGTAGAAAAGGCTGTTTTAAAGCTGTTTTAAAAACTAGTGGACTAAATGGATTGCTACTTTGTAACTCAATAAAATCTACCCATAGACGGACTAGTTCTTGTCGATCTGGAAGTGATAGCTCATAAAGATATTTGGCGTTTTTATGCTTTAGCAATAATTGATAAATATCATTTAATAATTGTTTGAACTGGGTGTGAAGAGGGCCGAATAAACCATATTCCCAAGTTGAATCTACTGATATTTTTGGTGTCTGATCAATATGTAAATAGGCTTTTAACTGCTGTGCCAGTTGCGCATGTTTCATGCCATGCATGGCAGTTGTTGCGCCCATTGAGTAACCCATCAAGATAAAGTTATCGAGTTTTAATTGATCTATTAAATGAGCAACATCTTGCCAATGACTAGAAATGGCATCTTGCTCGGGAATTGCACAATTCTTTGATCCACCGAAACCACGCCAGTCTGGAATAATAAACTCATATTCTTTGCGGTTTGCATAAATAAACGGTAGCCACTGCCAACTTTGCATGCCAAGGCCAGATAAAACCAAAACAGGCTCACCACGACCAACACGGCGTACAAATAAATTTTCCCGATCGGGCATGGTGTAATACGGCATGGCTATTCTCCAGATGGGTTATCTTGGGCAAAGCGTTTTAATTGAGGGATGACTTGTTCCAACCATTTGATCCATTCACTTTCCATCGTAATTCCAAGCTCTAAGATCATTTTGTGGATGTATAACACACGGTCATTTAGATCATCGCTGTCTTTAAAATCTTTATCATAAATACTTTGATAAAGTTTGAGCTTCTCTTGATGTAAACCAAGATGCCTTAACAGTTCAGGTAATATCTGATTATTGCTCAATTGTGCTTCTGCACGCAATCTAACCATTAAATCATCACGAAGCTGTGCAGGTTCACTTTGTTGCGTCATCCATGAGGCTAGTTCTATACGACCCAGTTGTTCGACCTGATAGGTTTTTTTTCGGCCATTATCCATTTCATTTTCTAAAGTGGAAACCCAGCCTTTTTTAAGCATGTTATTGAGTTCACGATAAATTTGCTGGTGAGTGGCATTCCAGAAAAAGCCCATTGAGCGGTCAAAGCGGCGGGCAAGTTCAAACCCTGTACTTGGACGTTCAAGCAAGCTGGTCAATAAAACATGAGGAAGTGACATGGCAATCCAGTTTGTAAGCAAAAGTAAAGTGTGACTCATGAGATTATGCAACATGTTGCATAAAAGTCAAAATTTGATTATAAATTTATGCAACAAGTTGCATTAGCAAGCTTATTGCTAGCCATAGGAGAAAATATGTCAGCTTATCCACATTTATTAAAGCCACTTGATTTAGGCTTTACTACTTTAAAAAACCGTGTGCTTATGGGGTCGATGCACATTGGATTAGAAGAAGCACCGCAAGGATATGAGCGCATGGCTGCGTTTTATGCTGAGCGTGCAAAAGGTGATGTGGGTTTAATTGTAACTGGCGGTGTTTCTCCAAATGATGATGGTGTTGTATTTAGCCATGGGACCAAACTAGATACAGTTGAAGAAGCTGAAAAACATAAAGTGATTACCCAAGCTGTTCATGAAGCTGGGGGTAAAATTGCTATGCAGATTTTACATACGGGTCGTTATTCTTATCAGGCAAATAACGTTGCACCTTCAGCAATTCAAGCCCCTATTAACCCGATTAAGCCTAAAGCTTTAAGTTCTGCCGAAGTACAACAAACCATTGATGACTTTGCTAACTGCGCCAAACTTGCTCAGTATGCGGGCTATGATGGCGTAGAAATCATGGGGTCTGAAGGTTATTTAATTAATGAATTTATTGCAGCTCGAACGAATCATCGTGATGATGAATGGGGCGGTAGTTACGAAAATCGTATCCGCTTTCCAATTGAAATTGTAAAGCGCACGCGTGCTTTAGTTGGTGAAAATTTTATCATCATTTATCGCCTATCTATGCTTGATTTAGTTGAAGGTGGTTCAAGTTTTGATGAAGTGATTCAGCTTGCAAAAGAAATTGAAAAAGCAGGCGCAACAATTATCAATACAGGTATTGGCTGGCATGAGGCACGTATTCCTACAATTGCAACCAAAGTTCCTCGTGCTGCATTTACTTGGGTAACTGAAAAACTTAAAGGTGAAGTCTCTATCCCTTTAATTACTTCTAACCGAATCAATACGCCTGAAATGGCTGAACATGTATTGGCATCTGGTCATGCTGATATGGTGTCTATGGCACGACCAATGTTAGCGGATGCTGAATTTGTCTTGAAAGCAAGTGAAGGCCGTAGTGATGAAATTAATACGTGTATTGGGTGCAACCAAGCTTGTTTAGATCATATTTTCTCAATGAAAATTGCAACTTGTTTAGTAAACCCGCGTGCATGTTATGAAACTGAGCTGATCTTTAAAGAAGCTCAGGTTAAAAAGAATATTGCTGTTATTGGCGCGGGTCCGGCAGGTTTAAGTTTTGCGGTATATGCAGCTGATCGCGGGCATCAAGTTAAAATTTTTGAAGCAAGTCATCAAATTGGTGGTCAGTTTAATATTGCAAAAACAGTTCCCGGAAAAGAAGAGTTCTACGAAACTTTACGCTACTTTAGTCGTCAAATTGAATTGCGACCAAACATTGAACTTGTGTTAAACCATCAAGCAACTTACGAAGAATTAAGCCAAGCAAATTTTGATGAAATTGTGGTTGCAACAGGTGTAACACCTCGTCAATTACAGTTTGAGGGAATTGATCATCCTAAAGTGCTGAGCTATTTACAAGTTCTAAAAGAGCGTGTGCCAGTAGGCCAACGTGTTGCCATTATTGGAGCGGGTGGTATTGGTTTCGACACAGCTGAATATCTTACTCATGAAGGTGAAAGTGGCAGTTTAAATCCAGAAAAATTCTATGAAGAATGGGGAATCGATACTCAATATGAGCATGTTGGTGGTTTAAAACAGCCAAAAGTTGAGGCATCTGAACGAGAAATTTATTTACTACAACGTAAAACTGCTGCTGTAGGCGCTGGTTTAGGTAAAACAACAGGCTGGATTCATCGCACAGGACTAAAAAATCGTCAGGTCAAAATGTTTGCAGGTGTGCAATATGACAAGGTAGACGATCAAGGTTTACATATTACTGTGGATGGGAAACCAAGTGTACTTGAGGTTGATCATGTGGTGATTTGCGCAGGCCAAGAGTCATTTACCGCAATGTATGATCAATTAAAAACAGATGGAAAAAATGTTCATTTAATTGGTGGTGCTAAAGAGGCGGGGGAACTGGATGCAAAACGTGCAATACGCCAAGGCGCTGAATTAGCAGCGACACTATAAATTTTTATGGGCATTTCTTTTAAAGAGAAATGCCCGTTACTTCTTTGGTTAAATTATAGGATATAAAAACAATGACACTCGAAACAACAAAACAGTCTTTAGAAAAATGGCATGAAATGGTTCAGGCTGGTAACTTATCCGATCTAAATGACTTGCTGGCAGATGAAGTAGTTTTTCGCTCACCAGTTGCTTACAAACCTTATGAAGGAAAGCAGGTTGTTTTCTTCATTCTTAACAATGTGATTCAGGTGTTCGAAGACTTTACTTATCATCGTGAGTTCTATACAGAAGACGGTGAAAATATAGTGCTTGAGTTCAGTGCCAATGTCAGTGGTAAATCATTAAAAGGTATTGATATGATTCGTTTTAATGAACAAGGCAAAATTATTGATTTTGAAGTAATGATTCGTCCAATGAGTGGCTTAGCTGCATTGGCTGAACAAATGGGTATAAGAATTGCTAAGTTTCAACCTCAATAATTTTAGTAAATAGCCTAAGTAAGATAGAGATCAATAAAATGTGGTTAAAGCTTTCAACTCTAGCATTGCTTCCTGTACTGTTTGTACAGGGAGCAAAGGTTCGTAAGAATACGCCACGCTTGCTAGAAGCCAGTGGTGAGAGACAAGGCATCGTTGGCAAGGGAAGACCTCTATCATTACTTATTTTAGGAGACTCTGCCGCAGCAGGTGTTGGGGTAGAAAACCAAAAAGATGCTTTATCTGGTGCAATTATTTCTGAGTTACAAGATCAATATTCGATACGCTGCAAACTGCATGCAAAAACAGGTGATACAACTAAGCAGGTTTTTCAAGCAGTACAGCATTTAGAGCAACAAAATTACGATGTGGTGGTTACGTCGATTGGTGTTAATGATGTAACAAAATTAACCTCAGCAAGTTCATGGATAAAACAACAAAAACAATTATTTCAATATATACAGGCACGTTTTCAGCCTAAGCTCATTATTGTTTCTGGTGTTCCGCCAATGCAGCATTTTCCAGCGTTACCAAATCCATTGGCTTGGTTGTTTGGAAAATATGCGGAACAAATGAATCAGACATTAGATAAATGGTTGCAATCACAAAACCAATTTAGATTCATTCAATATGATATTGGGCATTTTCAAGCGATGAATCTGCCTATGGCAAGTGATGGCTTTCATCCGAGTAAGGAAATTTATGCAATTTGGGGACAACAGGTTGCAGCATTAGTGCGGCAATCATTTAACTCATAATCAGAGGTAGTGATTGGAAATGGGCATATCTACTTTAAATAAAATTAAAGCTTTCGGTTCAGAATTGTTCGATTCGGTATTAGGTGCTGAACAGCCAAAAATCTATTATGACCCAAACGGGAAAATAAAAGATATTCTGGAGAAATTGCCCCAGCTCAAGCAAAAATATCGGCCCACACCGTGGTTGAGCAACAATCACGTTCATCTTTTGTATTTTGATATCATTAGAAAAAAAACTATCAAACTTGAATATGACCGTATTGATCAGCTCACTATGAAAGATGGTGGCGTAACTGCGATCGCGTGGTATGGCTATGATCTTCCTCCAGATACTCCAACTGTTGTCATTATGCATACCATTACAGGAACACCTGAAAGTATGCGTGAACTTGTGAAAGACATACATCATTATACGGGATGGAGAATAGCACTATGCTTACGCCGTGGGCATGCTGGCTTACCTATGCCTGTGCCACAGATTTCTCTTTTTGGATCAACAAGCGACCTTAAAGAGCAACTTGAGCATATTCAAAAATTATTCCCTAAAACGGATTTATACGCAGTAGGTTCCTCTGCCGGGACAGGGCTACTAGTTCGTTACTTAGGAGAGCAAGGTACTGACACGCCATTTAAAGCTGCTTTTGCAATGTGTCCGGGCTACAACACAGAGATTGGCTTTAAAAATGTTCATCCATTTTATAGCAAAATGATGACCAAAAAGTTATTCAAGTATTTTATTCATCCTTATCAAAGTACTTGGAACCAGGTTGCTTCTTTAGAAAAGGTTCTTGCAACGACAAGTCTAGAAGAGTTTGAGAAAGAATATTTTGAAATGGCTGGCTTTGATGATTATCAAAGCTATTGCCAAGCCATTAATCCAATTTATGTATTTGAGAATGTCAAAATACCATTAATGATTCTTAATGCTGAGGATGATCCAGTCTGTTCTATTAAAAATTTGGAACCTTACAAAGAAACGATTCAGCAAATGAGTAATATTGCGGTAATCACCACAAAAAAAGGAAGTCACTGTGGCTTTTACGAAGGATGGAAAAGTACCTCATGGGCGGCCAAATTAATATCAAATTATTTTTTGGTCGAACATAAGCAATAATTGTAACTTCGCAATAAGTTAAATAAAGCCCATTCAACAGATGGGCTTTATAATTTTATTAGATCAAGATAAAAGCAATTTAGGATCTTTTAGTCCAATTTTGATTTTTGTGCTAGCCACGAGGTCTTTTTCATCTGTTTGGTTGGGGTGAAAGTCAAATCGATAATAATCAAAAAATTGGGGGATCAGTGTTCTATATTGTTTATTCGCAAAACTAAAGAACTTACGCCAAGATTTGAAATTTAAGAGTTGATGATCCCGTTTCATAAGAACAAATTGATAAATTGTTGAAAAACCAGTAATCAAAAATAGACTTAAAGTAAAGACTGTAATGCGAGGAAGGTATGCGCTTAAGCCACTACCATATAAATGTTGATAGAGATCAAAGGCCACAGCTTTATGTTCAGTTTCTTCAATACTATGCCATAGCCATAAATTGCGAATAGTTGAGTCCGTCATCAATTCATTAACAGATTGCATCATACTAACCACAAGTACTGCGGTGTAGTGTTCTAGACCTACTGTTACAAGCAAATTCCATTTCTTACTAAAAACTTTTTCAATAGCTTTTAAAACGATGCCAGTTACTTTTTCTAAAGATTGAGGATCTAAACCATATTGCTGTGCACTTACATGAAAAGCATGATGTTCTTTAGAGTGCATAGCTTCTTGGCCAATAAAAGCACTAATTTCACGATCTAAAATTTCATTCGACTTTGCTTTAGCACGTAAAGCTCGAACAGAGCGAACGAAATATGATTCACCTTCAGGGAACAAAGTAGATAAACCCGTAAAATAATGGGTAAAAGTGGGTTCGTTATTACACCAGTAGCGAGGTACATTTTCAAAATTATAGTCCATACGACGGACTGGAAATGAGGCGGGGACACGATTTGATATAGTATTCATTCTAAGCTCCAATCTTCTTTTAATTAAAGTTCCAAAAAGGAACTTGTTAAAAAACTACATCGCTCTAAATTTATCGTCAATGTTTTTTGAGGTGAAAAAAGTAGATTGTCCCTAATTGATATCTAGGGAAACTTTAAAGATAAAATGCGAAGAAAAAGTAAAACTGTTTATTAAATTTAATAATACTTAAAAGCCCAAATTGATGGTTCAATTTGGGCATATGTGTTTACGAACTTAGTTTTTAAGCGCTGGAGTAGCAGCAGCAATTGCAGCAGCAACAGCATCATCTTCAGTTTGAGATGGTTCGGCTGGCTTAGCTGGGTTTGACTGAACCTTTTCAGGTTTTGGCTCTGCTTTTGGCTCAGGCTTAGGTTCAGGTTTTGGTTTCGGCTCTGCTTTAGGTTGCTCAGAAACTGTTGTTTGTGAATTTTGATCAGGTTGGGTAGGGCGAGTTTCACGGCGAATTTCAGTTGTCGTATTCGCTGTTTCTTCACGATGAACTTCAACTTGCGTTGGTTCCTGAGTTTGAGCTTCTTCAGTTTGAACACTTTCTAAAGACTCAAATTTTGCAGGTTCAGCAGGTGTAGGTTCTGAAACAGCAGTTTCAACCTTTTCTTGCTCTTCTTCTTTAGGTGTTTCTTTTTTGACACATGCGGTTAACAATAGTCCAGCTGCAATTGCAGCACAGATTAAAAGTTTTTTATTTGCCATTGTCCTAAACAACATTTAATTGAGGAGCTGGCATTATAACAGCAAAAGAGAATGAAAAAATCATGTGAGATTGACCTAAATTTTTATTAAAAATGCTGATAGAATAGCCAGTTGTTTAATGATCTTTGAATTGATGCGGTTTGACTTTGCTTTATAGGGGCAGAGTACAGTAAAATTGCCAAACATTGTAGGCCGATTTCGGCTTGATTGTACGAGAAACTTAATGACCCATTTTATTTTTGTCACTGGTGGTGTAGTTTCATCGCTAGGTAAAGGTATTTCTGCTGCTTCAGTTGCTGCACTTTTGGAAGCCCGTGGCTTAAAAGTCACAATGGTTAAAATGGATCCCTACATTAATGTCGATCCAGGGACAATGAGCCCTTTCCAACATGGTGAAGTTTTTGTCACAGAGGATGGTGCCGAAACTGATCTAGACTTGGGTTATTACGAACGTTTCTTACGTCGTGCGAAAATGACCAAACTTAATAACTTTACCAGTGGTCGTGTATATCAGGACGTTTTAAATAAAGAACGTCGTGGTGACTACCTTGGTGGTACAGTTCAAGTTATTCCTCATATTACTGACAACATTAAAGAACGTGTACTTCGCGCAGGTGAAGGCTACGATGTTGCTATTGTAGAAATTGGCGGTACGGTAGGTGATATTGAATCACTTCCATTTATGGAGTCAGTTCGTCAGTTAATGGTTGAGCTTGGTCATAAAAGAACCATGCTTATGCATTTAACTTTGTTGCCATATATCAAATCTGCAGCAGAGCTTAAGACAAAACCAACTCAACACTCTGTTAAAGAGTTGCTTTCGATTGGTATTCAGCCAGATATTCTTATCTGCCGTACTGAATATGATGTGGATGTTGATACTAAACGCAAAATTGCATTATTCACTAACGTAGAAGCGCGTGCTGTAGTGGTATGTAAAGATGCGAAAACGATTTATCAAATTCCACGTACATTCTATGAACAAAACGTTGATGACTTGATCTGTGAGCGTTTTGGATTTAATGATCTTCCAGAAGCAAACCTAGAAGATTGGGACAATGTAGTCGAAGCATTACTAAATCCTGAATACACTTTACGTGTAGCAATGGTTGGTAAATATGTTGAATTACCAGATGCTTATAAGTCTGTGAATGAAGCTTTATTACACGCAGGTATTAAAAATCGCGTAAAAGTACAAATCGATTATGTCAACGCTGAAGAACTTGAAAGCCAAGACGTATCTATTTTAAGTACAGCTGACGCAATTTTAGTTCCAGGTGGTTTTGGTGAACGTGGTACTGAAGGCAAGATGAAAGCTATTCAATACGCACGTGAAAACAAAATCCCATTCTTGGGTATTTGTTTAGGCATGCAATTGGCTGTTATTGAATACGCTCGCCATGTTGCAGGTATGCCAGAAGCTTCTTCTACAGAATTTAATCGCTCTACAAAATATCCACTTATTGGTTTAATTACTGAATGGTTAGATGAGCGTGGTGAATTACAACAACGCAGCCTTGAGTCTGACTTAGGTGGAACTATGCGTTTAGGTGCTCAAAAATCTGAATTGGTTGAAGGCACAAAAACACGTGAAGTCTACGGTAAAGCTGAAATCACTGAGCGTCATCGTCACCGTTATGAAATGAATAACCGTTTCATCGAGTCGATTGAACAAGCTGGTATGAAGATTTCAGGTTATTCTTCAGCACAACATTTAGTTGAAACTGTAGAAATTCCTGAACATCCTTGGTTTATTGCTGTACAATTCCACCCGGAATTTACAAGTTCACCACGTGATGGACATCCATTATTTGCTAGTTTTATTGACGCTGCAAAAACACAGCATCAAAAAAGTAAATAATGCGATTTTAAATAAACTGGGAAAGTTTAAATGTCACAATTAAAACCACAAGAAGTTGTACGTTTAGGCGATATACAAATGGCAAATCATTTGCCATTTGTATTATTTGGCGGAATGAACGTACTTGAATCAAAAGATTTAGCTTTTGAAATTGCAGAAACGTATGTTGATATTTGCAAACGCTTAGATATTCCTTATGTATTTAAAGCGAGTTTCGATAAAGCAAATCGTTCTAGTCTGCATTCATTCCGTGGTCCTGGACTTGAAAAAGGTATCGAATGGTTAGGTGATATTAAAAAACATTTTAATGTTCCTATCATTACTGATGTGCATGAGCCATATCAGGCTGCACCAGTTGCAGAAGTAGCCGATATTATTCAATTACCCGCTTTCTTAAGTCGTCAGACTGATCTTGTCGAAGCGATGGCAAAAACACAGGCTATTATTAATATTAAGAAAGCCCAGTTTTTAGCACCTCATGAAATGCGTCATATCCTGCATAAATGTTTAGAAGCAGGAAATGACAAACTTATTCTTTGTGAACGTGGTTCAGCATTTGGTTATAACAATCTTGTTGTAGATATGCTTGGCTTTGACACAATGAAAGAAATGAATGTGCCAGTTTTCTTTGACGTGACACATGCGTTACAAACCCCTGGTGGTCGTTCTGATTCAGCAGGCGGTCGTCGTGCTCAAATTACAACTTTGGCACGCGCTGGAATGGCAACTGGTTTGGCTGGATTGTTCTTGGAAGGACACCCAGACCCAGAACATGCAAAATGTGATGGACCTTGTGCATTACGTATGTCGCAACTTGAACCGTTCTTGGCACAAATAAAAGAATTGGATACTTTAGTTAAAGGATTCAAGAAGTTAGACACTCATTGAGTTGTTTTATAACCCTTACGCTGCTTTAACCGCAGCTCATATTCATTCAAAGAGGAATTGTTCATGAGCCAAATCGTTGACATTCGTGCACGTGAAATTTTGGACTCTCGTGGTAACCCAACCATCGAAGCAGACGTAATTTTAGAATCTGGGGTTGTTGGTCGTGCATGTGCACCATCTGGTGCTTCAACTGGTTCTCGTGAAGCTTTAGAACTACGTGACGGTGATAAATCGCGTTACTTAGGTAAAGGCGTTCGTACAGCAGTTAATAACGTTAATACATTGATTCGTGATGCTTTGTTGGGTAAATCAGTTTTTGAGCAAAAAGACATTGATAATACAATGATTGCGCTTGATGGAACTGAAAACAAAGAGAAATTAGGTGCTAACGCAACTTTAGCTGTGTCATTGGCTGCTGCGCGCGCTGCTGCTGAAGAAAAGAAACTTCCTCTTTTCCAATACATCGCAGATCTTCGTGGTCAAACAATTTTGACAATGCCTGTACCGATGATGAACATCTTAAATGGTGGTGAGCATGCGGACAACACTGTTGATATTCAAGAGTTCATGATTGAGCCTGTAGGTTTCACTTCATTTGCTGAAGCTTTACGTGCTGGTGCTGAAGTATTCCATTCTTTAAAATCAGTTTTAAAGAAACAAGGTTTGAATACTGCGGTAGGTGATGAAGGTGGTTTTGCTCCTAACTTACGTTCTAACGAAGAAGCAATTCAAATCATTTTACAAGCAATTGAATTGACTGGTTACAAAGCTGGTTCAGACATGATGCTTGCACTTGACTGCGCATCTTCAGAATTCTACAAAAACGGTCAATACGTTTTAGAAGGCGAAGGCAACCGTGCATTTACAAGCCATCAGTTTGCAGATTATTTAGCTGGTCTTGTAAATCAATATCCAATTATCTCAATCGAAGATGGTCTTGATGAGTCTGATTGGGAAGGCTGGAGCTACTTGACTTCAATCCTTGGTGATAAAATCCAATTGGTTGGTGATGACTTGTTCGTAACTAATCCTAAGATTTTACAACGTGGTATTGATGAAAAAGTTGGTAACTCAATCTTAATCAAATACAACCAGATCGGTACTTTGACTGAAACTTTAGATGCAATCTATCTTGCTAAAGCAAATGGTTATTCGACTGTTATTTCTCACCGTTCTGGTGAAACAGAAGATTCTACTATTGCTGACTTAGCAGTAGGTACAGCTGCTGGTCAAATCAAGACTGGTTCACTTTGCCGTTCTGACCGTGTGTCTAAGTACAACCAATTACTTCGTATTGAAGAATTGACTAAAGCTGCTTACCGCGGTAAAGCTGAATTTAAAGGTTTAAACTAATCTTTAAATAAAAAGTTAAAATTAATTTTTTAACATTTGAAGGTGCTATTTCCTGTTTTTAATAGGAAATAGCACCTTTTTTATTATCCTAATCGGCGTGTTTTTAAAGACTCAGCCCAACTGTGATGTTTGCAGCGGGTACATTCTTGATCGATTTTATTTAAAATTTTAGTTTCACCACACTTCATACATGAATAAAAAGTATTAATTTTCAGTACATCGGCTTTACGGTAGGCATCAGGGAATAGTGGCAAGCCCCATTTTACATCTTCATCTTCAAAATAAAGCAGACTAAGAATACCATCCGACTCCAACAAAGCTGTTCTTACTTGTCCAAGGTGCTCAACATTTTGTTGACGCATTTCTGAGAAAAACTCATCATGAGAATATGATTGTTTTTGGAAATCTTTGTAGACTACAAGGCCATCCTTAACAATACAAAGCGCTTTTCCTTCAAGCAAATCTTCAATTTTTTTATGCTTTACCATACTCCATGTAGCAAAGCGATAAAGAAAAAGAATAACAACAAACGCGACGAATGCATGGGCAATAGGTAAGTCCTCAGTAAACATCGGGTCACCGGCGGCTGAACCTAAACATAAAATAATTGCGAGTTCAAAAAGGGAGAGCTGACGTATACCTCGTTTACCGGATAATCTTAAAAAACTAATAATGATGATGAACATTACGGTACATCGAACCAAAATTTCTAAAACAAATTTCCAAGTCGTGTCACCAATAAAAATATTAAAAAAATCCATTTTTTTCTCCTTATTAAAATAGTTAGAAGAGATCCTTATAAATTCTTAACAAAGTAAAAAATAAAAAATATACTTTTTAGGTAGTTATTGGTTAAAAGCTCGAAATATATGTGACTTTTTATAAATTTATTTCAAATAATTCTCTATGAATGAGTTTGCTGTTGATAGCGTGACCAAGCTGATTTATTGCAAAGTAGATCTATTAAAAAGGTACTTTTACTTTATATGAGCTTGTATTTACATGAGAGATAAAAAATATAAAAGATATACTTTGTGGGGGGCTTATTATTAAATAAATTCTCCTTAAGAAAGATATGACTATGAATATGATTAATAATCAAAAATTTATTACATTTAATAAGATAGTTTAACGACAATTAGAGGTATAGGGGATGGCATCTAAACGTTTTTGAAAAGCATAAGGATCCATAATATTTTTATACATTTGTTGATAGGTTTTTTTGTGATCTTCAATATTATGATAGTCGATAATTTCTTGGAGTTTGTCTTTGTATTCTATATGACCAGCATTGAACATCGCTGCATAGTGTCCCCATAAAGCATATTGATATCTTAAAGCAGCTTTTGGGATCAAATTTATCTCGGTTAAATAACTATTAGCAGTTTTTTCATAGCATTCTTTTATTTGATAAGGGTCTCTTTTCATTTTGCTTAAAAAAATACATTGCATCTCTTGTAGCTTTGAACTATCTGTTTTAGCTAGTATTTTTTCGGTAACACTATATGCTTCCTTAAGACAACCTAAATGTACAAGTATTTTGCGTTTAGTTTTTAAAATATTTAGATTGTTCTCGTTAGAAGGTATCTTTTTCAATAAGTTTTTAAATCTTAAGTGAGCAGTTGTTTGGTCTTGTTCCGTGTTTAATTTATAAATAATTTCATTATATTCATATATATAAGTATTAATTTTTTCATGTTGCTTATGGTTGTCCTTCATATTAATTATTTTTGAAGGACTATCATCAGTATGGTTATTACAAGCGCTCAAACCTAAGCTTACTAAAGAAAATGCTAAAACTTTATGCACTACAACTTGTACCTTTTATTCTCTCTTAAGAGGTTTGAGAAGAATAATAAAATATAAAAGAAAATACTGTTTAGTTTATTATTTTTTGAGTTAATCATAAAACTATTGCATAACATTTTATTGGCTAATTGAAAGAGCAATAAATTTAAAAGATGTGATGACCAAAGAAGGTTTGAAGAGAGTGAAAATATATAAGTGATTAGAACCATTGATAATTTAATTTAAACAAATAGGAGTAATTATTAATATATTGTTGATAACAATTATCATTCATGTTAATTTTTGTGCCGACTTTTGCTGCTGTGTAACAAGGACCAAAGTAGCAAAAGACTAAGGAATCTCGCACAGCACATTGGTTATTATGGAATTTTCTTATGTACACTCCGCCCTTTAGAAAAGCGTTTACATCACATCCGTTAGCACTTGCTATGGCTTTAATTGCTCCTTCAATTGTTTATGCAGATGAGACAAATGGAACAGCCACTTTAGAAACGATAAAAGTGCAAGCAGAAGAAGATTCCGCTGTTACCGAAGGTTCGGGCAGCTATACAGCAAAAAGCACAAATACTTCTACAAAATTAAATTTATCTCTTCGTGAAACACCACAGTCGGTGAAGGTTTTAACCCGTGAATATTTAGATAATCGGAAAATCGATTCTTTTCAAGATCTAATGAACAATATTACGGGTGTTTCGACGTCACGTACTGATGAGCGTCAGAAAGTTTATGCGCGTGGTTTTGAGGTAGATTATTACTTAATAGATGGAATACCGAGCACGATTAATTTAGGTACAGGGGACCTTGATTTAGATATTTATGATCGCGTCGAGGTAGTGAAAGGTGCAAATGGCCTAACCACAGGTGCGGGAAATCCAGCGATGGCGCTGAACATGATTCGTAAACATGCAAATTCAAAGGAACTTAGTGGTAATGTCAGTACATCATTAGGCTCATGGAATTCTTGGAGTAGTTCGGCAGATATTTCTGCACCGCTTAATGCTGATGGTTCATTGCGTGGACGTATGTTTGTGAAGCATTCTGATGAAAATTCATTTATGGATTTTTATGAGAAAGAACGGAATGTATTTTATGGTGCCCTTGATTATGATCTGAGCGATAAAACAAGTATGTCGCTTGGAGCTACATATCAAGAGTTACATCGTGATGGTATCCGCTGGGGTGGTACACCTGCTTTTTATACTGATGGGACTCGTACCAATTTTTCTAGAAGCTTAACAGTAAGTGCGCCTTGGACATATTGGGATGTGAATACAACGGCAGTGTTTGCAAACTTAAAACAGAATTTGTTTGGTGATGTTAATTTAAATGTTGCTTATACCTTCCGCAAAGAAGATACAGACTCTATGTTGTTATATACAGCTGGAAAAGTAGATAAGGCAACCAACACCAGTCCATTAGAAAATCCAAATGATAATTCGGAGAATAAAACTGATTATGTTTCTGTATACGGCGCAAAAGCTGCTAGCGAAGAAAACAATATTGATGTTTTTATTAATGCCCCATTTACGCTTTTTAATCGTCCACAAGAAATCATTATTGGCGGATCTTGGAATAAGAATGAAAAGACCAAAGATATTTTTGGTGGATCTAACAAGAACCAAGACATTGAAAAATATTTAGGTGGTCCGCTTAACTATAATGATATAGCTCAAGAGTTGCTTCAGCCTGTTGTTTTAAACGGCAAAAATGCACTCAATGAAACCACACAAACTGCTGCATATATTGCGGGTAAATTTCAAATTCTTGATCCTTTGAAAATTATTGCTGGTGCACGTTTATCTAACTGGGAATACAAGTCTGAAAATGATAAAGGTAACCGTGAATTTAACAATGAATTAGCACCATATATTGGCGCTATTTATGATTTTGCCCAAGATCATTCTGTCTATGCGAGTTATACAGAAATTTTCAAACCTCAAGATCGTAAAGATGTAAATGATCAATATATTGACCCGATTAAAGGTACGAGTTATGAGGCTGGCTTAAAAAGTGAGTGGTTTGGAGGGCGTTTAAATACAGCATTGTCAGTATTTCGAATAGAACAGTCTAATTTTGCTGAATTGATACCTGACACGTTCATTATTCGCAATGGTACACAAACTACCGAGCAGGCCTATCGCGCTGTAGATGGGGTTGAAAGTAAAGGTTTTGAGTTTGAAGCTGATGGCGAGATTAATGACAATTGGGGTATTAATTTCGGTATTGCTAATTTTGAAGCAAAAGATGCAAAGGGTACGAAGGTTAATACGACAAACTCTCGAACAACTTCAAATTTATTTGTTAAGTACAAAGTTAATCAGTGGAGTGCAGGACTTGGCTTAAATTATAAGAGTAAATACTATACGGGTAGTGGAAGCTCTCGCATTGAGCAAGATGCTTATGTTTTAGCAAGTGCGATGCTTGGCTATCAAGTAGATAAAAATATTAAACTTCAATTTAACATCGATAATATTTTTGATGAGAAATATTATGAAGGTATTGGTGAAAACTCAATGAACTGGGGAACACCACGAAATGCAACGCTGAGTGTTCGTTATAATTTTTGATATAGACATACTCACATAAGTAACCGATTTATAAAAGCCCTCAAAAGAGGGCTTTTTTGTGCGTAGATTGATTTATAAGCAGTTGTACTTATAAATATTATTTCCCTTTCAAATTCCATTCATTTTTGACAAAATGAAACATGTCACAATGGTCAATTAAAGTAATATGCCCATTAATAATTTTGCTTAAATTTTTGCAGGAATTTCGCATGCTACTTCTTAATTACTATACAATACAATCTCTTAACGAAAGTTTTTAATTAAAAATCTTAATGATATGTTAGAAGTATTTCGATCCACTTCAAGCAAACTGATATTACTACTGGTTATTGTTTTGGTAGCCATACTGCAATATCAATTTTGGTTAGGTGAGGGTGGTTATCTCCCTCATCAAGCTCTCATGCAACAAATTCAGCAACAAGCTGAAGTAAATGAAGAGCTTAAAGAACGAAACCGTATTTTGGCAGCAGAGGTTTTTGACCTGAAAAATGGTACAGAAGCAATAGAAGAACATGCTCGCCTTGATCTAGGTTTAGTTAAACCACATGAGACATTTGTTCAAATGAGTACAATTAGTACCCATTACAAGCCTATTTATATTGACCCGAACGCTAAAGTTGATTTGGAAACGAATGAGACACCTGCATCCCCAGATATCCCAGACTAAATTATGGGCAGTTATTCCAGCTGCAGGTTCAGGAAGTCGATTTTCTAAAACTGAATTGAAACAGTATCAATATATTCAGAATACGACTGTTTTAGAACATACTGTTCGGCGCATAAGTCAACTTCCATTAAATGGTTATGTTCTGGCAATTGGTACCCAAGATACCTTTGCTCAGACGCTCGCATTTCAAAATATAGATAAGGCGCATTTTTGTATAGGTGGGGCTGAACGAGTCCATTCGGTATTAAATGCTTTAAATCATCTTTTAACTTTTGCTAATGAAAATGATTGGGTTCTTGTACATGATGCAGCACGACCTTGTGTAACATTTGATTGTTTAAATACCCTTGTTGAACAAGCAATTGAATCAAATCATAGTGCTATTTTAGCGATTCCTGTTCGTGACACTTTAAAACAGGTTGAGGCAAATAATCATATTAATAAAACGGTAAGTCGGGATTCATTATGGCAGGCTCAAACGCCTCAAATTGCTAAAATTGGGAAGCTCAAAAAAGCAATTGAATACGCTTTAGAAAATAATATTGCTATTACCGATGAGGCAAGTGCACTTGAATATATGGGTGAAACTGTGCAGGTTGTAATGGGGCGTTCTGATAATATTAAAATTACTTATCCTGATGATTTAGAGCTTGCACGTTTAATTTTACAATCACAGTCTTAAGATAGATATACATAATAATATTTTGTAGTTTTAATTGTAAAATAGCCTAAGTAAATATTTCATTTCTACATATCTATTTATAAGAATTAATGTTTTTTTACATCCCAAGTCTATAAGATTAGTTGAGTAATTTACTTAGATAATGTTCGATCATCGAACAAAATATATTTATACCGAACAAAACTGTATGTAGCTTACTAGATCAAAATACGAAAATTATCAAAAATGTTTAAAAGGGAAATCTAAGGGAAACACTCGGGATTGAGTGAAATATTTATCTATTCTTCTCGCCTCAGTGTGCCTAACTCTCTTACCTATCTCTTCTTCAATGAGCACAATGGAGTTGTCTAATGATTGACAAAAGTAAGTCCTCACTAAGCGAGGTTCTATCGCAGATTAAAGATGGTGCAACCATTCTGATTGGTGGTTTCGGTACCGCAGGACAACCCGCTGAACTCATTGACGGTCTTATTGAACTCGGTGTTAAAGATTTAACTATCGTTAGTAATAACGCTGGTAATGGTGATTATGGTCTGGCGAAACTACTTAAAGCTGGTTCAGTTAAAAAAGTCATCTGTTCTTTCCCACGTCAGTCTGACTCTTATGTGTTTGATGAGTTGTACCGTGCTGGAAAGGTTGAGCTTGAAGTGGTCCCGCAAGGTAATCTGGCTTGCCGTATTCAGGCAGCTGGTATGGGTCTAGGCGCTGTATTTACCCCAACAGGCTTTGGGACACTTTTAGCTGAAGGCAAAGAAACTCGCCAAATTGATGGTAAAGATTATGTACTCGAATATCCAATCAAGGCTGACTTTGCCTTGATTAAAGCTTACAAAGGCGATCGCTGGGGCAATCTGGTTTACCGTAAATCTGCACGTAACTTTGGCCCGATTATGGCGATGGCTGCGGATGTCACCATTGCTCAGGTTTCTGAAGTAGTAGAGCTAGGTGGATTAGACCCTGAGCACATCATCACCCCGGGTATCTTTGTACAGCACGTTGTACAAGTAGCGCCCGCACAGTAAGCAATAAGGAGAAATAACATGAGCTACCAGAAACTCAGCCGTGACCAGATTGCACAACGTGTGGCACAAGATATTCCAGATGGTGCCTATGTGAACTTGGGTATTGGCCTACCGACCAAGATTGCAAGCTACCTACCTAACGATAAAGATATTTTTCTTCATTCTGAAAATGGCCTGTTGGCTTTTGGCCCACCGCCAGCGGCAGGTGAAGAAGACCCTGAACTGATTAATGCAGGTAAAGAATTTGTGACCATGCTTGAAGGCGGCAGCTTTTTCCACCATGGCGACTCATTTGCGATGATGCGTGGTGGTCACCTTGATATTGCAGTACTTGGTGCATTTCAGGTTGCCGCGAATGGTGACTTGGCAAACTGGCACACGGGAGCACCGGATGCGATTCCTGCAGTAGGTGGTGCGATGGATTTAGCTGTGGGTGCCAAGAAAGTATTTATCACTACAGACCATGTGACCAAACAAGGTGAACCGAAGATTGTGGCTGAGCTGAGCTATCCGGTGACAGGCAAAAAATGTGTTGACCGAATTTACACCGACCTGTGTGTGATTGACGTGACCAAAGATGGTTTAAAGGTAATTGAGAAAGTTGAAGGTCTTAGCTTTGATGAGTTACAGGCTTTGACTGGTGCAACTCTGATTGATGCGACTCAAGGGTAAGGAAATAGGGAAATGACATTAAAAAATGCTTATATCATCGATGCCATCCGTACTCCCTTCGGCCGTTACGCAGGTGGCCTTGCACCTGTCCGTGCCGATGACCTTGGTGCTGTGCCGATTAAAGCGCTCATGCAGCGTAACCCAAGTGTAGATTGGGAACAGGTCGATGATGTGATCTATGGTTGTGCCAACCAAGCCGGTGAAGACAACCGTAATGTCGGCCGTATGTCGGCACTACTTGCAGGTTTACCGTATCAGGTGCCAGCAATGACTATTAACCGTTTGTGCGGTTCTTCACTCGATGCCATTGCCATTGCTGCCCGTGCCATCAAGGCAGGTGAAGCGAATTTGGTGATTGCCGGTGGTGTAGAAAGCATGAGCCGTGCACCCTATGTGATGGGTAAGTCAGACAGTGCTTTTGGCCGTAGCCAGAAGATTGAAGACACTACCATGGGATGGCGTTTCATTAACCCTAAACTTAAAGAATTGTATGGTGTAGATACCATGCCCCAGACTGCCGAAAACGTTGCTGAACAGTTTAACGTCAATCGTGCAGATCAGGACCAGTTTGCCTTGGTGAGCCAACAACGCACCGCAAGCGCGCAAGCCAAAGGCTTTTTTTCTAAAGAAATCGTGCCAGTTGAAATCCCTCAGCGTAAAGGTGATGCTGTTGTGATTGATACCGATGAACATCCACGTGCATCGACCACACTTGAAGGTTTAAGCAAACTTAAACCTGTGGTTAAACCAGATGGCACTGTCACTGCGGGTAATGCTTCAGGCATTAATGATGGTGCAGCAGCTCTACTAATTGCTTCTGATGAGGCAGTTCAAGCTTACAACCTCAAACCGCGTGCAAAGATCATTGCTTCAACAGCAGTGGGTGTAGAACCACGTATTATGGGCTTTGCTCCGGCACCAGCGATTAAAAAATTACTTAAACAAGCCAACCTGACTTTAGAGCAGATGGATGTGATTGAGCTCAATGAAGCTTTTGCTGCACAAGCTTTGGCAGTGACCCGTGATTTAGGTTTGCCAGATGATAGCAACAAGGTAAATCCAAATGGTGGTGCCATTGCATTGGGCCATCCACTTGGTGCGTCGGGGGCACGTTTAGTCACTACAGCTTTAAACCAGCTTGAGCAAACAGGTGGCCGTTATGCCTTGTGTTCAATGTGTATTGGTGTGGGCCAAGGCATTGCTTTGATTATTGAGAGAGTCTAATCATGAGCCAGTTATATGCCAGCTTGTTTTATCAAAAAGACGTCACTGACATCTTTAGTGACTCATCTTTAATCACATATATGATTCAGGTTGAAGTTGCGTTAGCTCAAGCACAGGCAAAAGTTGGTGTGATTCCTCAAAATGCGGCTAATACAATTGCCCAAGTAGCTGAGCAGACAATAGAAAAGTTTGACTTTTCAGCTTTGGCTGTCGCAACTGGCTTAGCTGGAAATATCGCAATTCCATTTGTAAAACAGCTTACAGCAATTGTTAAAGATGTTGATGAAGATGCTTCGCGTTATGTGCATTGGGGTGCAACCAGTCAGGATATTTTAGACACAGCTTGTATTTTGCAATGTCGTGATGCGTTGAACATTGTGGAAGCTCAACTTCAACAATGCTATGCGACTGCATTACAGCAAGCCAAGCAATATCGCCATCAAGTCATGATTGGGCGTACATGGTTACAGCAAGCTTTGCCAATTACCTTGGGGCATAAACTTGCTCGTTGGGCTTCTGCATTTAAACGTGATTTAGACCGTATTCAAGCAATGAAGTCACGTGTACTGACTGCTCAGTTAGGTGGTGCTGTGGGTTCATTAGCTTCTTTGCAAGATCAAGGTTCACTTGTGGTTAATGCATTTGCTCAGCAGCTGAATCTGACTGTACCCACAAGTACATGGCATGGTGAGCGCGACCGTATTGTAGAAATCGCAAGTGTGCTTGGCATGATTGTTGGGAATACGGGCAAGATGGCACGGGATTGGTCACTCATGATGCAAACTGAAATTGCAGAGTTGTTTGAGCCAACCGCCAAGGGGCGTGGTGGTTCATCAACCATGCCTCATAAGCGTAATCCAGTTGCGGCGGCATCCGTATTAGCCGCGGCGAATCGTGTACCGGCACTTATGTCTAGCATCTATCAAAGTATGGTGCAGGAACATGAGCGTAGCTTAGGTGCATGGCATGCAGAATGGTTAGCAGTTCCAGAAATCTTTCAGCTTTGTGCTGGAGCATTAAGTCGTACTGGTGAAGTCTTACAAGGTTTTGAAGTTAATGCTCAGCATATGCAACAGAATCTTGAATGTACGAATGGATTGATTATGGCAGAAGCTGTAATGATGGCACTTGCTCCTAAAATTGGACGTTTAAATGCTCATCATTTAGTTGAAGCTGCATGTAAAACAGCGGTAGCACAAAACCAGCATTTGTTTAATGTTGTTAGCCAACTAGAAGAAGTGAAAGGACAGTTTAGCCAAGCAGAAATACGGGATATTTTCAAACCGGAAAACTATTTAGGCAATATTCAGCAACAGATTGATGCAGTTTTGCAAGAAGCACAAGGAGAGTCAAAGTGAATCAGACTATTAGCAATCGCCAAGGAAAACAGCTAGCTGTTTATATTGACGGTTTAAAAGATGCTCCTGTGCTTGTGTTCTCTAATTCATTAGGCACAGACCATGGTATGTGGCAGTCACAGGTAAGTGAATTAAAAAGTCATTTTAATGTCATTACATACGACACACGTGGTCATGGTGAAAGTGATGTAATTAGTGACACCACATTGCAAAACTTAGCTGAAGATGTAGTTGATATTTTAAATGCCTTGAGTATTGAAAAAGCTCATTTTTGTGGCATTTCAATGGGTGGAATTACTGGGCTTTGGTTGGGTATTCATTATCCAGAGCGCTTTTTAACTATAACTGTTGCGAACTCGGCAGCCAAAATTGGTCAGGCGGAGGCTTGGTTGAGTCGTGCTGATTCTGTGGAACAGAGTGGTTTAGCTGAGTTAGTTAAAACCACGCATACCCGCTGGTTCAGTGAAAAATTCGACTATCAACATAATGTTGTTGCGCAGACGACGATTCAAAGTCTTGCAAACACACCGGCACAAGGTTATGCAAATGCATGTCGTGCTTTAGCGTATGCCGATTTAAGAGATGAAATTGCACAAATCCAAATTCCGGTACTGCTGGTTGCGGGAACAGAAGATCCAGTAACTACAGTAGCAGATGCTGAGTTTATGCAGCGCGCTATCAACAATAGTCAGATTGCTAAATTGGAAGCATCTCATCTTTCTAATATTGAGCAACCGCAAAGATTTACTCAGGAATTGACTAGGTTTATTCAGCAAATCTAATAGCTTAGTGATTTAAAAGGAATTGGCCTTAAGGAGGCAAATATGGCGTCTCAGGATTACGCTGCACCAAATAAAAGTATCGATGCTCAAGCATTAATTAATGATGCTCCACTCAGTAAGTATCAATGGATGATCGCAATCATCTGTTTCTTAATTATTTTTACTGATGGTATTGATACTGCTGCAATGGGTTTTATTGCACCAGCTTTGGCACAAGACTGGGGAGTTGATCGCTCTCAGTTAGGACCAGTGATGAGTGCTGCACTTGGTGGAATGATTATTGGAGCTTTGGTTTCTGGTCCGACAGCTGACCGTTTTGGTCGCAAAATCGTACTGGCTTTTTCGATGCTTGTATTTGGTGGCTTCACCTTGGCATCTGCTTATGCAACTAACTTAGATAGCCTTGTCGTTTTACGCTTTTTGACAGGTATTGGGCTTGGTGCAGCGATGCCAAATGCTACCACATTATTTTCTGAATACTGCCCAACACGTATTCGTTCATTACTCGTGACCTGTATGTTCTGTGGTTATAACTTAGGTATGGCAACCGGTGGTTTTATCAGTAGTTGGCTGATCCCGACTTATGGTTGGCACAGTCTATTTTTACTTGGTGGCTGGTCACCTTTGATCTTAATGATTTTAGTGATTTTAGTTTTACCTGAGTCTTACCGCTTTTTAATTGTGAAAGGTAAGAATCCTGAAAAAGTACGCAAAATCTTAAATCATATTGCGCCAGCTCAGATCCAAAATGCGACTGCATTTCACGTACCTGAAGAGAAAACCGAGACAGCTCAAAAGAAAAATGTCTTTGGAATTATGTTTTCTAAACCATATGCGAAAGGAACACTTTTACTTTGGTTGACCTATTTCATGGGGCTCGTGGTTGTTTACTTGCTTACAAGCTGGTTACCAACGCTTATGCGTGAAACAGGTGCCTCAATGGAGCGTGCTGCATTTATCGGTGGATTGTTCCAGTTCGGTGGTGTGGTAAGTGCCTTGTTTATTGGTTGGGCGATGGACAAATTCAACCCGAATCGAGTGATTGCTATTTTCTACTTTGCTGCAGGTCTATTTGCGATTGCTGTTGGTCAAAGCTTAGGAAACTCAACATTACTTGCAGTATTGGTGCTTTGTGCGGGTATCGCAATTAACGGTGCGCAATCTTCAATGCCTGCGTTAAGCGCTCGTTTTTATCCAACGCAGTGCCGTGCAACTGGCGTGTCTTGGATGACTGGTATTGGACGCTTCGGTGCGGTATTTGGTGCTTGGATTGGGGCTGTACTACTCGGCAATGATTGGTCGTTTACCGCCATTCTTAGTTTATTACTAATTCCAGCGACTGCTGCGGCTGTTGCTGTATTTGTTAAATCAATTGTTGCGCATACCGATGCAACTTAATAGAGGTCTATCACAATGAATGATGAACAACGCTATAAACAAGGCATTGAGGTGCGGACTGAAGTTTTGGGTGAAAAGCATGTTGGTCGGTCTTTGCAAAATCTGAATGACTTTAACCAAGATTTTCAAAATTTTATTAGCCGTTATGCATGGGGTGAGGTGTGGTCTCGTCCGGGCTTACCGCGTCATACACGTAGTTTAGTCACTATCGCAATTTTATTAGCGCTTGGTCGTGAAGACGAACTACGCATGCATTTACGTGCTTGCTTTAACAATGGTGTAACTAAAGAAGATTTAAAAGAGCTGATCTTACACAGTTCACTCTATGCAGGTTTACCTGCTGCAAACGCTGCAATGCATATGGCTGAAGAAGTCTTTAAAGAGTTGGGGATAGAGGTAAACCCAATTGCAGCGAAAGAACAGGATTAAGGAGATAAAGATGTCACAACATAGCTGGGGTGCTTACGCCCAACGTAATACAGATGATCATCCACCAGCGTATACGCCAGGTTATAAAACAAGTGTATTACGTTCGCCAAAAAATGCATTGATCTCAATTAATGAGACTTTAACTGAAGTTACTGCACCACATTTTTCTTCAAATCTGTTTGGCCCAAAAGATAACGATTTGATTTTGAACTATGCCAAAGATGGTTTGCCAATTGGTGAGCGTGTCATTGTTCATGGCTATGTTCGTGACCAATTTGGTCGTCCTGTAAAAAATGCACTTCTAGAAGTATGGCAGGCCAACGCTTCTGGTCGTTACCGTCATCCAAACGACAAGTTTATTGGTGCAATGGATCCTAACTTTGGTGGTTGTGGTCGTACCTTAACTGATGAAAACGGTTTTTATATTTTCCGTACCATTAAACCGGGTCCATACCCATGGCGTAACCGTATTAATGAATGGCGTCCTGCACATATTCATTTCTCTTTAATTGCTGATGGTTGGGCTCAGCGCCTAATTTCGCAGTTTTATTTTGAAGGCGATACGCTCATTGACACTTGCCCGATCTTAAAAACAATCCCTTCTGAAGATCAACGTCGTGCCTTGATTGCACTAGAAGATAAAAACAACTTTATCGAAGCTGATAGCCGTTGTTACCGTTTTGACATCACTTTACGTGGCCGTCGAGCGACTTACTTCGAAAACGAATTGACTTAATCGGGAGCACGAGCATGAATAACTGGAATTTTCAGGAACTAAAAGAAACTCCATCTCAAACAGGTGGACCTTACGTTCACATTGGCTTATTGCCACAACAAGCAAATATTGAAGTGTTTGAAAACAACTTTAATAACCAGTTAGTACAAGATCAGACCAAAGGTGAGCGTATTCGTCTTGAAGGCCAAGTGTTTGACGGATTAGGTTTACCGCTACGCGATGTGCTGATCGAAATTTGGCAAGCCGATGCGAATGGTATTTATCCAAGTCAGGCAGATACGCGTGAGCAAAAAGCTGATCCTGCATTTCAAGGTTGGGGCCGTACAGGTGCAGACTTTGAAACGGGTGTTTGGAGCTTTAATACAATTAAGCCGGGCGCGACAGCAGGCCGTAAAGGTTCAACTCAAGCACCTCATATTGCATTAGTCATTTTCGCTCGCGGTATTAACTTAGGTCTTCATACACGAGTTTATTTTGACGATGAAGCAGAGGCAAATGCCAATGACCCGATTCTAAATAGCATTGAATGGGCACCACGTCGCCAAACACTTATTGCAAAACGTTTTGAAGAAAATGGTGAAGTTGTTTACCGCTTTGATATTCGCATTCAAGGTGATGACGAAACTGTATTTTTTGATATTTAAGAAACACCTAAGGCTACACCTGATTATTCAAGGATGCGTGTAGCCTTTTTAAGGATGAACCATATGAACATGAAAACATTATTAAGCTTAAGTTTGCTTGCACTCCCATTTTTTACAGCACAGGTGAATGCTGACCCTGTTGCTTTAGCCGCTCAAACACACCCTGCCGCTACAGCCGTTAAAACGATTGTTCCGATTACCGCAAAAACCAAAGAACAAGCTTTGGCACAAGCTCAGGTCATTGCAAATACAGCAGATGCTGATTTGGCAGAGTTTCGTATCGATTTACTCAGTTTTGCGAGTGATACGAAACAAGTGATTGCATTGGGGCATGAATTAAAAAAGATTCTAGGTAATAAACCAATGATCGCCACAATTCGTACCAAAAACGAAGGTGGCCAGCTTGAAATTAGTGATGTGGATTATGGTAAGACTTATCAGGCTTACTTAAAGAATCCGTTCATGGACTGGTTAGATGTTGAAATGTTCCGTGATCAAAAAGTAGTTTCAGAAATTGTTCAAAAAGCACATCAAAAGAAAGTGCTGATTGTCATGTCTAATCATGACTTCCAAAAAACACCAAGCCAAGATGAAATTGAAAAACGCTTGTTAAAACAAGATCAAATGGGCGCAGATATTCTCAAAATTGCTGTAATGCCTAAATCTAAACAAGACGTTTTCACTTTAATGAACGCAACTTTAAAAGTAAGCCAGCAAACCACTAAACCTTTATTGACGATGTCAATGGGGCAATTAGGTACGATTTCTCGTGTTGCGACTGCCAATATGGGCGGAAGTTATAGCTTTGGCATGATTGGTCAGGCTTCTGCACCGGGTCAAATTGATGTGACCAAGCTCAAACAGATTTTACAAACCGTTCAACCAACCAACCCATAAATCATAAGGATATGATGAAATGACTACATTACGTTTAACTACCCTTGCATTAGGTTTGATGGTTTCAGGAGTAGCTGCGGCTCAAACTTATGTGGTTGACCGTTATCAAGACGATAGCAATAAAGGCTCTTTACGCTGGGCCATTGAACAAGCCAATGCAAACCCAAGCGAAGCTAGCGACATTTTGATTCAAGCAGTAGGCAAAGCACCTTATGCGATTAAATTAAACAGCGCACTTCCTGAAATTAAAGCTCCAGTTAAAATCATTGGTACACAGTGGGATAAAACTGGTGAATACATCGCAATTGATGGTTCAAACTATATTAAAGGCGAAGGTGCAAAAGCTTGTCCTGGTGCAAACCCTGAACAGTACGGTACCAATGTACGTACGATGACTTTACCAGGATTGGTACTACGTGACGTCAACAATATCACTTTAAAAGGTTTAGACATTCATCGCTTCTGTATTGGGGTATTGATTAACCGCTCGAGTAATAACCTGATTCAACACAACCGTATTAGTAACAACTACGGGGGTGCTGGTGTCATGCTCACTGGTGATGATGGTAAAGGTAACCCAACCGCAACCACGACTAATAACAACAAAGTTTTAGATAACATTTTCCAAGACAATGGAGATGGTTTAGAACTGACACGTGGTGCTGCTTTTAACTTAATTGCGAATAACCATTTTGTTTCAACCAAAGCAAATCCAGAACCATCACAAGGTATTGAAATTTTGTGGGGTAATGACAATGCCGTAGTTGGTAATAAATTCGAAAACTATTCAGATGGTTTACAGATTAACTGGGGCAAACGTAACTATATCGCCTACAACGAAATGACCAATAACTCGATTGGTTTCAATATGACGGGTGATGGCAACATTCTTGATAGCAATAAAGTACATGGTAACCGTATTGGTGTAGCCATTCGCTCTGAAAAAGATGCAAATGCAAGAATTACATTGACTAAAAACCTGATTTGGGACAATGGTAAAGATGTTAAACGTTGTGAAGCAGGTGGTTCATGTGTACCAGATCAGCGTTTAGGGGCAATTGTATTTGGAGTACCTGCACTTGAGCATGCAGGATTTGTAGGTTCTCGTGGTGGTGGGGTGGTTGTCGACCCATCTAAACAACAAAAAACATGTACTCAGCCAAATCAACAGGACTGTAATGCTCAGCCGAATCAGGGTATTAAAGCTCCTAAGTTAACAGCGAATCAAGGTTCAGTTACAGTAGAAGTTAATGGCTTACCAAATCAACGCTATCAAGTTGAGTTTTTTGGCAACCAAAATGCAGCATCAAAAGAAGCTGAGCAATATTTAGGAACAATAACAGTAGCTACAGATACCGAAGGTAAAGCAAAAGCCAATTGGAAACCAACAGTCAAAGTTGCCTCAATTACAGCAAATGTAACTGATCGCTTCGGTGCTACATCTGAGCTCGGGTTTGTGCAAGTTAAATAACAAAAAAATAAAGCGCCTCAAAACAGGGGCGCATCTCAGAAAAGACAAAAGGGACTTGAAATGCCAAATGTAATGAAATTGAGTGTGCTAACAATTGCTGTATTGGGCAGCCAATTTGCACTTGCAAATGAGCCGTGGTCACAAGACCGTCAATGGTTGCTTGGTGATTGGAATGGAAAACGCCAGCAATTAGAGCAACAGGGCTATAAATTTACTGCTTCAATTATGAGCCAAAGCGCCACCAATTTAGATGGTGGTTACAACGACAGCAATACTTTTGAAAATGCTGCACAACTTTCTTTAGGTGCAAACCTAGATTTAGAAAAAATTGCTGGATGGAAAGATACAACAGCGAGCCTAGTCGTGACCAAACGTGACGGAAATGCGCTTACTTTGGAGCGTATTAAAGACCCACGTTCTAGCCAATTGGGCAATGCTCAAGAAATTTATGGTCGCGGTAAAATCTGGCGTCTGTCTCAAGCATGGGTGAAGAAGGGCTTTGTTGATAATACTGTACAGGTCAAATTTGGTCGTATGGGAATGTCAGAGGACTTTAATAGTTCTCAATGTGAATTTCAGAACTTATTGCTTTGCGGTGGGCAGTTAGGAAAATCAATCGGTTCAATTTGGTATAACTCACCAGTAGGTGTTTGGGCGACAAACGTTAAATATCAGTTTGCACCTGAATGGACTTTGGGATTGGGTGTGTATGAAGTAAATCCAGACAACATTAAAACCGAATCAAATAGTGATGGTTTTAATCTGGATATGAACAATGTGAAGGGTGCAACCATACCGGTTGAGCTGGCGTGGAAACCAAAACTTGCTGCTTTCAATGGCTTGCCGGGAGAATATAAAGTAGGTGCACTGTATTCGACCGCAGAAGCCAATGATATTAAAACTGCGGGTAAGGTTCATGATGGAAAACAAAGTTTCTGGATTAATGCACAACAACAACTGACGAATAAAGGCCAAGATCCGAAACGCGGTTTATATGTAAGTTTTAATGGTGTTGTAAATGATAAAGCAACAACTTTTGTTCAAAGTACGCAACAGCTTGCTCTTTGGTATAAGGGACCGTTTGATAGCCGTCCAAATGATTCGATTGGTTTTGGTATAGCCAATTATGTAGTTAATGACCGTGCTAAAGATAAACAGATCGCAACAAATGAAAGTCGTGGATACTATAGCTATGATTCGATTGCATCTGACTATATTCCGATTCAAGACGACGAGCTAAATGTCGAGTTGAATTATACCTATCAATGGTCTCCGGCCGTCATGTTACGTCCAAACATTCAATATATTCATCAACCTGCTGGTGTAAAAGAAGTTGATGATGCTTGGGTGGCTGGTCTTAGTGTGAAAGTCAATTTTTAACAATATTGATGGCTGGTTAGACATAGTTTAACTGGCCCAAATGCTTGAACTATTCGGGTTCAGTATATGTGGAGTAGGATCTATGTCTGAGTCAGATTCTAAGTTTCATATCTTATTCAAAATATGGTGTTTTATATTAGGTCTAGTTTTATTGGCTACTGGTGTTTTTTACATCGTAGGTGGTGGAAAGCTAGTATCTCTTGGTGGTTCTTGGTATTTCCTTATAGCAGGATTATTTATTACCATTTCTGCAATTAGTATTTTCCGAAAAAAAGCGCTAGGTGTCTGGATTTTTGCGGCTGTTTTTGTTGGTACCGTAATTTGGTCATTTGTTGATGCTGGATGGGAATTTTGGCCATTATTTTCGCGCTTAATGTTTCCTGCTGGTCTTTTTGCTGCCTTGCTATTTACTTTGCCTTCAATCCGACGTTACCAATTTCAAACGAGTTTGGCATCTTCATCCTATGCGGTAGGTGGATTAGTTGTTGTGGGAATGTTGATTGCGCTCTATCAAATGTTCCAACCACATCCAACAGTAGCAAGTTCAGGTGAAAAACTACCTCTAGTACCAGTTGATCCTGCAAAAAAACAGGTAAATTGGGAAAATTATGGTAATGATGCAGGTGGTAGCCGCTTTGTTGCTCTCGATCAAATTAACCGAGATAACGTTCATAAATTAAAAGAAGCTTGGCGCTTTAGAACGGGAGACTTTACAACGGGTAGCGGTAATGGTGCCGAAGACCAAATGACTCCGCTACAAGTTGGAAATAAAGTATTTTTATGTACCCCACATAACAACATTTTTGCGATAGATGCTGATTCGGGCAAACAACTCTGGAAAGCTGAGGTGAACTCTACAGCCGATGCTTGGGAACGTTGCCGCGGTGTTGCATACTTTGATTCAACAAAACCGCTTGTACAACCAACTTTAGCTGGTGCAAATGCAGTAACTGCGGTTGCAACCAATACACAATGTCCACGCCGTGTATATACCAATACACCTGATGGTCGTTTAATTGCAGTGAATGCAGATAACGGTCAGCGCTGTGCTGATTTTGGTGTAAATGGAACGGTTGATTTGCTAGAAGGTCTTGGCGCGGGAACAAAAGCTCCACGTTTTGAAGTGACTTCTGCACCGACTATTGCTGGAACAACTATTGTGGTGGGTAGCCGTATTGCCGACAACGTAGCCGCAGATATGCCAGGTGGTGTTATTCGTGGTTATGACGTGATTACGGGTAAACTTCGCTGGGCATTTGACCCGCGCAATCCAAACCCGAATTATGTTCTTAAACCGGGTGAAACCTATAAACGTAGTTCGGCAAACTCATGGGCTGCAATGTCATATGATCCGCAAATGAATACGGTGTTCTTACCTATGGGTAGTTCATCTGTCGATATTTGGGGTGGTAACCGTAATCCATTAGATCACAAATACAATACTTCTGTGTTAGCACTTGATGCGACAACAGGTAAAGAGAAGTGGGTATATCAAACTGTTCATAACGATTTATGGGACTTTGACTTACCAATGCAACCGAGTCTAGTCGACTTCCCATTAAAGGATGGTACGACTAAACCAGCTGTTGTTATTGGAACTAAATCAGGCCAATTCTTTGTTCTTGACCGAGTAACGGGTAAACCGTTGACTAAAGTAATTGAACAGCCAGTTAAACCTGCCAATATTCCGGGTGAACAATACAGCTTAACTCAACCTCGTTCAGTTGAAATGCCTCAAATTGGTAATCAGACTTTAACTGAGTCAGATATGTGGGGCGCAACGCCGTTCGATCAACTGATGTGTCGTATTAACTTCAAGTCAATGCGTTACGAAGGCTTATTTACTGCACCAGGTACTGATGTTTCATTAAGCTTCCCAGGTTCGTTGGGTGGTATGAACTGGGGTAGCATCGCTTTTGACCCGACTCATCGTTATATGTTCGTGAACGATATGCGCCTTGGCTTATGGATTCAATTGATGGAGCAAACTCCTGAAGATATTAAGATTCAGGCGAATGGTGGAGAGAAAGTAAACACAGGTATGGGAGCTGTACCAATGAAAGGTACACCATATAAAGTGAATAAAAACCGCTTTATGTCGGCTCTAAGCATTCCTTGTCAAAAACCACCATTTGGCACCATGACTGCGATTGATTTGAAAACTCGTCAAGTTGTATGGCAAGTACCATTAGGTACAGTTGAAGATACTGGGCCGATGGGTATCAAGATGGGCTTAAAAGCACCGATCGGTATGCCAACAATTGGTGGGCCTATGGCAACTCAAGGTGGCTTAGTTTTCTTTGCTGCAACACAAGATTACTACTTACGTGCATTTGATTCATCTACAGGTAAAGAATTGTGGAAATCACGCATGCCAGTAGGTAGCCAAGGAACACCAATAAGCTATGTTTCACCTAAAACAGGTAAACAGTATGTGGTTGTTACCGCAGGTGGAGCACGTCAATCACCTGATCATGGTGATTATGTGATCGCTTATAGCTTAGAACAATAATTAAGAAAGGCAAAAGAGAGTATTTCTCTTTTGTCTTACTCTTTAATATATTTTTTATATAAAAGAGTGAAAGTAAATTCTATATTTTTAACTAGATAGCTTTACCAAATAGTAAAAAAGTGCTTGATGTTGTTGCTAAACTTAAAATAGCCTTATGGTCAATTCAACCTGAACGCTAGATATAGCTTAACTATTGACCAGTTTCTTAGGATGTTTTACCTATAAATAAAACCTTAACTTTTATTAAGTTTTGTTTAACTTAACATTGTGAATTTTAATTAAAAATAAACATTATTAAGTTTTAAACTTTAAAAATACGGTGTTTTTTGTTGGAAAAACGAGCTTAAATATATACTTATATTATATTTATATAATTTATTGGGTTGCGCTAGAATGGTCGACGCAGATTATTACTATCGAGTAATAATTTGTATTTCAGGAATTTAAGCTTTTATGGCTTAAGGCTCATCGAAAGATGGGCCTTTTTTTATAGATGAAAGAAAATGTTTTTATCTTGCTCAATAGCCTAAGTAAAATTAAAAGTTAAATAATGAATAAAATCACAAAAATTAGTCTTTAATGACAAGAAGTGTATGATTTGATAAATTAAAGCCACTTGATAATAATAGGTGATGTAATGAGATTTTTAGTTCTTGCAACTCTATCCGGTTTGGCTTTAATGGGTTGCGCTTCTGTTCAGCAAGCTTCGGATACACAAGAAACAATACGCTATGCTTCTAGTCCGTGTTTTGGTGCATGCCCAATTTACTCAGTAGAAGTGGCGCCTACAGGTTTAATTCGTTTTGAAGGTAAACAATATACAAAAACACTTGGTGTTAAAGAAATCCAAGGTAGCGTAAAAGATTATCAAAAACTTGCAGATGAATTAAAAACTTACCGACCTCAAACAGGAACTCAATCTAAAACTGCGGGTTGTCAGCAAACAGCAACCGATATGTCTAGCTATTACATTACTTGGATTCAACCAAATGGTACTGAAACAAAATTAAGCCATTACACAGGTTGTATCTCTCCAGCAAATAATAGATTGAATAAAGTCATGGAAAAATTACCTGAACAATTAGGCATTAAAGATCTAATTTAATGATAAAAGCCCCAAAATCTTGGGGCTTTTTCTTGTTAAGAAGAATTATAAACTCAAAAGTTTTCTATTAAGTATTTCTAAAAGAATAAGCGTATAATACAGATTATAAAAACATATATTGTTAAGAGTGGTTATATGTCAAATATTGTCTATGCCTTTTTGGGTGGTTTATTACTCGGCATCGCAACAGTTGGATATTTATATATAAATGGTCGTATAGCTGGAATTAGTGGATTGCTTGCTCAAGTCATAAATCCTACTAAAGATACTTTTAAAAGTCCTGCATTCTGGTTCATTGCAGGACTTGTGATTACACCTTTCATATATGGTTATTTTTTTCAGCCCGAAATTGAAATTAAAGCCAATACATTTGCACTTATTTTAGCAGGTGTACTTGTTGGCTTTGGAACACGGTTAGGCTCTGGATGTACAAGTGGCCATGGCATTTGTGGTATGAGCAGGCTATCAAAACGCTCGATGATAGCGACAGCAGTTTTTATGTTTGCTGGCATGTTAACCGTTTATATCATTCGTCATGTGCTGGGGTAATCCTATGAAAAACATTTTTGCTTTTATATTTGGTGGTTTGTTTTCATTAGGCTTAATGATTTCGGGCATGTCTAATCCAGAAAAGGTGTTAGGTTTTTTAGATATTTTTGGGCAATGGGATATTAGCTTAATGTTTGTGATGTTAGGCGCGATTGCTGTAGCATTTATTCCATTTCAAAAGGCTATAAAAAGTCCTAAAACGCTTTTTAATGAGAAAATTCAATTACCAACGAATACACAGATTGACCAAAGGTTAATTGTGGGTGCTTTTATTTTCGGTATAGGCTGGGGAATAGCAGGTATATGTCCAGCGCCCGCTTTAACTCTGATTGGATTAGGGCATTTTGAAGCGCTTTATTTTATTGTCGCAATGTTATTAGGAATGTTTATTTACCGAATTTTAAATAAAGGAAATTAAGCCTATGCAACAACCTCTAGTAAAAGATTTTTTTGATGAAAACACCAATACTTTTAGCTATGTTGTTGCAGATTTAGCGACTCTTCAATGCGCTATTATTGATAGCGTGCTTGATTACGATGCCGCATCGGCCACTACAAAAACAACCAATGCTGATCTGATCGTCGATTATGTCTTCGCGCAAAACTTCAAAGTACAATGGATTTTAGAAACCCATGTACATGCGGACCATATGACTGCGGCTCAATATTTAAAATCTAAATTGGGCGGTACAATTGCGATTAGTCAAAAAATCTCGGTAGTACAAGAAACATTTTCGGCTATCTATAATTTTGATTTTAAGAAATTTAATGAAAATCAGCCCTTTGATTATTTGTTTGAAGATTATGAACATTTCAAAATAGGGGAGATAGAAGCCTATAACATTCCTACACCAGGGCATACGCCAGCTTGCTTAAGCTATGTGATCGCTGATGCTGTTTTTGTCGGGGATACTTTATTTATGCCCGATTATGGCTCAGCAAGATGTGACTTTCCTAAAGGAAGTGCTGCTGAGCTTTATGATTCGGTACAAAAACTTTATACACTTCCCGACAATATGCGTATGTTCTTATGCCATGACTATAAGCCCGAAGGCCGTGATGAATATATCTGTCAAACAGATATAAAAACTCAAAAGCAAAGCAATATTCATTTAAATCGACAAGTTTCCAAGGACTCATTCATCAAAATGCGTCAAGAAAGAGATGCGACTTTGGCAATGCCAAAATTAATTTTGCCTTCAATTCAAATTAATATGAATGGTGGAAATTTTCCGGAACCTGAAGCGAATGGCATCCGTTATTTGAAAATCCCTTTCAATTACTTTTAGAAATAGCCTAAGCATTTATTCAGGATCGTTCTATCTATTCAAATAGCCTAAGCAAGATTTAAAGAACTTGTCTCAAATCTCGCGAAGTCTCTTGCAATAGCGGCAGAATATGTTGAATTAAATATTCTTCAGTTGTTTTCATAGTTGGAGAAACAATATTTAAAGCTGCAACCACTTTAAAGTCTTGTCCATAAATCGGTACGGCGAGCGCATGAACTCCTAATTCGTGTTCTTCACGCGAATAACACCAATCTTGTTCTCGAATCTCTTGTAGTAACTCTAAAAATTTATCATTTTCGACATGCGTATATTTAGTTAAACGCTGAAGAGGATATTTTTGGAGCCAGTCCAATTGTTCTTCTTGGCTTAAATGTGCCAGTAAAATTTTACCCGCAGATGTCGCATGAGCAGGTAAGCGGTTACCCAAGTGTAAGCCGTATGGATTTACACGGTCAGTTTGTTGGTGGGCCGCACTACGAGCAATGGTAATGGCTTCATAACCATCAAGTACCATCACCGAATAAATGAGAGAAGTTTGGTTAGTTAGAAGATTTAATAAAGGCTGAGATACTTTCGGAAGCTGGGCTGCACCTAAATAAGCTCCTGAAAATTTAAGAACTTTCGGAGTTAAATAGTAATAGTGACCATCTGACTCAAGATACCCTAAATATTCTAAAGTTAATAAATGACGTCTTGCTGCTGCTCGGGTAAGCCCAGTTTTTTCAGCAGCCATAGAAATGTTTAAACGATGTTGATTACTACTAAAACTATCTAAAATCGCCATGCCTTTACCAATACCAGCAATGTAATCTTCATGACGAATCGTTTTTTTGTTGTCCTGATTCTGGATTATCCGTTCATCTTTACTCATTACTGATCCTTGTACGATAGAAGCTTAGTAGATCAATTTGCTTTAATGAAAAAGTTTAATAATTTCATGTCGCAAAAATTGATGTCTTAAATTATCCCTTAAATCTTCGTGCCAAAACATACCCATTTTAATATTGGTTATCTCAAAAGGCAGAGAATGTAAGCAAATTTCAGGACTATAAGACAAATGCTGCAAAATCATTCGGGGCATAGTGAGTATTGCGTCGGCTTGAGCTCCTAAAACTTGTAATGCCGTTGAATAGTTTTGACAGCGCATAAATACATTTCTAGAGATTTTTTGGTGTTGGTTTAAATAAATATCTTCAAGTAAAGCGCCCGTACGGCGTGACGAAACACCAATGTGCCGACCACTGATATAACTAGCTAAATCGACTTCTTTAAGTTGGCTGCAAATGACAAACTCATCTGTTACCAAATGATCAAAGGTAATTTTTGGAGATAAGTATTGTTCTAGGTCAATCACGAAATCGAGCTGTTGTGTCGCTAAGTCAGTCATAATATGTTTTCGATCGAGTTTCATACTCACAAACTGCAAATCTAAATTAAGATTTTGAAAATGTTGAGCCAGTCTTGGAAGAATAATCGGTTCAATCTCATCATGAACGGCGATTTTTAAGCTTTTTAAACTTGTTGGATCAAAGACATGTTTCTGTTGGCTAATATTTTGGATGGTTAAAAGTGCTTGCTTCACAGTTGGATAAATCTGTTCTGCAAAAGGAGTGGCAGACATTTTATTGCCTACACGTATAAATACATCATCTTCAAGTTGCTGGCGTAAACGCTGCAAAGCATGACTTGCTGCTGACTGCGTAATATTGAGACTACTTGCAGCATTCGAAATACTTTTTTGCTCATAAATCGCGATAAAAAGCGGATATAAATTGATATCAATTCGGTGAAAAAAACTTAGGTCTAGACCATGTAAGTTATGAATATTATTCATGAGATGTTATTTAATAAAATCATTTCATTCATATTAAGTTTCAAGTTATGTTGATGTAAAGACCAGATAATGATGTAAAGGAAAAAGAATGTTTGAACTCTCCAAGAAAGCTCAAGATTTTGCTGAGCGAACAAGAAAATTTATTTTAGAAGAAATAGAACCTGTCGAAGCAAAATTTTGGGAAGAGGTTCATGAGCTAAATCCAGATGGGAACTGGAAAAAATGGCAGTGGCCTGAACTGTTAGAAACTCTGAAAACTAAAGCTAAACAAGCTGGTCTTTGGAATATGTTTTTACCCGATGAAAAACTCGGTGCAGGGTTATCAGTTCAAGAATATGCGCATATTGCTGAATTGACTGGCCGTAGCTTATTGGCACCTACCGTTTTTAACTGTAATGCACCAGATACAGGAAATATGGAATTGTTATGGCGCTATGGTAATGAACAGCAAAAACAGCAATGGTTAGAGCCATTATTGGACGGAAAAATTCGTTCGGTTTTTTGTATGACTGAACCCGATGTTGCGTCAAGCGATGCAACCAATATGCAAGCGACTGCACTCATCGACGGTAATGAAATTGTTTTAAATGGCAAAAAGTGGTGGTCGTCTGGTTTAGGTGACCCAAATGCTAAAGTCATTATTTTTATGGCGCATACCCCAGATGAAACCAAAGACCGCCATCATCAACACTCCATGGTTTTAGTACCGATTGATACCGCAGGTGTCGAAATTCAACGGATGTTACCTGTATTTGGTGACTACGATGCGCCGCATGGACATGGTGAGGTTCACTTTAATAATGTTCGAGTACCTATTGAAAACTTTATTGGTGGAGCGGGGCAAGGTTTTGAAATTGCACAAGGGCGTTTAGGGCCAGGGCGTATTCACCATTGCATGCGTTGTATTGGCGCTGCTGAAAAAGCGCTAGAACTCATGATTGATAGAGGCATGTCTAGAACGGCGTTTGGCAAAGAAATTTTAAAACTCGGTGGAAACCTCGAACGCGTGGCTGATGCTCGAGTCGCCATAGATCAAGCCAGACTTTTAACCTTGTATGCTGCTTATAAAATGGATACTTTAGGCAATATGGCTGCTTTAACAGAAATATCTGCAATTAAAGTGGTCGCTCCGAGTGTTTTAGAAAAAGTAGTCGATATGGCAATTCAGCTACATGGCGGTGCAGGTGTTTCAAGAGATACGCCATTAACAGGTTTCTTTGCCCAAGCACGCAGTTTACGTTTAGCTGATGGTCCAGATGAAGTACATAAAGGCATGATTGCCAAATTAGAGTTGGCCAAACGTGGTTATGGTCGTCATAAGAAAGTATAAGTTTAAAGGAAGTGAATATGTCGGTAATTGATGTAGGCGGTGAAGTACGTGAAGGTGAAGAGCTTGATATTGGGGCAGTTGAAAACTGGTTAAAAAACCAAGGGGTTGAGTTGGTTGGCCCAGCAGTCGTTACTCAATATACGGGCGGGGCGTCGAATTGGACTTATCGTTTAAAATATGAAAATACCGATTTAATTTTGCGACGTCCCCCAAAAGGAACAAAAGCGAAGTCAGCCCACGATATGGCCCGTGAATATATGGTGCAGAAAAATCTTGCGCCTTATTATCCAGTGCTTCCTAAAATGGTTGCACTTTGTCAGGACGAATCGGTCATTGGCTGTGATTTTTATGTCATGGAACGGATTGAAGGCATTATTCCTCGTGCAAAATTACCGCCTGAACTTGGTTTTAATGAAGAAGATGTTCATGAGCTTTGTGTAAATGTTATTGATAAGTTGATTGAGCTACATCAAGTTCCCTATGAGAACACGCCTTTAGCTGAACTAGGCAAAGGTGCGGGATATTGTCGTAGACAAGTTGAAGGTTGGGATAAACGCTATGAAAAAGTCCGCACAATCAACGTTCCTTCATTTAAATATGTCCGAAAATGGCTAAATGATAATATCCCTCAAGACTCGACGACTTGTATTATTCACAATGATTGGCGTTTTGATAATGTGATTTTAGATCCAGAGCATCCAACAGATGTGATTGGGGTGCTGGATTGGGAAATGGCGACCTTGGGGGATCCATTAATGGATTTGGGCAGTGCTTTGGCCTATTGGGTTGAGCCAACGGATAATATGATTTTTAGATCAACACGCCGTCAGCCGACTCACTTAAAGGGAATGTTCTCTCGCAAAGAAGTCGTTGACTATTATTTGCAAAAAACAGGTCTGGAGCCTCAAAACTGGGCTTTTTATGAAGTCTTCGGTGTATTCCGTTTAGCCGTGATTGCCCAGCAAATCTATTATCGTTATTACCATAAACAAACCCGAAACCCCGCTTTTAAAGATTTCTGGATTGTCATTCATGCGCTACATATTCGAGCTTTAAAACTTATCGCGCAGCAAAAACTGCAAGACTCAGAATTTGCTCAGCAATCTCTACAGAAAATACAGGGTATTTTAAGAAAATGACCACAATTTATCTGGTAAGACATGGGCAGGCATCATTTGGCAAAAGTAATTATGATGAGTTGTCTGAAAATGGTGAAGCTCAAGCGACTTTATTAGGCCAATATTTTAAGCAAATATTGAAAGAACAACCGTATGTGGTTGCAGGAACTATGCAGCGCCACGAGCAAACTGCAAAGCTCGCACTCAATGAATGCTTTCCAGGTGCGGTAATTCATCATAATAATTTATGGAATGAGTTTAACCACCAACAGGTTTTTGCACGTTATGAGCCACGTTTTGAACAGCCTGAATTGTTAAAAGCTGACGTAGCACAAGAACAGAACCCTCGCGCATATCTTGCCAAAATATTTGAAGGCGCTATTGGACGATGGACAGATGGAGATTTTCATCATGAATATGATGAGTCTTGGCCACACTTTAAAGAAAGAGTCGAAACGGCGCTACAGCAACTTTGTGATGAGTTGGCAAAAACCAAACCTCGTTATGCAGTCGTTTTTACCTCGGGTGGCGTGATTTCCGTAGCAATTGGCAAGCTGCTTGAACTGAGCCCTAATCGAACTTTTGCTTTGAATTGGGCAATTGCTAATACAAGCCTCACGACTTTACGTTTAGTTGGAAATGAAGCTCAGGTTTTAAGTTTAAATGAACACCATTTTATAAAAGCCGAGCGTCCAGATTTACTGACATGGATTTAAAATAAGGATAAAAGCATGGCGAAGACAATTTTAATTACAGGTGCAAGTTCTGGTTTAGGCGCAGGTATGGCGCATGAATTTGCAGCAAAAGGTTATAACTTGGCGATTTGTGCACGCCGTTTAGACAGATTGGAAGATTTAAAAACGGAACTTGAGAATCAGTACGGTATTAAAGTCATTGCGAAAAGTCTGGACGTTACCAATTACGATCAGGTTTTTGAAGTTTTTCGTGCCTTTAAACAAGAATTTGGCTATTTAGACCGAATTATTGTAAATGCCGGAGTCGGAAATGGTCGCCGTATTGGTAAAGGTAATTTCGAAATTAACAGAGCCACAGCTGAAACAAATTTTATTTCTGCTTTAGCACAGTGTGAGGCAGCGATTGAAATTTTTAGAGCGCAAAATGCAGGTCATTTGGTGGTCATGTCGTCTATGAGTGCGATGCGTGGGTTACCAAAACATTTATCGACCTATGCGGCAAGTAAAGCTGCAGTTGCTCACTTGGCCGAGGGTATTCGTGCTGAATTACTAGATACTCCAATTAAAGTCTCAACCATTTTCCCAGGTTACATCCGAACTGAAATGAATGAAGGTGCTAAACATCTACCTTTTGAAGTAGACGCCAAAACAGGGTGTAAAGCTTTAGTCAAAGCGATCGAAAAACAACCTATAAAAGCTTATGTACCGCAGTGGCCATGGTTACCAATGAGTATTGCCATGAAGGTTTTACCTTTGAGATTGGTTAATAAATTAGGATAAAAAATTACCCCCTAAATTTTAGGGGGTAATTTTTATTTAGAATTTTTTGGTGTAATTGACGAATAAACGGTCTTCGCCAAAGTCATTGCCGTGTTTAACGTTGTAGTCAATACGAATATATTGCAGGGCAAAGCCTTTTAAGAGCGGCTGCTGAAAGGCATAGTTCAGAATGATGTTTGATTCGGTTTCATGGTTTTTCTCACCATTAGCTGCTTTAAAGTCATGACCGTAAACATATTTCACCATTGCGTTTAAGCCGGGAATGTAATCTTTAAAGTCATAGCCATACATGACATGGTAAGACTTTTCATCTTCTTTAAAGAAACCTGTAGCATTCCAGTTAATGAAATAGGTTTCTGGTAAGAAACCATCTGGTAGAGGGTAAGCCGACTCACCAATAATTTGTTGGTAACCCAAACCAAAGGTGTGGTTTTTTACTTTAACTGTTTCAAGTAAACCAATGTTCTGGGCATCAATATCAAAGGTATTGCCGTCATCTTTCGCATTAAAGTATTTAAATTTGGAGGTTAGGGCAAAAGTTGGTTGTTTCCACGTATGCTCAAGCCCTACATAGTGTTTATTGTAGAGATCTTCTAAATTACCAAAATAATATTCGCCCTTCAAAGACGGCGTAAACTGATAGCGCAGGTCAATATAATTTAAGCCATCAGATTCTTTGGTAATTCCATTTGCTGTGAACGAAAACTTTTTAAAATCTTCTTCATTTCGTGGCGAGACTTTTTCAACTCGACCAATTTCGGCATAAAGTTGATCTGAAAGTTGCGACTTAAGATTGGTTCCCCAATATGAAGTGAGTAACTGACGACTAGCATCAACAGCCGTTACAGGTAAATCTAGCCAGAGTTCACCGACACTTAAAAGAGTTTTGTCATAACCTAGTTTTAAAGTCGCGCCGTATTTTAGATAATCAGATGCTTGAGATTGCGTTTCTTTATTAAAAGGCAAAACAGTATCTGCGACATGTTTGTCTGAACTCAAACGTACGGCGTATTGAACGGAAGCATCAGCTCCAATGGTGATAGGCTTATCTGCTATGACTAGTGGAGTGTCATGCATTTTCGATTTATAAAATAAAGATGCTGCCTGAGACCAACTACCGGTATCTTTAAGGGCGTCATTATCAAAATCACGGTTGATATAGGCATTTTTTAAAGTGAATTTCCACTCATCTTCAGTTTGCTGATTTGGATTTGCAGCCCAAGAACTGCTGCACATAATAAATAAAGTGGCAACAGCTAAAGTGTGTGGTTTAAAACGGTGAAATAATTCCATAATCCATTTCCAAGATATATGCCAGTCCTCGGCATTACGTATTGTGAAATATTGGTGTGGTGTTCCCTAAATTGTTTAAAGGGAACTCCTGCTTTTATAAGTGACTGTTGCTTCAATTAATGTAATTTTTCAAGCTTTATGCTTTCACTAAAGGATTTACAGCCTTTAAAAAGTAGAGCCAAAGCCAGTACACAGGACAAACCACCCACAATAGATAAAGAAGAACCCACCATTAATGGGCTACCAAAAACTTTATCTGTAATAATGGCTACCAGTGTTGTACCAATACCGAGTCCAATTAAGTTACTTACCAAAAGGAAGAGGGCAGAAAGGCGTGCTCTAAATTGGTTTGGGGCTAACATTTGCAAAGCAGTTGCTGAAATCACTAGAGGGAAAGATGCAAAGAACATTGCAGGAATCAATAAGCTAACTGAAAGCCAAAGCTGATCTGTTTGGGTAAAAAATGCAATTGGAATAATCAGGCCAACAATACCAATTACACCTGTGAACATTGGTGCATCTTGGCGACCTTTTTTAATAAACCAGTCATTTAGCCAACCTGCACAAAACACACCTAAGGTATTGGCAATTAACAGAATCGTACCGAGCATATAGCCTGTTTCAGTTGGTGCGAGTTGAAACTTACGAATATAAAATGCAGGTGTCCAGCTAGTCAGGCTGTAGAGTGCCATTGCATAAAAGGTAAAACCTAAATAATGACAAGCAAATGTTTTCGAATGTTTTTTAATAAACTGAAGACATTGTGTGAATTTAACTTGGTCAACTTGTCCATTTTGGTTGAGTTGTTGGCCTTTACGTGCAGGGTCTTTAACGGTCAAAATAAACAGCAAACCAATAATGATGCCGGGTAAACCCACCACTAAAAAGGCAATTTGCCATGCTTTAAGGGCCCCTAATAAAGGAACTTCAATGAGTGTCACGCCTTTAAGCAGGTTAATGACATAACCGCCAACTAAGAAGGCAATACCTCCACCCAAAAAAGCGCCAATTGAATAAATCCCGACAGCACGTCCTAGTTTGTCCTTACTAAACATGTCGCTAAACATTGAATAAGCGGCTGGAGATAACGCAGCTTCACCAACACCGACCGCCATACGGCTTAAGAACAGTTGAATAAAGTTTTTACTTAAACCACAAGTTGCCGTTGCTAGACTCCAAACAATAATCCCGATTGAAATCAGTTTTGGTCGTGAAAAACGATCGGCGATGTAGGCTAAGGGTAAACCCATAACGGCGTAAAACAGTGAGAAGGCGAGGCCATGTAACAAGCTAAATTGTGTATCTGAAAGTTGGAGATCTGCTTTGATGGGTTCAATCATCAGCGCCAAAATTTGGCGATCAATAAATGAAAATATATATGCCAGCATACAAAGTATGACGACATACCATGCATATGCATTGCTTTTCTTCTGTGTCCTTTCAACAGCGATATTACTTTGGTTCATACACTTAATCCTTATGTATAAAACGCTTAAAGAAATTGATATCTAACTTTTATTATTCCTCTAAAATTTTCGATATTTCCCCCTTTTAGATAAGAATAATAAATAGGCTAGAAATGAGTAATTTGGTCTCGTACAGACCGGAAGAGTGCGTCTAAACCCAATTAGGAGTTAATGGGATTTTTAAGATCATGGAATTATTATTTTCTTTTTATATGTAAAATTCCATTACTTATTGAGTATGTTAGAATACCTAAAAAGTATGTTAAGTAATTATATATAGATAAATTTATGATATAAGAGTTTGATTTTATTTATTTTTATTGTTTTAACGAAAGAGCAGCTAAAGAAAAGGAAATTTTTAACTGCTCTAAGAGAGCTAATTTATCCTGATGAGAAATATTTAGCTGGATGGCATCAGGTCAAATAATTTCTTTAACTGGGTATTTAAATTATGTAGCTCGTCTTCTGAAAAAGCATTCAGGATGCCTGCCAAGGTGACCACACTAATTTGATTAATCTGTTCAACCAGCTCAATACCTTTGGCCGTTAATTTCACCATCGAGATCCGTTCATCAGAAGTAGAAGAGTAGACCTCGACAATTCCATCTTCTACCAAGCGATATACAGCTTTTGTTGCCGTCGTTAACTTTAAAGTAGAAAGATTGGCAATGTCGGTAATACTGGCTTCCCCAAGGGCATTAGTGCTTAAAATAATTTTACGGCGTGTATTATCAATACCTAGCTTTTTTATTGATTTTTCAATCAGTTGTGAATACTTTCCATTCACTTGGGAAACCCAAAAAAAAGGGAAATTTTGAATACTCGACGGTTCTTTATTAGGAAGAAATTGTTCTAAATGATCAAGCATAGCTAAGCAATAACTTAGTGAAAAAAGGGTAATCCTATTATAAACAAAATTTTGCATATTTCCTTGAGAACAAATTATAAAAAATACTTGACAATTCCATTAAATTTTCCCATATTTTGATTAATAGATAAAAATACATGGAAAAGTGAATGAATATTGTTAGCCAAAGCGTGCACAAAGGAAGTGGCAAGCTCAAGGTCATGGTCAAGGACACAATTGATATTCAAGGTCTAAAAACCATTGCTGGCAGTCGAGCTTTATTAAATGTTGAAGCTGCTCAAGATGATGCCGAGGTTGTTAAAAACATCTTGAAAGCTGACTGCGAAATTATTGGCAAGACAAATTTGCACGAATTGGCTTTCGGTATTACAGGCATTAACCATGCTTTTGGTACACCTATAAATCCTAAATATCCTGAACTTATTCCAGGTGGCTCTTCGAGTGGTTCGGCTGCGGCAGTTGCTGCTAAACAGGCTGACTTTACTTTAGGCACAGACACTGGCGGCTCTATTCGTATGCCCGCTGCGTGCTGCGGAGTTTTTGGTTTAAAACCGACTTTTGGCCGTGTTAGCAGAAAAGGCGTATATCCGCCGTCAAGTTCTTTAGATTGCGTTGGTCCTTTTGCAAATTCAGTCGAGATGATTGAAAAGGCCATGCAAATTATTGATCCAACTTTCAAGCCTTCTGCATGTACTAGCGCACCAAAACTTGCTGTTTTGGATGTAAGCACAGATGACGTTGTTTGGAATTGTATTTATCAAGCATTTCAAAAAGCGAATTTAGAGACCGTTTTAGAAAAAGTTGAATACTTTGAAGCGGCTTATGACGCAGGCATGCAGATTATTAATTATGAAAATTGGCAAGCTTTTGGTGAATTAACTCAAACGGGCTTAATTGGTTCTGATGTAAATGGTCGTTTATTAAAAGCTGCCGCAACAACTTTAGAGCAAGTGAAACAAGCAGAAGTTGTGAGAGCACAGTTGACCCAAGAACTTGACGCTCTACTAGAAAAATATGATGCATTGGTTCTACCGACACTTCCGCAAATTCCACCGAAAGTTTCTGAAGCTGAAAACACGGTCGCTTTTTTGAATCTTACAGCTTTAGTTCGACCATTTAATTTATCAGGTCATCCAGCCATTTCAGTGCCACTTGAAACCAGTGAAGGTTTACCAGTGGGCTTACAGATCGTATCAAAGCATCAAAAAGATGAGCAATTATGCGCTATAGCTAAATTTTGTGTTGATGCAATGCAATAAATTACAAGGAGTTAGATGATGAATAAGTTGTCTAAAATGGAGTTTGCTTCTCAAGACAAAGCAGTTGACTTAGATGCTTTGTGTCAAGAAATTCGTGAGCGTGCCTGTACAGGTGAATTTGATAATCAGGCGTATGTGAGCCAAGACATTATCGAAAAACTTAAACAAATTGGTGTTTATCGTGCCTTGGTGCCTAAACGTTTTGGCGGGGAAGAATGGTCACCACGTCAGTTTTGTGAGTTGATCGAAACTTTATCTAAAGCTGATGGTTCAGTGGGTTGGGTGGCAAGTTTCGGTATGAGCCCTGCGTATTTAGGAAGTTTGCCTGAAGAAACACTTAAAGAGTTATATCAAAACGGGCCAGATGTTGTATTTGCTGGAGGTATTTTTCCACCTCAACCAGCTGAAATTACCGATGAAGGTGTAGTGGTTCGTGGGCGTTGGAAATTCTCAAGCGGTTGTATGGGAGCGGACATTGTTGGTGTGGGGATTTCACCGCTTAAAAACAATGAAATGCAAGGCTTACCACGTATGGCAGTGATGCCTGCCAAAAAAGCCAAAATCGAAATGACTTGGGACACCGTTGGCCTAAAAGGTACGGGAAGCCATGATTTGGTGGTCGAAGATGTATTAGTCGAAAAGAAATGGACCTTTGTACGTGGTGAACCTTCGAAACTAAGTGAGCCATTTTTTAAATATCCGTCACTGTCTTTAGCGACGCAAGTATTAACCGTGGTGGGTATTGGTGTTGCAGCTGCTGCATTAGAAGAGTTTGAAAAATTAGCACCGGGTAAAGCATCTATTACAGGTGGGTCAGAAATTGCCAACCGCCCCGTGACTCAATATGAGTTCGCTCAAGCTGATGCAGAGTTTCAGGCTGCAAAATCTTGGTTTTATCAAACCATGGATATTGTTTGGAATGAAATTATTGCTGGTCGTGAAGCAACAGCTGAACAGATCAGTGACATGCGTTTGGCATGTACCCATGCAGCACGAGTTTGCGCCAAAGTGACCCGAAAAATGCAAATGCTCGCAGGCATGACAGCGATTTATACCAACAATCCATTTAGCCGTTTTGTGAATGACACCAACGTGGTGACTCAGCATGCATTTATGGGCGATGCGACTTTACAAAATGCAGGCTCAATCAGTTTCGGGTTAAAACCAACCCCAGGTTATTTATAAGTTTAATTTTTAAAAGGATATTGAAATGGAAGCTAAAAAATCATTACGTGTCTTGTTCTGCATGGGTATTAACCAAAACTTTTTTGATGCAGAACCTGCTGAAGCCAAAGCGGTTTGGGCAGCGTTTGGTGAAATGTGGAATGGCATTCATGACTTACCGGGCGTACATGTTTTTGGAAATCTTGATGATGACCAAAGCATGGTTGGCCCAAGTACGGGATGGCCTTGGACAACTTACTTGCTTGCAGATGTTCCGGATATTGAAACCGTACACGCGGCTTGTAACTTGTTTAGAACGACCGTGGTGGGTGAAGGGCCATACAAACTTTGGAAATATTGCAAAGTTGAAGCTCGTGTTGGGCGTGAATTGATTATCCAACGTTAAGGCGATGGCAATGACTGACAAAGTGAATATGGCAGAAATCATAGAGCGACTAGAACAGTTAGAAGCGCACAACGCCATTCGTAACTGCCTGAACCGCTATATGGAAATCTGCGACGAGCTCAATGCAAATACAGACCTTGACGAGCTGATGAATCTTTTTGATCAGGACTGTATTTGGGAAGGTATTGGCGAGAAATATGCCAAATCTTTTGGCCGTTATGCTTCTTGGCAGTCGATTTACGACATGTTTAAAAGCTATACCCAAAAAGAATCTCACTTTGTCATGAATGCACACTTTGTAAATTCAGAACAAATTTATGTAAATCAAAATGATGCAAATGCTTCATGGCTGATGTTGCAGACTTCAACGTTTAAAGATGGCCGTAGTCATCTGAATACAGCAAAGCTCAATGTGAAGTTTCAAAAGCAAGCAGATGGAACATGGAAAATTAAACATTTCCAAACACAGAATATTTTCAGTCGTCCCGTATCGCATTGGCACAGTGAAGCTGAATTGCCGCTACCTTCCCAGGAATGACCCAGGACATATTTAAAAGGACTATTGATATGAACAGTATTATCCCGACGCATAACATTGGCACTGATTACGATGCTTTAGTTCAAAGTGACCGTGCCCATACTTCTCTTTATAAAGATGAACGCATTTTTGATGAAGAAATGGAAAAAATCTTTTATAGCACTTGGGTGTGGGTTGCACATGCGAGTGAAATTCCGGAAGGTGGAAGCTATAAAACCATTAATATCGGTAAACAGCCTGTGGTTGTGGTGCGTGACCGTAAAAAGAAAGTCCATGTACTTTTAAATCGTTGTCGTCATCGTGCAGCAACCGTATGCGAACATAAAAAAGGAAAAACTAATAGTTTTGTATGTCCGTACCACGGTTGGAGTTATGCACTTGACGGTAGTTTACGTGGTGTGCCATCTCCGGAAAGCTACGGCGATTGTTTAGATAAATCAGAATTACCACTGGTGAGTCTACGGGTAGAAGAATATAACGGCATGATCTTCGCTTCATTTAAAGAAGACATTCAACCGCTTGAAGAGTTCCTTGGGCCTGCGAAAAAATGGATTGACCTGTTTATGAAACAGGGCGCGGGTTATCCAATTAAAGTGTTAGGTGAACACCGTTTCCGTTTTCCGGGTAACTGGAAAATCCAGCTTGAAAATACTACCGATGCATATCACTTCCCGTTGGTACATAAGTCATTCTTAAGTTCTGTAGATGAAAAAACCGAAGAACTCTTTAACTTCGAAAACCAACCGGGCTTTGTTGAAGACTTAGGTAATGGTCACAGTGTCATGGTGATGATTCCTGAACTGGTCGATTTAGACGAAGAACTCATGGAACGTCCAATTCAAGAGCGTTTCGAAGACTTGGCTCAAGCTTTGCGCGACGAAGGCCATGAAGAGTTAGAAGTACGCCGTATTGTTCGAGCAGTTGGTGGTTCTGGCTTTAACTTAAATTTATTCCCGAATATTGCATGTTCGATGGCGTTCTTCCGTGTGTTACAGCCAATTTCAGTTGCTGAAACAGAAATTCATCACTCGGTGATTACGATGGATGGTGGCCCGCAAATTGCCAACCAATATCGCTTACGTTTGCATGAACATTTCCAAGGTCCATTTGGTTTTGGTACGCCAGATGACTCAGAAGCTTGGGAACGCGTACAACATGGTGCCAATGCCGGTAATGATTTATGGATCATGCTCAACCGCGGTTTACCGGGTGAAGTCAAAACTGAAGATGGCTTAAAAAGTGATGTCAGTGCTGAAACAGGTATGCGTGCAGCATACCAGCAGTGGAAAAAGATGATGACGGCTTAAGGAGAGAGCAATGAATATGAATCTGCAATTATTAAATGAAGTCACTGCTTTCATCTGGGCTGAGGCAGATATGTTAGACCACAGCGAGTACCGTGAATGGCTTAATTTATGGAATGAAAAAGGGGTTTATATCATTCCAATTGACCCAAATCTCACTGACTACGAAAACAACTTAAATTATGCCTATGACGATAAACATATGCGTACTTTACGTGTACAGCGTCTTGAAAATGGTGAAGCGATTTCTACCGCGCCTAAAGCAAATACTGTGCGTAGCATTTCTCGTGTACGAGTGATTCAAGATCAAGATGATGAAATCGTTTTACGCTGTGCTCAAAACTTACGTGAATTCCGTAAAGAAAACCTCAAGCATTACACAGCTGATATTACCTACCATCTAACTCGTGATGCGGCTACAGGTTTTAAGATTAACCGTAAAATCATTAACTTGGTTAACTCAACCGATACCTTAGCTGGTATTAGCTACATTCTTTAGGAGCGGTAACATGAAACAAGTTGTTTTAGTGACAGGTGCTGCTTCTGGACTCGGTAATGTCATTGCTGAATATTTTGCGAGCCAAGGCCATCAAGTGATTTTGTCGGCAAGTACGCTTGAAAAAGCCGAAAATGCCAAGGCTCAAAGTCAATATGCCCAAAATATGTTTCCCTTGAAATTAGATATTTCAGTTGAGGCAGATTTTCATGCAGCGGTGCAATGGATTGAAGAGAAATTTTCTAAACTTGATGTGTTAATTAATAATGCTACCGTCACTAAAGCAACGCCAGTATTAGAAATTACCGCAGCCGATTTTGATTGGGTGACCCAAGTCAACCAACGCGGCACCTTTCAGGCTTGCCAAATTATTGGCCAATATATGGCGAAAAAAGGCTATGGACGCATCATTAATATGGCGTCGTTAGCAGGACAAAACGGTGGTACTGCAACAGGTGCACACTATGCGGCAACCAAAGGCGCGATTGTGACGTTAACCAAAATTTTTGCCAAAGAGTTTGCGGCAAAAGGGGTGACGGTTAATGCAGTTGCACCGGGACCGATGGAATCACCAATCGTTCATAGTGTGGTGCCAGACGAAAAAATGGAACAGTTCATCCAGAATATTCCGGTTAAATCCTTAGGAAGTATGCACTTTATTGCTGAAACTTGTGGGTTGCTTGCGAGTCCAAATGCGGGGTTTGTGACTGGTGCAACATGGGATATTAACGGTGGTTTATTCATGCGCTAAGCCACGAGCTTACGCATGAAAAGGGAGTTAAATCATGACTACACTTTATGATGTTGTCGTTAAAAATCGCCATGTGGAAGGTGGAAATATTGCAGTCATGGAATTTGAATCTGCAACTTCTACAACCTTGCCAAAAGTTGAAGCGGGTGCGCATATTGACGTGCACTTACCAAATGGCATGGTGCGCCAATATTCGCTTTGCCAAAATCCAAATGACGAAGGAAAGTTTCGCCTTGGAATTTTACGTGACCCTGAATCACGTGGTGGCTCAGTCTCGGCTTTTGATGAAATTAAAGATGGCATGCAAATTCAGGTCAGTGAGCCAAAAAATTTATTTCCACTTTTAAAAGCCAAACACAGTGTATTGATTGGCGGTGGAATCGGGATTACGCCGTTAATCACGATGGCCTATCAACTTGCACACGAAGGTGCATCGTTCGAGCTTCACTACTGCGGGGCTAGCCCTGAAAAATGTGCTTTTGTTGATGAAATTAAAAATGGTGTGTTAGCACAATACACAACTTTCCATTTTAAATCCGAAGGCGAAAGCCATAGAGCATTTTTTGAATCTGCCATCAAAGATATTGACCTTGAGAGCCATATTTACACCTGTGGTCCAGTCGGTTTCATGGACTGGGTGATTAACCTTGCCACGACTCACGATTTTCCTGAGCAGCAAATCCACAAAGAATATTTCCAAGTTGAAACTGACACCTCGGGAGATTCATTTGAGGTGGTGGCTGAGCGGAGCGGAAAAATCATTATGGTTGAAGCTGGTGAAACCATTTTGCAGGCTTTGGCTAAAGAAGGCATCGACATTGAAATGTCTTGTGAGCAAGGCGTATGCGGAACCTGTATGTGCGATGTAATTGAAGGCGAACCTGATCATCGAGATGTTTATTTTACTGATGAAGAAAAATCCAGCAATGAGCAAATATTAGTGTGCTGTTCACGCTCTAAAACACCGAGACTAGTTTTAGATATCTAATGCTCTCGCGATTTATATGGATGTAAGAGAAGGTTTAGGAGAAAGATGATGAATGTATTACAACAAATAGATGAGTTTACGGTCGATCCACTACAGTTCCGACGAGCATTAGGAAATTTTGCAACAGGCGTTACCATTGTTACTGCACAAAATGCACAAGGTGAGAAAGTTGGTGTAACCGCAAATAGTTTTAATTCGGTGTCACTCGATCCACCACTTATTTTGTGGAGCATTGATAAAAAGTCTTCAAGCTTTTCAGTGTTTGAAGAAGCGACACATTTTGCAGTCAATATTTTATCGGGTACGCAAATTGAGCTATCTAATAAGTTTTCGAGACGCAATATTGATAAATTTGCCGACACAAATTTTCAACTTGGCGCAGGACGTGCACCCATTTTAGAAAATTGTTCTGCGGTGTTTGAGTGCGAACGCTATCAAGTGATTGAAGGTGGTGACCACTGGATTATTGTTGGTAAAGTGGTTCGTTTCCATGACCAAGGTCGAAGCCCGCTGGTTTACCATCAAGGTGCATATTCTTGTGTCATGCCGCATCCAAGCCTTCAAGTTAAGCAAACTGAAGAGAACGGCGTAGACCAAACACATTATGGGCACTTATATAACAATGTCTGCTATTTGATGAGCCGTGCTTTTAAAGCTTATCAAACCGACTATATTCCTAAGCAAATGGCTTCTGGTTTCCGGACCAGTGAATCACGGCTGTTGCTCGTTTTAGCCAGTGGTACTGCCTCAAGTAAGGAAGATTTACCGCGTGATATTGCTATGCCAATGCAGGAAGTTGAAAGGTCGGCTGAAATCTTAAAATTTGAAGGATTATTGGTCGATCACGATAATTTATATGCACTGACCGAGAAAGGTAAACAAACGGCGCAGTATTTATTTGATATTGCCGACAGCCACCAAAATGAGGTGTTTAAAAAGTATTCTGAGGAGCAAAAGGATATTTTTATTACCATGCTGCGAGACTTTGCAGGAGTAGCATAAGTCCCATTAAGCTGATAAATTAAATTGATTTATCAGCTTCTTTACATCTAGCTGACTATCAGCAAAACAATTCCAAGGATAAGGAATTTTTGGCACACAATTTGTTTATCAATAAAACAAGATTGCAAATAAGCCAAGACAGTGCACCACCACAAACGCAAAATTTTGAGCAGTGGTACATGTATAGAGAGGTAAGGGATGAACCAATATGTAAGCGATGCATTACTCACATGGACGCACCATATTAAAAGTGTGTGCGGCAATTTTGAAACCGATTTTGACGGGACCCGTAATTTATTCATTGGTGAAGTTCAGTGCTTTTTATTGGGCGATACCGAAATTGCTTTTATCAAAAACAATGCCAATAAAATTGTCCGAAAAGCCGATGAAATCGATCGAGTGAATAATCGTTTTTGTTTTTTGATTTTGCAGTATTCGGGAAAAATGTTGCTCGAATATAAAAATGAAACCTTAAGCCTGAATGAAGGCGATATTGTGTTGGTAGACCCAGTCGAAACAATTTCGATGTACCCGCAAGGTTTGGTAAGCCAGATTTCAGTGCACCTGTCGCGTGAAAAATTACTGAAAGAAAATATTAGTACCGAATATTTTGGAAAGCTCATTACGCAAAATATGAGTGGTTTTTTACTCAAGAATATTTTGAAAAATATGTCTGCTGAAAACATCAAACTTTGGTACGCAACCGAGGATGGCAATGCTTTTGAAGATGCGCTGATCGCCTTAATCAAACCCACAATCAATTATAAAAATATAAATAGCTCAAATAATCTAATGGAAAAAGCTGAGCGTTATATTATAGAAAACTTAGCAAAACCAGATTTAACCCCTAAATTAATTGCAGAGCATATTGGGGTGTCGCTACGTCATCTCTACCGTTTATTTCTTCAAGAAAATTTATCTATTAACAAATATATACAGCTCAAACGCCTAGAAAAAGTCAAAGCGGATTTGCTTGATAAAAAGAACAAACAGAGTTCGATTACCCAGATTGCCTTGAAATGGGGTTTTTGGGACGGCGCTCATTTTTCAAAGATCTTTAAAAAAACATATGGTATCTCTCCTAAAGAATTTAGAGAGGGTATGCCGGTTTAAATCTTTCATCTCTCAATGTCATTTTTAGACAAATTCGACGTCATTCTTGAACAAGCTAGCCCTATGTAACTGTGTTGAAATTAAATTCATTAGAGCAGGTTAGATAAGCTTAATAACCATAAAACTATTAAGTTGATCTAATGAATTTCACTCACAGGAAAGTGCATTTTAACTGTCTGATTCAGATAGTTCAGGGATAGATGAAAAGGATGAAACCAATGCGTAAACAACGATTATTGAATGACATACAAAAAATACTGGCACTTAACTTATCAATCGCTGCAAGCTTTTGGGGACTTAATACTCAAGCGTTTGCTCATGGTGGAAAGGCCGACATGGTCTCACTTTATCAAAACATGAGTGAGCAAGGCGCTAAAGTTGTCAAAGATGATTTTACCAATACTTATATGATCACCAAAGGTTCTATGGTGGTTCGAGCTAAACCTAATTCAGATCAGGTTTTGATAAATGGCAAACCTTTCAAACTCAGTGTGCCTTTATTAATTAAGGATGGTAAGCCTGTTATTGGAAAAGATTTTTTTAATGAAGTCTTCCAGTCTGGGTTAGATCAAACTTTTAAAATTGAAAATACGTTTCATCCACTCAATAGCTTAAATTCCGACGAAATTAAAAAAACATTTGATGTGATTAATCGCTCGAAATACGCCTATAAAAATATGCGTTTTGCCGAGTTAAAGCTTAAAGAACCTGAAAAAGCCAAAGTCTGGGATTACTTTATTAATCATAAAGATTTTAAAGAAGATCGTATTGCCTCATTTATTTTATTAAAGGGCAATCAAGCGATTGAAGGTGAAGTTAATCTTAATACTCAACAAGTCACAAAATGGAATGTACTTAAAGATACTCACGGTATGGTGCTTCTAGATAATTTTGAAGCCGTACAGCGCGTAATTGAGACGAGTAAAGAATATCAGGAAGCTTTGCGCAAACGCGGCATTACCGATGTGAAGAAAGTGATCGCTACTCCGCTAACTGTTGGATATTTTGGCGGTAAAGATGGTCTGGATAAACAACTCAATATATTAAAAGTCGTTGCTTACCTCGATGTTGGGGATGGTAACTACTGGGCGCATCCAATTGAAAATTTAGTTGCTGTAGTCGATTTAGATAAAGAAAAAATTATCAAGATTGAAGAAGGTGCGATCATTCCTGTGCCGATGGCAAATCGACCTTATATGTCGAATAAGCCCGTAGCAAGTAAGTTAAAACCACTCAATATTACTGAACCTGAGGGTAAGAACTTTAGCATTACCGGTCAAACCATACATTGGGGCAACTGGTGTTTGCATGTGGCGTTAGATTCTCGTGTTGGCTTACAGCTTTCAACAGTGACCTATAAAGATAAAGGTGTGAAGCGTAAAGTCATGTATGAAGGTAACTTAGGTGGAATGGTAGTTCCATATGGTGACCCTGATATTGGATGGTACTTCAAATCTTATTTGGATTCTGGCGAATATGGTATGGGAACACTTACCTCATCTATTATTCTGGGAACAGATGCACCCGACAATGCAGTTTTACTTGATGCCGTGATTGCAGACTATAAAGGCCAGCCACAAGTGATTCCAAATGCCATTGCCGTGTTTGAACGTTATGCAGGACCTGAATATAAACATCACGAAATTTTTGGCAATCAGGATGCGAGTGAAGCACGCCGTGAACTTGTCGTGCGCTGGATTAGTACAGTTGGAAACTACGATTACATGTTTGACTGGGTATTTTCCCAAAATGGTGTAATTGGAATTAATGCGGGTGCAACGGGTATTGAAGCTGTTAAAGGTGTTAAAGCACGCACCATGCATGACAATACTGCCAAAGAAGACACCAAATATGGAACTTTAATTGACCATAATATTGTGGGTACAACGCATCAGCACATCTATAACTTCCGCTTAGACATGGACGTAGATGGGGAAAATAACAGCTTTATGCATATGGACCCTGTAGTGAAAGCCAATGACAAAGGTGGTGTTCGTACAAGTTCAATGCAAATTGACAGTAAAGTCATTACCAATGAGCAAAATGCAGCTGAAAAGTTTGATCCATCTACCATTCGCTTACTCACGAATTTCAATAAGGAAAATAAATTAGGTAATCCGGTTTCTTACCAGCTCATTCCTTTTGCAGGTGGAACACACCCTGTGGCGAAAGGAGCCAATTTTTCTAAAGATGAATGGTTATTTAAACGTTTGAACTTTATGGATAAGCAAATTTGGGTGACTCAATACAATCCAGACGAACGCTATCCTGAAGGGAAATATTCAAATCGATCAACTCATGATACAGGGTTAGGACAGTTCATTGGTAACAACGAAAATATTGAAAATAAAGACCTTGTGGTGTGGATGACAACAGGCACAACCCATGTGGCACGTGCTGAAGAATGGCCAATTATGCCGACAGAATGGGTTTATACCCTAATCAAACCTTGGAACTTCTTTGACAACACCCCGACTTTAAACTTGGGTGAAGAAGAGCAAAGCACGCAGCACGACCATCACTAAAGACAAACATGAACGAGGATGGGTAACGAATAAGTTACCCATATCTGAGCACGGTTAGACCGTTCGCAAAAAGGAATTTCTCAATGAAAAATTTATTTTCTCAGGTTATGAGAGGGACTTTCTTTGTCTCATTTTTTTCAACTGTGCATGCTAGTGAGCTAGAAATTAAGCCAACATTTGAAGCAACTTTTGGAGCTTTTAGTAGTGGTAAAAGCTATAACGGCGAAAACCTACATGATGAAAGAATCAATTGGCAAGAAGGCCATCTTAAATATGGTGCTAAAGGACAATACACCTTTAAAAACAATCAGCTCTATGCAAGTTTGAGTGGTATTAGTTCGGCCACATTTGGTGATGGTGACGCAGGCCAAAATAGTAATGGCAAAGAACGTAAAACAGATGTGAATGAATGGATCATTGGTTTTAAAGACGGCACCAATAAAGATGAGTTAACGACCTATGATTTAAGTATTGGTCGGCAAAATATCATGATTGGTGACGGGTTCTTTATTGCGGGTGATGCATTAAACCTTGGAAAAGCGCCTGCGGATGGCACACTAGATCGGGGCGGCGCATATTATCTGGCAGCTCGTCGAAGCTTTGATTTTACAAGTTTGCTTCAATATAAACCGCAAGAGAATACAACGCTAAAGCTGGCTTATTTAAAGTCAGATAATAAAGCACAATTTTCCCCAGAACTATTTGTGACTGATCTGATGTATCAGCTTAAAGATAAGGGCGTTGGGTTTACCTATTTAAACGTATTAGACCTTGAAGATGCTGAACACGTTTCAGGACGACAAGACCTTAAAAATTATGCTTTACGCTTTAATTATCAACCTTTACCAGAGATACAAGTTAAAACTGAGTTTGTAGTTCAAGATAAAAAAGATGGCCAAGAAAATGCTGGCTACTTAGCGCTGAACTATAACTTTTTATCTTCAAAATATACGCCTTCATTAGGCTACCGTTTTAGTCATTTTTCAGACCAATACGACCCTATGTTTTATGGAAATACGGTCGGCTTTGGTACATGGTTTCAGGGTGAAGTTGCCGGAAACTATGCTGGACCATTCAATAAAAATGCCGACATTCATCAAGTCTCTTACATGATGAATTTGAAAGAAAATTTTATGTTGGGTGCTTTGGCCTATAAGTTCAAAACAGTAAATAAGTCTTTAACTAATGTAGATGGACATGAGCTGGATGTCTTTTCGGTCTGGTCAGTTAATAAAAAATTCAACGTGATTCCTTTAGTGGGACTTTATAAACCAAAACACGATATCCATAGTGGCGGTACTCAAAACTACGATGACAAAACCAATGTCTATGCGCAGTTGATTCTGCAATACATCTATTAATAAATCCTTTTAAATGAATTGAGAGAAATAAAAAATGAGTGAAGTTCAGATTTTACAAAGCGTGCAGCAATTTATGGCACGTCAACATGGACATTTTATTGATGGAAAATTAGTTGCTGCCGAGCATTTAGATAAAGTGGATATTGTAAATCCATCGACTGAACAAGTTGTTGCTCAAATTAGTATTGGTAGTCAACACGATGTGGAAAGTGCGGTGAAAAGTGCTGAACATGCTTTTCAAAATGCTTGGGCTGAAACTACGCCGTATGAACGTGGCGTTAAACTAAATAAGTTGGCAGATTTAATTGAGCAATATGGGGAAGAGCTTGCACAGCTCGAGACGTTGTCTACTGGAAAACTTATCAATATTTCAAGACATCTTGAAATCGCACAATCTGTTATTTTCTTAAGATATTTTGCAGGTTGGGCAACTAAAATTAATGGTCAAACCATGCAACCCTCTATTCCTTCTATGCAAGGTGAGAAATATACAGCCTTTACTTTAAGACAACCAGTGGGTGTGGTTGCAGGGATTGTACCTTGGAATTTTTCACTGATGATTGGTGTATGGAAAATCGGTTCAGCTTTAACAACTGGTTGTACCATTGTGCTTAAACCAAGTGAGTTTGCCAGTTTATCTTTATTGCGTTTAGCTGAACTTGCCATCGAGGCAGGTATTCCAGCTGGTGTAATTAATGTAGTGACAGGTAAGGGCGATACAGGACAATATTTAATTGAGTCGCCGCTCGTTAAGAAAGTCTCGTTTACAGGTTCAGTACCAACAGGCATTGCGATTGGTAAGCTCGCGATGAGCAGTGATTTAACTCGTGTAAGTCTGGAGCTGGGTGGTAAAAATGCCATAGCCATCTTGGCTGATGCAAATATCGATGAGACATTACCGACTTTGCTACAAGCAACTTTTGTGCATCAGGGGCAAGTTTGTGCATCCCCAGAGCGTTTTTTTGTACACCGTACAAAATATAATGAATTGGTGGAAAAACTTTCTAAAGCACTTTCGCAGTTTAAAATTGGATCGGCTATGGATGAGGGAAATATGTTTGGTCCACTCTCTAATCAGCCACATTTTAATAAAGTAAAACATTATTTAGATATGGCTAAAGCCAACAAACAGATTATTGCTGGTGGTGAGGCTCTAGATCAGACAGGATATTTTGTACAGCCGACTTTAATTTCCTTTAAAAATACAGATGATCCTTTATTTTCTGAGGAAACTTTTGGTCCAGTGGTCGGGGTAATGCCATTCGACACTGATGAAGAGCTCATTCAACTGATGAATCAGTCACGCTTTGGTTTAACGGCAAGTATTTGGACAAATGACTTATCGAAAGCTTTGCGTTTAATTCCTAAAATTGAAGCAGGGACCTTATGGGTCAATATGCATACTTTCTTAGATCCTTCAGTTCCATTTGGCGGCGTGAAAGCTTCAGGAATTGGTAGAGAGTTTTCAGATGCATTTATTGAAGATTACACCGAATTAAAATCGGTGATGATTCGGTATTAAGTTTCTACGAGATATAAAAAAATGGCCTTTATAGGTCATTTTTTTTTGAATCATTAAATTAACCTAATAAAAAATCCCTTAGGATTTTATTAAAAGCTTCTGGTTGCTCTACATTGGAAATATGAGAGGCATCTATTTCTGCAAGTTTTGATTGTGGAATGCGTTGCTGCATAAACTCACCATCTGCAACAGTCGTTACAGGGTCTTGAGTTCCAGCAATCACCAATACAGGAATTTTGATGTCTTTTAACTGCTCACGGACATCCGCTTTAGCCAAAGCCTCACAACAATTGGCATAACCCATTGCGCTGCCAGCACTTAAGTCGTTACACAGGTTGTTGACAATTGAAGCATGACTTTGGATAAAGGGATCTGTAAACCATCGCGAAGCTGCTGTAGCTGCGATTGGTTGTAAACCTTGCTCACGTACCAATTTTGCACGATCAAACCATACCTGTTCTTGTCCAATTTTAGCGGCAGTATTTGCCACAACCACATGACTAAAACGGTTAGGGTAGTGAATCGCAAGCCATTGACCCGTTAAACCACCCATAGAAATACCGCAAAAGGCAGCTTTGGTAATATTCAGATGATCTAGTAAACGAACAACATCTTCACCTAATTGCTCTACAATGTATGGACCGTCAGGTGAAGATGATGAACCATGACCACGAGTATCATAGCAGATCACAAAAAATTGATTTTTTAATTCATTAAACTGTTTTTGCCACATGCCATAGTTAGTGCCCAAAGAATTGGAAAACACCAGAGCAGGGGAAGATGGCTCACCAAAAGTTTGATAGTTAATTTGTGCATCAGCAGATTGAAAAGATGGCATTTGTTTCTCCTTAAAGTGCTTGAACACGTTCAATAATCAAAGCAATGCCTTGGCCCACGCCAATACACATTGAACACAAGGCATAACGACCACCTGTTTGTTCAAGCTGGTTCAAGGCTGTAGTCACAAGACGCGCACCTGATGCACCAAGTGGATGACCTAATGCAATGGCACCACCGTTTGGATTTACCTTGTCAGAATCATCTGGCAAACCTAAATCACGGGTGACGGCCAAAGCCTGAGCAGCAAAAGCTTCATTCAGCTCAATTACATCCATCTGATCTAAAGTCAGATTGGCTTGTTTTAGTAATTTTTTAATCGCTGGTGCTGGAGCAAAACCCATAATGCGTGGTTCTACACCCACTGCTGTCGAAGCAATGATCTTGGCACGTGGTTTGAGGTTATAAGCCTGAACCGCTTCATCAGATGCAATCAGCAGAGCGGCTGCACCATCGTTAATGCCTGAAGCATTTCCTGCAGTCACAGAACCATCTGCTTTAACCACAGGCTTAAGTTTGCTTAAAGCTTCAAGTGTGGTCGATGCACGAGGATGCTCATCGGTATCAATCACAACAGCATCGCCCTTACGCTGAGGGATTTCAACTGCCACGATTTCTTTAGAAAAAAAGCCTTTGGCTTGCGCGCTTGCGGTGCGTTGTTGGCTCACCAAGGCAAACTGGTCCTGATCTGCACGATTCACGTTAAACTGTTCAGCCACGTTTTCGGCAGTCTGGGGCATGGTGTCTACACCATACAATTCTTTAAGTTTCGGGTTAATGAAACGCCACCCCATAGTGGTATCTTCAATCTTCTGGCTACGGCCAAAAGCACTGTCTGACTTACCCATCACATAGGGTGCACGGCTCATGCTTTCTACACCACCTGCAATCACCAAGTTTGCTTCACCGGCTTTAATAGCACGGGCAGCAATGGCAATCGCATCGAGTGAAGAACCACACAAACGGTTAATGGTGGTTGCTGGAACCTGATACGGTAAATCTGCAAGAAGTGCTGACATACGGCCAACGTTACGGTTATCTTCACCGGCTTGGTTGGCACAGCCATAAATCACATCATCGACCTGTTCCCAATCTACATTCGGGTTACGGTGGATTAAAGCTTTAATCGGCACAGCGCCAAGGTCATCGGCACGGACAGGTGCAAGGCCACCGGCATAACGGCCGAATGGGGTACGGATGGCATCGATGATATAAGCGTTTTTCATTCTTACATTTCCATTTTGAAATCTGTTGCTGTCATTGCCACATTGTTAGACTTTTCCAGATTTTGCTGGCGATCATCATGGTTACTAAGTTAAAAGTAGTCATGACAGAGTCTTATCGTGTTGAGTCAAATGCCAGTAGCTAATTCTTGTCACTTTTTTAAAAAAGTAACCAAAAACCTTTGTTGAACAGAGGAGGCTTCCATGCCTCCCTGTCCAACGGGCGACATCCATGTCGCCTGTCACAATAGCGAATTACGGTAAAATCCAAATTAATAAGCAAGAACCGTATTCAAAGAGTTCTATTCAGTGTTTCGCGATGGCGACACGGATGTCGCCTCGTTGCTCAGCACAACAGGGATGTTGTGTCAGAGTAACAAAGGATTTTTGTTACTTTTTATCCTTAAAAAGTAAGGTATTGCCTATACAAAGGGCTTTCGAAGACCACTATCATTTACAGGCAATGACCGTAGTAGCATTGGCTATGCTGTGTAAACCTTACCCTTGAGTCGCATCAATCAGAGTTGCACCCGTTAAAGCTTGTAGCTCATCAAAGCTAAGACCTTCCACTTTCTCAATCACCTTCAAACCATCTTTAGTCACGTCAATCACACATAGGTCAGTGTAAATACGATCCACACATTTCTTACCCGTAACCGGATAAGTCAGCTCAGCCACAATCTTCGGCTCACCTTGCTTGGTCACATGGTCTGTGGTGATAAATACTTTCTTGGCACCAACCGCCAAATCCATCGCACCACCCACCGCAGGAATCGCATCCGGTGCACCCGTGTGCCAGTTGGCCAAGTCACCATTGGCGGCAACCTGAAATGCACCGAGTACTGCAATATCAAGGTGACCACCACGCATCATCGCAAACGAGTCGCCATGGTGAAAAAAGCTACCGCCTTCAAGCATGGTCACAAACTCTTTACCCGCATTAATCAGTTCAGGGTCTTCTTCACCTGCAGCTGGCGGTGGGCCAAAAGCCAACAGGCCATTTTCAGAATGAAGAAAAATATCTTTATCATCAGGTAAGTAGCTGGCAATCTTGGTTGGTAGGCCAATACCCAAGTTGACATAGGCACCATCGGGAATATCTTGTGCCACACGTTGTGCAATCTGGTCACGGCTGAGTTTCTGGTAGCTCATGTTATTTCTCCTTATTGCTTACTGTGCTGGCGCTACTTGTACAACATGCTGTACAAAGATACCCGGGGTGATAATGTGCTCAGGGTCTAATCCACCTAATTCAACGACCTCAGACACCTGAGCAATAGTGACATCAGCAGCCATCGCCATAATTGGGCCAAAGTTACGTGCAGATTTACGGTAAACCAGATTGCCCCAACGGTCGCCTTTGTAGGCTTTAATCAAGGCAAAGTCAGCCTTGATCGGATATTCAAGTACATAATCTTTCCCATCAATCTCACGGGTTTCTTTACCTTCAGCTAAAAGTGTCCCAAAGCCTGTTGGTGTAAACACAGCACCTAGGCCCATACCAGCTGCCTGAATACGACACGCCAGATTACCTTGCGGCACGACTTCAAGCTCGACCTTTCCGGCACGGTACAGTTCATCAAATACATAAGAATCTGACTGACGTGGGAAAGAACAGATCACTTTTTTAACTGAACCGGCTTTCAGCAGTTTCGCCAGACCATAATCGCCATTACCGGCATTGTTGCTGACAATGGTTAAATCTTTAACACCGAGTTCAATAAGACCATCAATGAGTTCAGCGGGTTGTCCTGCGGTACCGAAACCACCAATCAGAATGGTTGCACCATCTTTAATCTGCGATAGAACCTCGCTTAGTGAGGACTTACTTTTGTCAATCATGTGAGAAACCCTAGAGCATGAGGTAACGTGATGTATTACTACCGCTAAAAATTTATTTAAATTCTTAATGGTAGTAATAAATGGAATAAATTTTGTGAGTCAAAAGCGAACTTTTAACTCACATATACTTTCAATTAAGCACTAGCGCGACGACGTTCAACTTCAGTTGAAGGAGCAGCAGCGGCATCTTTAACAAGTTCGATGTTAAATGTGATGTGTTTGAAAGCGTGATCTAAACCACGGCGTTGAATTTCAGCTGGGTCAGTTACATCAACTGCTGTTGCAACTAAGCCGTCACGGGTTGCGAAAGCAAAGTCGTCCCATAAGTACTCATCACCCTCAATGTTGAATTGAGTTGTAAGCTTGCGGTAACCCGGTGCAGAAACGAAGTAGTGAACATGAGATGGACGATTACCATGACGGCCTAATTTGTTAAGAAGGGCCTGAGTTGTACCTTCTGGCGGGCAACCATAACCTACAGGCATCGTCGTTAATGCGACATATTTACCATCAGCATCAGTCAAAATACTACGGCGTAAGTTGAAGTCAGATTGAGACTTATCAAAGAATGAGTAGTTACCCAAACTGTTGGCATGCCATACTTCAACTTTGGCATTTTCAATGATATTGCCATCAGTATCAGTTACGGTACCTTCAATAATTAAGGTATCGATTTTGCCAGATTCTGTACCATCATCCATACGTGCAAAACCAACAGATTCAGGCGCGCCAGCTACATAAAGTGGGCCTTCGATGGTACGTGGTGTGCCACCCGTAACACCAGCTTTGGCATCAGCTTCATCTGCACGTAAATCAAGATAGTGCTCTAAACCTAAGCCAGCTGCCAAAAGACCAAGTTCGTTTGCTTGACCAGCATCTGTGAAATATTCCAAACCTTTCCATACTTCTGAAGGTTGGATGTCTAAATCTTCAATGGCTTGAAATAAATCCCCGAGAAGGCGCACTACAATTTGTTGAACACGTGCATCAACTTCACCTTTTGCAGTGTCGACATTCATTTGTTTTACAAGCGCATCAATTTGTTGACGGTTCATACTAAAACTCCTTAAGTATGCAATACGGTTTTGGGTGGCAACGCTGCGGGCATTTTGTTTTGCTAGCGAATAAGTGCCGCCACGTTCCTTGTTACCTTCTGAATAATCTGCTTGGTTTTTAAATGGACTTCAGAGATCACATTTAAAAAATTCTTTTGGTTTACGAATCATCATCACGAACAGAAGAAGGGTGGCGATTAAGTGCCATAACTTCGATGTTCATGTAAGGATAGAGAGGTAAACCCTGTAAAATATTGTGCAATTCTTCATTGCTCTCGACATCAAAAATACTGATGTTCGAGTACTGACCTGTAATACGCCAGATATGACGCCATTTGCCTTGACGCTGTAATTCTTGCGAATAGGCTTTTTCAACAGCCTTAATTTCATTTGCTTTGTCGGCTGGCATATCAAGTGGAATATGCACATCCATACGTACATGAAATAACATGGGAAACTCCTTATCCTGTTGCCTTAACGACGTAACTTCTCGACTTTATCTTCATCAATTTCAATGCCTAAGCCGGGAGCCGTTGGCAAGTGCAATTCAAAGTTTTCGTAACGTAGCGGTTCTTTCAGAATTTCTTCGGTAAGCAATAACGGACCAAATAATTCAGTACCAAACGCTAATGTTTCAAAGGTTGCAAACGCATGAGCAGAAGCCATGCTACCTACAGGGCCTTCAAGCATAGTGCCGCCATAAAGATCAATTCCAGCCAAACCTGCAACCTTGGCAACTTCACACGCTTCGATCAGACCACCAGATTGTTCAATCTTCACCGCAAATACATCTGCACCATGACTTTTTGCAATACGATATGCGCTGTCAGGACCAGTTAAAGCTTCATCCGCCATGATTGCGACATCAAAACGATGGGTGAGGCGAGCAAGTGCTTCAGTATTTTGAATAGCACAAGGCTGTTCAATTAAATCAATCCCGCCATCTTGTAGCTGTTGAATACCTTGAATACATTCCAGCTCTGACCATGCACGATTTACGTCAACGCGTACACTAATATCTGCACCGAGTGCTTTTTTAATTGCAATTACATGATCAACATCGTGTTGCAAAGGGCGTGAACCAATTTTGAGTTTGAACGTGTTATGACGTTTTAACTCAATCATTTTTCGAGCTTCAGCAATATCTTTTTCTGTGTCACCAGACGCGAGCGTCCAAAGTACAGGTAAACTATTACGCAGACGGCCACCTAAAACTTCACTTAATGGCACGCCTAAACGTTTTGCCTGAATATCAAGTAGAGCAGTCTGAATGGCACATTTCGCGAAACGGTTACCATTAATATTCTTACGAATCAGTTTTAGTGTTTGAGCCACATTTAAATCTTTAACTGATGCGAGTAATGGTGCAAAGTAAGTATCAATATTGGCTTTGACACTTTCAGGACTTTCTTCACCATAGTTCAGTCCACCAATGGTGGTCGCTTCACCCCAACCTACAATACCATCCGTGGTCGTAATTTTAACGAGTACCAAAGTCTGAGTACGCATGGTAGTCACAGACAACTGGTGAGGACGGATAGTTGGAATATCCACAAGTATGGTTTCTATGGTTCTATACATGAAGTTTCAACTATTACGAACTTGTTTACATACCATAGAAGAATGTAATAGCCTAAAATAGATATAGAACGGTATTTTAAGATACTAAAAAGGTATATTAATGGAATTAAGACATCTACGTTATTTTGTTACCGTTGTTGAAGAACAAAGTCTGACTAAAGCCGCTGAGAAGCTTTTTATTGCTCAACCACCACTCACGCGTCAAATCAAGAAATTAGAGGAAGAGTTAGGAATTGATCTGTTTGTGAAAGGCTCACGTCCATTAAAAGTGACAGAAGCTGGGCTGTTTTTTTACCAACATGCAGTACAAATTCTAACGCATACGGCTCAAGCAGCTTCTATGGCTAAAAAAATGAAGCTGGTCGAGAATGTTGTTAAAGTTGGCTATGTGAGTTCGCTTCTTTATGGGCGATTACCGCAGGTCATTTATCTATTTAGACAAAAAAATCCAGATATTCATGTCGAGCTTATTGAATGTGGTACACGAGATCAGGTCGAAGCTTTAAAGTTAGGCAAAATCGATTTAGGTTTTGGTCGTTTACCCATTAGTGATCCAGCCATTAAGCGACTTCTACTTCGAAAAGAAAAATTAAAACTCGCGATTCATAAAAAACATCCTTTAAGTGAGTTCCAAGAATCAGGAATTTATTTATCTCAAATTATCAATGAGACAATTTTTTCTTATCCCACAACACCTAAGCCGAATTTTTCGACTACTATTCAAGCTTTATTTACCAAATTAGGTCTTGTTCCTGCCAAACTGACTGAAGTCCGCGAAATTCATATGGCTCTTGGCTTAGTGGCATCTGGAGAGGGTATTTGTATTATTCCAGAAAGCGCCTGTGATATTGGTATGAAGAATCTAACTTATTTAAATATCTTAGATTTAGAAGCTTATAGTCCCATTTCTCTATCGATGCGCAATATGGACCAAAGTTCATATATTCCTAAAATCTTAGATTGTATTGAAGAGATCTATAGCGAAGAAGAAGTATCCAGAAATTTAAATTTATAACTTTTTAATACGTTTTAAATTGAATTATCATGTTATTTTAAAACTTTAAACCTATAGGTAATATTTAAAAGGATTATTAGATGAGAAAAATTTTAGGGATAGCTTCTCTTATTATGTCTACTGGTGTTGTATATGCTGAACAAGTAAACGAACAAGAACAAATTTCTCCATACAGTGCTAATGTAACCTTCGCAAGTCAATATATTTCACGTGGTTTTCAACAAACTTGGGGCAAGCCTGCTTTACAAATTGGTCTAGATTATGCAAATCCGAATGGATTATTTGTGGGGACTTGGGCTTCAAATGTAAGTTCTAACTATCTTCGAAATGCTTCAGTTGAGTGGGATTTTTACACAGGTTATATAAAAACTTTTGATAAGTTTTCGGCTGGAATGACGGTTTTTTATTACTACTATCCGGGAGCTGAAAGTACGCCTGAAACGGGGAATACAAGCTATAACTATGGCGAAATTGTGCCTCAAATTGGTTATGGGCCTTTGACTCTTAAATATTATATTACCTATACCCCAGATTATGCAGGCTATAACTCAGATACGACGGAGGGACCTGAGGGTAAACGTTCACGAGGAACAACTTATTTAGATTTAACTTTTACTCAGCCTATTAATGAGTCTTGGACTTTTGGTGCTCACTATGGCTATGAAAGAATTAAAAATTTCTCGAAAGCTAACTTTCAAGATATGAAAGTCGAGCTGATTAAAGATTTAGGTGAGGGTTGGACTACAGGACTAGCCTATACCAAAGCTTGGGATAAAGATGGGTTTTATAAAAAGTATAGTAATGGTGAACCAGACGCGCCAATTTCAAATCCGATTGATTCGACATTTACTGTCTCAGTTAAAAAGGTATTCTAATTTATAAATAAAAAAGCCTGATGACTTTATTTGGAGTGATCAGGCTTTAAATAGAAAATATATAAAAATTATTTTTTAATTAAATCGTAAGCCATTTTGGTGTCGTCAAGCTGAACAAGTGAAGCATGGCGAGCAGAGAGCGGATCTTTATTTTCAATTGCTGTTAAAATCGCTTTATGTCTAGGTAGTGAATGGCCTTGTAAATTTGGGCGCAGACTGGTGACTTGAATGGATTGTTGTAAAGGTAAAACCAGCATTTTTGACATATAAGTCAATAAGTCATTATGGGTTGCTTTGGCAATTGCCAAATGAAATTGAATATCTGGCTCTATAAACTCTTCAACGGTTGTCGCTTTTTCCATCCCATCATAGGCATGTTTAATACGTTCAATATCTTCTTCGTTGGCCGTACTTGCCGCAATGTAAGCAAGCTCTGGTTCCAAAACGCGTCGTACAGTAGAAAGTGTTTTAAAAAATTCGTGTTCAGGCGTGGTTTGAATTAGCCAAAACAATACATCCGGATCGAGTAAATGCCATTCGTCTTTAGGTCTAACCACCGTTCCGATTTTTGGTCTTGAGTAAGTTAAGCCTTTCGCGTTTAAAACACGAATTGCTTCGCGAAAGACAGGACGGCTGACTTTATATTCCTCACATAAATCAACTTCACTTGGGAGTTTTTCATTTTCTGAAATTTCTCCAGAAACAATTTTTAATCCCAATTGTTGAACAATCAATGCATGTTGGCTTTTGCTTGGAATAGGATTTTTATAGTCAGCTTTACTCATATTTCACTATTACGACATGTTGAATATCCTATGGTATAGATGACCTTGTGTTTTAACAAGATCATCTTTTTCAAGAATAAATATTAATGAGAATGACGTGGAACTTCTGAGCCACGGCAACCGACCAAGAAATCAAAATCACAGCCTTCATCGGCTTTTAAAACATGTTCTACATAGAGTTTGCGGTAACCGCCAATAAAACTTGGTGGAGCTGGTGGTGCTAAATTTTCAAGACGTTGCTTAAGTTCTTCATCACTCACTTCTAGGTGGAGTTTACCTGCATAGGCATCAAGTTCGATAAAGTCACCATTTTGAACTACAGCTAAAGGTCCGCCCGCCATGGCTTCAGGGGCAACATGTAAAACTACGGTGCCATACGCTGTTCCACTCATACGTGCGTCGGAAATACGAACCATGTCGGTAATGCCTTTGGCTAAAACCTTTGGAGGCAATCCCATATTTCCAACCTCGGCCATGCCGGGATAGCCTTTAGGGCCGGCATTTTTCATCACAAGAATACAAGTTTCATCGACATCAAGCTCTGGATCATTAATGCGGGTTTTATAATCATCAAAGTTTTCAAATACGACTGCACGACCACGGTGTTTCATTAGTTCAGGTGTGGCAGCAGATGGTTTAAGCACCGCACCTTTAGGGGCTAAATTACCGCGCAAAATACACATACCGCCATCTTGTCGAATTGGATTATCTATTTTTCGAATCACTTCATCGTTATAAATAGGTGATTGCTGGCAATTTTCCCAAATGGCTTGACCATTTACGGTTAAAGCCTGTGGATGTGGCAAAAGATTGGCTTCGCCCATACGGCGAATTACGGCAGGGAAGCCACCACTATAATAGAACTCTTCCATTAAAAAACGACCCGAAGGCTGTAAGTCGACAATGGTTGGCATGCCACGGCCGACACGGTTCCAGTCATCGAGTTGTAAATCAACCCCAATACGTCCGGCAATTGCTTTTAAATGAATTACGGCATTGGTTGAACCACCAATAGCTGCATTGATTTTAATGGCATTTTCGAAAGCTTCTTTGGTTAAGATTTTAGAAAGGCGTAAATCTTCATGAACCATGTCAACAATACGCATGCCAGAAAGATGAGCCAACACATAACGGCGCGAATCTACCGCTGGAATGGCTGCATTGTGTGGTAAAGAAGTGCCTAGGGCTTCAGCCATACACGCCATTGTAGAAGCGGTGCCCATGGTATTACATGTACCAGCTGAGCGTGACATACCAGATTCGGCAGACAGAAATTCATTTAAATCAATTTTTCCTGCTTTTAACTCTTCATGCATTTGCCAAACGATGGTGCCCGCACCAATGTCTTTACCTTTGTGTTTACCGTTAAGCATGGGGCCACCTGTTACTACAATGGCTGGAATATCACAGCTTGCGGCACCCATTAATAAGGCAGGGGTGGTTTTGTCACAGCCTGTCAGTAACACCACACCGTCAATAGGGTTACCACGAATCGCTTCTTCGACATCCATACTGGCTAAGTTGCGGGTAAACATGGCGGTAGGGCGTAAATTCGACTCACCATTTGAAAACACTGGAAACTCAACAGGGTAGCCGCCCGCTTCTAAAATTCCTTTTTTTACGTGTTCGGCAATTTTTCGAAAATGCGCATTACATGGGGTGAGTTCAGACCACGTATTACAAATCCCAATGATGGGCTTGCCTTGAAACTCATGATCTGGAATTCCTTGGTTCTTCATCCAGCTGCGATACATAAAGCCATTTTTATCCGTTGTACCAAACCAAGCAGCCGAACGAAGAACTTGTTTGTTATTCATACAAATTTCCCTATATAGTATTACTATTAGAATTGATTAAATTAAAAATACACCATAAATTTTATTTTTAAAAGGTTTGAAATTTAAATAGTATTACTATATTTTAAATTGAAAGGATAATTTACGAGCAAGATGCTCTATAAGTAAATAATAGGAAATGGAGTCGAACATGGATTTCGAAAAGGATGTAATACGGACGGTCACGTTTAAGCTGATACCTGCATTAGTCATACTATATCTGGTGGCATACATTGATCGGGCCGCTGTCGGGTTTGCCCATCTGCATATGGGTGCCGATGTAGGAATTGGTGATGCTGCCTATGGTCTAGGAGCTGGCTTATTTTTTATTGGATATTTTCTTTTTGAAGTTCCAAGTAATTTGCTTTTAGACAAATTTGGTGCTCGTAAATGGTTTACCCGCATTTTATTAACATGGGGCCTCATCACCATGGCCATGGCGCTTATTCAAGGCCCTAAAAGTTTTTATCTCTTAAGGTTTTTACTCGGTGTAGCAGAGGCGGGGTTTTTTTCTGGTGTTTTATACCTAATTACACAGTGGTATCCGGTGCGACATCGCGGAAAAATCATGGGAATGTTTGTGCTTTCACAACCGATTGCCATGATGATCGCAGGGCCTTTAGCTGGTCTATTACTTGGAATGGATGGCATTGCGAATTTGCACGGCTGGCAATGGTTGTTTGTTGCAGTTGGCTTGCCCGCGGTTTTATTGGCTTTACCTACATTTTTGTGGCTGCCCGATAACATTGATAAAGTAAAATGGTTAAGCATTGAACAAAAACAATGGCTTAAAAATGAACTCGTTAAAGATGAAGCCGAATATGACCAAACCCGACATGCCAATCCACTACATGCTTTAAAAGACAAACGCGTACTTTTATTAGCACTCTACTATTTACCGGTAACGTTAAGTATTTATGGTTTAAATCTCTGGCTTCCTACCATTATTAAGCAATTTGGCGGAGGTAGTGATATTCAAATTGGGTTCTTATCTAGCATTCCCTATATTTTTGGAATTATTGGACTTCTCATTATTCCGCGTAGTACTGACCGCCTGAACGATCGTTACGGACACTTAAGTTTTCTGTATGCACTAGGTGCTTGTGCAATGTTTTTAAGCGGTTGGCTAAATTCTCCAGTTATGCAGTTGGCAGCTTTGGCTGTAGTTGCGTTCTGTCTATTTTCATCGACTGCCGTGTTTTGGACATTACCGGGTCGTTTCTTAACGGGTGCAAGTGCAGCGGCTGGTATTGCCTTAATTAACTCCGTTGGAAATTTAGGTGGTTATGTCGGTCCATTTGGGATCGGACTTTTAAAAGAATACACGGGAAATATGGCTGCTGGTTTGTATTTCTTATCTATCGTCATGCTTTTTGGCTTGATTCTGACTTACATCGTCTATGCCAAGCTCGAACGTCAAAAAACACAAACAGTGAATATTCAAAAGCCTTTGTAAGGAATAAAACATGCAAATTATTCAATTTGAAAATCGTGCAAATCAACGTGCCGTCGCGAAAGTAGAAGGCAACATGGTATATCCGGTTAAAGGTATTCGATCGGTTCGTGATTTAGCACTTTTAGCAATCCGCAATAAAGTTTCACTGGAACAACAAGTTGAGGCGTTAGGGTTTGAGTCCGAAACTTATGATTATTCATCTTTATTAGCAGATTTAAAGGTACTGCCGCCTTTAGACCATCCAGATCCAACGCATTGTTTAATTTCCGGTACAGGTTTAACCCATTTAGGTTCTGCATCTGCACGCGACAAAATGCATCAACAAAATTTAAGTGATGACAACTCGGTGACCGACACTATGCGAATATTTCAATGGGGGCTACAAAAGGGGCGTCCAGCAGAAGGTCAGATCGGTGCGCAACCGGAATGGTTTTATAAAGGCGATGGTTCAATTGTGGTAAGACCGGGAGCTGAATTACCTTTACCCCCATTTGCTGAAGACGGCGGCGAAGAACCTGAAATCGCAGGCCTCTATGTGATTGGAGAAGATTTAAAACCTTACCGAATCGGGTTTGCGCTAGGCAATGAATATTCTGATCACGTAATGGAGCGTCGTAACTATTTATATCTGGCTCATTCAAAATTACGTTTTTGTAGTTTTGGTCCAGCTTTACGGACAGGTGAATTACCAAAACATTTAGTCGGAACCAGCCGCTTGCGCCGTGATGGACAAATTATTTGGGAAAAAGAATTTTTGTCGGGTGAAGACAATATGTGTCATAGCTTGGCAAATCTGGAATATCACCACTTTAAGTATCAACAATTCTTAAAAGCAGGGGATGTTCATATCCATTATTTCGGTACAGCGACTCTATCTTTTGCCGATGGTATTCAAGCGCAAGTCAACGATGAGTTTGAAATTGAAATGAAAGAGTTCGGCCATCCACTCAAAAACAAACTTGCTCATATGCAACCCGAATTACCGATCGGTTCAGTTATTACTCTCTAAGGAATATAAAAATGGTCATTGGACACAACTTTATTGGCGGTTCACGCAGCGCACAAGGTACAACCTTATTAAAAAGTATTCATGCTACGACTGGTGAAGCTCTGCCTTATGAGTTTCACCATGCAACCGAGCAAGAGGTCAATCAAGCCTGTGAAGCCGCCAGTCAAGCGTTTAAGACTTACCGCCATACGTCTCCTGAACAGCGTGCTGTTTTTTTAGAAAATATTGCAGATGAGCTCGATGCTTTGGGTACAGATTTTCTTGAAATTGTCTCACAGGAAACTGCTTTGCCACTTGCACGTTTACAAGGTGAACGTGGCCGTACCAGTGGACAAATGCGTTTATTTGCCAAAGTGCTGCGCCGTGGTGACTTTTTAGGTGCCCGTATTGATACCGCTTTACCTGAGCGTCAGCCTTTACCTCGACCAGACTTGCGCCAGATTAAAATCGGTGTTGGTCCTGTGGCAGTCTTTGGGGCAAGTAACTTTCCTTTAGCATTCTCAACTGCGGGTGGTGACACAGCGTCGGCACTAGCTGCGGGTTGTTCTGTGGTAGTCAAAGCGCATAGCGGACATATGGCCACAGCAGATTTTGTGGCTCAAGCAATCGAACGTGCAGTAGAAAAATCAAATATGCCTAAAGGCGTATTTAACATGATCTATGGTAATGGCGTGGGTGAACCACTGGTGAAACATCCTTTAATTCAGGCTGTAGGTTTTACTGGATCACTTGGTGGTGGTCGCGCTCTATGTGACATGGCAGCAGCCCGCCCACAACCGATTCCAGTGTTTGCTGAAATGAGCAGTATTAACCCGATGTTGATGTTGCCAGAAGCCTTAAAAAACCGTGTTGAAAAAATTGCACAGGACTTGGCAGATTCAGTCGTTTTAGGCTGTGGTCAGTTCTGTACCAATCCAGGTTTAATCTTAGGAATTAAATCAGCCGAGTTTACTCAGCTTATTAGCAACCTAACCGAAATTATGGGTGGCAAACCTGCACAAACTATGCTGAATGCCGGAACATTAAAAAGCTATACCGATGGTCTTGAGCACTTAATTGAGCATCAAGGCATTAAACATTTGGCAGGTCAAACCCACCAAGGCAATCAGGCACAGCCACAACTGTTTAAAGCGGATGTTGAGTTGTTACTGGCAGGCGACCAACTTCTGCAAGAAGAAATCTTTGGGCCAACCACAGTCATCATTGAAGTGGCAGATAAAGCCCAACTCATTCAGACACTACAAAGCATGAATGGTCAACTGACCGCGACTTTAATTGCTGACGAAGCAGACTTAAGTGAATTTGCAGATGTGGTTCCGGTGTTAGAAGAGAAAGCTGGACGATTACTCATAAATGGCTACCCAACGGGTGTTGAAGTTTGTGATGCCATGGTACACGGCGGACCATATCCAGCCACTTCAGATGCCCGAGGTACTTCAGTTGGAACCTTGGCCATTGACCGTTACTTAAGACCTGTGTGTTATCAAAACTATCCGCAAAGTTTATTGCCGGAGGCTTTAAAAGACAGCAATCCGTTGCAAATTTTAAGATTGGTGAATGGTGAGATGACTAGAAACGCGATCTAATCAATTAAAAAAAGAGACCATATGTTGGTCTCTTTTTATAGCTAGCTTTATTTTTTTATAATTAAAGCTAACTTACCTACATGTTGCCCTTGATCAAGGAACTCATGAGCTTGGCGTGCTTCTTCAAGATCGAATGTTTTATACAATAATGGTTTTAATTGTCCTTTTGAAATTAAAGGCCATACCTTTTCTTGCAGTGCTGTCATCACTTCTGCTTTGGCTTCTGCAGATTGAGAGCGTAGGGTAGCGCCTGTATGAGTTAGGCGTTTAGCGAGCATTGGAAAAATATTGACTTTATCTGCTAACCCTTTAAGCACACCTATTTGCAATATTGTGCCGTTCATTGCAGCGACCACATAATTTCGCTGGATGTAATCTCCGGCAATAATATCTAAGACAAAATCTACACCTTTACCATCAGTATGTTTTTTAACAACTTCAACAAAGTCATCTTCATTATAATTTATGGCTACATCAGCACCAATTTTTAAACTGGCTTCTTGATGTTCTTTGCTCGATACTGTTGTGAAAATTTGGGTTGCTCCAAAAGCTCGAGTTAACATTGTTGCAGTAGTACCAATTCCAGAAGTACCGCCATGTATTAAAATTGAACTGTTTGGGCGGAATTTTGCATGTTGGAAAAGATGTGACCAAACTGTCATGAAGGTTTCTAGTAAAATTCCACCTTCAATTAAAGTTAGGCCTTCAGGAATAAAGAGTACATTGTCTTGATGGGCAACCACATATTCAGCATAGCCACCACCTGGAACTAGCGCACAGACTTCATCTCCAGCTTTAAACTTAGTGACTTGCTTGCCTACTTGTTTAACAACTCCGGAAACTTCTAGTCCAGGAATGTCTGTCACACCAGGCGGTGGTGCATACAAACCTTTTCGTTGCATTACATCTGGACCGTTAATACCTGCTGCAACAACTTCAATTAATATCCCATCATCTTTTAATTCAGGCATAGGTCTTTCACTAACTGTAATAACTTCAGGGCCGCCAGCACCGTTAAAAGTGATACATTTCATAAAGTTGTTTCCTTATTAGATATTGTTAATTAAATAAGCGGAATTTAGACTTAGTGCTCAATCCCGCTGAGTATGAAAAATAATTAAGATTTAGCTTTTTTCTTACCCAAAGTAATGGCAAGTGCTAACTCCATGAATTTTCCAAAAGGAGCATGTAAGAAGCTTGGGAAATTCCAGCGGCCCTGATCAAAGACACCTTTTGCATGGCTCATAGAACGGAAACCTTCAATTCCGTGATAAGCGCCCATACCACTTGGGCCGATGCCACCAAACGGTAGATCGTCTTGTGCTACATGAATTATGGTGTTGTTAATACCAACGTTACCTGAAGTGGTACGTCGTAGTAGTTTTTTGCAGTCAGCATCTTTTTCGCCAAAATAATATAAGGCGAGTGGGCGGTCTCGTTCATTGATGTAGTTAATCACTTCATCAATATTACGGTAGATGCGAACGGGTAGAATTGGGCCAAAGATTTCTTCTCTCATAATTGCATCATCATCTTTTGCTCCCACAACAAGTGTTGGAACAAGAGTACGAGTGCGATTCTTTGCCGATTCAGGTTTGATTCCAAGTTCAATAATTCGTGCGCCATTTTGTTTTGCACTATCAAGCAAGCCTTGTAAACGAGCATAATGACGTTCATTGACAATTGAAGTGTAATCATCACAGTCTGGTCCGTTTGGATAGAATCGAGAGACTGTGGCGTTGTATTCTTCAATAAATGTTTCTAAATCATCTTCATGAACAAGAGCATAATCTGGAGCAACACATGTTTGCCCACCATTGGATAATTTTCCATAGGCAATACTGGTCATGGTTCTTGAATTTACATAGCCTCGACCAACAATAGCTGGACTTTTACCACCTAATTCAAGAGTCAGTGGAACAAGGTTGTCACTTGCTGCTTTCATGACTTTACGACCTACAGGTGTACTTCCTGTAAACAATAAATGGTCGAAAGGCAATGCACTAAATTCAGCACCAACTTCAGGTCCACCTAAAACAACGGCAACTTCTTCTGTAGAAAAGTTTGCCGCAAGCATGCGTGAAATTACTTCACTTGTTCGAGGGGTGAGTTCGGATGGTTTAAGCATTGCTCGGTTGCCGGCAGCAATCGCTGTAGCAAGAGGAATAAGCGTAAGAGAAATAGGGTAGTTCCAAGGAGCCATGACCCCAATAACCCCTTTAGGCTGATATTCTATATGAGCACTAGCCGAGCGGTAGAATAAGCTAACATGACGCTTTTCGGGCTTCATGAAACGGCGTAAATTACGTGTTAAATAATCGATGGATTGAACAATACCAACAAGTTCCATCACATCTGTTTCATGATATGAACGATGTCCAAAGTCTTCACTTGCAGCAACTTGTAATTCACTACGATATTCAATGACAGCAGCACGAAGCTTTGCAAGACTTACTTTACGCTGTTCAAGTGTTGGTGGTTCAGCTTTCAAAAAAGCTTTGCGTTGTCGAGAGAGTATCTCTGATGCATTTAAAGTACTGCTTACTTCATTGAGAGTGTTCATCTTAAACCTCAAAACATAGCTTAACTATCCTAAGCTTATTAACTGACTGATGATTAAAGTTTAGTCGGTAGATTTAATACGACCTGAGCATCTTCAATAACATCGAGACGAAGAATAGTAGATGCGCCCAACTGATCTAGAAGCTGGCTCACATGGCCTCCATGGCGTGTCACTTTTACCTTGCGTGGGAAAAGTTTTTCACCAAATGAGAGAATATTGGTTTGCACTAGAGTTTGATGCCATTCACCATCGACTGAATGCAACATTGTGGCTTTACCCATACGTGATTCAGACTTAACTCTTTTTAATGGCGGAGTTGCGGTTGTTAGACTGATATCTAATTTGTTGTAAGTTGAAAGAGTTGCTTCAACTTTTTTCTTATCAATTTTTACATCAATTTCAGCCAGCCATTTTGGAAGTTGATAACCATTTACGCCACGTACACGTGCTATTTCAGTGTCGACAGGTAAAGCTAATACGTGCGCATAAAAATGACGTTTACGAATCGAGTTAATCAGCTCCAAAGCGTGCGGACCATGCGCTTTAGGTTTACGCACGACAATAGCTACAGATGCTTCATTGTATGGATCATTATCACAAACTGTATAAGTGAAAAAGGTGAGAGCAACTAGTCCATAACCTGGAAAAGCTTCCAAGGGTACTAGAGGCGAAGGTAATTTTTTCTTTAACAGCTTAACTGGAGTAAGCATCAAAACTTGCACATTGCCGCTACGATAATAAAAGTTGGGAGCCCAGACAGGTCCGACTCTTGATTCAACTAACTTTTTAGGAATGCTACGGAAAAAATCTATATTTCCAGCTGCAGGATCTTTTGCAACTTCATCTAAATCAGGATTCATTCTAAAGCGGTCATAATAACCACCTTTTGGAACTTTAACTTTCTGTTGACCAAATTCAACTTCAGTGAACGCTTTATTTGTATTCATAATTGGTTAACCTTTAAATTGATCGGCTGAGTAGCTGATAATCTTTAAAAGCAGATATCAACTTTCTGCCTGTAGGTTTACTATAAGTTTAAAGTTCACTTGAATGTCAATATGCTATTTTTCTAGGAATTAAAAACTGGTTGTAACGAATTTAAAATAATATTTGATAAGAATAGAGAGGGCCGATTAACTTCTAAATGATCTAAAGAAAATCCTTAGTTTTTAGTATTGTAGAAATTATTTTTTTACACTTTTTAAACGTTGTTTTTACTAAAACCTATTGACCTTAAAGTTAACTTTAACCTTACTATGTGGTGACTATCCAAGAGGATAGGATTGAAAATTTTATATGTACTTATTACGAATTAATTAGAGCATATACAGTAAATCGATAGTGTAACTTTTACACAGGAGAAACAAAAATGGGATATGTCACAACAAAAGACGGCGTAGATATTTTTTATAAAGATTGGGGCCCTCGCGATGCTCCTGTAATTTTCTTCCACCATGGTTGGCCGCTCAGTTCAGATGACTGGGATGCGCAGATGCTTTTTTTCCTTAAAGAAGGCTTTCGTGTAGTTGCTCATGACCGCCGTGGTCATGGTCGTTCAACTCAAGTCTGGGATGGCCATGATATGGACCATTATGCAGATGATGTTGCTGCTGTTGTTGAGCATTTAGGTGTACAAGGTGCGGTACATGTGGGGCATTCAACAGGTGGTGGTGAAGTGGCGTATTATGTTGCTCGTTATCCTAATGACCCTGTAGCTAAAGCTGTTTTAATTAGTGCCGTTCCTCCATTAATGGTAAAAACTGAAAGTAATCCAGATGGTTTACCAAAAGAAGTTTTTGATGACCTTCAAAATCAACTTTTTAAAAATCGCTCACAATTTTATCATGATGTACCAGCAGGTCCATTTTATGGATTTAACCGCCCAGGAGCGAAAGTATCAGAGCCTGTGGTGTTAAATTGGTGGCGTCAAGGCATGATGGGTGGAGCAAAAGCTCATTACGACGGAATTGTTGCTTTCTCTCAAACAGATTTCACTGAAGCTCTCAAAAAGATCGAAGTTCCAGTTCTTATTTTGCATGGTGAAGATGATCAGGTGGTACCTTTTGAAATTTCTGGTAAAAAATCTGCCGAACTCGTTAAAAACGGTACTTTGATTAGTTATCCAGGATTCCCTCACGGAATGCCAACTACAGAAGCAGAAACAATTAATAAAGATCTTTTAGCATTTATTAGAAGTTAAGTTTAAAAAAAGGGCAGCCAAAATTGACTGCCCTTTTTATATTGATTCGATTGATTATTTTTCGGGTGCATATTAATGAATGACGATACTAAAAAATGTCCTTTTTCCCAACTTACTACTGATTTTGGGGCTCCAGTTGTAGACAACCAGAATAGTATGACGGCAGGTGCAAGAGGGCCTCTACTTGCTCAAGACCTATGGCTAAACGAGAAATTAGCTAACTTTGTTCGTGAAGTAATTCCAGAACGTCGTATGCATGCAAAAGGTTCAGGTGCATTCGGCACTTTCACTGTTACTCATGATATTACTCAATATACTCGCGCTAAAATCTTTAGCGAAATTGGTAAAAAAACGGAAATGTTTGCTCGGTTTACTACAGTAGCTGGTGAGCGCGGAGCTGCAGATGCTGAGCGTGATATCCGCGGTTTTGCTTTAAAATTTTATACAGAGGAAGGTAACTGGGACATGGTGGGTAACAATACACCAGTGTTCTTCTTACGTGATCCACGTAAATTTCCAGATTTAAATAAAGCAGTAAAACGCGATCCTAAAACTAACTTACGTAGCGCAACAAATAACTGGGATTTCTGGACTTTATTACCTGAAGCTTTACATCAGGTCACTATTGTCATGTCTGATCGTGGTATTCCTGCTTCTTATCGTCATATGCACGGTTTTAGTAGCCATACCTATAGTTTTATTAATAGTGCGAATGAACGTTTCTGGGTGAAATTTCATTAAATTTATCCAAATGTTTATTAATTTAACTAAAGGTCGAAATCGGATTACATCATACCGCTTATTCAACCTATACCACCCATGATCCCATGCCGTTAAACAGCATGGGATTTTTATTTAATAAATATGAAAAAGACTCAATTTAGAGCCGTTGTTTTGCTATCCATCATCAAGTAGAGCTGATTAATTTTTTTAAATAATTTCTTCGGTATATATTGAACCAAGAACTGAATCAATCCAGATAAACATAACGAAACATCGTTCAGCTTCAAACAATCTGCGAGTTCAAACAAGAATTACATCGAGGACTATAATTTGGGCAATCATTCCAACTTCAGAACCTAAACTTAGCAAGGTAAAGCAAGTTTTTAATTGATTATGTCTGGAAATTATAATAGTAGGTAATTTTAAGAATTACTAAATTTAGTGGCTTATAAACATTATACTATAAAATATCAATAGATAAATTTAACCTTATAGTTAATAAACAGGAACCCAATATAAAAATGTATAAGTATTAAAGCTTTGTATCTTTAGATTTAAAGGAAAATCAAAGATACAAAGCTTAAGCAAAATCAATTATTTGATTTTAAAAGGATCTTCAACAGCTTGGGTGCCGACATTATCCCAGAAGTTTTGTAATACAAACCCATATTCCGATAAGTTCTCTTTGAAAGGGTCAAGCATTTGATCTGCTGAAGGCTTTTTCCAGTCAGCCTGTAATTCACAAGCTAGACTAAATGTGGTTACTGGTTCTGCACCTGCATTTGCCATGCGTAATGTAGCGGCCTGAACTTCATATTGATTCCATGCGCCACATGCATCAATGACTGGGTAAACTTTATATCCATCATTTAATAGCGATAGTGTCGGGAAAGTACAGCAAGTACCAATGGTTACGCCAGCAATAATAATATGGGTTCGACTTGTTGCTTCTAATAAATTAATAAGTGCTTTACGAAAAGTCGGATCTTCATATGCATTAATGATCCCTGTACGTCGATAAATTGAATTATTAGGGAACAATGACTTAATTTCTGAGAGAGTGTCACCATTTTGCCATTGTGCGTTTGATGATGTAATGAGTGTTGGAATATTAAGAGCTTTAGCCGTACGCGCTAACCCAAGAACATTACTTTTTAATTCAGCGAGGCTCGATGTATCACGAACGCTAGCCATTAAACCAACTTGATGATCAATAAGTAATAAAACGGCATTTTCTGGGGTTGGTTTATCGTAAGCAAATAAACCTAGATTTTTTGCTTCTTTTGGTGAGTTTTTATTCGCTTTTATAGTATCAGTAATAGGGCTGATAATATCTTCTGCACGGATTGATGTATTCATTTTTAACTCCGAAGAATAATTTGAGACGAGAAAGTACGGAACTTAGATTTAGGAAGATCTAAGTTCAGATTTGGATGTTTAGGCCAAATGGATTAAATAGTTTTTAAAAAATCAAGACTTAACTGAAGCGCTGAATGCGAAATGGTATGTCCCGTATCGGGTAAAATATTCAACTCAACATTTAAGTTTGCTGTATGTATTTGTTGATATGCACTTTGGCTTTCGGTTGGAGAAATAACGGTGTCTGATTCACCATGAATTAATAAAATTTTAGTATTTTTATTAATTTCATTATTGATTGGACTTGCTAATCTTCCCGCAATGCTAATCAGCCCAGCAATAGGCCAACGCCCTGAAACGACAGCATCTAAAGCCATTATTGAACCTTGAGAAAATCCTAAGAAAACAACTTTATCTAGGTGATTTTCTAATTGGTTTTGGGTAAGGATCTCTTGGATTTTTTGATCAAAATGAGCTCTGGCTTCTTTAATCCGACTAAAGCGATTCTCATTATTAACCCCAGTAATGCTGAACCATTGATAGGCCTCTTTACTGTTCATAAAGCTAAAAGGAGCATTGGGTGCGACAAAATTCAAATTAGAATGATTAGCCTTAAAAAATTCTCCAACTGCTTCTAAGTCTTCACCATTACTACCTACACCGTGTAATAAAATTATAAATAGATCTTTCATTTTAATATCCTGAATGAGCTGAATATTTGGTGTTTAGATGCCATTGCGTGAATGGCATCTCATCTATTAACGAGCTTAGTTTTTAAAAGATTTACTTAGAGAAAAAGGTCCATCACCAATGAGTGCGAGAGCAACTAAAGAGATAATCCACATAAATGGGAATTCCCAGCCGCCATTAGGGTTTGTAAAAAAGAAACCGGCAGCACCATGTACAGTAAATATTGCACCTAATAAGACTGGAATTAGTGTAACGGCAACAATTCGAGGTTTAAAACCAATCAATAATAATATTGCTCCTAAAAGTTCCCAGAGAATAGTCACATATGCCATCCATCCCGGAACTCCAACAGATTGGAAAAATTGTGCTGTACCTGCTGGTGTAAATACAAATAGTTTAAGACCAGCATGGGCAAAGAAATAAAGCGCTAAGGTTATACGGAGTAATAATGCTGCATAAGGAGCGGTGTTTGATGTATTCATTTTTATCTCGATGAGAATTAACTTGATGAATACATACTACTGTTGAATTTTTAAGTGATTAAGTAGGCTAAAATTGAATATTTATTTCTATTTTGGAAATAATTACTCATAAATTTCCCATTCGGCAGGATATGCATATTGCTCTTTTAAGTAATCAATCAGAGTTCTGACCTTATTGGCTAGATGTTTTGCAGGAGGGTAAACCGCATAGAGACCTCTTCGCGGTAATTCATAGTTTTCTAAAATAGGAATAATCTTTTTGTCGATAAGTGCATCTTTTAAAATAAACATGGGTAATCTTGCGATACCGAGTCCTGCTATGGTTGCAGCTAAACAGGCTTCTGTATTCGCAAAATGAATCCGACCATTCACATTTATGGTATGTAATACATTCGAAGGTGATTTTTCAAAAAAAGCCCATTCATATGGATCTTTAAAGTTTGTATCGATGATGCAGGAATGAGTTTCTAGGTCTTGTAGGCTTTGAGGGCAGTCAAATTTTTCTAAATAAAGGGGAGATGCGACCAATACAAATCTAATTTGAGATAAATGAGTCGCAATTAAATTGTTATCTTTAAGCTCTCCAATTCGAACGGCAATATCAAATCCTTCTTCAATGACATTCACCGTACGGTCGGTAAAACTCACGTCTAATTCAATTTGACTATATTTTTGGGCAAAGTTAACCAGTGTTTTGCTTAATTGCACTGTTCCAAAAGAGTTAGGAGCACTTATTTTTAGTTTGCCTACTGGGGCACGAGATTGATTTTTAATGCTAATTTCAATTTCATCAAACTCTGCCATAAGTTGCTTAATTCGGTGGTAATAAGCTAATCCGAGTTCTGTAGGCTTCAATGAGCGTGTCGATCTTTTTAGAAGCTGTACGCCTAATTCGTTCTCTAGTTTTGAAATGAGCTTAGATGCTTGTGCGACGCTTGTATTTAAATTTTCGGCAGCTTTAACAAAACTTCCTTGCTCAATGATCGAAATAAACATTCGATTGCATTCAAGTCTATTCATATAAATTTATTTTTAGCTTAATTACAAAGGTTAGTTTTAGCATAAAAAGGTTATAAGTCTAAGTTAAATATTATTAACTTAAAAAATCTTAGATTTACTCAATTAATAGAAAATTCATATAAGTTGGTAAGTAAAAAAAAGAAAAAAATGTGAAAATTACAATATCATTTTTGCCTAATTCTATATTTTTTGTTTTTTTGATTAAAAAATATTGTAGTTATTTTATTTATAATTTATATCTAGAAAAGTTGATCGTTGTACAAATAATTTTAAATTAACTAAATAATCAGGAATTTTTTATGACTAAAGAATTAACCGAAGATAAAGTACCAACTCCAGATCCAGCAGAAGATAATGCTTTTTTCCCATCTCCCTATTCTTTGAGTCAATATACTTCCTCCAAAACAGATTATGATGGAACGACTTATCAAAATCCTTATAAAGGAGATAAGAAAATATTAATGATAGCGACTGATGAACGCTATATCCTTATGCAAAACAAAAAGTTTTTCTCTACAGGAAATCATCCAGTTGAAATGTTACTTCCTGTTTTTCATCTAGATAATGCTGGATTCGAATTCGATATAGCAACATTGTCTGGTAATCCGGTTAAGCTTGAAATGTGGGCTATGCCGAAAGAAGAACAAGTGGTTTTAGATACATATAATAAATATTTAGAAAAATTAAAGAATCCCTTGAAACTTTCTGAAATTATTGAAGTTGCTGTTGGTGAAAATTCACCTTATGCAGGTGTGTTTATTCCTGGTGGACATGGTGTGTTAGCCAAAATTCCTGAAAGTAAGGAGGTAAAAAAAGTTTTAAAATGGGCCATTGATAATGATAAATATATTATTACTCTATGTCATGGTCCGGCCTCTCTATTAGCTGCCTCAGTAGACGAAAAACCAGAGGATTACATTTTTAAAGGTTATGAGATTTGTGTATTTCCAGATTTTCTAGATAAAGGGCCTAATATTGAAATTGGCTATATGCCAGGAGAATTACAATGGTTGGTTGGAGAAAATCTAGAAAAATTAGGAGTTGAAATTCTTAATAAGGGTATTACTGGTCAAGTTCATAAAGATAGAAAGTTATTAACTGGTGATAGCCCTCTTGCTTCGCATAATTTAGGTAAATTAGCGGCTGAAACACTTTTATCTGACCCAGAATTTACTTAATTTACTCTAAATAAAAAGCCTCCTGTGAGAGGTTTTTTTATTGTCTATAGTATTATTATTTCAAATATGAAATAAATTTCATATTTGAAATAATAGTTAATTTTTAAGTTGTTGAATTTAAATATAAAAATAATGGCATGTAATTTGCTCCAGTAGGGTTAGCTACAAGGAGTAAATAATGAATGCGAATCATATACTGCAATTGAGTGGAATATTGCAGCAGAATCTAGGGCTAATCCCTCATGAAATTCAGTTAAAAAAAATGAGTGGTGGGGCTATCCAAGAAAATTGGCTAGTTCAATCTGAAGATTTTGCATTAGTACTGCGTAAAAATGCCGAATCTAGTGTAGAGGCTAGCTCAGATCGGGAGCAAGAATTTTTACTTTTAGATCGGTTATATCACTTTGGCATTAAAGTGCCAGAGCCACTTTATTTTGAAAAGTCACCTAACTTTTTAAACAGTGATTTCTTCATTATGAAAAAAATTGAAGGTGTCACAGAAGGCCATAAATTAGTTCGAATTGCAGAAGAAGAAAAACGTAAAAAGATTACTCAAGACATTGGTAAACAACTTGCCTTAATTCATGCCATTCAATCAGATGAAGTGTTAGAGAAACTACTGCCTAAGCCAGATAAAGATCAATATCTAGAAAAAAAGCTTACAGATTTTCTGGAGCAACTAGATCACTTACAAAGACATCGTCCAATCTTAGAGTACGCTATTCAATGGATGTTTAACAATCTTCCAAAAGTCGATGATTTGGTATTAGTCCATGGTGATTACCGCATTGGTAACATCATGGTTAATGACGATCAAATTTCAGGAATCTTAGATTGGGAATTTACTCAATGGGGTGATCGTAGAGAAGACCTTGGGTGGTTTACCTCTAAATGTTGGCGTTTTGGTCAAGATGAAAATATAGCGGGGGGAATAGGTTCATATAAAGACTTTGCAAAAGCTTACGCTGAAATTTCAGATATTTATGTCCCTGAATTTGAAATGAAGTTTTGGCATGTACTGTCTCATGTTCGATGGGCAATTATTGCGATGCAGCAGTCTGACAGAAATAACGAAATGGATACCCCATCACTCGAACTAGCCCTAACGGAATTTTTAGTTCCCCGCCTTGAAAAAAATATCTTGGAAATATTGGGAGAAAAAGAATGAGCGAGCAAAAAATAATTGACCTGATTAAAGCCAGCCAAGCCGTCATTAAGAATGAGCTTTTACCGCAATCGGGCAGTCAGAAATATAACTTGTTAATGCTCATGAGAAGCTTGGAAATTTTGCAGGCTTATATTTTGCAAAAGGATATTTCTACATTGCATCGTTCAGGCATTGTGCAAGATTATTTTTCTTTTCCAATTAAAGATGTTGATGAGGCTATTCAATTGTTTATTAGCGATATACGTGAAGGTAAACACTCGGATCAAACATTTGAGATATTAAAAGCACTTAATTCGGAAGACTTAAAAATTACTGAACCAAAGGCAGCACAACATGGATAAATATCGGCTACGAATTTATTTGGTTCGGCATGGGCATGTTTCATACTTTGATGCAGCTAATAATCCGATTAATCCGAAATTTGCTCAGTTATCCGAACAAGGCATAGAACAAATACAACAGCTGGCCCATCAATTACGAGATATTAGTTTTGAAAAAATTTACTCGTCTACTATGCCTCGTTCGATTCAGACAGCCGAAATTTTGAAGCGCTATCAAAACGAGCATACAGACATTCAGTCATTCGATGATATTCGAGAAATAAGAGCGGGACGTTTAAGAGAAATTTCATTGGATCGTGCTGAGCTGGAAATCAAAAAGGCCTATCAGTTCCATAAAAATAATCTTGAATTATTTGTACAAGGCGAAAGTTGGTCGCTCTTTATTACTCGTGTACTGACATGGTTTGAAAACATGATTTTAACAGCAGACAAAGATCAAAATATTCTGATTTCTTCACACGATATTGTAAATCGAATACTCATTAATTGGGTATATGGACATGACTTCAAAGATGTCTATTCGCAGGAACAAGATTATGGCTGCTTAAATATTCTTGATCTAACGATTGAAAATCAAAAAGTAATAAGCAAACGAATCAAGCTTCAAAATTTCACGCCGTACAATCTGATTAAAAATGAGCTATTTAATAGCGCTATGGATGATGTGTATGAAACTTATATCGCGACTCAAGGCTTTAAATTAAAGGAGCTCAGCTCATGATCACACTATCTAATGAATTATTAGAACTACAACAGAAAGTTAGAGAATTTATTCAACAAGAGGTGATTCCATTAGAAAGTGATCCTCGTCAAGATAGTCATGGCCCTAGTGAAGCTTTACGCCAAGAATTGGTGAGTCGTGCACGTCGTTGGGGGCTGCTAACTCCCCATGCAAGTCAAGAAATGGGAGGGCTTGGATGGTCGCATCTGCAAAAGGCTGTGGCTTTCGAAGAAGCAGGATATTCTGCTTTAGGCCCAATCGCTTTAAATATTCATGCACCAGATGAAGGAAATATTCATCTTTTAGATGCTGTTGCAAATGATGCACAAAAAGAAAGATGGTTAAAAAAATTGGTAGCTGGAGAAATTAGATCGTGCTTTGCCATGACGGAACCGGCACCGGGAGCTGGCTCGGATCCATCCATGCTTCAAACAACAGCAATTGAAGATGGCAATGACTATATGATTAATGGCCGTAAATGGTTAATTACAGGAGCCGATGGCGCGAGCGTTGCGATTATTATGGCAAAAATGGAAGATGGCTCCGCTTCAATGTTTCTAACCGAAACTAATGTTGAAGGCTTTATATTAGAAAAAAATATGAATGCTATGGACTCATGCTTTTCAGGGGGGCACGGCATTTTACGCTTTGAGAATTTACGTATACCTAAAGAAAATGTGTTGGGTGAAATTGGTAAAGGCTTTAAATATGCTCAAGTTCGCCTTGCACCAGCACGTTTAACACATTGTATGAGATGGTTGGGGCAAGCAAGGAGAGCACATGATATTGCTACTCAATATGCACGAGAGCGCCAATCTTTTGGTAAGAGATTAGGAGACCACCAAGGCGTTGGTTTTATGCTTGCCGACAATGAAATGGATATTTTAACAACTCGATTAGCCGTTCATTATTGTGCGCAGGTTTTAGACTTGGGTGAGAAAGGAAATTATGAGTCAAGTCTAGTCAAAGTGATCAGCTCTGAAGGTATCTGGCGTGTGGTGGACCGATCAGTTCAGATTTTAGGTGGACAGGCCATGACGGATGAATCAGTAGTCTGCAAGATTTTTAAAGATGCGCGTGGTTTTAGAATTTATGATGGCGCAAATGAAGTTCACCGCATGAGCATTGCCAAGAAACTACTAGGGAAACAGGCATAATAAAATAGGGATAAGAGAATGAATATTTTTGATGTAAAAGATAAATATATTTTAATTACGGGTGCTTCAAGTGGTTTGGGGCATCACATAGCTGAATTATTTGCAAAAGAAGGTGCCAATATCATTATTTGTGCCAGACGGTTAGAGCGATTGCAGGAATTAGAATCGCATATAAAAAATGAATATGGTGTACAAGTTCATACCTTTGCATTAGATGTAAATGATCGTTCCGCTGTGAAAGATATGATTAACAATCTAGAAACTGAAGGAGTCACAGTAGATGTATTAATTAATAATGCTGGGGTGAGTGATACCAAGCGTTTCTTAGACTATAACGATGAGGATTGGGATAAGATTGTAGATACTAACCTCAAAGCCCCTTGGCATTGTGCACAAGAAGTTGTGCAGCATATGATTAAGGCTGATCGTAAAGGATCGATCATCAACATTACGTCAATTCTGTCTCAGTCTACCAACCTTGGTGTTAGCCCATACTGTGCATCGAAGGCTGGATTACGCCATTTAACAGAAGTTATGGCAGTAGAACTGGCTAGATTTGGTATAAATGTAAATGCTATCGCGCCAGGCTATATGATTACTGAAATTAATGAAGAATATTTAACGAGTGAGGCAGGCCAACAGCTTTTAAAGAAAATTCCAACAAGGAAGTTTGTAGAATTTGATGACTTAAATGGGCCTTTACTGTTACTTGCTTCTCAAGCAGGTCAAGGCATAACAGGTATTGAAATTAAAGTCGATGGCGGTCATAGCGCTGCGCCTATATAAAACGTTTTTTAATGGAGTAAAAAATGCTGAATCGAAAACCAATTAATATTTTGGTCACCTATATTAAAAAACCTAATATTAATGGTTTTCGATCTTTGGTTGAGCAGGCGATTAGTGAAGTAGAGTCGAACGAAATCGATTTGGTGGAATGCCATATTTCCGATGTACAAGATGTTGCTCAAAGCTTAGTAGAAAATGGCTGTCAGATTCTTCTATGTACGGGAGCGACCGCGAGTTTTCTACAAAAGAAATTAAACATTGATATACAGGTTATTCGAACTGGTACTTTTGATGTCATTCAGGCCATATCAAACTTAAAACAGTATAAGCGCATTGCTTTGGTGGGTAATACGTCCACAGTTGATCTTGAGAACTACTCAGATATTTTTGCTTTAGATATACAACAGTTTAACTATGATTCATATTTAGACGCTAAAAAAACAATTCATTTAATTAAAAATCAAGGTTTTGATGCCATTATTGGTTCACCAGTTGCAGTAGAGTTAGCTCTGAATGAAAACCTAGTTGGACATTTGGCGATTAGTGTGCCGTCTTTAAAAGACCTTCTACAAAATGCCTTACGTACCCTTGAAAAGATTCGTAGAGAACAGTACTCAACCTTACGTTTGACCGAGATCTTTAATCACTTAAATGAAGGTATTTGTTTTATTACAAAGCAAAAAAAGATTTCTTTAATTAATAATTCAATGAGTTCGTTACTTGAAAAAGACTCTTCAGATGTTTTAAATAAATCAGCATTAGAAATTTTTGAAGGGTTAAACTTTGATATAGACCAAGAAAACAGTCATCAACTCGTTCAATTTAAAAATTTAAAACTTGCTGTATATATTTCCAAACTAAAAAATGACTACATAGATGGCTATATCTTAAGAGTGCAGGAACTAAACGCATTAGAGCAGTCTAATAGTCAGTTTAGAAAGGTTTCATCAAAGAATTTCAATACAAGATATACCTTTGATCAGATCTTGACGAAAAATACTAATTTCCAACAAATCATCAAGTTATCCAAAGCATATGCAAAAACCGATAGTACCATTCTTATTACGGGTGAAAGTGGTACGGGTAAAGAAGTTTTAGCACAAAGTATTCATAATCATAGCAGCCGTTATAAAGCCCCCTTTGTTGCAATCAATTGTGCTTCTTTCCCAGAAAGCTTGTTAGAAAGCGAATTATTTGGTTATGAGGAAGGTGCTTTTACTGGGGCTAAGAAAAATGGGCGTATTGGTCTCATTGAAGCGGCACATACCGGGACGCTTTTTTTAGATGAAATTGGAGATATGCCATTACATCTACAAACTAGATTTTTACGAGTTTTACAAGAAAGACAAATTAACCGCTTAGGCTCAGTGGTAAGTCATCATTTAGACATACGTGTGATTGCTGCAACTCATGCGAACTTAGAAGAGTTAGTACGAAATGGAAGCTTTCGGGCAGATCTCTACTATCGTTTAAATATTTTAAGAGTGTATACGCCGTCTTTAAAAGAACGAAAAGAAGATATCTTGTATTTAGCAAATTCCTTTCTAGAGAAATATAGAAAATCATTGGATGATTTGCCAAATATTTTACAGAAGGCTTTTTTACATTATTCTTGGCCGGGCAATATCCGCGAACTTGAAAATATTGTTGAAAGAATCAATGTGCTATTACAGCTTGATCATGAAATTTTAACTCCAGAGTTTTTAAAGCAACAATTACCCGAGCTATTTCAATCTCAAAATCACTATACGGCGCAACCTTTATTAAAAGAAGTAAAAGTTAATCAAGAGTTGAGTTTAATTGAGCAAACACTTGCAGAAGTAGATGGTGATTTAGATCTTGCTGCACAAAAACTTGGGATTAGTCGAACCACCTTATGGCGTAGAATGAAACTCATAAATAACTAATTTCAAAATTGAAATTTTTTCAAAAAAGAAAAATGATAAAAGTGATTAAGTAATTGAAAATAATAATAAAATAATTTGGCATCATAGTTGCATTGACTCATATAAGCATCTGAATCAGTTGCTAAATTGTGTGAGGAAATAAGAATGACGAATGGATTAATGATGCATTGTAATTTAAATATTACTTCAATAATGCAGCATGCTTTGACAGTTTACGCAGATCAAGAAATTGTGACTTTGAAAGCAGATGGGATAACTAAACACCGATATACATATAAAGATGCTTTCGAACGTGTTGCTCAGTTTGCCAATGTATTAGACCGATTAAATATAAGTTCTGATGCTAAAGTCGGAACGATGGCATGGAACACATATCAGCATTTTGAATTGCACTATGCTATTCCATGTACGGGAAGAATTTACCATACAATTAATCCTAAATTGGCACCTGAACAGCTCATTCAAATTATCAATTCTGCTCAAGATGAAGTGCTCATTATTGAACCAGATTGTTTGGCATTAGTTGATTCTATTTATGACAATATAAAGCAAGTCATTAAACATTTTATTGTGCTTGGTGATGCGAATAAAAACCTAAAAGCACAATTTGATTTTGTCTTTTATGAAGAACTCATTGCTCCAGAGCAATCTTATTATGATTGGCCAGATATCCCTGAAGAACGTGCAAGTGGCCTTTGCTATACATCGGGGACAACAGGTGACCCTAAAGGTGTTCTTTACTCACATCGTAGTACCGTATTGCATGCATTAATACTCGCTATGCCAAATGCGATTGGGCTAACGCATGATAGCTGCATTATGCCTTTGGTTCCGCTTTATCATATTAGTGCATGGGGAATGCCATTTAATGCGGTTTTATCGGGAGCAAAAATCGTTTGGCCCCATTCATTTGCGGGTCAAACCGAGAAAATTTTTAATCTGATTGAGTCTGAACACGTCGATATTTCTATGGCTGTTCCTACCATCTGGAATTCATTTAAAAATTATCTTGAAGATCACCATATTTCATCAGTCAGTTTAAAACGGGCGATATCTGGTGGTTCAGCTGCGCCATATTCGCTTATTGAGTCTTTGAGCCATTATGGAATTTCTGTTGAAAATGCTTGGGGAATGACTGAAACCAGTTCAATGGCAGTCTGTAATCGAGTAAATCAAATCAAAAATAATGTCGAAACCCAATCAATTAAATGCGGCAAACCTATTTTCGGCGTTCAAATGAGATTGCGCGATGAGAACCATCAATTGCTTCCTCACGATGGGATGCATGAAGGTATTTTAGAAGTACGCGGCCATACAATTGCCAAGCAATATATCAATCAAACCAAAGCAGTAGAAGAAGACAAATGGTTTGATACAGGAGATATCGCGTGCATAGATAAATATGGATATATGCATATTACAGACCGTGCCAAAGATATGATCAAGTCAGGAGGAGAGTGGGTCAGTAGTGTTGAAGTTGAAAATGCAGCGATGGGATATGAAAAGGTTGCCGAAGCCGCTGTTATTGCCGCCAATCATCCGAAATGGGGAGAACGCCCACTTTTAATATTGGTGCCAAAGTCTCCACAAGAAAAAATTGAACATTCAGAAATTGTCGTTTTTCTATCATCCAAATTACATAAATGGGCCATTCCGTCAGCAACCATATTGGTTGAAGAAATACCGCATACACCTACTGGAAAAATCAGTAAAAAAATATTGAGAGAACGTTATCACGACTATTTCACCAATAGTGCTTTTGCTGAATGTAAATAATGATCAACATAAAAAAGGACTTTTTATATGAACTATCCTCAGGAAGCAAATATCGTTTTAGATATGAAATTTAAAAAGATGGTAAAGCAGAGAAATCGATTCGCTGTTTTTTTAAGTCTAATTGTGCTCAGCATTTACTTTATTTTTATAGGAACCGCTACTTTTCGCCCTGAATTGCTTGCACTGCCACTAGAAGCAAGCAAAGTCACAATTGGTTTACCGATTGCTGCAATTGTGATTGTATCGAGCTGGGTCATAACGGGTTTATATATATTTATTACAAATCAATATTTTGACAAACAAAAAGAAAAACTAAGAAAGGAATATCATTATGAATAAATATATTACTTTTACTATTTTAACCTTGTTTAGCTCAGGTGCTTGGGCTTCACAAAGCGAGCCAAGAAACTGGACTGCAATTATCATGTTTGCGTGTGTAGTCGGTATTTCATTGCTTATTACCTTTAAAGCTGCCAAGAAAACTGTATCAAAAGAAGATTTTTATACAGCAGGCAATGCCATTTCAGCAAAGCAAAATGGTTTGGCGATTGCTGGAGACTATATGTCTGCCTCAACCTTACTTGGTATTTCCAGTATGGTTTTCTTCAAAGGTTATGATGGTTTTATCTATGTGACGGGCTTTTTTGTCTGCTGGCCCATTTTAACTTTCTTAATGGCCGAAAGACTGAGAAACCTTGGTAAATATACTTTTGCAGATATTGTTTCGTACCGATTAGATCCGCAGCGCACCCGTATTTTGGCAACTTGTGGTTCACTTATCGTGGTTTGTTGCTACTTAATTTTGCAAATGGTGGGTGCTGGTCAGCTCATTAAATTACTGTTTGGTCTAGATTATAAAGTTGCCGTCATGCTGGTCGGTTGTTTAATGCTGGTGTATGTCATTTTTGGAGGAATGCTTGCAACTACTTGGATACAAATAGTTAAAGCTATTCTTTTGCTCTTTGGCGGAACCGTTTTAGTATTTCTGGCATTTAAAGCATTTGGTTTTAGTTTAAATAATATGGCTACGGCTGCCGTAAATGCACATAAATTAGGACAAAAGGTCTTAGAACCGGGTCCAATGCTATCCAACCCGATTAATACACTTTCTATGTCTGTTGGTTTGATCTTCGGTTTGGCAGGTTTACCACATATTCTGATGCGCTTTTTTACGGTTCCAAATGCTGCTGAAGCACGCCGTTCAGTCTTCTATGCCTCTGGTTATATTGGTTACTTCTTTATTGTGGTTTGTATTTTAGGTTTAGCTTCCATCGCCATAGTAGGCACTAATCCTCATTATTTTGTAGATGGGCAATTAGGCGGAGACTTAATCGGCGGCAGTAACATGGTTGCAATGCATCTAGCAAAGGCCCTTGGAGGAAATCTATTACTTGGCTTTTTGTCTGCTGTAGCATTTGCAACGATTTTAGCTGTGGTGGCTGGTTTGGCACTTGCTGTAGCTTCAGCGATTTCCCATGATTTATTTCAAAAAGTCATTAAGAAAGGTAAAGCAACAGAAAAGCAAGAAATGGTTGTATCTCGACTTTCAGTGGTAATTCTAGGTGTGATTGCTATAGCATGTGGAATCTTATTTGAAAAAATGAACATCGCTTTTTTAATGGGACTCACATTTGGTATTGCTGCTTCCGCTAATTTTCCAGTACTTATTCTTTCTATGTATTGGAAAGACTTAACTACCCGCGGCGCCATATTTGGTGGGTTTGTCGGAATCATTTCGGCAATTACCTTTGTGGTTTTATCACCAACAGTTTGGGTTGGTGTATTAGGCCATGAAAAAGCAATATTCCCATTTGATAATCCAGCTTTGTTTTCTATGCCACTTGCATTTTTGGTAAGTATCGTTGTTTCTTTAACCGATAAAAGTAAAAGAGCTGAGTTAGACAGACAAGGCTTTGAGTTACAGGTGGTACGTTCAGAGCTTGGCGCTCAACAAGGTTCGTTTGAAAAAATGCCTTTGCATTAAGTTTATTAAAGACTTCGAAAAAATAAGAAAGCATGATTAAAAAATCATGCTTTCTTTATTAGTACTGTCTTAAAGCTTTATTTCAAATGCTTTTGAAGTTCAGATCCAGCTTGTGATAATGCAGTCTTCACTGATGGTTCGTTGCTTAATGGATTTAAAAGACCATAGTCATGAATCAAACCGTTATAACGAGTTACAGTCACCGAAACACCAGCTTTATCTAAGTTACGGCCAAAAGCTTCACCTTCATCACGCAATACATCTAATTCAGCTGTTTGAATTAATGTTGGTGGGAAGTCTTTTAACTGTTCGCTTGTAGCACGAAGTGGTGATGCCAAAATATTGTTGCGATCATTGGCATTGGTTGTGTAGTTATCCCAGAACCATTTCATCATGTTCTTAGTCAGGAAGTATCCTTTTTCATACTGATTGTAAGAAGTATTGTCGAAACCAGCATTGGTAACAGGCCATAACATTACGTTGTAACGTACTTTTGGACCACCAGATTGTTTAATCTGAAGGGCAACAGCAGCAACCATATTGCCACCAACGCTATTACCTACTAAAGCTAGGCGGCTACCATCAACACCAATTTCTTTACCATGTTTAGCAACCCATTTTGTTGCTTCGTATGACTGATTAATTGCTATAGGGAAGTGAGCTTCTGGAGAAGGCGTATAGTTAACATATACAGCCGCCGCGCCAGACTCACGAACTAAATCACGAATTAAGCGTTCATGAGTAGCAAAGTCGCCTAACACCCAACCGCCACCATGAAAGAACATGAATACAGGAAGAACGCCTTTAGCATTCTCTGGTTTAACAATTTTTAGCTGAATGTTTTGACCATTTATTTGAATTGTTTTCTCTGAAACTTGTGCTGGTGGAAGTTTCGCTCCCTTTTGTGCGCCAATTAAAACTTGACGAGCTTCGGTTGGAGTCATCAATTCCATTGGTTTGCCGTTGCCCGAATTGAGTACGTTTAGGAATGCTTGTACACCCGCAGTAGGAGCAGGAGTATTGATAGCTTCAGCTGAAACAGCGGTAGTGAAAAGAGCAGATGTTAATAAAGCTGTTGCGATTTTCATGGTGAAAACTCACTTTAAGTTAGAAATTTTAAATACAACTTTGAGCCAATGCTTTGTGTCCCATATGAAGCTGGTTCTATCGAAAACTCAGTTCAGTAAGTATCTTGTGTATATAATACTTGCACGCAAGATACTTATGGTCAAGAATTATTTATAATAATTTTTAGATAAATTTAATTTTTGGTTTAAATATGAAAGAAAACAATATATTAGGTGATCAACTCTGCTTTTCGCTTTATTCCGTAGCGAATGCACTTACGCGCCAGTATCGTCCATTACTTAAAGATTTCGATTTAACTTACCCTCAATTCATCGTTCTTTTAGCTTTGTACGAACAAGATGATATTTCTCTCAAAGAACTCGGTGAAAAGACTTTATTTGACTCAGGCACCTTAACGCCATTGGTTCAAAAACTTGAAGCAAAAGAGTTTCTGAAGAGGGTATCGATCAAAGAAGATGAGCGGGTAAAAAAAGTAATATTGACGGATAAAGCTTTAGAGATAAAAGAAAAAGTGATTGACCTACCGAATCAGTTGCGATGCTCAATGCATATGAATGATGAGGAGCTGACTATGCTAAGAAAGCTTTCTTTGAAGTTATTGGAAGATTTATAAAGTTTTCTTTAACTGAAAATAATTTTTATCTGCGAATAATTTGAAGCTTTAATCTTTTCAAAAAGAGGCGCATTGAGTGCCTCTTTTTTTATATAAAAATAATAAATTCAATTAATTAAATATAGAAGTGGAAAAGGTATTGACATTAAAGTTAGCTTTAATCTTAAAGTAAAGCCATACTGAATGAGGTCATTCCAATGAAAGTGTTCGAAAAATTAGTATTCCCAAATGGCTCATATGTTCCAAACCGTATTGCTAAAGCGGCAATGGAAGAAAACATGGCTGATTTAAACCACGCACCATCAGAAGAATTAATGCGTTTATATCAAGCTTGGGCAAATGGTGGTGTAGGTCTAATTATTACTGGAAATGTGATGGTAGACCGCCGAGCGATGACTGGACCGGGCGGTGTAGTATTAGAAGATGAAAAGCATCTAGATACTTTTAAAAAATGGGCACAAATTGGTCGTTCAAAAGGTGCTCAGGTTTGGCTTCAAATTAACCATCCAGGACGTCAAATGCAAGCAAATCTTGGTCAGCAGACTTGGGCACCATCGGCTATTTCACTTGATCTTGGCAAATTGTCAAATCGCTTTAATACACCAATTGAAATGACTGAATCTATGATTGCAGAGGTGATTCAGCGTTTTGCAAACACAGCGCGTCTAGGTGAAAAAGCTGGGTTTACTGGTGTAGAAATTCATGCAGCACATGGTTACTTATTAAGCCAGTTTCTTTCACCACTGAGTAATAAACGCCAAGATCAGTGGGGTGGTTCTTTAGAAAATCGCGCTCGTATTTTAATTGAGATTGTGGAAGCAGTTTGTAAAGTCGTTTCGCCTACGTTTACTGTTGCAGTAAAACTGAACTCAGCCGATTTCCAACGCGGTGGATTTAGCGCTGAAGATGCTCAACAAGTAGTTAAAATGCTAAATGAACACGCTGTAGATTTGGTTGAACTTTCAGGCGGTAGTTATGAAGCACCTGCCATGCAAGGTCAAGCACGTGATGGCCGTACACTTGCTCGTGAAGCTTACTTTTTAGAATTTGCACAAGAAATTCGTAAAGTTGCCAAAATGCCTGTTATGGTGACAGGTGGCATACGCCGTAAGCAGGTAGCAGAAAAAGTAGTTGAAAGCGGTGTAGATATGGTCGGTATTGCCACAGCTCTAGCAATTGAACCTAATTTGCCAAATGCTTGGAAACAAGGCCAGAATCTTACTCCTGAATTAAAACCGATTACTTGGAAGAACAAAACACTTGCTTCACTTGCCAATATGTCGGTGGTCAAATTCCAGTTACGTAATTTAAGCTCTGGTAAAAAAACAAAACCAAATGTTTCACCAGCTTGGGCTTTAATTTTGCAACAATCAGCGATGTCATGCCGTACCCGCCAATACAAAAAAGGCATGCGTGACTATTCATTTGCTTCTTAATAAGTGAGTTGTGTTATGACAAATCCTAACGATTCAAACTGGATAATTTATGGAGCAAATGGCTACACGGGCGAGTTAATCGCTCGTGAAGCTGTACGCCAAGGTCTAAAACCAACTCTGGCTGGTCGTAACAAAGCTAAGGTTGAAACATTAGCTCAAGAGTTGGGACTCGACTATAAAGCTTTTGGGCTCGATAACGTAGATGCGGTCAGTGAGCAACTGCAAGGCTTTAAACTGGTGATGCACTGTGCAGGGCCATTTTCAGCAACATCAAAACCCATGATGGAAGCTTGTATAAAGGCTGGTGCTCACTATCTAGATATTACTGGTGAAATCGCTGTATTTGAATTGGCACAGTCACTTAATAGTCAAGCTGAAAAAGCCGATATTGTGCTTTGTCCGGGTGTCGGTTTCGATGTGATCCCGACAGATTGTGTTGCCGCTGTACTGAAAGAAGCATTGCCAGATGCGACCCATTTAGCGCTTGGTTTTGATTCTAGAACAGGGTTTTCACCGGGTACAGCTAAAACAAGTACAGAAGGCATGGCCGAAGGTGGGAAAATTCGTAAAAACGGAAAAATTACCACCGTTCCATTAGCCCATTATGTGCGTACCATTGATTTTGGTGATGGTAAAAAAAGTGCCATGAGTGTTCCATGGGGAGACGTATCTACAGCGTTCTATACAACAGGTATTCCAAACATTGAAGTGTTTGTACCCGCATTTCCCAAAATGATTTTTGGTGCGAAAATGATGAACTATTTACGCCCAGTATTAAAACTAAATGCTGTACAGAAGTTTATTAAATCGCGTATTGAAAAAACGGTTGTTGGGCCAAATGAGGAACTTCGCGCAAAAGTACCCACCTATGTTTGGGGTGAAGCAAGAAATACGCGTGGGGAAATCAAAACCGCCCGTATCCAAACGGAAAACGCTTATAGCCTTACGGTAAATGGTTCACTGACTGTAGTGAATTATTTGCTCAAAAATACCGTTAAGGGTGGTACATACACACCTGCAAAATTGATGGGTTATAAGCTAGTGACCGAACTACCGGGTTCTGGTCCACTGGTCATTAATTAATAAAGCCTTTATTAAAACAGCACATTTATTGATGGTCCCGAATAAGGTTTTCACTATCAAAAGATTGGCTGATTTTTTTCTATAGTATTTGCATGAAAAAACGAATTACAGCGTTGGTCCGTAATTCGCTTTTTTAGATTTATAGATTGATACTTAAACGCTTTGGTTACTTAGTTGATACCAGTATCCATCTATACAACGCGAGAGCGATTAACTCTAATTGAAATTGAAATTACGGTGTTTTTGCGTTGTCAAAATAGAGATTCATCAGACGTTCTGCATTTTGCTCACATGTAATTTCATCTGGTTTGTTATTAATAGCTTCAATCATGGTATGTAAGTTTTGCTTACTGACTTTTAGCTTTTGTTCTAAAAGTTCTATTTCCTGAATTTTGGTTTCAATCGTTTGAATGAGAGCATCATGGTCCCAAGCGACAACTTTCGACGGCAAAAATGCTTTAATTTCTGCTAAAGAAAAACCGACTTGTTGAGCTTGCTGGATTAAAGAAAGTTGTTTCAAATCGTTATCGGTATATTCACGATAGCCATTCGATTTTCTTTTGGCTTTAGGCAAGAGTTTAATTTGCTCGTAATAACGAATAGTAGGGGTACTTAAACCACTTAATTTCGATAACTCGCTAATATTCATAGCTACATACTCTCTTGACATTCAAGCTAACTTTAGACTTATAGTAACACAAAAGCAAGGTTCATAACTTTACCAAGCACACACTTTCAGTAACAACTTTCTATGCTTTGATAGACGAAAGAATAGAATTATAAATATGAAAAATGAGGTGAGAAAATGTCTAAACGCATATTACACGTGGTGACTAATGTTTCACGCTATAAGGATGTCGATGAACCAACAGGGCTGTGGTTAGGCGAGCTCACCCATGCCTATGACGAATTTGAAAAGCAAAGTTATGTGCAAGATATAGTGAGCCCCAATGGCGGAAAAACTCCGATAGAGCCAAAATCATTAGGAGCTTTGGTTTCTGACAAGTCTGTAAAAGCGAGGGAAGATGATCAAGCCTTTATGACTTTATTGGCTAATACATTTAAGCCTTCCGATATTAATTGGCAAGACTATGACGTGATTTACTACACAGGTGGTCACGGTGTGATGTGGGATTTTTTAGATAACCCTGAACTTCAAGAAATCACCAAAAATATTTATGAAAAAGGCGGTATTGTTTCGAGTGTTTGTCATGGCTACTGTGGTTTGCTCAATGTCAGACTTTCCAATGGCAAACGACTAATAGAAGGTAAAAAGTTAACAGGCTTTGCATGGAGTGAAGAGGTTTTGGCAGGAGTGGCAAAAAAAGTGCCGTACAATGCCGAAGAGTTAGCGAAAGAATATGGCGCTCGTTATGAAAAAGCTTTTATTCCTTTTGCACCATACGTCGTTCAAGACGGCAAATTAATTACGGGTCAAAACCCTTTTTCAGCTAAAAAGACGGCTTTAGCGATAATAGAAGAGCTAGAAAAGTCATAATTTAGTAATTCAAATATAAACCCTAAAAGTAGGACCAGCGATGGGCTTACTTTTAGGGTTTTTAAATAAATGGATTGATCCTACGAGGTTAAATTTAAGGAACAATCACAAAATCAGGGTTTGCTATTGCAAAAACTGCTTCACGGTCTGCAACTGGTGGATAAATCCAGACAGTATTAATTTCCTGTTTAATTTTTTTCGCTTCTTCACGCACAAATTGAACTTGTCGATCCCAACCTTCGGTATAAAGTGCACCCCAAGGACCTAAGTCAACACAAGTTACATATTTTGGTTGGCTGTATGGATGAAGGGGTAAATCAACTAATTCTGCCGCAGCATTGTAACCCGCTACACGGCCTAAGCTCATAGCATGCTGACACGACATCATATTAAAATTCCCTAAATCATCGGTAGGAACTTTTACAGTGTCGCCAGTCACAAAAATATTTTTTGCTTCGGGTGCATGTAAATAAGCATCCCCAATCAAACGACCCAAATTATCTTTTTCACCAGCAATTTGAGAAGTGAGTGAGTTAGCTCGCATGCCCGCAGTCCAGATCACGGTTTCTGCTTCAATTTTTTCGTCATTAGAAAGTGTCACACCAGTTGCATCAAGTGCAGTCACGCGTAGTCCAGCTTTGCCCTCAACGCCGAGTTCAGTAAGCGCTTCTCGAATAACAGTAGCAGCTTGGTCACCCATCGCCGCGCCAATTTCTGTTGAGGAATCCACTAAAACTACACGGACATCAATTTCACCTAAAATGCTACGCAGACGTTCAGGCATTTCGGTCACGGTTTCTAACCCGGTAAGACCACCACCTGCAACGACCACCGTATTACGCGCTGCATTTGCAGGTTTATTGGCTAAGTTTTTAAGATGCTGATCTAGTTTTTCAGCATCTTCTAGTGTGCTTACGCTAAAGCCATATTCGGTAAGACCTGATATCGGGGGCATAAAAGTGGTACTTCCCGTTGCCAGAATAAAACGGTCATAGCTTAAGGATTGTTTGTTGCCATCGATGGTTGAAACTTCGATGGTCTGTTGGTTTGAGTCAATTTTATTTACCCAACCTGCCAGAAATTTAACTCCCACCACACTTAATAACTCTGAAATATCAGGGTTCATGTTTTCAAGCACAGCTTCATAAAGACGAGGACGGATCCCAACATTCGGGCTAGGGGAAACCATCACCACTTCAATGTTTTGTTCTTGCGAAGCTAAGTGAATTGCTCTTTGTGCAGCAAGTGCAGCCCATAACCCAGCAAAGCCAGAACCAGCAATAATAATACGCTTACTCATTTGATTATCCTTTTGATAGATTTTCGGACAACACATTCCTGCTCATCACAAAATTTAAGGTGAGCGAATCCTTTCCCTGATTGTCCGAAAAATCTGAGAAGGCGTTTAAAACGATTAGGGGGTGTTATTGCTCTAGAGTTTGAGACCCTTTCAGTTCATTAGTCGAGGGTATCCCGTGAGATTTTGTTTTTCCGCATTTTTGCTGTTCTTCCTTCGATGCGTTCATTGATCCAGCCATTTACATCACTAAAAAATACGTCGGGTGCATAACGGCCAAAACGGTCTGCAATATCACCAAGTGTATGAGCACCTAAAGCGTCTCTCATGGCTTTTTCGGCCTGTAGCATGACGGCATGGACTGCACACACACCACTGGTTGCCCAATCTGGTGGGGCATTGTTAAAGACTGCACATTTTCCACGAACTTCTTGGCACTCAAAAAGCGGTTTTTCACCCTCGATTGCATTCACGATATCTAAAAAACTGATTTCGTGAGCAGATCGAGCCAGTAAATATCCACCACGAACACCTTCTTGAGCAATAACGAGACCTGCCTTTTCAAGTTTAGGAAAAATCTTGGCCATAAAACTCGGAGAGACTCCTTGTAATTCAGCAAGATCCTTACTACTCAAAGGTTTATCTTCATTGTTCACAAGAAAAAGAAGACAGTGAATCGCATACTCGACACTACTAGTGATATAAGCCATTTAATTTCATAATTGATCAACTACAAACACAGACTAATGTAGTCTGTGTTTTAAGTCAACAATAAAACTAAGATAAAGATAGTCCTAGTTTTATTTGAGCTATATTAATGCGTTACTTATAATTCTATCTCTATGAATAATTTAAAATTTAATGAATAAAAAGAATTTTAATATTTTACAAAAAATTATGCTAATGAGTCTCTTGAATGTAATTAGAGGCTGATAGATGTTTAATGAAAGGATTTACTCTTTATAAGTGAGATAGAGGGGGGGAATTATGTATTCATCATTTATTTATAGAGTTATTTAAATTATATTTAAGTAGATTGTTTTGCTTAAAATATTAAATAGCTTTATCTGAATAAAAATATTTTTTATATAGCATGATGAATGAATAAGAGAGTTATTTTGAAAACTGAATTTACTATTAGATGTATTTATGCACTTTGCCTTATTGGTGCAGGGTTCAACCATTTACAAACAGTTTTGATGCATGGTTTGTTTTGGGACTATAACAAGGCGCCTTTATTTACTTGTATTTATTGGACATCTTTAACGTTTATTGATCCACTTGCAGCAATTCTTCTATTTTATAGACCTCGTATCGGCTTAATTCTAACTTTTCTTATTATATTTAGTGATGTCATTCACAACACTTGGATTACATTAAAGGTAGGGCGAGACTTGCTCAACTATATGTATATTTCCCAATTTTTATTTCTGGTTTTTGTTGTGTGCACAATTAAGTTTCCTTGGAAGACACATAAGAAAAGTTAAAATTTAAATATTGGAGAGAAAAAGCATTCTTTTACTCTCCAAATAATTTCTTCAAACTTACGAACGCCACCAATAATTTTCGACATTTGGTTCATTAAGATTCAAGAGTTCACCCATTTGAGGCGTACTAATCGCTAACTCATTTTGTTGAGCCAAAGCGACAATACGTTCAAATGGATCATCCCAAGCATGAAGTGCCAAATCAAAAGTACCATTGTGCACAGGCAACAAATGACGTCCTTTTAAGTCGATATGTGCTTGTAAAGTTTGCTCTGGCTGCATGTGAACATCGGGCCATTCGGGGTCGTAAGCGCCAGTTTCTAACATGGTGAGATCGAAAGGGCCATAACGATGTCCAATCTCTTTAAACCCGTCAAAATAGCCCGTATCTCCACTGAAAAATACCCGTAGATCATTATCAATAATCACCCAAGAAGCCCAAAGTGTCGCATTGCTATCGCCCATACCACGGCCTGAAAAATGATGAGCAGGGGCAGCCACCAATTTTAGCCCATCTACCTGTGTGGTATCCCACCAGTCGAGCTGCTGAACCTTTTCTGCTGGAATTCCCCATTTAATGAGCGTATCACCCACACCAAGCGGTGTTAAGAAATGCTCAACTTTATCGTTAAGTTGCATGACTGCATGGTAGTCGAGGTGGTCGTAGTGATTATGCGACAAAATCACGCCTTTGATGGGTGGTAATTCGGCAATGCTAATCGGCGGCTGATGGAAACGTTTTGGTCCAAGCCATTGAAAAGGTGATGCACGCTCTGAAAAAACAGGGTCGGTTAACCAAAATTCATTTTGAAGTTTTAACAAGATAGTTGAGTGGCCCAAACGAAATAGAGAACGGTCAGGCGCACTTAATAACTGTTCTTTTGACAAACTTAAAACAGGAATTTCTCTGTTTGGAACAGTGTCTTTAGGTTTGTTAAATAGAAACTTCCACATAAGTTGAAGCGTTTTGCCAAAAGAAGGCTTGTGTTGGTTTGGACGCGTATTTCTAAATTTGCCATTGTGTTGTTGAGATGGCATTGAGGGAGCAGGCAAGTCTGTTGTGTTTGAAATAGTCATTTTGTTTTTCCTTATTGGAACAAACCTATATGTACAAATAAGAACTTGAGCTAAGTGCTTATTTCGATTTATTTAAATGAGTATTTACTCACTCATTAATTCATTCAAAAATAAGGATGCCGTGCATCCTTATCTTTTATCTATATTGAAACTGCATGCCAAAAGGCTTCAAAACCTGATTTGCGGTAACGCTCGGCTTGAGAAGGGTCTTGGGCAATAAAATTGAGTGTAACTTCGGCAAGCGCACCTAAAATTGAAGCAATAAATAACGGTGGGTAATCTCTTAATTTTCCGTCATTAATACATTCTTGAATGTTTTGGGTGAGGTCACAAAAGGTTTGCATGCCAATTTGTTTGCTTTGCTCAGTAATTTGTTCCGATGTTGAAAGCTGCGCCATTACTTTACGTTTAAGGGGAGTTTCTAAACTCCAGTCCAAATAGCTTTGCCAAATATGTGACATTTGTGTTTGCAGGTCTGAGTCAGCCGGGTAACCATGCATCATGACCTGACGTAGTTCAGCCTTTAGTGAAAGATATAACTGGTTCAGCAGTTCTTCTTTATTACTAAAATAGGTAAATAAAGTACCTTCTGCCACGCCAGCAACTTTGGCAATTTTTGAGGTAGACGCACGCTCGCCAAGCTCTGCCAATGTTTCGATAGCAGCACTTAAAATTGCATTACGTTTATCTTCACTACGAGGACGAGCCATATACAAAAATATTAATTGAGTGATTACTCAATCATACATAAAAATATGAGCAGCGCAAGCGAAATAGAATTTTATTGTCATAAATTTACTATTTTATAAACTATTCATAAGCTGCAATATTTGACTCTTGCACCATACGATTTGGTGTTCATGAGACTTTTGCTGATCCCAATATAAATTCATCTGATATCCAACAATATCTATCGGTAGCGGATGCACCTTAATTTGAGGGTAAGTATCTTTAAAATGAGCAATTTGACATTGAGGAATCGTGAGTAAATGGTCCATTTGTGTAATTAATCGGATTGCCGTTTCATATTGTTGGCAGCGGAAACTAATCGTTCTTTTGATACCTTGTTTAGATAAGAAAAAATCTTCAAAAACACGACCTGTAGGACGAGAGGACACTGTAATGTGTTTAGCTTCTAAATAAATTTCTTTGGTTAGGTTTGTTTTGGATAATAAGGGATGCTGCTTGCGACTTATTACTACAAATTGATCTTTTGTAAGACATTCATAACCAATGCTATCTTCAACCGAATGTTGCACATCAATCGCAAAATCGATTTTCCCCGTAGAAAGCTCATGTCTTAAGTTTTTACGATCAATGCGTACGCTATTTAACTGCAAATTAGGATTAAATTGAGTTAAGTGCTGAATAATAGAGGGTAAAAAAATTCCTTCATACTCATCATTCATAGCAATTGTGAGATGCTTTAAATCTCGTGCTGGCACAAAGTCATGCGTGCTTTGAATTGCTTGATGCATAAGTTGTAATGACTGTTCAATTTTAGGCCATAAACGTTTGGCTAAAGGTGATGGAACAACACCGTGTCCATCTCGAATAAATAATGGGTCATTAAAATGATCGCGTAAACGAGCTAATGCATGGCTAACAGCAGGTTGACTTAGAAAAAGTTGTTCACTAGCCCGTGTTAGATTTTTTTCTTTATAAATTGCCACAAATACACGAAATAAATTCAGATCAATACGAGCAAGAGAGGCAATATTATTATTCATTTCATTCATAGTTTGTTATTCAAACAATTCATTTTATTCATTGTAACAAGTTAGATATGGTCAGGAAATAGCATAAGAAATAGAGTGATTAATACTGTGAATTTTGAATGTAGTGCTTGTGGTAATAGCATTTAGAAAGCGTTGATTACAACAAATTTTTATAAAACCTATGAACATAAGGAAATGATATGGCAACACATTTATTTGATTTGACTGGAAAAATAGCCTTAGTTACAGGTGCAAGTCGTGGTATTGGTGAGGAAATTGCCAAACTTTTAGCAGAACAAGGCGCACATGTAATTGTATCTAGTCGCAAGATTGAAGATTGCCAACGCGTTGCTAATGAAATTATTGCAGCAAATGGTAAAGCGGAGGCAGCCGCTTGTCATGTAGGTAAACTCGAAGATATTGCAGCAATTTTTGAATATATTCGTAAAGAACACGGTCGTTTAGATATTTTAGTCAACAATGCGGCCGCCAACCCTTATTTTGGTCATATTCTAGATACAGATATTGGGGCCTATAACAAAACGGTTGAAGTCAACATTCGTGGATATTTCTTCATGTCTGTCGAGGCAGGTAAATTAATGAAAGAACAGGGTGGCGGTGCAATTGTTAATACCGCATCTGTAAATGCCCTGCAACCTGGAGATCGACAAGGTATTTATTCTATTACCAAAGCTGCGGTGGTGAATATGACCAAAGCCTTTGCAAAAGAATGTGGACCATTGGGCATTCGAGTGAATGCTTTATTGCCGGGTCTTACCAAGACCAAATTTGCTTCGGCACTATTTGAAAATGAAGATATTTATAAAAGCTGGATGGACACAATTCCATTACGCCGTCACGCAGAACCGCGTGAAATGGCTGGAACTGTACTTTATTTAGTGTCAGATGCTGCGAGCTACACCAATGGTGAATGTATTGTGGTTGATGGCGGTTTAACTATTTAGGGAGGAATAGCAATGTACGAACATTATTCAGGTCAAGTGGTCTTAATCACAGGTGCGGCGAGTGGATTTGGTGCATTGCTGGCAGAGCAACTGGCAAAGTATGGTGCAAAATTAGTGTTGGGTGACTTGAATATTGAAGGGTTAAATACTGTAGTTGAACCGCTACGCCAAGCAGGAGTGGAGGTGGTTGCGCAAGTGTGTGATGTCAGCTCTGAAGCAGATGTACAGGCTTTGGTGCAAAGTGCAGTTACTCAGTTTGGTAGAATCGATGTCGGGATCAATAATGCAGGTATGAGTCCGCCTATGAAAAGCTTTATTGATACCGATGAAGCAGATCTGGATTTGAGTTTTGCCGTCAATGCCAAAGGCGTGTTCTTTGGAATGAAGCATCAAATTCGTCAGATGTTGCAACAAGGGGGTGGCATTATTCTGAATGTTGCTTCTGTTGCAGGTTTAGGTGCGGCTCCCAAATTGGCTGCCTATTCTGCGGCAAAGCATGCTGTGGTGGGATTAACCAAAACAGCAGCGGTTGAATATGCAAATAAAGGCATTCGAGTTAATGCAATTTGTCCATTTTATACAACCACTCCGATGGTGGTCGACAGTGAACTCAAAGAAAAACAAGACTTTTTAGCGCAGGCCTCGCCAATGAAGCGTCTTGGCCATCCAAGCGAAGTGGTGGTAATGATGCTGATGATGTGTGCCAAAGAAAACTCATATCTCACAGGTCAAGCCATTGCAATTGATGGCGGCGTGACAGCTTATTAAAACATTTATTAAATACATCTTATTCATATGTTTAGGAAAAAATCATGACAATTAATTTAAGCAATCGAGTGGCTATTGTTACAGGTGCAGGCGCAGGTCTAGGGCGGGAACATGCATTGTTACTGGCTCGTTTGGGTGCAAAAGTGGTCGTGAATGATCTTGGTAGTGATGTGAACGGAAAAGGTGGCTCAACCATGGCGGCCCAAAAAGTCGTGGATGAAATTATTGCGGCTGGGGGCCAGGCGATAGCAAATGGTGCTTCAGTCACGGATATTGAACAAGTACAACAGATGGTAGATGAAACAATTGCCCGTTGGGGACGTGTAGATATTTTAATTAATAACGCTGGGATTCTTCGAGATAAAACTTTTAGTAAAATGTCACTAGACGACTTCCGTACCGTGATTGATGTCCACTTAATGGGGGCAGTAAATTGCACTAAAGCGGTATGGGATATCATGCGCGAGCAAAAATATGGTCGTATTGTTATGACGACCTCATCCTCTGGTCTATATGGCAACTTTGGGCAGTCCAACTACAGTGCTGCAAAAATGGCATTGGTTGGACTCATGCAGACACTGGCTTTAGAGGGTGAAAAATCTAATGTTCGGGTGAACTGTCTAGCACCAACAGCTGCAACTCGTATGCTTGAAGGATTATTACCCGAAGAAGCCCTTAAAGCTCTTGCTCCAAGTGCGGTCAGTCCTGCAATCGCGACTTTGGTTAGCGAAGATGCACCTACCCGTATGATTCTTTGTGCTGGCGCAGGTAGTTTTGAAGCTGCCCACATTACCCTTACGCAAGGAATTTATTTAGGTACGGATGAACAAGTTCCGCATGTTTTAGCACAACGTTTAGCTGATGTTTCAGATCGAACAGATGAGTTTGTGCCTGTCAGAGGAGGTGCTCAGGGTGAGCTTGAGCTGAAAAAAGCTTCATTAATGGCAGGAGAATAATTTTGACAAAAAATACATTAAGCATCGACCAACTGGTTGAGTTGCAAGGCCAAGCATTAGGTAGCTCGCAATGGATGACCATTGATCAAAGCATGATTAATACCTTTGCAGATGTCACACAAGATCATCAATTTATTCATGTGGATGAAGAAGCTGCTCGCCAGACACCTTTTGGTGGCACGATTGCCCATGGTTTTTTAACACTCTCTTTACTTTCAGCGATGGCCGCTCAGGTCTTGCCGACTGTAAAGGGGCAGAAATCTGGCGTGAATTATGGCATCAATAATTTGCGTTTTATGAGTCCTGTACATAGCGGTAAGCGGGTGCGTGGAAATTTTCACTTAAAAAATGTTTCCCAAAAAAATAAGGGAAGTTATCAGTTGATCATGGAAGTCACGATTGAAATCGAAGATCAGGCAAAACCGGCACTTGTGGCCGAGTGGCTTACACTTGTAAATGTATAGGAATAACCCATGAGCAATGAATTAATTCTCTCTCGCCGTGATGTCGATTTTTTGCTATTTGATTGGCTAAAAGTCGAAGAACTCAGCCAACGCAATTCTTTTGCAGGACAGGACCGTTTTGAATATACGTCTGTTTTAAACATTTACGAGGCTTTGGCAACCGATTTATTTGCTCCTCATAATAAAAAAAATGACAGTAACGAACCTGTTTTTGATGGCGAACGTGTAACTGTCAATCCTGAAGTCGGGGTAGCGCTAAAGGCCTTTGCTGACGCAGGTTTGATGAGTGCAGCGTTTCCGTCAGATTGGAATGGGATGAACTTACCCAATACCATCGAGCGTGCAGGTATGGCATATCTACTCGGTGCCAATTCAGGAACAGCGGGCTACGCCTTTTTAACCATTGGTAATGCAAATTTATTAATGGCTCATGGAGAACCTGAAAAAGTTAAACCCTATGTCAACGCCATGATGGAAGGCAAATGCTTCGGAACGATGTGTTTATCTGAACCGCAAGCAGGTTCAAGTCTGGCTGATATTCGTACACGTGCGATTAAAACAAAAGATGGTCGTTATCGTCTGTTTGGAAACAAAATGTGGATTTCAGGTGGCGAGCACGATATCTCTGACAATATTGTTCATTTGGTTTTGGCAAAAATTCCAGATGAAAATGGACAATTACCAGCAGGTGTGCAGGGCATTTCTCTGTTTACCGTACCGCGCAAATTACTCGATGAAAATGGACAGCCAAGTGAACGTAATGATGTGGTATTAGCTGGCATTAACCACAAAATGGGCTATCGAGGAACAGTGAATTGTGTGCTGAATTTTGGGGAAGGTCGTTTCACACCCGAAGGAGAAGCAGGTGCTATTGGTGAGCTAGTCGGCGAAGCTGGTAAAGGGCTGGCCTATATGTTCCATATGATGAATGAAGCCCGAATTTCGGTTGGGCTTGGGGCAGCAGCATTGGGATATACAGGTTATCTTCATGCTTTAGATTATGCAAAAACTCGAGTACAAGGTCGTTCTCGTAGTGAACGCAATCCAAGTTCTCCACAAATTCCGCTCATTCAACATGCGGATGTTCGCCGTATGCTCTTGGCGCAAAAAGCATATGTCTCAGGTGCGTTGGCACTGTGTCTATATGCAGCCCGATTAACCGATGATATCCACTCGCTTGAAGATGCTGAGCAGCGCGATCAAGCCCATCAATTACTTGATCTATTAACACCAGTGGTGAAAAGCTGGTCTTCTGAATGGGGGCTTGTGGCAAATGATTTAGCCATTCAAGTTCATGGCGGCTACGGTTATACCCGTGAATATAATGTTGAACAGTTTTATCGAGACAATCGACTTAACCCGATTCATGAAGGAACATTTGGCATTCAAGCGTTCGATTTATTAGGACGAAAAACTCGTCTTAATCAGGGACTGTCGATGAAGCTATTACATGAAAAAATCATGAAGACGGTTGAACAAGCCAAGGCAGAGCCTTCTTTAAAAGATCATGCAGATCAATTAGACCAAAAGTGGCAACTCATCCGAAATGTAACAGAGAAATTACATGCCTTAACCGATGTAGAACTTCAACTGGCAAATGCCGCCAATTATCTGGAAGCTTTTGGACATCTTGTGGTGGGATGGTTATGGCTTGATCAAGCGGTAGTCATTCATAAACTCATGCCGAACTCAACAGACCCTGATTTTCTACGTGGGAAGCTTGCCGCGTGTGATTATTTCTTTGGCTGGGAAATGCCGAAAATTATGAGTTGGTTAGCGGTACTTGATCCGGTAGAGACGACTCCACTCAATATGTCAGAAGAATGGTTCTAGTAAGAACCATTCCTTAACCGCGCCGTTGAATGTAAAGGAGAACAACCTGATTTTATAGAAAATACCTAATAAGAATCACTATGTAAAAATAAACATCAGGCGTTCAGTAAAGAGTGCCCTAATAAGTAAAAATAAAAATCTAGGACGGATTAAAAGATGAAAAAGAAAACATTAGTCATGGTTATGGCTTCATTTTGTACGAGCCCAATCTATGCAGCAGCATTTGATCGAACAGGACAATCAATTTCTGCATTTCTACAACCTGGTAATTATTTTGAGGCAAGTTTATCTGTTTCAGACACTTCGTTAGAAGGACAAGAAGCGGGTACAAACCCAACACGTAATAGTATTTCTGATATTGCAAACTCTGATTATCGTCCCAGTGCGGCTTTGAAATTACAGTTAGCACCTCAGTTTTCATTTGGTTTTCTTTACGATCAGCCATTTACTTCCGACTCTGAATATTATGGAAATAACAGCTTTGTTGCTAAGCCGAGTGATATGATTTTAGTACCGGGCATTGATTCAGCAACACTTGCCCAAAAGACCGGTGGAGAAGTCGTAACAGGGAACACCAAATCGAATTTTGTTATGCAAAATTTTAGTCTGATATTGGGTTATCAACCGGATAAGAACTGGAATTTTTATGCAGGTCCTGTTTATCAGACATTTAAAAGTAACGTCAATTTAAGAGGTCAAGTTTTCAGTTTATATAATGGCTATGACTTTAATGCCAAAGAAGTTGGAGATTGGGGATGGCTGGCAGGATTTGGTTATCAAATTCCCGAAAAAGCCATAAAAGCCTCATTAACCTATCGTTCAGAAATTATGCATGAAGTGACTGCCAATGAAAATGCGCCACTGGTTGATATGTTGAGTACACAACAAGGCCGTGATTTTCTTGATCAGCATTTGGCGTATATGGTTTCTATAGGACAACTCACTGAATCGCGGAGGGAGGTACTCAATCATATTGTTGCGGGCTTACCCGAAGCAGGCACATCAGGCTCAACTAAGTTTAGAGCGCCGGAGTCAGTAAATTTGGAATTTCAGACCGGATTACGCAAAGGTACTTTATTGTTCGGTAACGTGCGTTGGGTTCACTGGAATGATTTTGAGTTTAAACCATACCGTTTTGGTGAAATTTCAGAAGTTGTTGGGGTTCTATCAACGCCAAGTCGTCCAAACGGTTTTAATCTGGTTCGTTATTATGATGATCAATGGTCTGCCAATCTTGGAATTGGACAACGCCTAAGCGATAAATGGTCGGGTTCAGTTTCTGTAGGTTGGGACTCGGGAGCTGGTGAGCGCGTATCCACAGGCGGACCAGCTAAAGGTTATTACAGTGTTGGTCTTGGTGCGCAATATAGTCCAACTTCAAAATACTTTATTTCAGGTGGAATGAAGTATCTATGGCTTGGTGACGCCAAAGGTCAGCTTGGTGCTCAGGCAGGCAGTGAATATTATGTGGGTGAATATAAAAATAACTATTCAATCGGTTACGGTTTGAAAATTGGTTATAAATTTTAATTCAACTATTTGATGGATCGCTTAGTTATATAAACAGTTTATTTCTGCACGAAAGTAAGCAGATTAAAAGATTAAAGAAAATATAAAAAGTGGAGTAGGAACAGTTCCATTTCTCCCTCTCATAAAAGGACGATAAGATGACAAAACAGATCTGGTTAGACGAATATAAGCAATGGAATATAGAAAGTACGATTACATTGCCGGATGAACAAACTTCACTTCTCGATTTATGGGACAACAGTTTTAATAAGTTCCAGCAAAGAAAGGCTTTTATATTTGCAGATCAATCTTTTTCTTATGCTGAAATCGATTTATATAGTCGACAAGTAGCAACATTCTTGCAAAGTTTAGGGCTAGAAAAAGGTACACGTGTTGCCGTGATGATGCCCAATATTATTCAGTACCCAATTATTTCACTTGCCGTCATTCGTGCAGGTTACATTCTGGTCAATATTAACCCCCTCTATACAGCCCGCGAGTTAAAGCATCAATTAAATGATGCAGGCGCAAAAGTCTTATTTATATTAGAACAACTTTTACCTGTTTATGACGCTGTCAAAGAGCAAGTGGCGGTTGAACAAATTATTACCACCACCATGACTGAAATGTTGGTCGATCAACCTACTGAATTAGACACCTTAGATTCTAAAAAACACGCTTTTAGGCAAATCTTATTGAAGGCAAATGCACAAGACTATATACGTCCTAAGCTTGTTCTTGAGGATACTGTGCTTTTGCAATATACGGGTGGAACAACAGGTGTATCCAAGGGCGCAGAATTAACCCATAAAAATATTGTCGCCAACTTATTACAAAATAATGTGGTTTTTAAAAGCTACTTTGGTGACCGAGATGCTTTCGAAGATGAAATAGCGATCTGTGCCTTACCGCTTTATCATATTTTTGGTTTTACTGTCTGTTTATTGCACAGTGCAATGAATAAAGGTTATGCCACTGTTTTAGTTCCAAATCCGCGTGATTTAGATGCTCTTGTACATTGTTTTGAAAAATATCGTCCTACGGTTTTTCCTGCTGTAAATACATTATTTAATGCACTGATTAATCATGAAGGCTTTAATAAGCTGGACCATAGCCGTTTAGAAATTACCACAGGCGGCGGTATGGCAATTTTGAAATCTACTGCCGATGGATGGGAAAAACTGACAGGACGTATTATCCGTGAAGGGTATGGCTTATCAGAAACTTCTCCTGTTGCGACCTTTACCCCGCCAATCTCTAATACTTTTAGTGGCACGATCGGTATTCCTGTACCGAGCACGGATATTGCAATTTTGGATGATGAAGGTCATCAATTAGCACCCGGTGAAACTGGAGAAATTGCAATTCGTGGCCCGCAGGTCATGAAAGGTTATTGGAATTTACCTGAAGAAACGAAAGCGGTCATGACTGCTGATGGTTTCTTTAGAACGGGTGATATTGGCTTTATGAATGAAAAAGGCTATACCAAAATTATTGACCGTAAAAAAGACATGATTTTAGTTTCAGGCTTTAATGTTTTTCCGAACGAAATTGAAGAAGTTTTAGCCCAACATCCAAAAATTTTGGAAGTCGCCGTGGTTGGTATTGCAGATGAAAAATCGGGTGAAGTGCCGAAAGCCTTTATTGTCAAAAAGGATGACTCTTTATCGGTTGAAGAAATCCAAATCTATGCAAAAGAAAACCTGACTGGCTACAAACAACCACGCTATATTCAATTTATCAATGAATTACCCAAGTCGAATGTGGGTAAAATTTTAAGAAAAGAACTAAAGGTTTAATAAGAACTTTTAATTAAAAACATAAGCGTATGGGACTAGAAGCTCCATAAATAAATGAAAAAGGAATGAGATTATGGGTTCAGGATTAATTACCGTATTTTTACCAATTGCACTCGCAATTATTATGGCAGGGTTGGGGTTTGAGGTGACCATAAAAGAATTTTAAAACGTGCGACAACACCCCAAAGCCGTCTTTATCGCATTATTTTGCCAACTGGTTATTTTAGTCGGTATTGCATTTATTATTTGTAAGGTTCTTGCTTTACCACCCATGCTTGCTGTTGGATTAATGCTCCTTTCTGCGTCACCGGGAGGGCCAACAGCTAACTTATTTAGTTATCTCTACAAAGGAGATATCGCTTTAAATATTACTTTAACGGCTATAAATTCGGTCATTGCTGCCTTTACACTTCCATTAATTGTGAATTTTGCAATACAACACTTTATGGAAAATGGACAAAATGTAGGTTTGCAATTCTCGAAAATCATACAGGTTTTTCTTATTATTTTAGTTCCCGTTGGGATCGGGATGCTAGTCCGTCATTTTGCGCCGCATACGGCTGAAAAGCTCAATAAACCTGTGCGTATCTTTGCTATCATTTTTCTCGTATCAATCATCATATTAGCAGTTGCACGAGATTACCAAAATCTGATGACGTATATTGGGCAAATTGGATTGGCAACTTTGCTGTTCTGCGTATGTAGTTTAATGGTTGGCTATTTTGTTCCAAGATTATTAGGTGTAAATAGCTTTCAGGCAAAAGCTTGCGCATTTGAAATTGGAATTCATAACAGTACCTTAGCCATGACCATTGCTTTTACAGTAATGGCAAGCAGTATGGCCGCTATGCCAGCAGCCGTTTATTCATTATTTATGTACATTGTTGCAGCTATCTTTGGCACATTGTTAAATCGTCTAGAAAAGAAAGAGATCACACAAATATCACCTAAAGCATACTCAAAGAATCTTCAATAATATCGGACAGATAAAGGTATTTAACTACCACCAGATGTTTATAGTTTGAATTAAAAGAGGAGGCCAATGCCTCCTTTTTTAGCCTCAAAATTTTAAAATATTTATGGTCGAGTAAGCGCGGTCACAATAAAAAGAAAGCTTTAGAATGCTGTTATAAAAGCAAATTGTTAAGCCAATATTTAAGGTTTTCCTTAATTATGTAATTAAATGAAAAACAATAATTTAATTAAATAATTTCTAGCCAATTTCACATTGACAGCTCAAATATTGAAGATTACCATTTGCGGGCTGGCCTACATTGCCAGCCGGTTTTGACGGACCGCTATTTGAACCACATCAGGATTATTTCTTCTGAGGAGTAGTCTTGTGTGCACACCTCGTTCCCTCCCGTAGCGGTAGGGCGGGAGTGGGACACCTTCGGGTGTGCTGGAGTTCAAACCAGTCCGTCAACCTGCTTCCGTTCTGCCACCATAATTTATAATGCTTTGGCAGAACTCCCAAAAGAAGGAGTTGGCTATGCACATTCATAAATTATTGGCAGTCACTGTCAAAAACTATCTCGACACAACTTAAAGTTTTAAACCAGTTTGATGAGCTATAGGCTTTTCAGGCTTTAAATCATTACGTCTAAAACTTAGCAACAATAAAACTTGAGATGTGCCAAGCACAGTCTTTACGGCTTTGCTGTGCCTTTTTTTCTCCCAGAAAAGGCACAGGCTTTTTAATCTCTTTTAGCAACAACAAGAATTTATAACGGTAAAACGATGCCAACTTTAGAAAGATCTTCCAAAAAATTACAGGTTATTCATATAGCAATAGAGTTGTTCAATCTCTATGGATTTCACAATACGGGCGTGGACTTAATTGTCAAAAAATCCAAAATTCCTAAGGCCACTTTTTATAATTACTTTCACTCAAAACAGCGGCTTATTGAAATGTGCGTATCTTTTCAAAAAAGCAAACTCAAAGAAGAAGTGCTGGCAATTATTTACTCAAGCTGTTACCGAACCTCAAGCGACAAACTTAAAGAGATTATTGTTTTACATGTCAATTTTAATAGCCTGTACTATCTATTACTTAAAGCCATTTTTGAAACTAAACAGATTTACCCTCAGGCCTACCGCATAGCGCTTGAATATAGAAAATGGTTGCTTAAAGAACTTTTTGATTTGGTTTTTAGTTTGGAAACTCATTCATTAAAGCCCAATGCCAATTTGGTTTTAAACTTAATCGATGGCTTGATGTTCCAGATTTTAAGCTCAAAGAGTTTGGATGAAAGGGATGTGGTGGTGGAGAGGTTTTTTGGGTGGGATAGGCCGTTAATAGTTTTCTATTATCACGTCTGCTATTAAAGAAGTTAAAACTGAGAATTAATTATTTCATAAAATAAATTTTTAAATTATTATATTTAAAAGTATTTTATACCAGTCAATAAAAAAGAGTAAATTTGATGACACTTAATAAAACTATTTTTCTTTTTCTACTTTCAGGTCTTATAGTGGGCTGTGGTGGTGGTGGAAGTAACGAAACTGTTGCCACAACAAAAGATGAAATTCTTAATACAGAATTTGATAATACTACTTCTTATAAATGGGGATCTATTCAGTTTGATACAACATTCGTTGAGATTACAAAGAATTCAAGAAATGGAAATATTTGGTATACTGATTATCCTAGGTTAGATAAAGGTACAGAACCAGATATTGGACGCTTAATGTTAAGTACAGATGGCCTTTATAGACCAGATGAGACGAAGTATCCATTGGGTTATAGACGTTACATTTTGAGATCTACTTCACAAGATGGAACGACACTTAGAAAAACCCCTTATAACAAAGATGGTCTAAAAAATATTGTTATAGAAGAGAAAGGACGCTGGATTGATTTAAAAAATGTCAGGATAAGTGACAGAACCGCTGTATATTGGAATCTTCTTGTAGAGAAAATTCCTACAAGTGTATTTTTTCATCCAGAACTTATTGGTGATCAGTTTAAAGATTTTTTAGCGTTAACTAAGAAAAATACATTTCCAGCAGGAGCGAAATGTTTTCAAGTTGAAAGAACAAGTTATTCAGTACCTTATTATGTAATTACAAATAAGGACAGCTTGGCTTTTATTAATGGTGTCAGTGTTAATAACCTTTCAAATTATATTTCTTTAGCTGGAAGTAATGCCGTTACTGGAAAATGGGGCAATATACAGTGGGCTTATTTAAATACTGAGGCAAATGATCCAAAGTATTATACGATTTCGGTTTATATGAATATAGACAATAAATTAGCTTCAGGTTATTGGCAAAAAAATCCTAATACTTCAATTGAGACTCTAGTTGCAGGTTATGAAAGATCGCTTGATTCATTTAATAGTAATATTGATGTAATTTCATTCCAAAGTGCAATTGAGGAAGCAAAGAATGAGTGTACTTATTATAATTCAGTTGCATCTCAAAAAATTGAATCATTGATTAATCAGAGTTTATTGAATTAATTTCAGATGATTTTATTCTCAAAAATGAGAATTTAATTATTGAAATTATATTGTCATTTTTAAGATTTATTTTGCTTAATTATTTTTGAAGATCAGATAAATGAAAAAGACTAAATTAATAACTATTCTGGGTATAGTTCCATTAATGCTGACAGGTTGTTTACAAATGTTTCCGCCTACCGTAGCCGAGATAAATCCTGGAATTTATCAACTTCATGCTCAAAGCAATGCATTTGGTTCAAGGGATGCTTTACGGTCAAAGCTCATCAATAAGGCTGAAGAAATATGTAAGAATAAAGGCTTTGATGAGTTAGATAGTAATAACAAAATTGTAAACCATCACACTGCCTACAATTCAGGAATGATTATTCCGGTGAATACGAAAGCGGCAATTTTAAAAGTTAAGTGTAAAGACTAACTTAAATAGAACGGGAACATTCTTTGTAGAAAGGATGAGCTTACAAATAGGCTAGTTTCTGGTATGTTATTTATAGAATGTGCAGTTAATATGATTTGAATTAATATACAGATATTTTCATTCTGAAGCTTAAAAAGCTCACAAAGATGTGAGCTTTTTTTATTACACATTGCTTAAAAAACATACAGAAACCTCGTTAAAACGAGTTGGAACGCTACAAACGCGAATGATACTTTAAGTTTCACTCTTCCCAATAAGTGAGGTGAGCAATGAAATTGTTAGCTTTGATTAGTATGGGAGTTGCAGCGAGTTATTGGTATAAAACTATAAAAGATAGCAAGCCAACTCTTCTAAAACCAAATTTTGATGAAATAGTAAAAAACTTTGTATTAGCAGAATTTAAAGCCTAATGCATTTAATATTCTTAATTAAATAAAAAGCTCATCGGAAGATGGGCTTTTTTGTTGTAGTGGTGTTTATTGAGTTTAGAGCTAGTCGGTATTTATAATTGCACCAAATTTTTAAATACTAATGGCAAATGACAACTACTACAGTAAGGCTTAATCACACCTCATCTTCTGGCACTAGAGGAGACGGACGTGATCAGAAAGAAAAATTTATAGATTATTGTGAATATAAGTATTTTCTACCTGATAGTCAGAAATGGGGTGTTTCAGTGAAAACTGAATTAACTCAAGCAGAAATAATAGAAAAGCAAAAATGCAATGACGCTATCAATAATCCTTTCACATCAGAATACTATCTTTTGCTTTGTCTCATAATTATTACGATTATATTTTTCACTTTTTGGAATATGAAAGGTTATCTTTCTATAAAAAGAAGAGAGCAAGAGACAGGAATTAAAGCGAATATATCATTTGAAATGAAAATCATATGTTTAGTTTCATTCTTTCTTACTCTCATTGTCGCGGGAGTAATGTACGCTCTCTATTTTCTATATCTTAATTATAAGTATCAGTACTGAAGTATCTAAGTTAGTCGAACATGTTTCGCTATAGAAATCCCACTGAATATTGATTATTAGTGGGATTTTTAATTTATATATTAGACAGCTTCTTAGGTTCTTCTTAAAAAAAACAATAATCCAAAACAAAATATAAATACAATATACCAAGTGTCTCTTACAAGTTGATAGTCGCCTATACTTTGTAGTATTTCAAATATAGGTCCACATGCAAATATTGATACCATTACATATCCTGCAAGTGTAATGCCCCAGTCATCAAGACCAAGTTTACGTTCTGGTTTTTCACCAGTTGATTTTCGTTTAATCCATTTTAAGAATGACTTATAATAAAAATATAAAGCTCCAATCCCCACAATCATTAATATAAGTGTGTCGAGGGGGCCACTATAAGAGGAGCTTCCAATTCTTGGACTCATATGTATTGCAGCTAATCCATGAAGTGATAGAGACAATAATATTAATAATGTACTTAATTTTTTGATCATAATAAATATAACTGAACTAAACCTAAACTTTAGGAAATTAACTAACTGCAAAATTTAATTTATATAAAAGGTAACCTGTTTGAATGGGCTTTGCTAGAGGTTTTTTCTCAAGAATCTTACTTTGGCTTGGTCTTAGCCTTGGCCGTTATTTTTTTATAAATATTAGTGTCATTGTTAAGAAATTTAAAGATATTTAAATTTATCATAGTGTTATTATAAGCAAGTTCAATATTAATTAACTGTAATATGGATTATATGAATAAATTGCATAAGAATGAATCTCCAGAAATGATTCTAGCTTTTGAGAGTGCTAAAAGTACATTTAAATATTTCTGGCGTGAACTTTATTGGGAATATCGACGAATTGTTCCTGCTCTAGAGCTGGCTTATGTGAAGTGTGCATTTATCCAAGAAAACCTTGAAGATAAAAATGAACCTTTAATTGAGTATATGTGGATTGATCAAGTTGATTTTGATGGGAGTACAATTTCAGGAACTTTGTTAAACGAACCTTATATTATTGATAATGTGCAAGCTGGTGAAACTGTAAGGCTTCAATTTGAGTCTATAGTTGATTGGATGTTTTTATCTAATGGCACTGTTCATGGTGGGTTTACGATTCAAGAACATCGTAAGACCTTAAATGCATCAGATCGTAAAGAATATGATGAGGCATGGGGGATTGATTTTGGTAATCCTGATGAAATTTTTCTAGTTTATGAGCAGAAAAATTGTCCCGAAAACCTAGATGAACACCCCATGTGTAAGAATATTTTGGATCAGTTCATAAATATTATAAAGACAGGCCCTGCAATCATTACTGAAAAAGATGAAAGTGGTAATCAATTATTACATCGTGAAGTTATAGCGGGTAATTATTTATTTGTTCAAGAGCTTTTAAGGTTGAATACGAATAAGTTGGAGGTAAATAATCAATCAATGACTCCTTTAGATTTGGCTCATAAGATGGGTTGGACCAATATTGTAAGTTTACTTAAGTAGCTTTGAATCTAGCCCTCTAATGGAGGGCTTTATTGTTTTGATGGATCCTAAAGTCACTTTACTGAAGAAGTCATTTAATTAGATGATCGATTTTTAGTCATGAAAAAAATAATACAGCTCAAAGACCAGCGTGATATGGTATGTAAACACCTCCAAAAATATGGATTAGATATGTCAGACAATACAACGAAATGGCTTTGTGTAGGTGGTGTACTAAGTGGAGAATGGAAAGAGCAGCAACTAGAAGCTTTTGATGTTGATCCTAATGATTTAAATACTCATAGTTATGAACCAATGAAACTTATTAACCCTGTGACCAAAGCAGAACAGCACTTTTATGTATATACGGAGTTACAGGAACAGGCATATGAAAGGGCAATAAATTTTGCCTTATACAAAAATCAATAAGGATGAGAGAGCACTTAGGTGCTCTTTTTAATGAGTGGGTAAGTACTGGTTAAGTAGAAATACAATTAAAAAAGCCCCTCATATCTGAGAGACTAGTCATATCAATTTTCTGGAATGAATGGCTGAAATTTCGTAAAATAACTAAACAAATCAAATTGATAAAAGTAGTTAATAATATAATAAATCAGTGCACTAATTTATTCTTAATAGTAGCAGGACCTCAAAATAACTTCCAAGGCACTGTTAATAAGAAATTATTTGTTATTTGGATCAGGTTGATCATTATTCTCAGGCAAATCTTTTACGGTGCCAGGAACTTCTGATGGTTGAGTTTCGGTAGGTGGTTGTGTTGCAGAATGCTTATTCATTTGGGCTTTAATGACATTAGCGTTGTTAGTTGTATTTTGAGAAAAACTTTTAAAACCTGACATTTTTATCTTCTTATCTTCACTAGGGAAAGTTCATACTACGCTTTAAATCACTTTACATTACGGTTGTTTTAAGACTGATATGTGTTGATATGTCATAGAAATGGACTTTATTTCGACTGTATATTTCGTAAATAAAATCAATTATATGTAACCTGTTGAGTCTTATCCTTTAAAACTTGAAAATATCCTATCTCAATTTCAAGTAGGGGTACATAAAGCACACATATATAAATTTTCTCAAGGTACAGATGATTAAATTTTAAAAATTAATTTAAATTAGTTGCCTACAAAATATTGATAGTATAAAAAATTTGTTAAGCATAATATGTCTAATTAAATTGGAGCATATAAATGCTAAAAGATATTACAATTATTGATTACCAAGGAAAAGAAACAAGGGCACAGGCAAACTATACAGAGGAAAATACTAATAAAATCAATCATTCATCTAGAGTTCAGAGAACTAAAGTTGAATATATTTTGTTAAGAGGTGAATTTATTTACCCTACTTTAAATATGGTTTTCAACAGTTCTGATGGCAACAGCTATTATATAGAATATAAATGACCTACTTCTGTGGGTTTTTTATGAGTGATCTTATATATATAAAGACCAGTTAATTGGTCTCTTTTTACTCTATTCAAAAAAATTAATTCTGCCAATACGGTGTGTCTCCATAGATTTCAGCAAAATAATCGATCACTACTCGAATATTTAAAGGCGGATGGCGGACATTTGGATAAATGGCTGCAATATGCTGGGGTTGTGATTTAATCGCGACTTCATATTCAGGTAAAAGCTTGACTAAATGACCTTGTTTTAAAGCTTCGCCAATCAACCAATCAGGAAATAAAACAATACCCATACCATGAAGCGCAGCTGTCATTAAGCTCTCGGCATTGTTTGAAGACAGCAAGGGAGTAAGAGGATAATGTACCCATTCTTCATCAGGCTTTCTCACTAACCAGCGGTTAGGACCTTCAAAACCTTTATAGACTAGGCATTTGTGTTGATTAAGTTCTGTTGGGTGATTAAGAGTACCGTATTTGGCAACATACTGAGGAGACGCTGCCAAATGATATTTTTGTGTACCAAAAATACGTGCATGAAATGATGAGTCGGTCAGCGTTCCAATGCGAAATATTAAATCGGTGCTTTCGCGTAACGGATCTATAAATTCATCGGTTTGAATTAGCTCTATTAAAAGCCTTGGATAACGTTCTGATAAACCTGCCAACCACGGCGCAATATGCCGTTGACCAAAAAATACAGGGGCATTGATGCGGACGAGTCCGGATGGTTCTATGGTTTTATCTTGTAAAGCCTTTTGTGCTTCATCAAATTGTTCGGTAATTCTTTTTGCATATTCAAAAAATAATTTGCCCGATTCGGTCGGTGTGATTGCTCGTGTATTTCGATAGAAAAGTTGTTGCCCCAACGCATCTTCAAGCTGCTGGATGGTTCGAGAAATCATAGATGCAGACACATCTTCTTTCCGCGCTACATTCGAGAAGTTTTGAGCATTGTAAACACTAATAAAGAAGCGAAGCGTGCGGATATCAATCGAATTTGTTAAATCCATTTGTGCAATTTCTGCAAAAGTGATTCATGGATTATGCTGTTTTTCAGATGAATTAGCTACCTTAGTATTCGTTGCCTAGATACAGATGAGGCAATATAGATGCAAATTCTATTACTACTCCTAACCATTTTTGGGGGTATGGGGCTATCGGTTGAAGCAGGGCTTTTAGGGCCGTTAGGAAAGGAAGTGGGTGAGTTATGGGCCACCTTTAGTATTTTTGGTGTGGGTGCAGCACTTACCTTTTTACTCATGCTGTTTTTTAGTCCACGTAATAGCCCTTCATTTTTTACGCTTCCATCTTGGCAATTACTCGGTGGTGTTCTTGGGCCTGCTTACGTCATTATTTTGACCATTACCACTCCAATTATCGGTATTGCCATGACGATGATAGGCATTTTAGCGGGTCAGGTGTCTAAAAGCCTGATCATCGACCACTATGGTTTGTTGGGGACTCCACACCGAAAGGTAGACCGTAAACGAATTTTGGCACTCATCTTTATTGTTGCTGCACTTGTACTTGTCGCAAAAGCATAGGAGACCCGCATGACAATTTTAATGATCCTTCTCGCCGTCATTGGTGGTGCTTTATTGAGTGTACAGGCTGCAATTAATGGTCAACTTGGAGCAAAAGTTGGTGTATTTCGTAGTGCTTTTTTGACTTTCTCAGTCGGTGCTCTAATTACGGCGCTCCTTATTTTTTACTTTGAACCAAAACAAACCTTAACCTTGTTAGATGTTCCCAAATGGCAGTTGTTAGGTGCTATGTGTGGAGTGCCTTATATTGTCATTATGGTACTGGCCGTGCAAAGAATCGGAGCCGCGGTTGCTACGGTAGCTGTAATTTTTGGGCAACTTTTGATGAGTATCTTGATTGATAACTTTGGCTGGTTTGGTAATGAAATGCTTCCTTTTTCACTGTATCGATTAGGAGCGCTAATTTGCCTAGCGATTGCTTTATATTTTATCTATTCAAGTAGTAAGGACAAAAAGATAGAAGCGTAATACGGGCTTAAAATTGAAATTAATATAGGTCTCATTGTTAGTCGTAAAGCATACTAATAATGAGGCTATGCTTCATATTTTAAGTACTTTGATAAATGAAAGAAGTTGCTGTCGAGAGATAGAATCAAAATATAAGAAATATGGTAAAGTTAAAAACCTAATTCAATACATTAAAATTGATATCAAGCTATTGTAGGAAAAACATGGTTAAAATTAAACCTCACCCAGCAACAAGCGGAAATGCATCGGCTGATCGCCTTTTAACTTTGTTAACTGCTTTTAGAATAGGTGATAAATCTTTAACCCTAGCAGAACTCGCAGAACGAACAGAATTAAATAAAGCAACCATCATGCGCTTAATCGTTTCGCTAGAAGATTTTGGTTTTGTTAACCGTCTTTCGGATGGCAGATATACGCTTGCCAGTGAAGTTATGCGTTTAAATACAATTTATCAAGATGCTTTAGATCTAGAAAGACATGTGGTGCCGTGTTTACAGCAACTTGTTGATGAAACTGGTGAAACTGCTTCATTTTACGTTAAACATGGGGCATATCGTCTTTGCCAATATAGAGTGAACTCTACCCATCGACTGCGTGTTCATATTCAGCCGGGCGAAGTTCGACCAATGGATGGGGCAGCAGGCGCTCAAGCATTGCGATCAACACACGAACAGGTTTTAGCAAGAACTGAACCTTTTTATTCAACAGGTGTAACGGAGCCACATGCTGCTTCAATGGCATTGCCAGTATTTGACGCTCAAAATGATGTAGTTGGAGCATTAGTCGTTTCGGGGCCATCAAGTCGTTTTACTGCGGAAATTGCAAAATCTGTGGGGGATTTTTTCTTCAAAATTGCAGATGATTTAACGAAAAGTTTAGGTGGTAAGAGTATTCGTAATTAATTCTAATATTGTAGATATAAAAAAGGGGCTAAATCGTTAGCCCCTTTTTTATGTATATTGTTTATGAAGTACTTTGTGGTTGGCTAAACAAAACAGCTTTTTTTCTAGACATAACGAAAACCATAATAGCCGACACAAGGTTTAGTGCTGCAAGTGGAAGTAAGGCAATAGCGTGGCTTCCTGTTGCATCATGAATTGCGCCATAGATATTTACCATCAACCCGCCACCAATCAGATTGGCAAATGCACCAATGGCTGCTAGACCTGCCGCCGTTGTAGTCGGTGACATCCATGAGGATGCTAAAGCCCAGAAAGGACCTTTCATAGAATAAGCACCAATTAATACGACACTGAGTAAAAAGATTGTGCCAATAAGTGAAGACGTGAACAAAGCAATTAATAAACCAAATGAGATCATCAATAGTGTGATTGCTGTATGCCAACGGCGTTCATTTTTACGATCTGAGCTACGACCCCAAAAAATCATTGCAATAGAAGCTAGGCCATAAGGAATCGCATTCACTAAACCGATTTCTAAATTACTCAAACCAAATGATTTAATTAATTGTGGCGCCCAAACACTCATTGTACTGCCAGCAGCAGAAGCACCAGAATAAATAATGATCATAAACCAGATATATTTATTCTTTAAAAGTTGCCATAGTGAAATATGGCCAATTGGGGTTTTTTGTTGACGTTCAAACTGTAATCTTTCAACTAACCAAGCTTTTTGTTCGCTATTAAGCCATTTTGCTTGTTCTGGTCGATCTGTGAGTGCAAATAGGCAGGCAATACCTAATAAAATGGCAGGGATACCTTCTAAAATAAATAGCCAATGCCACCCACGCATGCCCATCCAGCCATCTAGCGATAATAAAAGTCCCGATAGTGGTGAACCGATAAAGTTTGCACCCGGAATCGCCACCATAAATATTGCGACCATTCTGGCTCTATAGTTTGCAGGCAACCAATAGGTTAAATATAAAATGACACCCGGGAAAAACCCTGCTTCGGCAGCACCGAGTAAGAATCGCATAATATATAACGATGTAGAGCTTTCAACGAAAGCTGTTGCGGCTGTAATCACTCCCCACGTCACCATAATTCGAGCAATCCAAACTTTTGCTCCAAATTTTTGCATGGCGAGGTTGCTGGGTACTTCAAATAGAAAATATGCAAAGAAAAATAAGCTACTGGCAAAACCAAAAGCAGTAGCTGTTAGGCCAAGATCTTCATTCATTTGTAATGAAGCCATACCAATATTGCCACGATCAATAATAGCGATGACATAACAAAGTGTTAAAAATGGCAGTAATCGCCACGCCACCTTGCGCATTGTTTCACGTTCAATCGCACTCGGTTGAGAGTATTCTGTAGACATAAAAAAATCCTTTTTTATATTCAGTATTTTAATTGTTCTCGCATCTAAAAGCTTAGAAACAATTGAGTTCCATGATTAGCTATTGAGTAACTTCCAGTTAGCGATAGCTCGTGGGTTTAGTAATTGGCCATTCCAAATACTCACAATCTGTTCAAGTGCTAAAAGACCAACGCGATTACGTGAATCTGTTGTGTTTGCTCCTATGTGAGGAGTCACAACCAAGTTAGGTAATTCCCATAGTGGATTATCTTTTTCTGGCGGTTCTGAAGAAAAGGTATCTAAACCTGCACCAGCAATTTTATTATTTTTTAGTGCATCAACTAATGCAGCTTGATCAATTAATTCACCACGTGCTGTATTGATTAAGATGCTTGAGCGTTTCATCTTTTCAAATTGGGCGTGAGAAAATAAGTGTCTATTCTCTGCTGTAAGTGGACAATGTAGGCTAATAATGTCACTGGTTTCTAAAAGTTTTTCAAATTCGTGTTCCTGTTCTACATAATCGAGCTCTGGCAAATTTTGTAAAAACGGATCATATACTTTTACTTTCATGTTTAAGGGAGCCACTAACTTCATGAGTATGCTACCGATTGCCCCTAAACCAATTAAGCCCAACGTTTTGCCATAAAGCTCCACACCATTTGCACTTGCTTTGTCCCAATGACCTTCTCGAATACGTTGGTCTAACCATGTGACTTGTCGCGCAACATTAAACATGAGTGCAAAAGCGTGTTCGGCAACAGATTGTGCATTTGCGCCTACTGCAATAGTGACAGGAATTTTTCGTTCAGCAGCAGCTTGAGTGTCAATTGTGTCAAACCCAACACCATGTTTTGCAATCACTTTTAAATTATCAGAAGCAAAAATCATATCTCTAGAAAGTTTGCCTGTTCGAACAATGATTGCATCAGGCTGTTCATCATGGATGAGTTTTTCCATTTCATCTTTTGCCATGTAGGGTTCAGTTGGAATCAACTGAATATCATGGGACTGAGCATACAGTAACGCATCTGAAGTTAATGTTGGCCCCGTGATAAGAACTTTACGTTTCATTTTGACTTGCACTCCATTTAAGTATTTTGAGCAAAATACGTCCTTAATAATCCACATTATTAAAACGTCATTTCAAAAAAATAGTCAATAGAAAAAATTAAATTTAAAAATTGTGTAAATTTTAGTTTAAATTTAATTAAAAATGAAATGACATTTCAAAAAAATGCTGTCATATTAATTTGCACAAGAAAACTGATCTAAGGGAAAAGTTATGGCAATTGGTTTTAGAGTGCTAAAAAACGACAAAAAAGTTGAGCAAAAATGGATTGAGCAATATCGAGATCTACCAGTCGCTAATGTCAGTGACTCAATGAATCGAATGACTTCAGGTGGGACTCAATTAAGACCAATGCATAAAAAGGGATATCTTTGTGGGCCTGCCATTACAGTTAAGGCTCGTCCGGGGGACAACTTGATGTTGCACTATGCTATTGATATCGCCCAGCCGGGGGACGTCATTGTGGTTGATGCTGGTGGCGATCTAACCAATGCATTAATTGGAGAAATGATGGTTGCGTATGCCATTAAGAAAGGTATAGCCGGCATCGTTATTAATGGCGCTATACGTGATTCGGTTGTCATTGGAGAGGGAGATTTTCCACTTTTTGCGGCAGGAATTTCACATCGAGGACCTTATAAAGACGGACCTGGGGAAATTAATGTTCCTATCGCGATTAATGGAATGGTGGTTGAACCTGGAGACTTGATTTTAGGTGATGAAGATGGGCTTTTAAGCGTGCCTTATGCGGAAGTTGAAGAAGTTTATCTGAAAGCAAGCGCCAAACATGCCGCTGAACAAAAGCAATTAGAGCAAATCGCCGTAGGTGAAAATGATCGTAGTTGGGTGATTAACAGCTTAAAACAAAAAGGATGTGAATTACCGGAATAAGGTTATTCAAAACCATTCAAACACAAAGGGAACTAGCGAAGTCAATGATTGAGCTTCGTTAGCCTATCTAAAGTTAATTCAATAATCATTATTTTACTGATTGAAAAATAGGAAATTTCAATTCGGTCTATGTGATTTCGTCTAAAGGAAAAGGACATGAAATATAAAGGGATAATTTCTTTATCATTATTAATGAGTATTACTTTGCAGCAAGCCAAAGCTGAAAGCGAAGATAACTCGGCGCTAAATGAAAAAATAATTAAATTACAACAGCAAATAGACTATCTCATGGAGAGGCAGAATTTAAATCAAAATAACGGATTGAATAAAGCTCCTGAATTGAGCCAAAGCAAAACATTAAACACTGACAAGCCTATTTCGACTGATCAGACTAAAATTAAATTTTATGGAAATATACGTGTTGATGCTGCATATGATTTTGAAGGTTCAACGCGTTCAATTGCGAATAAGACAGGATCAATACCATTAGACAATTCAAACTCAACAAGTAAATCATTAAATGTTTCTGCTGCGACTTCACGTGTAGGGGTGAATATCGTTAAGCCGACCTCGAAAGGAGATTTGGTTGGAAAGCTAGAAGCCGACTTCATGGGAAATGGTGGAGATAACGGTAATGGTTCTGTTCGGGTTAGACATGCTTATATTTCACTAGGAAATTGGTTGATTGGTCAAACCACTTCACCTTTTGTGAATAGTGATACAGCTCCAAGTTTGGTTGATTTTACAGGAGCAATGGGTACTGGAACTCAGCGTAATATCCAAATCCGTTATCAGCACATCGTTGATGCCAAACAAAAATTATTAGTCGCTTTGGAAGGTGGTGATGTTGAAAATAAAAATGTAGAAGGTGGAAGCCGTTTTCCTGCATTAACTATGCGGTATGAATTTAAGAATCCAGATTTCTTGGTTCAATTGCATGGTATGGTTCATGAAAATCGAGCAGTTTCTGACACGAATGAAGAGCAAACTAAACTTGCTTGGGGTGCTGGATTAGGCACAAAGTATAAGCTTTCTGAAAACGACTCAGTTGTGTTTAATTACTATCACATCGCTGGCGATAACCGTTACATGCTTTATTCAAAAGATAATGATGCCTTCTACTTTGATCAAAATCGAATGTATTTAAGTGAATTTGATTCTATTGAGTTAGGGTATCTGCGTAAATGGAATGAAAATTTACGCTCTTCTTTATCTGCTGGTAGCCTTATCTATAAAGATTCAAATTTTTCAGAAAATAACCCTGATCAAAATAAAAGGCTCATCAATGCAAGCGTCAATTTATTTTGGACGCCTGTTGAGAAAGTCGATCTTGGTGTTGAATACACCTATGGAAAGAGAGAAACATTTTCAGATTTAGAAGGGAAATTATCTCGAATCAACTTATTAGGTCGATACAATTTTTAATGTAATCACAGCCACTTTAATATCAGAAGTGGCTTTCTTTTATTTGAGATGGGCTAATATTGTGGAACAAATTAATTATGCGAATGCAAGATCACAATTTTCAAAGGTTATGGAAAGAGTGCTGTTAGGTTATGCCGTAAAAATTACACGAAAAGAGAAAGATGCTGTGGTTCTAATTAGTGAAAAGGCATACCTTGAATATAAAAATGCAATATTTGAGCTCAATAAATTAAAAAACAAAGATTTTTAACCCGCAATGATCCGCTTCTCAAGCATCTCCATAAAAGTTTTAAAAATAATATTATGGTTTTGCCTTTCTTCTATCATCATTTACTTTTGTTTTAAGCCATGAAAGCTAGTGTAGCTTTACAAATTATTAAAATTAAGATCAAATTATTGTGCTAATTAAATATAGTCTTGGTGAGGTAAATTATATCGATTAATAAAATTATTATTATGAATTTTTATGGATTTTATTATTTTTTGTGGTAAATTTTTTGCGTTATAAATAGGTTTTTACAAAAATGCAAAACATACTTACTTTTATTAAAAATGGTCAAAAAATTACTTTAGATGCTTCTTTAGTTCAAAGTGTAAAAGATAGTGGAAATGGTTTTGAAATTACTCTTAAAAGTGGTGAGGTAATTCAAGCTGAATCATATAGTATTAGTCCAAATAAACAGTTCATAGAGCAAGTTTCTAGTCAGCAAGTAGAAAATAATTCTGAGGCTGAGGAGAAAGTTGAAAAGGACGAAGTTTTAAAAGAAAAGAGTTTGTTGGATTCACAAGCAATGTTATGGGGTGGTGCTGCGATAGCCCTTGGTGGTATTGCGGTAGCAGCATCAAGTGGTGGTGGTAGTGATAGCTCAGCACCTTCAGATCGGACTCCTCCAGCAAGTTTAACTAAAATATTGTCGAAAGATGGTAAAACGGTAACTGGTTTAACAGAAGCTGGTGCAACTGTTACAGTTGAAAATATAGCTGGCCAAGTGATCGGTTCTGCTAAAGCTGGAGCAGATGGGACATTCTTAATTAATTTGGATAAAGCGTATATTAATGGTGAAACACTAAAAGTTTCTGCTCAAGATGCTGCTGGTAATAGTACAGTTAAACAAGAGCTTATCGCTTCTGATATTACGGCTCCTACTTTAGCATATGCTATTTCTTCTAATGGTAAGACTATTACAGGTTTGACAGAGGCTAATTCAACTGTCACCGTCAAAGATTTATCTGGAAAAATCATTGGTACTGCAAAGTCTGATAATGATGGAAAATATACAGTCATACTAGATAAAGCTTATTTAAATGGTGAAAATCTTACTATTTCTGCCGAAGATTTATTTGGTAATAAATCAATAATTCAAACAATTTTGGCTGACGATAAAACTGCCCCAACAAGTTTGACGGTAGCAATTGATACTAGAGGTAAAGTGGTTACAGGTACAACCGAAGCGAATGCTGTTGTGACAGTTAAGAATTCGACAGGAACCATAATTGGTACAGCTACCGCAGACGCTACAGGAAAATATTCAGTTACGTTAGATAAGGCTTATCTAAATGGTGAAAGTTTAAGTGCAACGGCTGCGGACAAATCTGGTAATGCTACCGCACCAAAAACAATAGTTGCACCAGATATCACGGCACCATCAAGTTTAACTGCAATTATAGATACTGCAGGTAAAGTGGTTGCAGGTACGACTGAAGCGAATGCTGTTGTAACAGTTAAGAATGCTGTAGGAATTGTCGTTGGTACAGCTATCGCAGATGCCACAGGTAAATATTCAGTTACCTTAGATAAAGCTTATTTAAATGGCGAAAGCTTAAGTACTACAGTATCAGATCAGTCTGGTAATGCTACAGCGCCGAAACCCCTTGTTGCACCAGATACCACGGCACCATCAAGCTTAACCGCAATTATAGATGCTGCAGGTAAAGTGGTTACAGGTACGACTGAAGCGAATGCTGTTGTAACAGTTAAGAATGCTGCAGGAACTGTAGTCGGTACAGCTACCGCAGACGCTACAGGAAAATATTCAGTTACCTTAGATAAAGCTTATTTAAATGGTGAAAGCTTAAGTGCTACTGTCGCAGATAAATCAGGTAATGCTACAGTACCAAAAACAATAGTTGCGCCAGACATTACAGCACCTTCAAGTCTGACTGCAACGATTGATTCATCAGGTAAATTGGTTTCAGGTACGACTGAAGCAGAAGCTACTGTAACGGTTAAGAATGCTGCAGGAACTGTAGTCGGTACAGCTACAGCAGATGCTACAGGTAAATATTCAGTTACCCTAGATAAAGCTTACTTAAATGGCGAAAGTTTAAGTGCTACAGCATCAGATCAATCAGGTAATGCTACCGCACCAAAAACAATAGCTGCACCGGACACTACAGCGCCTTCAAGTTTAACTGCATTTATAGATGCTGCAGGTAAAGTGATTACAGGTACGACTGAAGTAGGTGCAAGAGTGACAGTAGAACAAGTAACTGCTGTTTATAAAGAAGTAACTGTTTTAGAAACCCAAACTGTTTTGAATGAGACAGTACAGTCAAATTATTTATCGAAAACATATTCTTTCGAAGTTACAGGTACAAATGCACATGTTTCTTTAAATTTGAGCTCTTCGACTAATTCACTTTCTGGTAGTTATAGCTCAACACTTTCTGGTGCGAGTTTAAATACAAGTCTAACTGGTAGTATCTCTCAAGCTGGAAACGGAAATTACAGTATTGATCTAGCACAAGGTTCAGTATTAGCATCTGGAACCTATACTTTGACAGTAAATTATTCTAGTTCAATAGTCCCCGTTATAAATGTAAATGTAACGCAAGAAGTGCCAAAAACTATTTTAGAAGTAGATCATTACGAAACAACAGTTGTAGGCGCAGCTAATGCAGATGAGGCAGGAAATTATTCTATTACTCTTGATAAAGCTTACTTAAATGGCGAAAGCTTAAGTGTAACGGCAGCAGATCAATCGGATAATAAAACTGAAGTGAAAGAGGTTATTGCACCAGATAGTACGCCACCAATTTTGCATCAACCAACTATTCAAGGTGGATGGACTGAAGGGCAATCAGTACAAGGTACAACTGAAGCAAATGCCACAATAATTGTTAAAAATAATGCAGGTGATGTAATCGGTTCGGCAATAGCTGATGCATCCGGGTATTATAATGTAATTTTGAATACAGTTTATGAAGATGGTGAACTATTAAAAGTAATTGCTGCGGATGCTAAAGGTAATGAAAGTTCAATTAATATAAATGCACCTGATACTACAGCACCTATATTAGCTAATTTGTTTAATTATGATGTTAGTACAGATAAAATTATTTTTAATGCGCCAAGTGATAGTTATATTGTTGAACAAAAAATTGGTGATGCTTGGGTTCAGGTAAATGTTGAGGAAAAATTCGATTGGTTAAATGTAGAATATAGGGTAACTGCTAAAGATCTAGCTGGGAATAGCTCTCAACCACTAACCACTATAATTAATACTGCATCGGGAACTTATAAGCCAACTGATCCTACATTTATTCAAATTATTAAAGGATCTATAGGAAATGATTATCTTTATGGTGGCAATGGGAATGATACATTAGTTTCTAATTCAGGCTCTGATTATTTGTATGGTGGCTCAGGTAATGATACGTTGATTTATGGTGGTAATTCCAATGTGTATACGGCTTTACAAGGTCAAGCTGGGAATGATAATTATATTGTAGATAAAGCATTACTTACTTCATCAAGCTATATTCATATTTTAGATAATGCAGCTGAAGAAAATATCCTTCAATTAAAATCAGTGTCCTCTGGTGATATTTCACTTAAGCAGTCGGATTCACTCATCATAATATCATTCAATGATTCAGCATCGACAATACGTTTTGGTGAGGGACAATTATCTTCTATTGTATTTGACGATGGAACAGTCTGGAATAAAGCACAAATTGAAGCTAATACTATTGGTAAATTATTAGGTACTGATGCAGCAGATAATCTTCAAGCAGATGCTGAGATTTCAACTATTTATGGTTTGGGAGGCAATGATACGATTCAAGGTGGTGTACAGAATGATTATCTGTATGGTGGTGATGGAGACGATACATTAATTTCTAATATAGGTTCGGATTATTTGTATGGTGGTGCAGGTAATGATACGTTGATTTATGGCGGTAATTCCAATGTGTATACGGCTTTACAAGGTCAAGCTGGGAATGATACTTATATTGTAGATAAAGCATTACTTACTTCATCAAGCTCTATTCATATTTTAGATAATGCAGCTGAAGAAAATACCCTTCAATTAAAATCAGTATCCTCTAGTGATATTTCACTTAAGCAGTCGGATTCACTCATCATAATATCTTTCAATGATTCAGCATCGACAATACGTTTT